>NC_012914.1:210000-810000 GCF_000023585.1 Paenibacillus sp. JDR-2 | reverse complement strand
CCCATACTCAAAGCCTTGATCCCCGGTATGAATCTCGAGCCGCTTCTGCATGCCGCCGAGCATTACTTTTCCCGGCTCAAGCAGGAATCGCTCCGTTTCGTTAAAAATAAACTCGGCCTGTCCACGCAGACTTATAATAACGGCGCATTTCGTTGTTGGAGTATCCACATGGCCATCATAAATGGCGCCAGCCTCCATCTCCGTCCGGTACACCCCGTATACTTCAACCGGCTGCTTCACAAATGCCTGCGCCAATTCTTCGTGCGGATAAGCCATTTCGGGCACTTCCCCTCCCATTGTATTTGCAAAAAAAGCCGGTCAGCCCCGCTAAGGGCTAACCGGCTAATAATCGTCTACCGCTTATCCTTTTGTCCGGAACATCAAGTAGAGGAAATATGGAGCTCCAATAACCGCAACAACGATGCCTGTCGGAATCTCCGACGGCTGCAGAATCCATCTGCCAAGCGTGTCGGCTACAAGGACAAGCAGTCCTCCGGCAAGCGCCGTGGCGGGAAGCAGGATCTGATAGCGTTGCCCGACCAGCCTTCGGGCCAAATGCGGCGCGATCAACCCGACAAAGCCGATACTGCCGCTGACCGCTACGCAGGAGCTTGCCAAGCCAACGGCAGCGGCCAGAAGCCAGATCTGCTGCTTGGCAACGGCTGCTCCAAGTCCCGTAGCAAGCGGCGCGCCAAGATTAAGGACATTAATCGTTTGCGACTTGAAATAGACGAAAGGCAGCAGCACTACGATAAACGGCAGCAGTGCCGTTACGTAGCTCCAGTCCTTGCTCCAGATGCTTCCCGCTATCCATGTCGAAACGAATTGATACTGCTCCGGATTAATCCGCAAGGAGACAAGAATCGTCACCGCCGAGAAGCCCGAGCTTATCGCTACGCCGTTCAGCACAAGCCGGTTCGAGGACAGTCCCTTATGCTTGCGGTAAGAGATAATAAAGACCAGCAATGCGGCAACGCCGCCTCCCAGCCATGCGAGAATCGGCAGCAAATACGCCGGCGCTGATGTCGGGGAAGAATAAAACGCTACATAAAGCAGAATAACCATGCCCGCTCCGGAGTTAATTCCGATAATGCCGGGGTCAGCCAGCGCATTTCGGGTCAGAGCCTGAAGAACGGCGCCGGATACGGCCAGCCCCATGCCGATCAGAATGGAAATGATAATACGGGGCAGCCGGAAATCAAACAGCACCAGATGCTGCTGGGCGGTTCCGAAGCCAAAGAGCGTTTTGACCACGTCTAGAGGAGACATTCGGATAACCCCGGTGTTCATGCTTATTAGAAAAGCTGCAAGAATACCGATTAACATGACGGAAATAACAAGAGTATTGCGCCGTTTTCTGCGTACTTCGGTTAAGGAAATCATCGTCCCTTTCATCGGTTACAGCTCCCTCCTTTCCTTGTTGGCAAGGTACAGGAAGAATGGAACGCCTATCAGCGCAATCATTGTGCCAATTGGCGTCTCATAAGGAGGATGGACCGTTCTGGCTGCCAAATCCGCAAGCACAACAAGCAAAGCGCCAAGCACGGCCGAGGTCGGAATGATCCATTTGTAATCCACGCCCACCAGCTTGCGGGCCACATGCGGAACAAGAAGGCCGATAAACGATACAGCCCCTGCCACCGATACAGCCGAACCCGCCAGCATAATGACGATGATAACGCCAGCCAGCTTAACAGGTCCCGTCCGCAGGCCAAGGCCCTTGGACACTTCTTCGCCTAGACTCAGCATCGTGATGGAACGAGACAGCACCATTGCTGCGATAAGCGCAACGCCTACCCAAGGAAACATAATTTTAAGCTGCTCCCAGCGGATACCGGCAACCCCTCCGGCATACCAGAAGGCGAGCTCCTGGCCAATGCGGAAGTATAGTGCAATCCCTTCGCTTAGTGCAGTTAACAAGGCCGACAACGTTACGCCCGCAAGCACCATCCGCATTGGCGTCAGCCCTCCGCGGACGGACGCCCCTAAAGCAACGACAACAACAGTGCTGACTGCCGCGCCAAGGAAAGAGAATAGAATAATGTAGGGATAGGAAAGACCCGGAAGAAAAGCAAAGCATAAAGCAAGAGCAAAGGCAGCGCCGGAGTTTAGCCCCAGCAGACCCGAATCGGCAAGCGGGTTACGCGTCATGCCCTGCATAATCGCGCCCGCAACCGCAAACGCGCTGCCCACCAGCATGCAACCCAGTACCCGCGGCAAGCGAAGCTCCTGAATAACCTGATGCTCCTTCATATCCGGATTAAAATGAAAGATTGCCTCCCATACGGTCAGGAATTTGATGTCCATAGCGCCAAAAGAAACCGATAGTCCCAGCGCCAGTACCAGCGCAACAAGACCTCCGAGAATGATAAGAATTGCGGTGATCGGCCGGGAGTACAGCCGTTCAACCGCCGGGCCTGCCGAGGCAGGTTCTGATTCCAATTGAGAGTTATGTAGCCTAGAGTTATCAGCCATATCGTCTTATCTCCGCTCCACATGAATTAATATAAGTGCTGTATAGAGGAAATTATACTCTCTTCAATAACGCAAGGCGAAACGCCGGAAATACTCGGAACGGAAAAAAAAGGGAGCAGCAGCTCCCTCTAATCCCTACTACTTTCGTATTTCATTATTTCACGAGATCTTTCAAGACATTGTCGATCATTTGGGAGCTTGCTACCGGTCCGTAGTACAACCAGCTGGACGTCCTGTCATATTCATACACATGACCGTTCTTAACAGCCGGAATGGATTGCCAGATCGGATCCTTCAACGCTTCGGAGCCGGTCGCTTTGTCGCTGTTGACCAGAATCAGATGGTCAGCGTCCAGATCGGCAAGCTTCTCAAGGGAGATTTCATTCCAGCTGCCCGTTCCGGAAGCGGAAATTTCTTTCACGACATTCGGAACTTTCAGGCCAAGGTCGTTATAAAGAACCGTGCCGCTCGAAAGTTTATCGCTAACCACAAAGAATTTGTTTCCTACAAGCCATATTGCCGCAACCGATTGGTCTGGAATGGCTGCCTGAAGCTTTGTTTTCGCATCTGCCGCTTTCGCATTGTAATCGTCAAGTACCTTTTGAGCTTGATCTTTCTTCTGCAGCACTTCACCGATTTTCAGAAGCGCTTTGCGCCAATCGTTATTCACTTCGTCGCCCAGAACAAAGGTTGGGGCAATCTTCGCGTATTGATCGTATTTGCCGCCGTCAACCGTGCTGTTAGCGCCAAGGATCAGCAGATCCGGAGTGAAGCTTGTTACCGCTTCGTAAGGAAGATCATACGCGATTGTCGGAATATCCTTCAAATCGCCTTGCAGGTATTCTTGAATACCGTTTGCTACGCTCCATTGAGCAACCGGCTTCACGCCAAGAGCGACCAGGTAATCTTCCAGGTAGGAAGCGATAATTCGTTGCGGATTAGCCGGAATCGTAACTTCGTGGCCCATGCCGTCCGTCAGTTTTTGCTCGGTTGGCGCCGCTGCCGTCTCCGTCGCCTCAGGCGATGGCGATGCGCTTTCCGTTGCCGCCGCGTTATTCGCAATACCGTTATTTTCTTTATTCCCTCCGCATGCCGCAAGTACAAGCGAAAGAGACATTACACTCAAAAGTACAATAACTAGCTTCTTTCCTTTACCGAACACAAATACGTCCCCCTATAAGCTGTTACGCTGTAATCTCGTTAATTGACTAAAGTGATGATAACAATTCTCATTATCAAAGTCAATCCTTAATTATAGGAAGAAACGCAAACACGATCCGTATTCGGTGCTCCTCTCATAAATGTTGCGTTTGTGACAAAAAACCTCTACTCGTGACTACTCGTGATGAGCGGCCGCGCTTAGAGGCTGTTTGTATTGTTGTATGGAATTTCGGTCTATTCCTTCACGGCGCCGATTACGACACCTTTTACGAAGAAGCGTTGGAGAAACGGATATACGATTAGAATCGGCAAAGCGCCAATGAAGATCTGCGAAGCGCGGAGTGTCCGCTGCGACATGTTCGCGATAGCGGTTGCGTCAAATGACGTCATGTCCGACTGCACGATAAGCGTCTGCATAAAGCTCGCGAGCGGAAGCTTGGCTGCGTCCTTCATGTAGATCAGGCCGTCAAAGTACGCATTCCAGTGGCCAACCATGGTGAACAGTCCTACGGTCGCAAGCGAAGGCAGCGAGATCGGCAGATAGATGGAGAAGAAGCTCCGAAGGTGGCCCGAGCCGTCCATAAACGCCGCTTCCTCCAGCTCTTTGGGCACCGTGCGGAAGAAGTTCAGGAGCAGAATCATATTGTAAGCCGCCACCAGCCCCGGCAGGACAAGCGCCATGAGATTATTGATCAGGTGCAGCTTCAGGATAAGGATGTAGCTTGGAATGAGACCTCCGCTGAACAGCATCGTAATGACGAAGTACCACAGGTAAATGTTTCTCGCGCGGAATACCCTGGTATCCTTGGACAATGCATAAGCCGCAATGGCGTTTACGAACAGGCCAAGCGCCGTGCCGAGCAAGGTACGCTCGATAGCTACCCACAGCGCGGTAAGAAAGTTCTTATTGTCGAACGTCTTGGCATACGCCTCGAAGGTGAAGCCCTTCGGCCAGAACGTGACCAGGCCTCCGTTCGCGGCGGCGCTGGAGCTTAAGGACACCATTAACAGATGGTACATGGGCAGCAGGCACAGAATCCCGATGACGAGCAGAATGACGTTATTAAACGCTCTGAATACGCGGTAGGGTATCGTTTTGTGATACATGGGTTCCCCTCCCCTTTCCTAGAAGATTCGGTAACCGGCGAATTTGTAGGCAATCCGGTAAGAGATCACGATCAGAACCAGACTGATGACCGACTTGAACAGACCAACCGCCGTTGCGAAGCTGAACTGGCCGCTTAACAGGCCTTCACGGTAGACAAACGTGTCGATGATGTCGCCCTGCTGGTAGATCATCGGACTGTACAGGTTGAACACCTGATCGAAGTTGGCGTTCAATACGTTGCCCATAGCCAGCGTTGCGACTACGATCAGCATTGGCAGGAGCGACGGAAGCGTAATGTGCATCGTCTGCTTCCAGCGGGTCGCTCCGTCCACCTCCGCCGCTTCGTAAAGGGCCGGATTAATCCCAGAGAGCGCAGCCAGGAAGACGATGGTGTTGAAGCCGAATTCCTTCCAGACGTCGCTTACGACGATGGTCATCCGGAACCAAGTGCCGTCCCCGAGAAAGAAGATCGGCTGAATGCCAAACGCGCTTGTCAGGAACTGATTGACGATACCGGTCTGGCCAAGCACGTCGATCAGGATGCCGGACAGCGTAACCCAGGACAGGAAGTGAGGCAGGTACACCAGCGTCTGAACGGAGCGCTTAAGTCCCATGCTGCGGACTTCGTTGAGCAGAAGCGCGAAGGCGAACGGGATGATGAGGTTCAGGACGATTTTTGAACTGGCGAACAGCAACGTATTCCCGATAATCTTCACAAAATAATCGTTGGAGAACATGTAATTGAAATGCTTGAATCCCACCCATGGCGAATGAAGGAAGCCAAGCCGGGCCTTATAATCCTGAAAGGCCATCACGACACCCGACATCGGGATGTAGGAGAAGACAAACGACAGCAGAACGGCCGGCAGCACCATGAAGTGGAGAATCCATGGCTGCTTGTAGCGTCGTCTTTTGCCGGCTTTCGGCGGTGTCGATAATTCGAGACTGTTTGTTGTATTTTCCATGGCACTCTCTCCTATCTATTTTCTAAAAATCGTTAACTGGTATAATGGAGCAAATCCTTGCTTAGCTATCGTAGCAATCAAGCGCATCGTCCCACTATAGGACATTGTTAGGATCGATAGGGTTTTGTTAGGCATATCTCCGGGGGGAACGGAAACGATGAAGAAAACGAGACAGCCATTGCAGATCAGCCTGTTCGTTAAATATTTAGGGCTTATTATCCTGCTGTTTATACCGATCGGCATTTTATTCGCATATTCCAACAATGTCGCCACCGGCGTCATCGGCAAGGAAATCCGCAACTCGAACATCAAGCAGCTCAGCTTCCTGTCCAGCCAGATTGAATCCCGGATCAACCAGACGATGGATTTCGTGTTCACCTTCTCGAAAGATCCCAACGTGCAGAAGTACAACGGGCTTAACATCTGGGACGATAACTATGATTGGATGCAGACAAGATATATGGTTTTGGAGAAAATGGCGCTTCAGTCCGGCGTCGTCAACATCTGGCCGGTCGA
This sequence comes from Paenibacillus sp. JDR-2, assembly GCF_000023585.1. Classification (NCBI taxonomy): domain Bacteria; kingdom Bacillati; phylum Bacillota; class Bacilli; order Caryophanales; family Paenibacillaceae; genus Paenibacillus; species Paenibacillus sp. JDR-2. The sequence goes on along the minus strand of NC_012914.1, from coordinate 803,775 downwards.
GTTCACGGTGTATTCGCAGCTGCACAAGGAAGCGCTCTCAAATTCCAGCACAAGCGTTGCGTACGACGAGGATTATCTAAAGCGCAATATATCGAAGAACTGGACCTATAGCGAGGGAGCGACGGGTACGGAAGGAATGGCTTTCCGCTGGTATTATGCCGACTCGCTTGGCCAGCAGAAGCTTACGGGCAGCAATCTGGTCGTCGGAGCCAGCTTTGGCTCCTCGAACATCCAGAATATGCTGGATACGTACAAGGAAGGCGGACAAGGCGATCCCCTCTTCTACGCCCCGGGCCAGAAGCCGATTCTGAACAGAAGCGCCTCCCCGGAGCTTGCGGAGGAGTTGACCCGTTACTTGGACGGCCAGAAGCTCGAGGATTCGATGCAGAAGACGATCAAGCTGAACGGGCAAAGCTATCTCGTCAGCCTGGTGAAGTCGCCGCAGCTGGAGTGGTATCTCGTCGATCCGGTGCCTCTTGACCAAATTCTCGGCCCGATCTCGTCCAGCCGGAATCTGTTTTACCTGGCTATGGCCTTGTTGCTCGTTATCGGAGCTTTCTTCTCGATCGTGCTCTACCGCGACGTGCAGCGCCCAATCCTGAAGCTGATCCGCGGACTCAAGAAGGTTCAGCTCGGCGATTTCTCGGCCCGCATCCATGCCAAGGCGAACAGCGAATTCACCTTCCTGTTCTATCGGTTCAACGATATGTCGGCGCAGATCGAGACCTTGATCGACAACGTGCTGAAGGAGAGGCTGATTGCGCAGGAAGCAACGATGAAGCAGCTGCAGGCGCAGATCAATCCCCATTTTTTATATAACTGTCTGGGATACATGATCAATATGGCGCAGATGAAGGACGAAGAGGCCGTCGTCAAGATGGGCTACAGCCTTAGCTCGTATTATCGTTACATCACTAGGATGGAGAAGCCGGTATCCAGCCTTCAGGACGAAATTCAGTTAATCGTTAACTACTTGGATATTCAAAAAATGCGAAACGGACGGATCCACTATTCCATCGATATCCCGGAAGAGATGCGGGGACAACAGGTACCGCGGCTTATGCTGCAGCCCCTGGTGGAGAACGCCGTCATTCACGGGGTAAGCAAATCCTATTCCTCCGGGGAGATCCGCATCGCCGGACAGATCGAAGGAGGCTTCTGGCGGATCTTCGTCGATGACGACGGCCCTGGCTTGGATGGCGAAAAGCTGGAGCTGATGAATCAGAAAATGAGAGGCCCTATGCAGGATGATATGGGGTATGGGCTTTGGAACACCAATCAGCGAATTATCCATTGCTTTGGTCCCCGCTCCTCCCTGTCCTTCTCCTCATCCGAGCTTGGAGGCTTCCGGACCGAGATCGTATGGGAGATTCCGAAGGAAGCTTCATAATCCCAATTACGCAGCACACTTACAAGGAGGCTCTTCCATGCAATTGTTAATCGTAGACGACGAAGCCCATTGGGTTGAGAATCTGTCCATGCACAAGCCTTGGCATACGCTTGGGATCGAGTATGTTCACCGCGCCTATTCCGCCCGCGAAGCGCTGCAAATCATCGGCACGAATCCGATCGATATCGTCATTTCGGACGTGCTTATGCCGGAGATGACCGGAATCGAGCTCATTGAACGGATTCGGGAGCAGGACAAGCGAATCAAGTGCATCATCCTGTCCGGCCATGCAGACTTCGAATACGCCAAGGAGGCGCTTCGCCACCATGCCGTAGACTATTTACTGAAGCCGCCGACCAACGAGGAACTGCTTGGCGCCGCGCAAACCGCGATCGATCAGCTTAAGGCGGAATGGGAAAACGTCAGCTCCCAGGAACGAACGCAGTTCGCACTGCGCGAGAACCTTCCGCTCCTTAGGGGCCAGCTGCTTCTTGGCGCCTTCCGGGGAGAACGGATAGCGGAAGAGGAATGGATCCGGAAGCTGGACATGTACGGCTTGCCATTCCGGAGCGGATCCTGCGCTCTGGCGCTCGTGCGCCTGGAGGACGAGTTCGGCCATTACCGGGGCAACGGACAGCATCTTGTGGAATACGCCATTATGAATATCGCGGAAGAGATTCTCCAGGAATTCATGGGCGTATGGAGCGTTAAGGAGGAGCACGGATACCTGGCCTTTCTGCTGCAAGCCAAGGAGCATCCGGCGGTAGATCGGCCCGACATCCTGCTTGAGAAGCTTGCCATGCAGATACAGGCCAAGGTGAAGCAGTTCCTGAAAGGCGCCGTCTCCGTCGTGGTGACGGATTCGTTCCTCTTCCCTGAAGAGCTGCCGGAGCAATACCGGCAAGCCGTCTCCTACTTCCGGCAAATCGTCGGGGATGAACAGGAATTTGTCATGAAAGTGGACGGTACGAGGAAAGCGACCGCTTTTGGCGCGCTTGATGTCATTCACGGTCATCCCGGGCTCCTCAACCTTGCGGAAGCAGGCCGCTGGGAGGCAGCGGAGGACAAGCTCGCCGCAGCATTCGACGAGCTGGAGGACAAAGGCTCCGAGTCATGGGAACATTGCCTCGAGATGGGCTATACGATCAGCTCCGCCTTCATGCACCTTGCCCATCGCAGCGGCCACACCTTGGCGGATTTGATCGGGCCGGACATGGAGCTGCTGCAAAGCGGAGAAGCCTTCGCTTCGATCGGCAAGCTGCGGAAGTGGTCGCTTAACGCTCTGGCGAAGCTGCGCGAAGGAACGGCTCACGACGCAAAGAATGCCCGCTCCCAATACGTGCAGAAGATCAGGGATTACGTGGACAAGCATCTCCATCTCGACGTATCGCTGCGCGCGCTGGCGGATTACGTCAATCTTCACCCTACTCACCTTTCGAAAATCTATAAGCTGGAGACCGGTGAAGGAATCAGCGACTACGTAGCCTCCGTTCGGATGGAACGCGCCTGCCACCTGTTGAAGGCGACCGATAAGAAGATTTACGAAATCAGCGCCGACATCGGCTACCTGGATCCCGCTTACTTCATCAAGGTGTTCAAGCGGCAGTTCGATGTCACTCCGCAGGAATACCGGGATGGACGTTGATTTTGCGCCAACAGCCTAAGAGAGTCCTACGAAAACTAATATCGCCATATAGATGCCGTCCCCGAACTCTTGATAGAGTTACACATGAAGACACCAAACAACGTTGGGGGATAGATAAATGAGCAAACTTAAGAGAAATTGGCTCGTACCTGCTGCCATGTCGCTCGTCGTTCTGGCCGGCTGCTCGAATAATAACGGCGGCAACAATGCAAGTCCTTCCGCTAGCGCCGACGCAAGCCCTTCCTCTTCGGCGCCGGTCGAGCAATCCGCTGCCGATAAAGCCTTCGAGGCAGGCAAATACGACCCGGCAATCGAGATCAGCACCATTCTTATGCCGAAGAAGTATAGAGAAGGCGAGACCAAGGAAAACAACGTCCACACCCGCTTTATGGAGGAAAAGCTTGGCATTAAGCTGAGCAAGGACACCTGGTTCCCGGCAGGCAGCGACCAATACAAGCAGCAGCTCCAGCTTGCCCTGACTTCCGGCGAGAAGCTGCCAGACTTCATTATGGTGCCAACCGATCCGGTCCTGACCAACCAGTTGATTGATTCCGGCGAATTCATGCCGATCGACGAGCTGTTCGACAAATACGCTAACCAAACCTGGAAGGACCACGCGGCCAAGCATCCGGAGCTGTGGTACCCGTTCACCAAGGACGGCAAGAAGTGGAACCTGCCAATTATGGAATACACCGATAATGACGATACCGTGCTCTGGCTGCGCGAAGATTGGATGGAGAAGCTGAATCTGCAGGCTCCGAAAACCATCGCGGATCTCGAGAACATTCTGGATAAGTTCAAGAACGAGAACCCGGACGGCTTGGCTGCAAAAGACGTTTACCCTCTCGCCGTCTCGCTTAAGAGCAACACGAACACCTGGATGGGCGGCCTGGACTGGCTGTTCGGCGCTTACGGCACGATTGAGGAGCAATGGAACAAGGATGCGAGCGGCAACCTGGAATACGGCTCCGTAAATCCGGGCGCCAAACAGGCGCTCGCGAAAATGCAGGAATGGATGCAAAAAGGCTACATTCATCCGGACGCTGCCCTCTGGGATGAAGGCAAGTCTGCCGAAATCTGGACCAAAGGCAACGCAGGCGTCTTGCCTGGCGCGAACTGGGTTCCCGACTGGCCGGCTCCTGACCTACTGAAAAACGTAAAAGGCGCCAAATACAAAGCTTATCCGGTTCCGGCCGGACCAGACGGCAAGATCGGCACGAAATGGCAAAACTCCGGCGTTAACAGCAGCTTTATGGTCAACAAAAACGCCGAGCATCCGGAAGCCATCATTCTTTATTACAACTACCTGCTGGATAATCTCGCGAACCCGGCCGTTGGCAGTGAATATGAGTACGGCTTCGCCAAAGGCTACGACTGGGATGTCGTCGACGGTGAACCAACAAGCGACCAAACGAAGATCAAGGACTTCAACAACGAATTCCAGTTCATCACTGGTCCTGCCCGTATTCCGGACTTGTACATGAAGACGCTGGTGAAGCTGGCGGAAGGCAATAAGCCGGAAACACCTTACGAGAAGCAGCTGTTCGAATTCCGCAAACCGGAGAACTGGTACGCCGCAAAAGTGGTTATGTCGCAGATCGACGTCCGCAAGCAGAACTACTTCACGGGCGCGGCAACGCCAACGATGATCTCCAAATGGAACCTCCTCCGCCAATCCGAGCTGGAGACGTTCAACAAGATCATTTACAACAAGCTTCCGATCGACGCGTTTGATACTTTCGTCTCCAGCTGGAAATCCAACGGCGGCGATCAAATCACGCAGGAGGTTAACGACTGGTTCAAGTCGGTATCGCAAGCGCAATAACAAGCCTAATAGGCATACGATAAAAGGCAGTCCCAATCGTCCATTTCAAATGACGATCGGGCTGCCTTTCTTTTTTTTTTACTTTTCGAAGCTACGTTGGATTTGTTCCAATAAAAAGGTCCAGAATGAGCCGCTGTCGTCCAATTGGACTGATTATACTGAACGGATTCCAACGTAGAGTGAGTTGCCTGTTAATATCGCACTTTTATGTTGCAAGAAATCCAGTGTAGCCTGCTACAAATCAGAATTCCGTTACACAAACGTCAAATGGCTGCCCAAAAGTCTTCTTCATCGACTTTTGGGACAGCCATTTTGTTTGTTAGACTCCTCTGTCTACGAGGAAGCTTCCTCATGAGGAAGCTGCAATGCCGCAACGGATGCCCGGAAATCCGGTCTACCGTCTTCGGTCCACTTCAGCTCCGCCACAAAGGTATGACGGTTCGGGTCGTACAGCGGATCGCCTACAATCTCTTTGTAGGTTCTGGCGTGGAAGACAAACAGCGCGGTTGTACCGTCCTCTGCCACCGTAAAGTTATTATGGCCGGGTCCATACAGGCCGAGCAGCTCATCGGTTGTCAGTACCGGTACCGGCGATTTATCCCATGATGCCGCATCAAGCAAATCCGCATCAGCGGATGCTTCCAGAATTCCCATGCAATAGTTGAAGTCCGTCGCGCTTGCGGAGTAGGACAGGAAAACGCGGTCTCCCCTGCGGATAAAGGCTGCCCCCTCATTCACTTTAAAGCCGATTCTTTCCCAGTCCAGATCCGGAATAGAAATCATCGTTTGCTTGCCGGTAAGCGTCCACGGATTGCTCATTTTCGAAATATACAGATTGGAATTCCCTTCAATAGCCGGATCCTTCTGCGCCCAGACATAATAACGTTCTCCGTTATGCTCGAAGGTTGTGGCATCCAGCGAGAAGCTCTCCCAAGCCGCACGGACCTGTCCCTTCTCCTCCCACTCGCCTTCCAGCGGATTGGCACTTGCGCATTCGAGAACAAACATCCGGTGGTCGAACAGGCCTTCATTCGTCTCCGAAGTATGCGCCGCGGCGAAGTAGACATACCATCTGCCATCGATAAAATGCAGCTCCGGCGCCCAAATATTCGCGCTTAACAGCCCTGTCTCGTGCTTTCTCCAGATTACAACAGGAGTTGTTGTAACAAGCCCCTCAAGGTTCTGCGCCCTGCGGATTTCGATACGATCATACTCTGGTACGGATGCCACGAAATAATAATAACCGTCCGAATGTCGGTAAATAAATGGATCAGCTCTTTGCACGATCAATGGTTTCATGGCGTATAACTCCTTTTGTTGATCTCTCCAGCCTATCAACTGTGTCATAGTTTAAATACTAACCTTTAACAGCACCTGCAGTCATACCCTCTATGAAATATCTCTGGAAAGCGATAAACAGTATGAAAATTGGAATGATGGAGAAGAAAGAGCCCACGATCAAAAGGTCATAGTTATTCCCATAAGGAGTTAACAAAGTTTTCAAACCGATTGGAAGTGTAATTTTACTCTGATCTCCCAGCACCATGAATGGCCACAAAAGATTATTCCAGCTATTCATACCATTCAGAATGGCCATTGCCGCAAAGGAAGGCTTCATAATCGGCATAATCAGTCTGAAATAAATCGCATATTCGTTGGCGCCATCAACTCGCCCGGATTGAATAATTTCTTTGGGTATGCTTCTTAGATATTGCCTGAAGAAGAATATCGTCCCGGCATTCGCTATACCCGGTAAAATGACAGCTGAATAGCTATTCACCATATGCAAGTCATTAATTAGGCTATACAAAGGAACCAGCAATATTTCGAAAGGCACCATCATAATGAGTAAAACACATATAAAGAGGAAGTTCTTACCTTTAAAATCATATGCCGCAAAACCATACGCAACAAAAGCGCTTACAAAAAGGGTTACAACCACTTGAACGATTGTTAAAGTCATACTGTTCCAAAACCATACAAAATAATCATGTTGTCCAGTAAACAGATAGTTGAAATTGTCAAAGCTCATTATTTTAAAATCCAAACTTAAGTTAAGACCATATCTTATTAATGATTCACCTGGTTTAAAGGAAGATAGGGCCACTGCATAGAATGGAATCATAATTATAACGAACAGTATAATAAAGATACTAATCATGACTATTCTAGCAATTAAGTTATTCTTCGATTGACTTGCGCCCATTTTAATCCTCCTCCTTTTTGAACATTCCACTAAATTTCAGCTGCGTTAAATTGATAACCATAGCAATGACTAACAGAACGATACCAACCGCGGCTGCATAACCCAGCTTATTCTTCTCAATCCCTTGTCTGTACAGATAACCGACAATGGTTAAGCCAATATTTTTCGGTGAATTGTTACCGTTAAACATCATTAAGCTCTCGGTAAACATTGCCAAACCTGCATAAACACTAATTGTCGTAACATATATCGTGGTCGGCTTCAATAATGGCATTGTAATCGCTCTAAACTTTTGCCAAGCAGATGCCCCGTCAATTGAAGCAGCCTCATAATATTCATTGTCAATGCTTTTCAAACCGGATAGATAGTACAGCATATTAACGCCTGTCCATCTCCAACATGCAAGTATTAAGAGTGCCGCCATACTCCATTCTCCGTCTTTCAAGAATTTAATAGGCTCTACACCAAATAAACCTAGGAAACTGTTCATTAATGAACCTTCCATTTCGCCGAATGTAAGGCGGAAAATGGTACCCGCAACTGCGACAGACGTCAATGCAGGGAGAAAGAACGAAGATTTAAAAAACTCTCTTCCCATCATTAACTTACTGTTTATCATAACGGCGAATAACATTGGAAAGGGGATTAACAGCACTAAGGTTCCCAGCATGTACACGACGCTGTTTTTAATAGCCGTCAAAAACACTTTGTCTGTCAATAATTTCGAATAATTCGCTTCACCAATCCACTTAGGATCCTGTCCCAACATCCTATCTTGAAAACTCATTACGAATGAATTTGCAAGCGGATAAGACCAGAATATTAAGAATATGAGTATGAATGGCAATACAAAAACATAAGGCGCAACTTTTTGAGAGTATACAAATTTCTTTATCATAATCTCAATCTCCCTTGACTATGATTAAACCTGCCGACTACTATACCTGCCGACAGGTTTAATCAAAATCATTTACTTATTATGTTTATTTCAATTCTTGTTCAATTGCTGCTTGTGCTTCATCCAGAGCTTCCTTCACATCTTGGCCATCCTCAAAGATAGCATTCAAAGTAACCGTATTGAAGATATTGCCGATCGTCGGTGAAGCTTTAACGGATTTGATCGCTTGAATTTCGTCTTTAATTTCATTCAAAGTATCAAACGCATTGGTTTTGAAATATTGGACGTACTCGTTATCAGGGTTTTTCGTTACAGCATCATCTTTCCATACATCCATGTTGATTGGGTCAAATCCAAGCGTATTCCAGATTTCAGTAGTAGCTTCTTTTGAAAGCTTAGCAAAAGCTACAAATTCTTTTGCCAACTGAACGTTTTTACCACTCTTAGTAACAACTGTACCTGTACCGCCCAAACCAACGGAACGTGGGTCGCCTTCTTTAAATACAGGCAATGGAGCAATTGCATACTTACCTTTAAGATCCTTCATTTCGTTTACGAAACGGGACATATACCATTCAGGCATTAATGCACTTGCGTAGTTGCCCTTGTTGTATTCGCCTTTTGCTTCTTCTGTATCCGGTTGTCCGCCTGGGATCGTATGAATAACATTATTCTTCTGCAGGTCTACTAACATTTCAAGCGCTTTAACCATTTCAGGCGAGTTAACTTTTGGATTGCCATTCTCATCTGTAAAATCGGAATTTTGCTGAGCAAGCAGCAGCGATTCTTGCCAAGTAGCTGATGTATCAGCAGTTCCTAAGTACTTGCCCGTTTTTTCGAATACTTTGATACCCGCTTGTTTGTAATCTTCCCAAGTTTTAATCGTCTTGTAGTCAACACCTGCTTGTTCGAGAATTTCAGTGTTGTAGAAAGCAAGCGTTGCACCTACGTGATAATCAAATCCATAAACCTGGTCAGCTTTGCTGTAAATCGCGACGCGTGAAGGAACGACAACGTCTTTGTACGGTGCGAAAACATCATTCAAAGGTTCCAGTGGAACGTTGTCACCTTCCAGGAATTTAGGGAATTGACCAAGCTCGATATCCGCGATATCAGGAGCACCTTTTCCACTCGTAACCGCCAATAAGAGCTTGTTATGCATATCATCATAAGGCATAACCGATACATTTAACTTAATCTGTTTGTCTGGGTTCGCTTGATTCCATAACCCCAGCATTTTATCCAAATGCTTGCCGTGCAAATCTACGAATGTCCAGAATGACAATTCTGTTGCATTCTCACCAGCATCAGCGCCTAACTGCATGGATTCCGATTTTGAATCAGAAGACTTACCACATGCCGACAAAACAAGTGACAGAATAAGGATCGTAACGATAGAAATTAAAGTACTTTGTTTTTTCATTTGTTCGTCATCCTCTCTTTTTGTTGTTAAACGTTTAACAATGGGTTGACTAGTTAGCAATGTTAATTTAAGCGGTTACAGTTTGTCATTGGCGCCACTATCCTTAACATTGTTCTAACCGTTTAATGAAAAAGACCCCTTCGTACTCCCTCTCAGATTCGATATTGTAAGCGCTTCACAACTCGTATTATAATGTATAGGTAATATGGTTCATATAACCAATTGAGTATAAAATTATAAAATTTATGGGGAGATGCGGCAAGTTGAAAAAGCTGGCGCTCTACAAGCAAATTCAAGAAGATATTATGAGGAAAATTAAATCAGGGCTGCTTCGGCCAACGGACCGCATCCCTTCTGAGCAAGAACTAATGGATGAATTCAAAGTAAGTAAAATAACAGTCAAGAACGCCTTAACCCTACTAGCTGACGAGGGATTAATTATACGCGTACAAGGCAAGGGTACTTTTGTCTCCGCCAACCTCGATGTTTATAACATCGTTGCGCCGCCAACTTTGCGCAGCGTATCGTCCTTACCACTCGTCGGCTACATCATTCCAACGATGAGAACCCGTGTTATTCAGAAGCTCGTCGACTACACGGAACAATTCCTGCAAGAAGCTGGCCTCAGCATGGTACTGAGCATCACGCGCGAGTCCTCCGCTATCGAATCGAATGCCATTCGCACACTGACGGATCTCGGTATACAGGGGCTAATCGTTTTTCCGACAGAGGATGAAAAGTACAACGAATCGCTGCTGCGTCTGTCGCTCGATAAATTCCCATGCGTGTTCATCGACCGGTATCTGCGCAACATTAAGACGTATACCATTACATCTGACAATTACGGCGGTGCGTACAAGGCAGTCTCCTACTTGCTGTCCAAGGGTCATCAGCGGATTGCGCTCATCTCGCCTGAGAACGCTAATACAGTCGTGGAGGATCGCACGTTCGGCTTCGAGAAGGCGTACACGGATCAAGGCATATCGATCGACAAGAGCTTGTGGTGTCACATTCCTCTCGACATTCTACGGGGTGAGCAGGCCTTGGACTATGTAAGCGACTTCTTACAGGTGCGCAGCGGAATCACTGCAGCCTTCACCTTGACTGAGGAAACCGCACGCCTTACATCAGCCGCCATCAGTCTTTTGAACCATCACACAAACATCGAATTGCTATCTTTCGACAATCCTCATATAGCACGCGTGGCGTATGTGCAGCAGGATGAACAGGAGATGGCACGAACAGCCGTAAGACTGTTACGTGAACAAATGGACAATACATACTCGCCGAAGAACGCTGTCATTCCCGTGCAGCTCATCTTTCCTAGCAGCTAGAGAAGAGTGTCTGCTTTACTTCCAGCTGCATAGAGTATAGCAATATAGGATAAAGGTGGGAGCACCCTGAAATTATCGGGTTATCCCGTGTTCCGATGAGACCGGTCGGCGATATTCTGGTCAAAAATCCAGCAAGCTTGTCATTGGCGCCTCCATTCCAGACTTTCACCGTAGAGATGACGCCCATGCTGGGCGTACATAGAAAACGGCTCTCCCTGTCGGGAGAGCCGTTTCACTTTCATTAACTCTATTTAGATATTAGCAAACACCTTATCAAACCCGGCTTTGGAGCGCTCGAGCGCTTCTTCGACCGAATTAACGATGTCGCCCGGCGCCAGAATTTCTTGAGCAACCGCGCCCGTGTAGCCAATCTTCTTCAGGCTGCGCAGGAACCCAGGCAGATCGATAACGCCTTCGCCCGGATACACGCGATCATTGTCAAGCACCTGCTCGACAGGAATGTCTTTCGCATCGTTAATATGAACATGGACGATTTGCTCCGGAGACAGCTTTTCGATATCTTCCGTACCCAACCCGTTTGTATACCAATGATAAGCATCAAACAGCAGGCCAACGTTCGGAGCATTGATCGCATCCGCAAACGCAAGCGTATCCTCCATGGAATAGATAAACGGATACTTCCAAGCCGTACGCAAATGATGCGGTCCAACAAACTCCAGTCCAAGCTTAACTCCGTAATTATTTAATATGTTTGCAGATTCTCTAAGACGGCGAACCGCCTGAATGGTGAAAATCCCCGGGGACACGTCCGTAGCCGGCAAAATATACGTGCAGCTTGCCGTACAACCAAGTTGTGCCGCGGCTTTCGCCTGCTCCTCCAGTTGAGACAGCCCGTCCCGGAACGCTTCGTCCGTCGTGCGCCATTCAATCGGGAAGCCGCATGATCCGACCGAAATCCCGTTCGCCGACAGCAATTCTCTTGCGCCGTCCAAACCGTATGTATGAATAAGACCCGCAGTATCCAGATCTACCGATTGAAATCCGTACCGCGCCGCCTGCTCAATAAAGGCTTTGTCATCACCGATTGGTCCAATTCCTGCCCGCGTTAATCCTTTCAGCATCTGATCAGCTCCATCCAAATGTAAATAAGTACTAGTATCATTATACAAGAGCCTGTCCCCCGTCACTATTATAAAAAGGCGCCATAACAATTGTTAAATGGCGCCTTTTTATTCTGTTTTATTGCAGCAGCCTGTCGAGCAGACGGGCTAGCCCAACAGCCGCTTCCGCACGGGAAACTTCCTTATCCGGAGCGAAGTTTCCGTTTCCGGTACCATTCATCAAGCCGGAAGCAAAAGCCTTGTTAACCGCCTCGAGCGCCCAGCCGGAGATCGCGTTAATGTCGTTATATTGGTGTCCATCCGTCACTCCAGCTGTCCCAACCTTTAGTTCAAATGCTCTTACAATCAGAGCCGCCATCTCTTCCCGGCTGATCTTGTCGTTAGGCGCAAACGTGTCCGCGCCTCGCCCGTGAATCAAGCCGGCTTTCGCGGCAGCCGCAACCGCATCCGCATAATAAGCACCCGCATTTACATCCTTAAATGGCAGGTTATCAGAAGCAGGCAGCTCCAGCACCTTCGCAAGAATAACCGCGAATTCACCGCGCGTAATCGACCGGTTTGGCGTAAAATGCTCCGCATCCGTACCGTTAATAATCTCCAAGGCTGCAAGTTGCTGTATCGCATCGCTGGCCCAGGAGCCTTCCGGAACATCGGCAAAATGCTTCTCTCTCGTCAACACCGCGTAGCTTCCAGACTGAGTAATAAACGTCCGGATAACCATGCCTTCCTTATCCGTGCGGCCGCCGGTATAAGTCCATTCGCCGTCCAGAGCGTCCCTATAAATACCGGCAAGCTTCGGATTCAGATCCCCGGTTACCGGAAGCTGCAGGGTAACGGCATGAGACCATTGCGTCAGCTCCAGCTTGCGGCCGGCTGCTGTCTGGATATTAACTTGAAGATTGTATACCACTCCCGCAGAATGCCAGCCTTCGCCTGTCGAGACGGGAACCGCAGCGGGACCCTTGGAACCGGTTAAGGAGATGTATAAGCTCGCACCAGTTGACCCTCCCTGTCCGCTTACCTCGAGATATCTGGATGCGTTCACAAACACACCGGCATCTACCGTGAGAACCGCATCGCCAATCTTAATTTGCAGATTGTTTTTCCCCATCAGCTCTACCGCCTGAAGCGGCAGCTTCAGCGTGGTTACGCCGGCAGGAGCGTTTAACTGAACCGTTCCTTGCCCCGTAGGCTTGAGCTGGTCAGCCGTCACTTCCCAAACGGTCTTATCTTGAGGGACGCCCGGATTAGACGGCCCGCTTGGCCCCGGATCTGTCGGGTCCGTAGGGTCTGTTGGATCCGTCGGATCGGTATTCCCTTGATACAAACCAATGGAGTCAAAGTACAAGATGCCGCTGCCCACCGTACCGTCCCCCTGATTCACGTACAGCGAGAACTCCGTAATCGCGTTCAAGTCCAGCGTGCCGTTGCCCGCCGTATTCCACGGCGCATGCACGAACTGATCAAACGGCATCTTCAGCACTTTTGCCTGCGTGCCGGTCAAAGTCAAGTAATACTCCCAAGTCTCGCCGTCCGCTTCCTTGAACTGCACGACCAGCTTGCGGCCGGAGCCGTCCGGCGTATACCAGAACCGAATACCGTCCTCGCCGCTCCAATCGGACAAGCCGAGCAGCTTTGTAGCCCCGGCAAAGTTTGTTGCCGCATCCGGATACGAATATTCGTACTTCATACCGAAACGTCCGCTTTCCTTATGCTCGGCATCCGGCGTTATCGTCAGGCTGCCGCCCCAAGGGTTGCGGGTGTACGCCTTCAGAGCAACCAGCTCCCGGCCGTCATAGTAATCGAAGTTGTCGATTACCGGAATCGTCGTCAGTCCAACTTCATCCAAGCTAACCGAATAAGATCCGGCTGAGCCGCTGCCTTTATTCACGTATATGGAGTATTCGGCTACGCTGGATACATCCATGACGCCATCCCCGGTTGACCACTGCGTACGGGTTAATCCGGCAAGCGGAATCGTCACAAACTGTTCCTCCGTACCCGCCATATTCACCTGCGCTTCCCAAATATCGCCGTCGGTCTCTTTGAACTGGAAGGTCAGTCCGTGATTCGCGCCGCTTGGCAGCATCCAGAACTGAACGGCATTGCCGCCTTCGGACCAGTTCATGGCGCCAAGCGCCTTGTTCACGCCGGCGTAACCTAGCGCATCGGTTAAGGTGTAGTCCAGTTTCAACGCGTAACTTCCGCTCTTTTTCCAAGCCGAATCCAGTGATGCCGTAATCATATCGCCGCTTGTATTACGAACATAAGCCGCCCCAACAAGCGAGGAGCTGCCTTGATAATAGTCGAACGAATCGATATCCTTGAGCTTCGCGGCTTTGATATCATCCAGATAAATCGCGCCGGTACCGGCTTCTCCCGCTCCTCTGTCCACATAAACCGAGAATTCCGCAATGGAGCCGATGTCGAGCTTCCCGTTATCCTTGCCGCTCCAGCTAGGCATCGCAAACAGATGGAAAGGAACGCTGACGGTCTGCGCAGCCGAACCGGACGTGGCGATTTTCGCTTCCCAATACTCGCCGCTTGTTTCCTTCACCTGCACCGTCACGCCCCGCTTCCGGCCGTCCGGCTCCAGCCACAGCTGAATACCGTTGTTGCCGGTCCAGTCAATGCCTCCAAGCTGTTTGGTCACGCCGCCAAAACCTTTGCCGGTTAAATCATAAGCCAGCTTTAGACCCAGTCCGCCTTCGCTCTTATGATCGGCATCCAGAGACAACGTAATCGGACCGCCATCCGGGTTAACCGAGTAACCTGCAGCCAGCTTGGCATTATCGCCGCCGTAGCCTTCGAACGTATCGATCATAGGCAGGCGATAAAGCTTAATATCGTCAATCATTAAGGTCGTATCGCCAGCCGGACCGTCAAAATAAAGGCCAAACGAAGCGGCTCCGCTTAAATCTACCGTACCGTTGCCCTGTCCGGCATGGCTGCTCTTCCACCAATCCGGAATATAGAAATTTCGGAACGGGAGCTGTACCAGTACCGGTTCATTGCCGCTGATGCGGGTATCCGATTTCCACACTTCGTTTTGCGTTCCCATGCCTTCGGTCAACTGCAGCGTGAGGCCAACCTCCTTGCCGCCCGGGTTCACCCACAGCTGAATGCCGCTGTTGCCAGACCAATCGGCGCCCGCCAGATCCTTCTCCATGCCGCCCCAGCCTTTGCTGAGATCCGTAACAAGCTTCATCGCATAGGCGCCGTTCACCTTGCCCGCCGTATCCAGCGACAACGTAACCGGCGAGCCGTCTTGATTGGCTTTGTAAGCCGCACGGAGAGCGTTGTTCGAGCCTGTATAGCCTTCAAAATCATCGATAATCGCCGATTTCTTTATCTCCGCCGGCGGATCCAGCTTCGCGCCGCCTACCCCGATCTGCAGGCTGCTGACCTGCGGATTCCAGCGCTGATCCTGATGGCTTTCCGGCACAACCGGGAACTCAAACTTCACATAACGCGTGCCTGCCGGCAGCTGATAAGCGATATAGTCGGTTTTCGCCCAATAGCCTTCGCCCAGCTTGCTCGTTTTCACCACGTTCGTGAATTCGGTATAATCCGTGCCGTTCGCCGACGTATAGAACTTGAAGTCCGGCAGCACGTAATCGGCCGGGTTCTGCCTGGCGTACTCGTAGAACTTGAAGTAGTTCATGTCGCCTTCCGCCTTGTACGTGAACCATTCGTGCTCGTTGGACGTACGGGACAGCCGCTTCGCATCGCCTCCGAAATATTCCGGCGTATCCGACGAGAAGCCAAGGTTCGCCGAATGCGAATCCATCTTGAGGAAGTTGTTCAGATCATCGGATAAAATCCCGTTCGTAATGCCGCCCTGCTGCACGGAGTCCGGGAACGTAAGCGCCGAACCGTCATGCTCATACTCGATAACAACCTTGCCCAGCTGCCCCGAAGCGGATGCCGCCGGATAGTCGATCCGCAGCACCTTTACGCCGTCAGCCAGCTCGCCGGTCGTATACGACCGTTTTTTCCAGGTGCCGCCCGACTCCGCCGCTTCCGCATCAATCAATTCAAACGCCGATCCATCCGTTGAAGCGGATAGACTGAAGTTTTGATCGCTGCTTGCCGAAGCGACGTAACCTTCCACCGTCACGGACTTCACCTTAACCGGCGTGCCGTCTTCATGAAGCGGAATCGCGTATTGCACGTTTTGCTGATTGTCGGTTGCCAATGCTTTGATACGGGATACATCACCGCCAAAAGCACCCGGATCGCGGCTTTCGTATTCCAAATCCGACGTATGGCTGTACAGCTTACCGAAATTGCGCATTTCGTCCTGAATGACGTGTTTTGCCGCAACCGGCCCGATAACGGCCGAAGGTGCGGATTCGCCAGCGCTGTTCTTCGCCGTAACCCGGTAGTAATAAGACTGTCCCGTTACCGCGGATGTATCGTCAAACAATTGGGATTCCGTTGGTACCGCATCATATACGTTTTCGCCAACTGTCGTCCAGCCGCGGTCCGGCTGCTCCGACCGTTCAACCCGGTAAGACGATGCGCCAACCGAACCCAGCCAGCTGATGGTCGACACGGAATCAACCGGCAGCATGACGGGAGCATCCGGCTTCGGCAGCGAAGGAGGCTCGCTGATTCCGCGGATCTCAAACGCCTTATCCCTCAGCGTGTTCAGCATATTGGTCTCGTCAAAGCCGTCACCCGAAGGGAACCCGGGCCAACGGTACGCTCCGTAAAAGACGCCGTTAAACGTCGATTCGGTATGCGGATAGAAGCCGCCGTCCCGGCTATGGTAACGAAGACTCCAGATCATCGCGCCGGAGGTCCCGTTCTCGATCGCGTTATCGAGGAAGGCTCCGAGTTCATTCGTTGGCTTGAAGCCAAATTCGCCTACGATAAACGGCTTTTTGCCCGCAGCCTTATTCTTGTCGACGTTCACCTGGGAAGCATAACTCGGGTAATGGTCCGGATAGTAGTGGTTGGAGACGATATCGATCGCGTCATCCGTCAGGGAAGCGTCGTCGATGCCGTATTTGCCGTCGAGCACGAGATGGTTGGCGTCGATGCTTTTAATATAAGTTGCCATATCATGCGTCCAGCTCGAAGATTGAGGCACCAGTTCGTTGCCCGTCTCCCACGCCAGAATGGTTGGATCATCCTTGTAGGCAACCCCGGTGAACGTATTCACGCGGTTAAGCGTATAAGAGATGACCGACTTGAAATCCGCGATCAGCTGCGGATCGGTCCAGAACGCGTCTTTGCTTTTGCCCCGGAAGGCCGCGTATTCCGCAATCCCGCCTTGCCATTGATACTGGTCCACAAAAGGAAGAATCAGATGAATCCCGTACTCTCCGGCCAGCTGGATCATTTTATCGTAAGCGACAAACGCATCTTCATTAAAGATCAGCTTATCGTCCGAGCCGACGCCCATAATGTGGCGCACCATGTCGGCAGGATCATCCGCTTTGCGTACGGAGAGAACATACGGCCTAGTTACCGTACCGCCCATCTGGACAAGCGTCTTGAACGCATCCTCCTGCTCCCACTCGGTTGGCGTCCGCCAGTAGATATCCTCAACCATCGACAGGGTTGGCACGTTGGCCGAAATAAACCGGAACTCCCGATCGCCGTCCATCAGCTTATCGCCGCTGCGCGTGATAAACGGGGATGCGGATTCCGTTACGATTGGCTCTCCCGCTTCCTCCGCGTATACCCTCGAGCCCTGGATTCCGGGCATAACAACGGAAGCCGCTACGAGCACCGCGAGACCAAGCGACAGCATCTTCTTGCGTATAAACATAAGTCCACTCCTTCAAAGGTAATCGAGACTTTAGTTATTTGACCGAACCGTTGACGATCCCGGAGAAGATGAAACGCTGCATAGCAAGGTAGAGGATAGTCGTCGGTATAAGAATAATAAGCAGCGCCGCGCATACCACGTTCCACTGCGCGCTGTTGACGCCCACGAAGTTCATCAGCCCCGTCGAGACGACCCGCAGCTTCTGCGACGGCATGTACAGATACGGGATATACATATCGTTGTAGATCGAGATGCTCTTCAGAATTACCGCCGTCGCCGTCGCAGGCGCAAGCAAAGGGAAAATAATCGAGCGGTAGATCCGGAAGAGCGACGCGCCTTCGATCATGGCGTTTTCGTCGAGGTCGTAAGGAATGTGGCGGATAAACTGCAGATACAGATAGATCTGCACCACATCCGTCCCGATGTATAGAAGTACCGGACCGTAGAGGGAGTTGAACAGGCCAAGCTCCTTGATAATGCCAAAGGTAGCGACCTGCGTAGTGACGGACGGAATAAGCGTGGCTGCGACATAAGCGCCTAAAATCCAGGATTTCAGCTTGAAATTGAACCGCCCAAGCGCAAAGGCCACCATCGTTCCCATCAGCACGTTGCCCAGAACGGACAAGCCGAGAATCGTGCCCGTATTCATAAAAGCGTTCAGCATATCCCCGCGGTGGAATACGGTGGAGAAGTTGTCGAAGTTAAGGAACGAGCTCGGGAAATCAAATACGCCGGACTTGGCGTACTCCTCATTGCCCTTGAACGCATTCAAAATGACGACATACGGCGGGAACAAAATAACAAACACGGCTGCAAGCAGTACCGCGTATTTCAGGGCGGCAGCTATTGTGCGGGAGGGCGGGACCGTGGCCGGGCGCGCGGTTACGCTGCCGGTACGGTGTTTTAATGGCGTTTCCATGCTCATGCTCTAGTCCCCCCCTCGCAAAATCAGCTTCCGCTGTACAAATATCACCAGCACGACGATAAACAGCAGCACCATCCCCATCGCCGAAGCAAGCCCGTAATTGCTGAAATTAAAGGCGGTCTCGACGGTTTGGGTAACAAAGGTCTGGCTGGAACCGGCCGGTCCGCCCTTGGTCATGACAAACGGCAGATCAAATACTTCAAGCGCGCCGCTGACCGTCAGCAGCATGCTGAGCTCCACGATTTTAATGATGCTCGGCCATGTAATGTAGAGAAAAGACTTGAACGGTCCCGCACCGTCGATTTTCGCCGCTTCATACAGATCGCCGGGAATCGACTGCAAAGCGCCTAAATAAATAACCATGTTAAAGCCCATAAACTTCCACGCCGAGATAAAAGCAAGCGAATAGTTGACGATAGCGGCGTCTCCCAGCCAACTCCGGATCCAAGACTCCAACCCGACGGAAGTCAGCAGCGCATTCAGCGAGCCGTTCTGCGCATCGTAGACGTAGGTGAACATATAGGCAATTGCAACGCTGTTCATAATATAAGGAAGGAAGAGCAGCACCCGGAACGTATTGCGTCCTCTTAACCGCGAATTGAGTAGTACGGCGAAGAATAAAGCAATGACGTTCTGTGCGATTCCCCCTATGAAGTACACGAAGTTATGGGAGAGAACCTTGAAAATATCCGCGTTCGTAAAAATCTCCTTATAATTGCTGATGCCTACCCAAGCCTTCTCCGGGCTGTAGCCGTCCCATGAGGTAAAGCTCAACCAGGTCAGGTAAATGGCCGGATAGAAGGAAAATACCGCAAGCAGCAGCAGCGGAAGCGTGAGAAAGGAGATTAATATGACATAGCGCTGTACCTTGTAACTCATTGCAAACATCGGCAACCCTTCTTTACTCCTTGATAAGGAGGAAGAGAAAACGTTATCGATTCCGCCGATAAGCATCTTCTCTTCCCGTTAACCCGCTATGAACCTTATTTGCCTAAGGCTTTCTTGGCATCTTTCCACTTCTTGTTGTAGGAATCAAATACCGCTTTCATGTCTTTGCCCATAATCGCGTCTTGAGCGAAGGCGCTTGTGTCGAACTGCATTTTGTTCGCAATCGCGAGGTAGTCGTCGTTCTCGGCAGCCATCTCGATCACCTTCGGATTGGTCGCCATAAATTCGTTCAGCTGAGCCAGCTTAGGCTTCTTGTCTTTCAGAACGGGGATAAAGCCCGCGTAATCGTCATAACCGGATTCTTCGATCAGGAATTTGAGGAAGGCTTTTGCCGTTTCCGGATTTTCGCTGTTTTTATCGATGCCGTAGTAGTAGTCGGAAGCCAGTATAACCTTCGCTTCCCCGCTGTTATCCAGCGGCAGCGGGAAGAAACCTACGTCCTCCGCGGCAGCGCCGTTGTCTACCACTTGCGGCACTACCCAGTTGCCAAGCAGGAACATGGCGATTTTGCCGGAAGCGACATCCTTCTTGGAGCCTTCCCAGTTCGTCGACATCAGGTCCTTCTCGACGTAACCGCCGTCCACCATTTTCTTCAGGATGGAAAACGCCTGCCAGTGCGGGCCGTCCACCGCGAAAGGTTCATCCTGCGTTGCCATCGTGTTATGCAGGGACGGGTCATTGGCGAAAATAAACGCCTCCTGATCCCAGCCGTACAGCGGCCATTTGTCCTTGAAGTTTGTCGCGAGCGGGATGATGCCCGCTGCTTTCAGCTTTTCGGCAGCGGCGTACAGCTCGTCGAGCGTTTTAGGCACTTCGGTGATGCCGGCTTGCGCAAAAGCCTTTTTGTTGTACGTTACGCCCATTGCGGCGCTGCCGGAGGAGATGCCGTACAGCTTGCCGTCCTGGCTGCGGTTGTCCTTGAAATAAATACGATCGTTCAGTCCGAGATCATCAAGGGGAAGATAAAAGTTCGGCAAATCCGAGTTTTTCACCGTGCCGGGGATCAGGCTGATGTCGGCGAGTTCGTTCGACGCCATGCGGATCTTGGTGGTTTGGTCATAATCCTTGATCGCTTCGATCTCAACCGTCGCGTCCGGGTATTTCTCGTGGAATTTGGCCGCGTAGTTCTTGAGCTCCGTATCCACCAGGTCCGTCCGGTTGGTTGTGAATACAACCTTGCCCGCGATCTTCGGAGCAGCCGGCTCCTCGCTGGCTGCGGCGTTTGTTGCTGCTGCGTTATCAGCCTTCGTTGTTGCGGCGGCATTATCCGCTTTATTATTGCTTGGCGATGCTGTCCCTTCGCTGTTTCCGTTATTTGAGCCGCAACCTGCTGCCATTGTCATTGCGAGGCCTAACACGGCCATGGTGGAAATCAACTGCTTCTTCTTCAAACCCGACTCCCCCTTGAATATGTAGTGAATGCGCTTACTTACAAAACCGATTATAGAGAAAGCGCCTTCGCAATTTAATGTCGCGGTTTTTTGTTTATGGTCTTTTATTTGGGTCTTTTCTACAAAAATTACTTCGAAGTTTAAGCTTCTTGATTTCGTAGAAAAGTTGCTTCGGAAGCATCGACTTCTATAAATTCCGGTACTCCTTAGGCGTAATGCCTACCATTTTCTTAAACACCTTATTGAAATAGATGGAGTCCGGGTAACCCACCTGCTCGCCGACCTCGTAGACCTTCAGGTCAAGCCGCTTCTTCAGCAGCTCCTTCGCCTTCATCATGCGCAGCTGCAGCACGTATTGCGTGATGGTCAATCCCGTCTCCTGCTTGAATAACGTGCTGAGATAACTCGGGTTAAGGAATACCTTCTCGGACAGCTCGGTCAGTTCAAGGTCTTTATCATAGTCCTGCTGGATCAGCTGTTTAACCGTCTCGATCACCCTGTTGCCGCCCTCCTTGCGCAGCGATGCAAGACGGTACATGGACAGCTCCAGCAGATGCTGGATCCGTTCCTTCAGCTCCGTTAGATTAAAAAAGTCCGCAACAGATTGGTAAACGCCAACCCCTGGCGGCGTCAGCTTCACCAGTTCGTCAAGCAGGCCGTCAACCTTCTGCACAGCGGTATACAACAGATTCGCCATAAACTGAACGAGATCCGAATATGGCGGTCTAACCCGCTCGAGTTCCACGAACATCTGCTGCACAGTCGCTCCGATTCCTTCGGCATCAAGCCGCTCCAGCGCCTGGGTAAAGCTGCCCGTCAGCAGCCCGGTGAAAAAAGCAGGATCCGCTGGAGCATTTGGCCCTTCCTTGCCCGTCATAACGGCAAACGCTTCACGCTTGTAAATGCCGGCGTAAGACAACGCCAACGCCTCCTGGTAGGCAGGCACCGCCGCATCGATCCCTCTATATCCGCCGCTGATTCCGATCGCAAACTTGCCTTTGGCGGCAAACTGCAGGTCGTTCATCAAACGAAGCGCCGTTTTGTGAGCAAGCCTGCCCGTCTCCTCCTCCTTGGGAGCAGGAACCAACAGGGCGATAATCTGCGCCTCCATAGCCACGCTCTCTATGCCTTCAGCCGCCATCGTTCTTCCCCATTCCAGCAGCTGCTCCTTCATGCCTTGATTCGAAGCCCGGACGGCAAGCATCGCGTAAGGGCGCTCGAATAAGACCGGCACGGAAAGCTCATCTGCAACGGTAGATACAGGAGCATCCTTATCGCCGCCCAGCAGCCGGCGCAAGTGCTGCTCCCGCAGCAAAAGGTCGCTCATTTGCGCTTTTTTGCTTAGCAGCTGCTCCTTTTCTTTTTCCTGCTTTGCCGCCTTTAGCTCTTCATGAATATGAGACAGGTTCGCCAGCAGTTCTTCCTTATCCACCGGCTTGATCAGATAATCCTTTACGCCATACTGCATGGCGGTACGCGCATAATCGAAATCATTATAGCCGCTCAAAATCAGACAGCGCGCTTCCGGAAGACGGCGCCTTAATTCCTCTATAAACTGCAGCCCGTCCATATAGGGCATTTTAATATCGGTAACGACAACATCCGGAGAGAGACGGTCCAGCTCCTGGGAGGCCTCAAAGCCGTTCGAAAAGCTGCCGACAACCAGATACTCCTCGTTCAGCTTGGAAATAATCTTCTCCAGCCCGCGGCGGATCAGATCTTCATCGTCGATAATCATAATGCTCAGCATTTGTTATTCACCATGCTTTCTCGGAAGTTTTAGATTAACGGTTGTTCCTTCTCCCCACTTGCTCTCGATCTCCAGCCCATACGTCTCGCCGTAATGCAGCTTAATCCGTTCGTTGACATTGCGCAGGCCTACCCCTGTCTTGGAGCTTGCCGATTCGCGCGTACCGTTCATCGCTTGCCGAAGCAGATCCAGCGTCATGCCGTCCATCCCCGCTCCTTCGTCTTTGATCGAAAAAATAAGAAGCTGCTCCTTCAGCTCCGCCGACAAGCGGATCGTGACTTCGTTGGGCTTACCCTCCATGCCATGGAGAATCGCATTCTCGACAATCGGCTGGAAGGTCAGCTTCATGACCGGGAAGTTCATCAGCTCCTGCGGAATGTCGAAGGCAACGACAAACCGGTTGCTGAACCGGTAGCGCAATAATTGAAGATACCGCTCCAAATGCTGCAGCTCTTCCCTTAACTCAACCGTCTCCCGCCCCCGGTTAATGCTGTATCTTAATAGCTTGCCAAGCGTAAAAGTCATCTCCGCGACCTCTTCGTCATCGTTAATCTCGGCGGTCATCCGGATGGTCTCCAAGGTGTTGTATATGAAATGGGGGTTAATCTGGCTTTGCAGCGCTTCCAGATCAGCCTCTTTTTTGCGGGACTGGATCACGTAAATTTCGGAGATCAGTTCCTTCATCCGCCTTAGCATGCGGTTAAATTCCGTGCCGAGTATACCCACCTCGTCCTTCTGCTTCACGTCAAAGCTGACGTCCAGGTTGCCGCCGCGCACCGTGCGCATCAGGTCCGTCATCTGACGGAGCGATCTGGTCATCATAAAAGCCAATATAACCGAGACTAGCAGCGCAAAGCCGATAATCCCGATGGTTGTCGTAAGCGTGACGTTCCGCGTCAATTGGGCATCGTGATGCAGATAGTCAACCGGAACAAACGCGAATATTTTCCAGCCGGTATCCTTGGATACGGAGTAACTGCATATGTAAGAGCTTCCGTCGACCACGACATTAAAGCTGCCCTGATCGCCTACGGCTCTCTGAATGACCTCGTTGCCCGTAATATTGGTGGCCGTCAGCACATGGTCGCTGTCATAAGCCACATTGTTCTGGCCGTCAATAATAAGCGTCTTCCCGTTCGTTACCGTATTCAGCTCCTGCACGACATCCTCAATGACGTGAATATCGGCATCCACCGCTACGTAGCCGATTGTCTCCAGCGTGCCGATATCCCGGATGCTCCGGAGCACCGTGAACAGATATTGCGGAGTGCCGTTAGCGCGCATCACCCGCTGGGTCGGAATAATGACGGGATTGCCGTTGCCCTCGATAGCGAGCCGCTTCCATTCCTCGTAATGGCTCATCATATCCTCGCGGATGGCATCCGTCTTGATCCGGTAGAATACATTGCCGTAATTATCGTAGAGATAGGCGGAATAGAGGTTTTTCCTCATGCTGTCGAGCAGGCCGATATAGAAGTCCATCTGGCGCTGCTTCTCGAGCGTCATCTCCTGATGGCTCATGTATTGCTGCATTTCGACCGAGTAGAGCGGGATTTTGCTGACGGTCATCATGTCTTCCAGATGGCTGTCCAGATTTGCCTGCATGTTGCTGATCAGCTCGGTAACGTAGTTTTTTGTATTCTTATTAATAGATTGAATGTAATTCTGATAGGAAATAAAGCCCGTAGCCGAAATAGGAATAATGATTAGAACCACGAATACGATAATCAGCTTCTTCTGCATGGTCATGCTGCTAAACCCGTTAAAACGGAAAAAACCACGTCCTATATTCATTTGCGCCGGCTCCCGTCACTCAATTATGTAAGCGTTTACTGTGATTCTGACACAGAGCCCAAGAAACAGGCAACCTTTTCTTCACGTAAATCGGGAAGGCCTAAACAGAGTGCAATAAACCTAAAAATTAGCCAATAGTCAGGGGGCTGCGGTTGGCGTTAGATTAGTAGCACGCGGCCTGCGTATTTCGTGCGGAAAGGAGGTAAAGCGTTTACATTTTATCCCAGGCCAGCGTACCATTAGCCCAATCATTTGAGGAGGTTATCGTGTGATCACCACTAGATTCCGAATGCTCTCCTACTCCCTTGCCCTGCTGCTCGCCTTTATGTCTTTGCTGGCGTTAGTCGGCCCTCCGGCGAAAAAAGCTTCCGCCGCCGTCTCCGGCTTCGTTACCCGCTCCGGAAGCCAGCTGATGCTGAACGGCCAGCCGTTCCGCTACAGCGGGCCTAACATCTATTGGCTTGCCCTAGACGAGAATCCTGTCGAGTATCCGACCGAATTTCGCGTAAACAACGCCTTGCAGACGGCAAAAGAAATGGGCGCAACCGTCGTTCGCTCCCATGCCGCCATCTCCTTCGGATGTCCGAAGTGTATTATGCCATCGCTTGGTACATACAACGAGACCGCCTTCCAGAAGCTTGATTACGCGATCAAAGCCGCCGGCGACGCTGGACTTCGCCTCGTTCTCCCGCTCATTGACCAATACGATTATTACCACGGCGGCAAAAAATCATGGACGCGCTGGTTCGGCTATCCCGACGACGGCATCAGCTACACCGGCTACGAGTTCTACAATAAGCCGGAAATCATCAGTGCCTTCAAACAGCATCTAAGCGTCCTCCTCAACCGCACCAATACTTACACCGGCGTCAAATACAAAGACGATCCGACCATTATGGCCTGGGAAACCGGCAACGAGCTGGGCTGGTACGACAATCCGACGGCGATGAAGAACTGGACGCAGGACATTGCCGACTATTTAAAAAGCATCGACAGCAACCACCTCGTCATGGACGGCACCTATGGCGTGAAGGATGCTCATCTCTCGATTTCGAGTGTAGACATCTACAGCGATCACTTCTACCAATGGCCGGCCGTTGGCGCATGCTGCAAAGGGTTGTCGGTTACCGAGCTGAATGCGCAGGCGAGTAAGGTTCAAGCCGCAGGCAAAGCGATGGTTGTAGGCGAATTCGCGTGGAACCTGGAAACCTACGGTACGCTTGCGAACTTCCTATCTGCCATCGAAGCCCAGCCGGCGATTGTCGGCAGCAACTATTGGGCGCTGTTCGGGCAAAACGACGACTATGGCTACAAAGTGCATAACGACGGATTCACCATCTACTATCCGGGCACCACTACGGATATGCGTACCAAAGCCCAGCAGCTGCGCAACCACGCTTACGCGATGCGCGGGATAGCCGTTCCTGCTGCAGGCGTCCCTGACGCGCCGCTTATTACGGGCCATCAGGCAAGCGGCGGAAAGGTTCAGTTGAAATGGAGAGGCGCGGCGGCAGCGGACAAATATACCGTCGAACGCGCAACAGCCGGTGCAAGCGGACCATGGACCGTTGTCTGCAATCAATGCGCGACGGACAATGATACGCCATGGACCGATTCGACCTCTGTCTCGGGCACGGCTTATTGGTATAGAGTTAAAGCCCATAACCTTGCAGGGGTTGCCGGCAGCTATTCTCCCGTCTATGCCACCGGCGGAACGGCTCTGCCTGCTCCGGGCGCTTTCGCGCAGTCGTCCCCGGCAAGCGGCGCAACGGGCCAAAGCGTGCTGCCGTCATTCGGCTGGAATGCCTCCAGCAACGCCGCAAGCTATACGCTTGTTGTCGCGGATAACAGCTCCTATACGAGCCCGGTTATTAACGCCAGCGGACTGACTTCCACCTCTTATACCCCGGGTTCCGCGCTTGCCTACAACAAAACGTACTACTGGAAGGTAACGGCCGTTAACGGCACGGGTTCCACGGTTGCATCAAATGCCGGTCTAACCTTCACGACCGCGACGCAAGCGACGTCGATTACGGTTGATTCGTTCGACTCCTACAGCTCGGACAGCGCGCTGCAAAGCGCTTACGTCCGCAATACGGACGGCGGCGCCTTGACGATTACCCGGGATACCGCAAACAAAAACGACGGCACCTACGGCATGAAATTTGCCTACACCATTGCAGCCTCTCCCGCCAATTTTGCAGGCGCAACCAAGCAGCTGGGTACGGCCGACTGGTCCGGAGCAACCGGATTGTCGTTTTGGCTCAAGCCGGACGGGTCGAACCGGACCCTGACGATTCAGTTCAAGGAGACCAGCGGCGAGCTGTGGGAAACGTACTATACGTTGTCCGGCACAACCGCGGGAATCGTCAATCTGCCGTTCAGCTCCTTCAACCATCCGGGCTGGTACAGCGGCGGCAACGGCGTGAAGGACTTGAATACGGTTAAGGAATACAGCATCTACGTGAATCAGGGCTCCGGCTCAACGGGCAGCAGCTCGATTTATATCGACTCCGTGACGGCGGGCCAGGTCGGCGGAGGCACTCAGCCTCCAAGCGATGCC
This sequence comes from Paenibacillus sp. JDR-2, assembly GCF_000023585.1. Taxonomy (NCBI): domain Bacteria; kingdom Bacillati; phylum Bacillota; class Bacilli; order Caryophanales; family Paenibacillaceae; genus Paenibacillus; species Paenibacillus sp. JDR-2. The sequence continues at coordinate 776,819 of NC_012914.1, read as the reverse complement.
ATCGACAGCTTCGACAGCTACGCTTCGAATAGCGCGCTGCAGGCTGCCTACACAATGAACTCGTCCGGCAGCGCCATTACACCAACCCTTGATACATCCGTGAAAAGCGATGGTACTAACAGCATGAAGCTGAGTTATAACATTACAACGGCGGCCAACTATTCGGGCGTCATTCACCCGGTTTCCGCCAACTGGACCGGCAAAACGGGCATCAGCTTATGGGTGAAGCCGGACGGCTCAAACCGTACGCTGACCGTACAGTTTAAAGAAGCCAGCGGTGAGCCATGGGAGACGACTTATGTTCTCTCAGGCACAACGGCTGCAACCATTACGCTGCCGTTCAGCAGCTTTGCCCGTCCAAGCTGGTACAGCGGCGGCAACAGCACGCGTGATCTTGGCTCCATTGCCGAGATTAACTTCTACATTAATCAAGGCTCAGGCAGCACCGGCAGCAGCACGATTAATATTGATGCGGTAAAAACGTACTGAGGTTAGTAAAATGAAGAAGCCCTCTCAAGCGCAGGCTAATTGCCGGCTTGAGAGGGCTTTTCCTCTTAGGATAATGTCGCGTATAAAAGCAAGGTCCCGACGCTGCCCACCCATAACATAGGCACGCAGTTTGTTAGTATGGCAGCCCGTTTATAACGCCGGTAAATGGACCAGGCAACAATCGAGCAAGCGATCATAAAGAGTGGATAAACGCCAAGGCCCAGTACGAATAAAATGTTTAATGCCGTAAAGCCGCCGTCAAAGGACATGAAAGACATCCCGAACGTAAACAGCCACGGAATCAGAAACAGCAAATAAATAATCTGGCTAATAACGAGAAACTTCTTCAAAGATTATCCCCCTAAATTCTATATGATCTTAATAGTTCGCTATGCAGAAAAAATATCCCTTTTCCTTATTTCCAGGAATGTTCCTCCCGTTCCCCCCGTATATTTAGATGGCTATCCATCCCATTATTTAAGGCTTATGCTTTCGACGCAAGAATCATCATAACAGCCTTAAACAGGCTGTTTGAGTGATAATTCTTTTTTAGGAGGTACCTATGAACGCATCGTACTCGGAACTGCGGGCCAGAGCGAGAGAAAGCCTTAGAGGCAATTGGGGAAAAGCGATCGGAGGCTTTCTGCTGGCCATATTATTGGCGGCCGTTATCGGTCTGATCAACTACTTGATCCCGGTACTCGGAAATGTGATCAGCTTCCTGATCAGCGGCGCCATCTCACTTGGACTCATCAGCTTCTATCTGGGCATTGCCAGGAAAGAAAATCCGCCTGTATCGGAAGTCTTTATCGGCTTCGCCCAATTTATTAAAGCGTTCTGCCTGTACTTTATGATCGGACTCTTTACTTTCTTATGGACGCTGCTGTTTGTCATTCCGGGCATTATTGCGGCATTCCGTTACTCGCAAGCGTATTTTATTCTCCGGGATAATCCGGATATCGGCGTTCTGGAGGCTATCAACGAAAGCAAACAAATCATGAAGGGCAATAAATGGCGCTACTTCGTGCTGCAGCTGACCTTTATCGGCTGGGCGATCCTGGCCGCGATTCCTTTTGGCCTGGGTTATCTGTGGCTGTGTCCATACATCAGCGTTACGCAGGCTCACTTCTACGATGAAGTGACCGGCAGAAATTCGCCTCCAACCCCTGATTCGTTCTAAGTAACCGAATAACAAGAAAGGGGTGTCCCGCGAGTCATTACATGACAATGGGACATCCCTACTTTAGCGTTACGCCACCTTAGTGTATCCCCGCCTTATTCACACGTTGTTCCTCACTAACTTTGAGCCTGGCCTCACTGTTGCGTATCACGTCTGACCGCGGAAAAGTTCATTATTAGTGAGGCATTCTGACCTAACGATGGGCCTAAAGCTGATCATATACGCATTAGTGAGTATCCCCGCCTTGTTCACACGTTGCTCCTCACTAACTATGAACCTGGCCTCACTGTTACGTGAAAATGCCCCCTAGTGGCATGTCTGAGCGCGGAAAAGCTCATTAATAGTGAGGCATTTCGCCCTAACGATGGGCCTAATGCTGATCATATACGCATTAGTGAGTATCCCCGCCTTGTTCACACGTTGCTCCTCACTAACTATGAGACTAACCTCACTGTTACGTGAAAATGCCCCCTAGTGGCACGTCTGAGCGCGGAAAAGTTCATTATTAGTGAGGCATTCCACCCTAACGATGGGCCAAAAGCTGATCATATACGCATTAGTGAGTATCCCCGCCTTGTTCACACGTTGCTCCTCACTAACTATGAGACTAACCTCACTGTTACGTGAAAATGCCCCCTAGTATCACGTCTGACCGCGGAAAAGTTCACTATTAGTGAGGCATTTCACCCTAACTACAGCAAAAAAACCAGATTTCCTCTCCGGGAATCTGGTCTACCACTCGTTCACTTGTTAGCCCACCATCGGTGCGGTCTCCGCATGCGTGCCTTCTACCGGGTTGCCTTCTTTACGCCAGTACTCGATGCCGCCGATCATCTCTTTTACCTTGAAGCCTAGGCCGGACAAGCGCGCCGCGCCTTTGGTGCCGCCGTTGCATGCCGGGCTCCAGCAATAAACGACGATGAGCTGCTCCTTCGAAAACGATGCCGTTGTTTCCGCCGTCATTTCTCTCGAAGGCAGGTTAATCGCACCAGGAATGTGGCACTCGGCATACGCTTTTGGACTGCGTGCATCAATCAGCAGAAAATCATTGAGGCCATGCTGCATGTCGTAGTACACATCAGCTACGTCCGTCTCAACGGACAGCTTGTTCATATAGTGGCGGTGCGTAGTTTCAGGCGAAGCAGCAGGGGTTTCAAGAACGAGCGAAAAGAGTTGGTTTGTCATAACGAGTACCTCCAGTTAGGGATTAGCCAAATGCCTTGGCTTGTTGAAATCAATATAGCATGATCCCTAACATCGGAGTTATCGATGGTTTTCGATTGACTGCTTCAATGATTCTGATGATTGCCTCCTCCGATTAGATCCACGAAGCCAAGAAAGGCTTTGGACTGCCATTTCTTCTTCGAATAAATCAGCTGGGTATAAAACCTGCAAGCCGGGTGGTTAAAAGGCAAGGCAATCAGCTGCTGCTTACGAATTTCTTCGGCAGCCGCGATACGCGGCAGCAAAGCAACGCCAAGGCCATACACCACGCATTGCTTGATAGCCTCCATGTTCCCGAACTCATAGGAAGGCTTGCTGTCAATCTCGCCGTCCCTAAGCACTTTGAGCAGCATTGCCCGATACGTGCAGCCGTCCTCTGTGAGGATAAGAGGCTCGCCCGATAAATCCTCTGCCCGAACCTCGCTTAATGCCGAGAACCGATGCCCGGGACTCGCGATAATAACAAGCTCCTCTTCCCTCAACACCTGCGTATGGAGCTCCGGATCCGAGAACGGCGGATCGAGGATAATTCCAACATCCAGCGTCCCCTCTTTGACGGCTTCTATAATAAGAGGCTCATTCCCCGGCTGCAGCATGATGCTGATATCCGGATACTGCTGGCGGTACGCCTGCAAATACGGTGGCAGATAATAGGCAGCCAGCGTCTCAATCGTCCCGATGGATAACGTCCCTTTGGACTGCTTCGACACGACTTCCTTCGACTCCTCATGGAGCCTGAGCACTTCCTTCGCGTAAGGAAGCAGCGCCTCCCCGGCGATCGTCAGCCTCATGCTCCGGCCGAACCGTTCAACTAATACGGCGCCGTACGACTCCTCCAGCCTCTGGATTTGCGTCGTAATGCTGGACTGGGCATAGCCCAGAATTTCCGCCGCGCGGGTGAAGCTCCCGTGCTTCGCGACTTCGCAGAAGGTTTTTAAATAGGTTAATTCCACGCTAGAAACCTCCTTTTCGCCAAAAGCCTGCTAATTCCGTTTACGATATTGATTCGGGGGCAGCCCCGTCGTTTTCTTAAATGCCGTACTGAAATAATGCTGCGATTCATAACCCGTCTTCTCGGCGATCTCATGTATGGCTTGATCCGTCTCGTTCAGCAGCCGAATCGCTTCCTTCATCCGGGCGGCTGTCAGCATGCTGATAAACGATGTCCCCATCTCTTGTTTAAAAATACGGCTCAGATATACGGCCGACACGTTCAGCTCGCCCGCAATCCCCTCAAGCGACAAGTCCCGGTCTTCAAACCGGTCGGAGATAATCTCTTTCGTCCGCCGGACAAAAGGGCTGAGCTTCGTCTCCCGGTTAACGGAAGCCCGTGCCTCCGCATAAAGCGAGGGTACATCTCCTGATGAGCTGTGCTGGTAGCTGGCCACAATCTCAATCTTCAAATAGCCCGCCACATCCGCCTCAATCTGCCTAAAGACCGACTCCTGCGGTTTGCCCCAGATCAGAACAACAATTAATCCTACTTTATCCCGGAAATGAACGGAAGTAAACGGCTCAAGGTGCTCTTCCATAATGTTCTCGATGGCAAACAATAGAAGCTGGCGGTCCTTCTCGGAGAAAAACGCCTTGCCCTTCGACTGCTCCGGCCACCGGATGACGCCCACATAGTCCGGCTCCTCGCCCGGCATCCGAAGGAACGAAAGCTGCTCGCGAATCTCCGCTTCTCCGAGCTCTCCCTTAATCCATTCGAGGCAAAATCTTTCCCTGAGCAGCGCGAAGTTCTTATCGATCTGCTTGGAAGCCATCTGCAGAAGCTCTTCGTTAACGGTAGTTTCCTCCAGCTTCTGGACAACTCTCGCCAGCACTTCTCCCAGCATATCGGGATTAACCGGCTTCAGAATATAATCGTCAACCTCCAGCTTGATTGCTTCATAAGCATAATTAAATTCATCATGGCCGGTAATAATGACAATCTTGCATTTGGGAAGCTGCTGGCGAAGGTGGCTGATCAAGGTGAGGCCGTTCATAATAGGCATGCTGAGATCGACGAGCAGAATATTCGCCTGCTTTTCCACGGCCAGCTCCAGCGCTTCCTCTCCGTCTTCGGCTTCCCCAACGACCTCCAGCTGCAGATCCTCCCATGGTATAGAGCTGCGGATTCCTTCCCGGATAATGGACTCATCATCCGCGATTAACACCTTCCATGTGCGCGTCATGCGTATCCTGCCCCTTCCGATGAATAATAGGATGCTTAATGATTACCGTTGTTCCGGCTTTCTCTTTGCTCGCTATCGCAATGCCATAGGTCTCGCCAAAGCTTAACCGGATCCGCTCCTGCACGTTCCTCAGTCCGTAGCTGGCCGCTTGCCCCTGTCCTTGCTGACGTTCTTCCGCTGCCCTCTGCGCCGCATTTGCTTCATGAACCGAAGGCACCGCCTGAAGCACGGCGCGCAGCGCTTCGAGTCTTGCTTCCGTCATCCCCGCTCCGTCATCTTGAATAACCAGTTCCAATATCTCTTCGCTAATAATGGCGCGGATCGTTATCATCCCCGGCCCGCGGCGTTCCTTAATGCCGTGATAGATCGCGTTCTCGACAAGCGGCTGAAGAATAAGCTTCAGCACGAACAAGTCGTCGCAGCTTCCGTCTACTTCAATGTTATAGTTCAGCTTATCCTTATAGCGGGTTTGCTGGATTTTCAAATAGCTCCGGATATGCTCGATCTCATCGGTGAGCGGTATCATCTCCTGGCCTTTGCTTAGCCCGATCCGGAACAGCTTGGACAAGGCCTCCACCATCTCCGTTGCTTCCTTCGCGCCGTCCTTGCGGGCCAGCCACTGGATCGTATCCAGCGTATTGTACAGAAAATGCGGCTGAATATGGGCCTGCAGGCTGCGGAGCTCCGCCTCCCGCTTGAGCCGCTGCTCCGCCCACACTTGCGAGATCAGCCGGGTCATCTGCGACAGCATCTTGTTAAAGCTGCGGCCAAGCAGGCCAATCTCATCCTCCCGCTCCTCCGGAATGCGAATGCTCATATTGCCCTCCTCAACCTTGCGCATGAAGGAGGCCAGCTGCGAGATCGGCCGGGAGATCGAATGGGACAGGTAATACGAGGCGGCAATGCCAAGCATGCACACGATAAACACGAAGGTAACGAGATAGAGGTTAATATCCTTAATCTCCTGCACGCTGTCCTGAACGGCAAAGACCCCAACGGTCGTCCAATTGGTGAAGGAGGATTTCTGATAAATAAACTGCAGCTTCTGGCCCCCTACCGTTTGAGCGAACATGCCGGATACCTGCCGGCCGGGCAGAGCAACGCCTAGACTTCCGATCTTGGAGTTTTTCGGCGCGTAAATGCTCTCGCCCTTATCGTCGATCACCATCAAGTAGCCGGATTTTCCAAGCCTAACATCCCGAACCGTCTCCGCGATTACCCTCAGCTTAAGATCAATAAGGACAACCCCTAACGTCTTCTGCGTATCCGGATCCTGAATGGCGCGGACAACCGAGACGACCTCGCTGTCCTTGTAATTGGAATGGGTCGTCACGTTCCGGTTGGCCGGATGGCCGATAATTTTGAAGATCCCTTTCGCCTCAACAGCCTCCTGATACCAGCTCTCTTTTGCTAGACTATCGTTCGTCCGGGCATACATCTCGTTGCTGAAATAATCGCCGTTGGGCCGCACAACGATAATTCCCGCAACCTCCGAGTAGAGCGAGGTAAAGCCCTGCAGGAATTTGGACATGCGGTATTCCTCATGGTCATCGTCAATGGCCTCCTTCCCCTCGCTCAAGAAAGCCTGAATATCCGGATTCATCGATATGAAATAGGAGATATTCTGAATATTGCCCGCGTAATAATCCAGCGACTTGTTTACGTTGTCGATAAGCTGCATCGTATGGCCGTTAACCTGCTTCTCGACAATGCCGTTAACGATCCACCCCATTAATAATCCAATAACAAGGGAAGGCAAAATGCTGATCAGCAAGAAATGAAGAATCAGCTTGTATCGGATAGACCAGTTGTTCAGCTGGAAGCTCTTCTGCAGCTGTTTGAATACCATGGCTAGCGCTCCCCTTTACCCGTTACTTGGCATAAAACTGGTCTACGTCACCCGGAGTCACTACCGTAATGCCCGTATCGATGTTTGTCGGCAGCGGCGGGATGCTGGAATCCCCGTTATCCGACATCGGATTCACGATATGGTTGCGGAGATGGAACAGCTGCATAAGCGACCAATACCCCATGTTCCACGTCCCCTGCGCCAGAGTCGCCGAGATCGTGCCGCTCTTAACCATATCAAGCGTCCCTTTATCCGTGTCAAAGCTGATGATCTTTACCTGATCCAGCTTGTTTAACCGCAGAATGGCATTCCCCGCGCCGACCCCTCCGTTTGCTTCCGTTACGAAAATACCGCTTAGATCCGTGAACTTGCTCAGCAGATCGCGTACCTTCTGCTCCGATATCATCTGATCGCCTTTGCCGTCGGCAATCCCAACCAGCTGTAGATCGGGGAATTCCTTCTCCAGCGTCTCCTCAAAGCCCCTTGTTCTCTCCTGGTGGTTCAATTGATTAGGCAGCGTAATGACGCCAACCTTGCCGGTTCCGCCCGTCAGCTCGGCCATTTTCCGGGCTGCCGTTACTCCTGCATTATAGTTATTGGTTCCTATATAGGAATAGGCTTTGCTGCGAGGCGCGTCCGCGTCGAACATCACAACGGGAATGCCCGCTTCCACCGCTTTGTTAATCGCCGGGTTCAGAGCTTCGGAATCAATGGCGCTTACGGCTATTCCAGCGGGACTCCGCGCGATAACCTGCTCGAGCACCATCATTTCCTCCTGCACGTCGTATTGCGTCGAGCCCCGGTATTCCACCGATACGCCAAGCGCTTCCGCCGCGTCCTCGAAGCCTTTCAGCCCGTTTTTCCAATAGTCGATACCGGCCAGAAAATTCACCATCACATACTTCTCGTCCAGCGTACCGTGCAGCCCCTCGGGCTCATCCAGCAGTCCGCTATTGTCTTCCTTGACAAATACCATATACAAATAGGCCATCAGCGTCCCAATCAGCACGATATAGACGAGCAACAGCTTCTTCACCCGGATCCCCCCAATATGCAAAAAACCGCTTTCATTAACATAGCAGTTAAGCGCGCCTAGACACAAGAAGTGTTTAGACGCGCCAAGAGACGGCTCTGTTATTAAGCAGATTTGTTTTTGTTATAGAGGTCGAAAGCAACCGCGAGCAGCAGAACCAGACCCTTGATGCCCTGCTGATAATCGATGCCTAGACCAACCAGCGACATCCCGTTATTCATGACGCCCATAACGAGACCGCCAACGATCGCTCCGATTACCGTACCCACTCCGCCCGTTGCCGAAGCGCCGCCGATAAAGACAGCCGCGATGGCATCCAGCTCGAAGTTCACCCCTGCCTTTGGAGTAGCCGCGTTCAGCCTTGCCGCAAACACAAGACCCGCAAGGGCGGCAAGCACGCCCATATTAACGAAGACCCAGAAGGTCATCTTTTTCGTCTTCACCCCTGACAATCTTGCTGCCTTTTCATTGCCTCCAAGCGCATAGATATGACGGCCCATAACCGTTTTTCGCATCACGAAGGTGTACAAGGCAATCAGAACAAACAGCATGATGAGAATGTTCGGAAGACCTTTGTAGGAAGCAAGCACGTACGTAAACAGGTTTGTAATAATCACGATTGCCGCCAGCTTGATTAGGAAGAACGGGATCGGCAGCAGCTCAAGCTTGTATCTTTTCTGGACTAGACGTCCGCGCCACTCCATAAAGATGTACAACACCGACAGTATGATACCGATCAACACCGTAAGCAGATGAATGTCCCAGTTACCCGGAATGTCCGGCAGGAATCCCGTGCTTATGGAACGGAAGCCTTGAGGGAACGGAGCAACCGACTTGCCGTCCAGCACCAGCATCGTGAGGCCGCGGAATAATAACATCCCAGCCAGCGTGACGATAAAGGAAGGAATCCGTACGTAAGCAACCCAGAAGCCCTGCCAAGCGCCAACGATAGCGCCAAACACTAGCGACAGCACCATCGCCACCGGGAAGGACATCCCGTGTTTGACCATCATGATGGCCGACACCGCACCGACAAATGCCGCAACGGAGCCGACGGAAAGATCAATATGTCCGGTTATTATAACGAGCAGCATGCCAATGGCCAGAATAAGAATATAGCTGTTCTGCAAAATAAGGTTCGTAATATTAAGCGGCTTCAGCAGAATGCCGTCGGATAGAAACTGAAAGAGCAGCATGATTAAAATCAAGGCAATAAACATGCCGTATTGCCGGATATTGCTGCGTATTAATTTCAGAGCGGTTTCCATGCTGTCCTACCTCCTGCTTTTCGTCATATACTTCATAAGCGTTTCCTGGCTGGCTTCGGCTCTTGGCACTTCCCCGGTAAAACGTCCTTCGTTCATGACGTAAATCCGGTCGCACATCCCGAGCAGCTCCGGCAGCTCCGAGGAGATCATCAAAATCCCTTTCCCTTGTTCAGCCAGCTGATTGATAATGGTGTAAATCTCGTATTTCGCCCCTACGTCAATGCCCCGGGTTGGTTCATCGAGAATAAGGAGGTCCGGACCGGTAAAAATCCACTTGCTTAGCACAACCTTCTGTTGGTTTCCTCCGCTCAGGTTGCCGGTTTTCTGATGGACGCTTGGCGTCTTGATGTTCAGCTTCTTGCGGAAGCCTTCCGCCTCGGTTATCTCTTTGTAATCGTCCACCACAAACCATTTGGAAATACCCCATAGGTTGGCAAGCGTTGTATTGCGTTTGATATCGTCCATCAGGATAAGCCCGTATTCCTTGCGGTCCTCGGTTACGTAAGCAATACCCTCGTCGATCGCTTTGCTGATGTCGGGCAGACGGATTTCCCGGCCGTCCTTGAACAGCTGGCCGCTGATTTTTTTTCCGTAGGATTGACCGAATATACTCATCGCAAGCTCCGTCCGTCCCGCCCCCATCAGCCCCGCAATGCCAACAATCTCGCCGCGGTTAATATGGAAGCTGACTTCGTCGATCACTTTCCGGTCCGATTGCTGCGGATGGTAGACGTTCCAGTCTTTGACCTCAAACAGGATATCTCCGATATTCGGCTCCCGCTCCGGATAACGATGCGTCAGATCGCGTCCAACCATTCCTTTAATAATCCGGTCCTCGGTAATTTGATCCTCCCGAACCCGCAGCGTCTCGATCGTCTGGCCGTCGCGCAGAATCGTAATGGAGTCGGCTACCTTCATAATTTCGTTAAGCTTGTGGGAGATGATAATGGACGTCAGCCCCTGCTCCTTGAACGCCAGCATCAAATTCAGCAGATTTTCGCTGTCCTCTTCGTTTAGCGCTGCGGTTGGTTCGTCCAGGATAAGCAGCTTTACTTCCTTCGATAAAGCTTTCGCAATCTCGACAAGCTGCTGCTTGCCTACTCCCATCGTTCCTGCAAGCGTGTTCGGGGATTCGGACAAGCCTACCGTTTTGAGCAGCTCGCGCGTCTTCACCACCGTCTCGTTCCAGTTGATAATGCCGCGGCTTGCCTGCTCGTTGCCGAGGAAAATATTTTCAGCCACGGACAGCTGCGGAATAAGCGCAAGCTCCTGGTGGATGATGACGATGCCAAGCTGCTCGCTGCTTCCGATATCTTTAAATTCGCAGGCTTTGCCCTTGAATAAAATGTCGCCTTCATAGGATCCAAACGGATATACGCCGGAGAGTACTTTCATGAGCGTCGATTTGCCCGCGCCGTTCTCTCCCATAAGCGCGTGTATTTCGCCTTCTTTTACCTTTAAGTTAACGTTCTCCAGCGCCTTTACGCCCGGAAAGGTTTTGGTGATTCCCCGCATTTCGAGCAGGATATCAGTCAAAGCTATCACCACGCCTTCAGTTGGATAAGGAATACGGAAAATGATCTAGCAACGGCTTTGGGGCCGTCGCTAAATCATTTGGCTGCCGCAATGCGTGAGTACTTTATTTCAGTTCATCTTCGGTGTAATAGCCCGAATCGACCAGTACTTGCTTGTAGTTGGCGCTGTCTACCGATACCGGCTCCAGCAGGAAGGAAGGAACGACCTTCACGCCGTTGTTGTACGTTTTCGTGTCGTTCACTTGCGCTTCTTTGCCTTCGATCACCGCTTGGGCCATGCTGACCGCTACCTTCGCAAGCTCGCGGGTATCCTTGAAGATCGTGGAGGTCTGCTCACCGGCAATGATGGATTTCACCGAAGCAACCTCGGCATCCTGGCCTGTTATGATTGGCATTGGCTTATCCGCCGTGCCGTAGCCTACCCCTTTCAGGGAGGAGATAATGCCGATACTGATACCGTCATACGGAGACAATACGGCGTTAACCGTGTCGCTTGCATAGTTCGCGCTTAGCAGGTTATCCATCCGGGATTGCGCGGTTGCACCGTCCCAACGGAGGGTTGCGACCTGCTCCATTTTCGTCTGGCCGCTCTTCACGACCAGCTTGCCGCTGTCGATGTAAGGCTGGAGAACCGACATCGCGCCGTCAAAGAAGAAGTAAGCATTGTTATCGTCCGGGGAACCGGCGAACAGTTCAATGTTAAACGGCCCTTTGCCGTCCTTCAGGCCAAGCTTATCTTCGAGGTAGGAGGCTTGCAGCACACCTACTTTGAAGTTATCGAAGGTTGCGTAGTAGCTGACATGCTCGGTATTTTTGATCAGACGGTCATAAGCGATCACTTGAATGTTCTGGTCCGCTGCTTTTTGCAGCACGTCCGTCAGGGACTCGCCGTCGATTGCGGCAATAACGAGCACTTTAACGCCCTTCGTGATCATGTTCTCGATTTGGGAAACCTGGTTCTCGATTACATCCTCCGCATACTGAAGGTCTACCGTATAACCAAGCGCTTCGAATTCCTTCTTCATATTGGCGCCGTCGCCCACCCAGCGCTCCGACGATTTGGTCGGCATGGAGATGCCGATTTTGCCTTTTTCTGTGGTTGTGCCTGCGTTTGTGCTTTCCGTGCTGTTTGCGCCGGATGTGTTGTTCGCTGCCTTTTCGCCGCCGTTGTTGCCGTTGTCTTTACTGCTGCTGTTCGCGCCGCAAGCGGCAAGGACAACGATTAATGCGGTTAACACGAAGATCGATAACATCTTTTTCATTTCTGTCTATCCCCTCTCGATTTGTGAGATGAATGAGCCGATAGACAAATCATACAAGCGGAGGCTTTTTAAATCTTTTCACTTCGTTAACTCGTTTTTATAAAAAAACAAACAAAAAAAAGACTTAAGCGGATTTATCTGCTTAAGTCTTTATAAAGTTTATCTCAAGGCGATATCGCCTTCTCGGATATCGAGCGTTTCCCGCATAAATGCCTTTATCTCCTCAATTGCCTTCTCCTCGGCTTGAGCTGCTTGCAGAAGCTCGGAGATAATCGTTTCAGTCAGGCTGTCATTAAGCACTAAGCGCTCTATCTCCCCGAAAGCTTCCGCCACGCAGGCGTACTGAACCGATGCGGCTCGAAGCGAAGGCCAATAGGTTTCCAACACGGAGAAATAGTCGCGGATATCCCTCTTGGAAGCCGCATAGCATCGCAAAGTTGCCTGCCATCCCTCATGATCATAGTCTCCGCTTTGCAGAGCTGATGCTATTGCCGCATATGCTTCTCGGCCGCAGGCATACTCCGTCTCGGGCAGGAGCGGATTATGAGTTTCCCAGCGGTATACCGCCTGCATCAGCGATTCCTTGCATATTTCCATATGGTCTAACTCAATTCTGTTCTCGAAGAGCTGGTAATACCAATAAGGCGAGATCGGATTGCCGAAAGAGTTATACGGCAAATATTCCATTTCATCGCTTCCGTTCGAGAGAATCAGGGATTGCTCTGCATTATCGTAACCAGCAACCGCAACAAATTGATTCCTCCAAATGACGGCGCCTATTCCATTGTCTATTGTCTTTTTAATCTGGGATACAGCCGCTTCCCTATAGAGCGGTAATGTAGCATCAAAGCTAAAACCCGCATTTTGCGAAGAACCAATTCCAATAAAATCCGCTGCGAGAAAATTCTCGGCTACCCAATTGTAAGCTGTCGGAGCTTCCTCCGTTAAACGCCGGTTTACGGTAAAACGGAAAGCCATAGATGTCATGCCAGCCAGCATTGCTTTTGAGCCATTTATCCATCCTTTATGATGAAGAACAGCATGCATGGCATCAATATAAGATTCTGACTCCACTGTCATTTTCAAGTCTGCGAGGATAACCATCGCTGCTCACCTCTCGTCATGTCAATCATTTAGGGGTATGAATTCCCCACCTAGGAATGACGGATCTTCGCGGATCCGGGCAACGGTCTGATATTAGGCGGAATTCGTTAACTGCATGATCCTCTAGCTGCTTTGCTTCCGTTATATAGCCAATTAAGGCATCCCATTGATTGCGATCTATTTGTCTGGAATCCATGTTATGGATAATGGCATTTCGAATCAGCGGGAGCAGCTCATTTAGCTGCTTATAGAGTCGTACAGCTTCATCTATTTCAGGCCAAAGTCCCTGCGCCTCTTGCAAATAAGAGAGAATTTCCTCCCTTGAATAGCAATAGGAATCAAGGATATAGACGGCACCGCCCTCATCGTAGTCCCCTTGCCGAAGAGCCTGAATCAAGAAGTCATAAGCAAGCTTGCCGGATGCGATATCCGTATTGGGAAGTGTTTTATAAGGAGTGTCCCAGTCATAAATGGCAAGCCGCAGCGATTCAAGGATCATCAACTCTCTTGCGATATCCACCTTCCCGCCAACCGCCTGGCAGTACCAGAACTCCGTAAAATTAAGACCTAAATTATCATACAGGACTACATGAGGTTCATCGGACCAGCCATCATTTACGAAAAATACCCGGTCCTCTTCATCGTAGCCGTCAATTACGCCAAACTCCGGAATCCAATAAATAACCCCTACCCCGTTATCGAGGCTATCCTTGACCCACTCAACGGCATCCTGCTGGTAATGGCGGAAAGTTGGATGTCTCGTCCGTCCACAATCATACACCGTATATATACCAAGGTTGTCCATACCCGGCTTATGCTCGTTTATCCATTGCCCATACGCTGACACGGATAAAGGCAGCAGTCTTTCATGGACCGTAAATTTGAAGGCCATTCCGGTAAGACCCGAAAGCCGATATTTAGGGCCCTCAAACAATCCGGCTGCGGTTAGAACTGCATAGAGACTATCGATGTAAGATTTGGATTCCCGTTTCATGTTAAGCCCCAATTGTACGCTTGGCATAGCATTCCCCTAACTGAATTCCGTCGTTGTGTCTAATCGCTGTGCGATCTGCTCACACTTATTTTGCAGCTTTTTTTTAAGCCATCTCGGAGCAATCAGCTCTTCCCATTCGGTAATAAGCAAATGCTGAAGAAAGCTGTCCGTATCATAAAAAGCAATGGTATAAATAAGCTCTTCTTGCGTTTGTATAGTAAAACCCCTCCAGCTATTGCCGCTCAAAGGGGAGCTTAGTTTAATCTTCGCCAGATATGGAGCGCGGGCCGGCTTGCTGCCTTGTTCCAAGTAGTCGAATTCATTCTTCTTGGTCTCGCATTCGGATGCCGCAACCGCTATGGAAATCTGCAAGATCCCGTCCAGTCTAAGAAGAACCGGACGTTCATCCCCCCCGTTATACACGGCAACATAATCCGCATGATAGCGGGAAACGAAGCGGATTGGGCTTACTAGCAATTGACGCTCGCCTTCTTCATCCTTGTATAGCAGGTGAACGGACTTCTTACCCGCGATAGCCTGGGAAAGCAGCTCCATCGCTTGAATCGTCCGCGGATTGGCATCGAATATCGGAAGCTTGAGTCCGTCCAGTTGATCGGAAGCCTCAAACCTGCTCAACAGATCGGCCACGCGCTTTACGGACTCGGCGTTGTCATAATTGTAGTGCCGGTATCGAAGCGCAAGATATTTCAATATTTTCTGCTCTTCTTCCGACAAATACAGATGCGGCAGAACAAACGCCTCATCCTCGTAGCAATAGCCCCGATACTTCGCCACGTATTTGAGTGGAGCGCGAAGGGACATTTCCATATACTCAATATCCCTGGCCGCTTGTCTCTTGGAAATCTCGAATTGTTTAGCTAGAAGGCTGCTATTCGGATAAAGTCCCGCACGTACTTGTTGATCGAACCATCCAATGCGATGCATATTGCTCATCCTCACACAGCCTCCTTTTGTTGTTTCTATATTATTACATCATTTTCTAGAGATGAACTGCAATCCATTTTTCTACGAGACTGCCGCGTCCACTCTCTCTTGTGTGGCATTTATACACCGTTTGCACACTTTCAATGTTTTTCCTTCCGATGTCGTCTGCGTATACAAAAGCTTAATTCTTGTTCTTCCGCATACGGGACAAGTCCCTCTGCTTCGGGAAGGAAGGTTCCACAATACGCGTCCCCGTTTTGTTTTTGCCATTGTTCGTGACCTCATTTCGTTGTGATGTGCCCATTATAGAACAGGTGGTATGACATAAAATGTCATACCACTTGAGAAGTTTTAAAAAAAATGATTCTCTTGACTCCCCCCAGCCCCTATATGGCAAACTAACATTAGTTAGTCCCTACAATAGTCCTCAACTTACAGGAGATTAAATAACTATGTTTTTGAAAAAACAGCTTGTCCGTAAGCTTGGCAAAACGTATACCTATTACCGGATTGTCACCTCCTATGTCGATGAGCAAGGACGCAGGAAGCATCGGACCGAGAAATATTTAGGCGCGTTAAGCGAAGAAGAAGCCGAACGAATCCGCCAGGAGCTGCAGACCCGGAAGGCTTACCGCCCGGCGCTTCCTGCGGATCAGTCCGAAATGACCTACACTTTTCAGTCCATCCACAAGTTCACCTACGCGCCGCGCGCGCCAAAGGAATGGAACGTAACGGACACGGATATGGTCCTGCTTGTCCGGGAAGGAGCGGCAGACATTCATACCCATGCGCGAAAATACAGTCTGCAGGCAGGCATGGCGCTTTACGCTCCAGCCGGCTGCGGCATGCACATTATTAACGGATCCGAGCAGCCGCTAGTCATGGACCGGATTACCTTTCTTGCGCTTACTCCGCTTGCTTCCGGCAGCTGGACTTACTCGCGTGGTCAAGCCCCGCTCCAGGAAGAAGGGATTATCCATCTCGCTGCCCCTGGACGCTTATTCGGCTTAGCCGATGAATTATCCGAAGCCGTCTCTTCCTCCGGACCGCATAAAACCATTCGGGCCAGTCTTGCCTTCTACCAGTGGCTGGCCGCTTTGGTAAAGCTGGAGCCCACTTCGCAGCATACGGATGCGGGAGACTGGATGGAATCATCCTTAGACTATATCCGGGATCACTATTGGGAGGATCTGACGAGAGACCGGCTTGCCTCCATGTATGGGGTTAGTCCCGAGCATTTCTCCCGCTTATTCAAGCGGGAAACGGGTTACAGCTTTACCGATTACTTATGCCGGATAAGAATCCGCAGAGCACAGGAACTCCTGCAACTGCATCCTCAGAAAATGATGAACGAGATTGCTTTTCTGACGGGCTTCCACAGCGAGCATTACTTCAGCCGCAAGTTCAAACAGATTATTGGGGCAGCCCCTTCGGTATACCGCTCACTTCCGAAGAGCTATGCCGCTTTATCCGCCTACATGACCGCATCCATGCTGACGCTAGGCGCGTTGCCGACGCTGGGTGTTCTGGAGCCTTGGATGAAGGAGCAATTCAGCGGCAGCTTGACTATGACCCTTGTTGATACTCCCATTACGGCTGATCCGGAAACCCTGGACAAGCTGGCTTCGGTAAAGCCCGATCTCATTCTTATAGACAAGCCCCAGAAGCAGGAGGAGCTTCTAAGAGCTGCGGGACCTGTCTGCGTAATTCCGGATATTGACGAGGATTGGCGTCCCCCGCTGCTGTTTCTAGCGAATGCGATCAGCAGAACAAGCGAAGCAAACGCATGGATGGCCGGATTTGAACGGCGGGTGGCCGAGGCAAGGCAGCTTCTGGCCCCGCTTCTTGCGCGGAACGAGACGGTGGCGATCTTTAAAATCGTATCCGACAAGCTGTATGCATACGGAAAATCCACCAGCATGGGCGGCCTTCTCCTGTATACAGAGCTAGGGTTAACGCCGCCTGCCATCGTGTGCGAACAGCTTATCCGTCACGAGCTGCCGAACAAGGAAGTCTCTTCGCAGGAGCTGTCCAGCTTTGCCGCCGATCATATCTTTTTATTCGATTACCGTTCCGTCTGGTATCCGGATAAGCCTGCCTCTCTCCAATCCTCTGCGTGGCAGCAGCTTGAGGCTGTAAGGCGCGGCCGGGTATATACGCCAAATCCCGATATTTTCTACGGCTATGACCCGTTATCTCTGGAGCGGCAGCTGGAAGAAGCATTACGGCTTCTCACATCACAAAAAGTCTAATTATTGGTCATCAGCGTGTATGGACGATCCCAACCGAGAATTGTTATCATTTATCTAATAATGATTATTAATATCAGAGAGGGAGATCGTCTCATGTTTCATCAACTAAAGAAAATGTCCGTCACGGCTGCCACGCTGCTGTGTATTCTGGCTCTGCTTGGCGCCTGCGGCAGCAACTCATCCAATAATTCGAATGCTGCTAGTTCGGCTGCGTCACCAACGGCTGAAAGCTCGCCTGCAGCTGATAGCAATAATACAGCAACTACGGAAGAGCAATCCGCAACGCGTATTGTCAAAACCGTTAAAGGCGACATTGAGGTTCCAACTAATCCTCAGCGAATCGTCGCAGGCTACTATCACGGCACTCTGCTCTCGCTAGGCATTCAGCCGATTGGCGCCAGCAAGGAATGGTGGATGGGAAGCCCGTTCCTGAAGGAGCAGGAAGCCAAAATCACGGATATCGGATCGCCTGCTTCGGCGGAGAAGGTACTAGCCCTGCAGCCGGATCTTATCTTAATTAACGATACCCTTGCCGAGAACTACGACGACCTGTCCAAAATCGCTCCAACCCTCTTTATCCCTTATAACTCCATCAAAAACGTCCATGATGAGGTAAAACAATTCGGTGCTTTGCTGAACCGGGAAAAAGAAGCGGCTGCATGGGAAGCGGATTACCAGGAAAAGGCCGCTAATGCGCGCGAAATGCTGAAAGATAAATTGAAGCCGGGCATGACGGCTGTTCTGATGGAGATCGACGGCGGCACCATTGCGGTTATGGGCGATAACTACGGCCGCGGCGGCGAAGTCATCTACAACGCCCTGCAGTTCAAAGCTCCGGAATGGATTCAGAAGAACGTCATCGATAACGGCGTGCAGTACCAGGAAATCTCCATGGAGAAGCTGCCGGATATCGCAAATGCCGACTACATTTTCCTGTCCACTTACACCGAAACATCGGACGCGCAGCTTAAGTCTCTTACCGAAAGCAAAATCTGGCAAGGTCTGCCTGCCGTAAAAAACGGCAATGTCATTCCGTTGGATTACAAAACCTACTTCTACTTTGACGCAAAATCCATCCTTGGCCAGATCGATACTTTGGCTCAGACGATGCTGGAGCAGACAAGCAAATAAAGTTACGAAAGGGCTGTTCCATCGTCATTTGGACGATGGAACAGCCCTTATTTCTTTTCAACGTACTCTCCTTACTCTCCGCCTTACATTGGATTTTCCCCAGTAAAATTACGGTAAAAGGAACGGTTTCAGAGGCTATGCTGGATTCCATCCAGTAAAAAGGACTTAAAAACGCCGCGTGCGTCCAAACGCGAGCATTATGCTGTACTTAATCCAATCTAGCATAAGAGACCGGACAAAAACGTCCCCTACGCTGTATGAACTCCAGTGTAGCCCTTGCCCCACGTAGAATTCGCTTTTGCCGCAAGAACTAGAGTATAGTAGGACTAGTTGAAATATATATTCCAGGAGGCTAGAGCCATGTCACAGGAGATTTGGATTAACCTGCCGGTCAAGGATGTTCAGAAATCAACCGCCTTTTTTAATCAAATTGGATTCCAAGCAACTAACGTAGGCAGCGAGAGGGCCAAGCTTACGATTGGCCAGACCACGTTCCTGCTATTCCCCGAAGCGGCGCTTGAGAAATTTTCTGGAGCGAAAGTTGCCGATACCTCCCAATATGCAGAGGTGTTGTTCTCGCTTGGCGCTAACAGCAGAGAAGAAGTTGACGAATTTATTCAAAAAGCAGAGTTTGCCGGCGGTACCATCTTCGGCAAACCAAGCGAATCGGACGGCTGGATGTACGGCGCGGGCTTTGCCGACCTGGACGGTCACCGCTGGAATCTGCTGTACATGGATGAGAGCAAAATGCCGAAAGGCTAATGAATAACGCCGGAACCTGATTAAGGTTGCCGGCGTTTTTTTACACCCCGTACAATCTCCGGTATGCCGTTGGCGTCATCCCTTCATGCTCCATAAACCGCTTGTTGAAATAGCTGACGCTAGGATAACCGGCCTCTTCCGCAATCTGCCCGATGTTATCGTCCTTCCGCTCGAGCAGCCACTGCTTTGCCGCCTGCAAGCGGCAGCGGGTAATAAAATCCATTGGCGTCATACGCGTGGCGTTCCGGAACAGCTTGCAGAAGTAATACGGCGACACTCCTACCCGCTCTGCCCATTCCTCCAAGATAAAAGGCTTCACGGCCTCCTGCTGCATTAGCGGAAGCAGCTCCATAATCCGCTCGCTTGAGGTCCCCGTCTTGTTTCCTTGCAGGGCAGACGCATGCTCGACAAAAACCGTCAACAGCATATAGGTAAGCATAGACAGCTGGGCCGGCCGCAGAATCCGGTGCGTCTCCGCTTCGCGGAGCAGCTCCTCATGCGCTTGCTCCCAAATCTGCGGCTGCCGAAGCTTCCATAGCGGACTTTTATGAAAGCCCTGCTCGATCAGATAATCCCGAAGGCCCGTACCTCCGTAGAAATGAAACCATCGCACGTCCCACGGCTCATCCTGGCTGCTGTAATAGCGCTGCTTCTGCAGCGGAAAATACAGGATGGCTTCCCCTGCCCGAAGCTCATGAACAACGCCGTCAATCTCCGCATAGCCTTTGCCGGAAACGCAGTAATGGATATTGAAATTGTTCAAGGCTCCGGCCTCGCGGGTTGTGCTGTGCTCCGGGTCAAACCGGTAATTGCCCACCGATTCAGGCATGCAAAAATACGGCATATTCGGAAGCGTGAGCAGTAGGCTTTGTCGTTTCATATCGGGCACCTCTTTATGACAATATTGTTCTAATGGTATACAAAATAATATCATTTTAATTTTAATTATCTTCTCCTATAATCGCAATATAGTCATAAATCATTCTAACGAAGCGAGGGTGAAGCATGAGTAAAAAGCTTAGATGGGGCATTCTGGGATGCGCTAATATTGCAAAAAACGCGGTAATTCCAGGCCTTCATTTATCCGATTCGAACGAAGTGGCCGCGATCGCGAGCCGCGACGGGGAGAAAGCCAGACAAACGGCTGAAGAGTTGAACATTCCTACTGCCTATGACAGCTACGAGGCGCTTCTGGCCGACAGCTCGATTGACGTTATTTATATCCCGCTGCCGAACCATCTCCATAAGGAGTGGGCCATCCGCGCAGCCGAAGCAGGCAAGCATATTTTGTGCGAGAAGCCTCTCGCTCTGAACGCGCACGAAGCGGCAGAGATGGCCGAAGCAGCCGACAAAGCAGGCGTTCTTCTGTCCGAGGCGTTTATGTATCGCTATCATCCGCGCTATCAGCAGATTAAAGAGCTGATCGCATCCGGTGCAATCGGTCAGATTCGCGGGATCCGAAGCGCGTTTACTTTCAACAACCCGAACGACTCCAAGAATGTCCGCTTCCGCAAAGCTTGGGGCGGCGGCTCCATCTATGACGTAGGCTGTTACCCGATTAACGTGGCGCGTCTTCTTCTGGATAAAGAGCCCGAAGCGGTTACGGTTAACGCCCTCTTCTCGCCGGAGCATGACGATGTCGATATGATGGCCTCAGGCTTGATTGAATTTGACGGCAACGTATCGCTTACCTTCGACTGCGGCATGTGGGCGGCGTTCCGCAATCCGCTGGAGATTCTCGGAACCGACGGTATTATCGAAGTTCCGTCCGCGTTCGTTACGCCAACGGCGGAAAGCAGCCATATCTACCTGAACGCAAACGGCGAGCGCCGCCAAATTGAGGTACCGTACGTGAATTCGTATACGGCGCAAGCGGATTCCATTGCCCGTTCCGTTGCAAACGGTACTCCTCTGGAATTCCCGACAACCGATGCCATCCGCAATATGAAGGTTATTGATGCTTGCCTTTTATCTGCCCGCGAGCATGCGAGAGTTCAATTAAAATAATGATATCCGAGGAGGCCGCTTCATATGGAATTCTTAAAGCTGCAAGGATTGGACAAACCGGTATCCCGCTTGATGAAAGGCACGGACTATTTCTACCATGACTCTTATGAAAAAGCCGCTGCCAACATGGACGCCTAC
This sequence comes from Paenibacillus sp. JDR-2, assembly GCF_000023585.1. Taxonomy (NCBI): domain Bacteria; kingdom Bacillati; phylum Bacillota; class Bacilli; order Caryophanales; family Paenibacillaceae; genus Paenibacillus; species Paenibacillus sp. JDR-2. The sequence goes on along the minus strand of NC_012914.1, from coordinate 755,469 downwards.
TTCGCCATTGGCGGCAACTGCTTTGACTCCGCCCATATTTATTGCGGCGGACAAAGCGAGGAAGTGATCGGCCGTTACCTGAAGGAACGCGGCACCCGCGACCAATGGGTGATTCTGACCAAAGGCGCCCATCACGACCAGAATGGCCCGCGCGTCAGCCGCGAAGCGATCCGCAGCGACCTGATGACGAGCCTTGAGCGTCTCCAAGTCGATACGATCGACATGTACGGTCTTCACCGCGATGATCCAAACGTCCCTGCGGGCGAAGTCATCGAGATTCTGAACGAGCATATCAAATCCGGCGCGGTGCAAACGATTGGCGTATCCAACTGGACCTGGCAGCGCATTCAAGAGGCGAATGACTACGCGGCGGCAAAAGGCCTTGTTGGCTTCTCGTTCAGCAGCCCTAACCTCAGCCTTGCGAAAGCCAACGAGCCGTTCTGGTCTGGCTGCGTGTCCGTCGACGACGAGACTCTTGCCTGGCATGAAGCCAACCAGCTTCCGCTGTTCTCTTGGTCCTCGCAGGCCCGCGGCTTCTTTACCGGCCGTTTCACTCCGGAAGATCGCAGCAATGCCGATCTGGTCCGCGTCTTCTACAGCGACGACAACTGGGAGCGCTATGAGCGCGCGAAGCAACTGGCCGAGCAAAAGAACGTCACGCAAATCCAGATCGCGCTCGCTTACGTGCTTAACCAAGCCTTCCCGACCTGCGCCCTCATCGGCGCCCAATCGCTCGAGGAGCTCCGCTCCTGCGACGAAGGCTCGCGCATCAAGCTGACCCGCGAGGAGATGGCTTGGCTGGATCTGAGCTCGGATAAGAAGTAAATAATCGTAAAAAAGACCGCTCCTGCTAACAGGAGTGGTCTTTTTACAAGCAAATTAATGGCTAGGACCCCGGCCTCCTGACCATAAATCGCTCCGCATTACGCTTGAAGCCGAACTGCTCATATAATCCATGGGCATCCAGCGTACCGAGCAGTCCCGACAGCCCTTCGTATTGCTGCACGATCCAACCCACTAACTCCTTGCCTAAACCATGTCCCCGATGCTCTTCATCTATATAAACGTCGGCCAGATAATAGACGGTAGCCCAATCCGTTATGACCCGGGCAAAACCTACTTGCCTATCTTCATAATAAATCCCGTAGCACGTGGAGTTCTGAATCGATTTCTTGATCGTTTCCCTTGTCCGCTGGTTTGCCCAGTAACTCTTGGCCAGATAGGCTTGGATCGTATCCAAATCAAGCAGGGACTTGTCATCGCTAAACCGGTAATTGTTATAAAAATGCTCCATGTTCGATGGCCTCCTAAATGAATTTCTTTGTAAAAGTAACTCGGTCATATCCTTCTGCAAAAAAGTCTTTCTCCTCATTAACGAGATCAAATCCGATACTCTTGTAAAAATCGATCGTTCCTTGACTTCCCGGATGGCCAAGCGTATACAAAATCGCCTGCTCCTCTCCGAGCTCTCTCAGTCTATCGCAGATTCCGCCAAGCAGTGCCCGGCCAACACCTTTTCTTCCAGCACTCTGCTTAACAACAACGCCTACAATCTCGTAAAGACCATCGTCATCATTAAAAATATAACCCGAATGCCCTATCACCTCACCATTATCCTCCGCAACAAAATAATCGCTTCTGCTCCTAGAAGATGAGGCGAAATAATCCGCCCACCTTACGGGATACCTAGCAATAACAAATGACGGAAATTGCAGCGGGTACTCTTGAAAAATAGAAATAACACGATCTTGATCGTACTGTTGGAGTTGACGGATAAGCAATCGAGCACCTCCTTTTGGCATTGATATCATTACCCATATTTTACAATTAAATCTCTGTGCACTACACCCGCATCTTCTAAAATTACGCAAAAAAGCTGATAGAGGTCTTTGACCATCATCAGCTGATTTAAACGAATTATTTTTTATCCCGTTCATACCAATAACCCGGAATGCCCCGTTCCAGTCGCATCAACGCCTCCAAGTAATAATAATCTCCCCATATCATAAAATCATCGAGACCATTATTTCCTCGGACATGATAGGAACCATGCTTCAGCAACCCTTCCGACTCCTCGCCGATTGTGGCGTATTTGCTCACAAGAGAATGCATTGTTCGATCTAGCCCTTGTTTAATCCAGGCTCGGTCAGCGTCCTCCTCCGGCAGAAGGTCAAGCAGCTCCAGCATCCCGCAGGCCGTGATGGCGGAAGCCGAGCTGTCGCGGCTTGTATGGGCTTCAACAGGCGCATTGAAATCCCAATAAGCGATATAATCTTCCGGTAAATGCTCCAGGAAGTAGCTCAACACTCTTTTGGATGTCCGCAGGAAAGCAGGGTCTTTGGTATACCGGTAGGATAGCGCAAAACCGTATATCCCCCAAGCCTGCCCGCGGGTCCAGGTCGATCCATCAGAATATCCCTGATGGGTGCCTCCACCAAGCGGCTCTCCTGTTTCTCTATTGAAATAAAACGTATGATAGGACGAATCATCGCCCCGCACCAGGTATCTTCTGGACAGCTCCGCCTGTTTGTATGCCACCTCCGCATATTGCGGCTTGCCCGTCACCTCCGATGCCCAATACAACAGGGGGAGATTCATCAAGCAATCAATAATGATGCGGCCTCCGTTTTTCTCATCCTGTTCCGGTCCCCAGGCTTGCAAGAAACCTCCTTGCTCACGCCATCTTCCGAGCAAGTGGTCTGCCGCACGCAGGGCCAGCGCATAAGCGCTGCCGTCCTTTTCCACAATCCATCCGGCAAGGGCCGATAACCCGTACAAAAAGCCGATGTCGTGATGCTCCAGGCAGATTTTCTCCTCAAAGCGTCTTCTAAAATCCGCAATCTGCCGCTTAGCCTGTTCTTGAAAAAAGACATTCCGACTATATTCATAACTGAGCCAAGTCAGCCCGGTATGAAATCCTTCGATCCAATCCTCGTTGCCCGACCACTCATAACGTTGTTCGTTCGTAATATGCGGGAAAGCCCCTTGATGTTGTTCCAAATTCCGGCGAACCTTACCGATCGCATCTTCGATTGCTTCGCGCCACATCCTTGCCAACCTTCCCTTCTACTTAGATTCATTTAATTCAAAAGAGTCCTCTATACGGTCTAACCATCGTTGCAGCTCTTCTTCCAGCGCAAGCAAAATTTCCGTTTGCGGAAGTTCCTTCAATAGAAGAGGATGAAGTTGGTACGGATCCTTCTTGAGGTCGTAGAAGATGCGCTGCGTTCCTTCGCCAGGCGTATAGCCTTTATGAACCACGTAGGTATACTCCTGTGTACGAATGCCTCGCCATCCGTATTTCCGGTTATCCAGCCCCAAGGCGGAGTAACTTTCGATCGCATCTTTTCTCCCCGGGAAAGCGCAAATAAACGCCGATGAAATCTCCGTCCGCCGGTTTCCGAGAATATCGCCGGATAGATCCAATCCTTCCACGGAAGCAGGGACGGGAAGCCCTGCAAGTCCAAGCAGCGTCGGCATAATATCTATGCTGTTAAATAACATATCCGTGTCGCCCTGCTTAATCTTACCCTCCCAGTTCATTACGCAAGGGATACCAATCGATTCCTCATGCCAGGAATGCTTCGCCATTAAACCATGCGACCCCATAAGCTCGCCATGATCCGAAGAAAGGACAATTAACGTATCCTCGGAAATTCCCAACTCCTGAATTTCCCGCCAAATGCGGCCGAATTGCTCATCCATGCCGGACACCGCTGCGAAGTAATCCCTTGTATACCGGAGCAGCGCTTCTTCTCCGCTCTCAAAGGTCTCTCCGGTATGAGCTTCAAGCCGTTCCCAACGGACATTAGGGCGCAGGTTTATTTCCCGTCCTCTGTATATCTCTTTGTAGAGCTCGGGTACAAGCTCAAAAGGGCTATGAGGTGGATTCCAGGAGAGGAATAGAGCAAAGGGTTCCATATTGCCGCCGCTCCCTTTTTCCCGGATATAATCCAGCGCTACATCAGTCTCATGCTCTAGCGACCATTGTTCAATCTGCACCATCTCGGGCGAATCTCTCCAGTAGTGCGGCCTCAGATGGTGATCATAGGCACCGTAGGAATACCAGAAATCAAAGCCGTGCCGCTTCGGCCCCGGCGGAGTATAGGCATCCCACTCCCGTGCGCCGGACTCCGGCTCCGGACAATGATTCTGCTCGGGCAAGTCCAAATGCCATTTTCCGATATAACCGGTCTGATAACCTGCTCCCTTCAATACATCGCCAATGCAGATTTCATCCGGGCTTAGCATGATATCCGCTCCGTTCTTGCAGTTTGTATAGACCCCATTGGATTGCGGATACCTACCCGTCATAAGCGCTGCACGATGCGGAGAGCAAAGCGGCGTACAAGAGAGCGCATGGTTAAATACCAGACTCTCCCGCGCAAAACGGTCGATATTCGGCGTAAGCACCTGATCCTCGCCCATAAACCCGGCAGCCTGCTTGCGCCATTGATCTGCAAATATATAAACGATGTTTGGCTTCATTTTATGTTCACCCTTTAACCGCGCCAGCGGAAATACCCTCTACGAAATGATCCTGGGCCAAAAAGTAAATGACGATCGTTGGTATAATCGCGCAAACCGCCGCCGCCATTAACGGCCCGTATTCCGTTGCGTGCTCGGTTTGAAAATGCTGCATGCCGAGCTGGAGGGTAAATAGGCTGTCCGAATTCAGATAGATCAACGGACCAAGAAAGTCGTTCCAGGAGTGCATGAAGGTAAAGATCGTCAAGCTGGCAATCGCGGGCCTAATCAAAGGAAGAATAATACGCGCGTATATGCCAAATTCACTTAGTCCATCGATTCTGGCCGCCTCCGAGAGTTCTTCCGGAATGGACATAAAAAACTGTCTGAACAGAAAAACGCCAAACGGACTAAAAGCTCCGAGCAGAATAAGCGACCAATGCGAATCCATTAGTCCGATCTTCTTGATTAATACAAACTGAGGAATCATCATGACCTGATAAGGCACCATCATCGTTGCTACATATAAGAAGAACAGCTTATCGCGTTCCGGAAACTTCACTTTGGCAAAGGCATACGCAGCCGTCGAGCATGTAATGATCTGCAGCAGCGTGGTTAGCACGGCGATTTTTATCGTATTGAGGTAATAAGTGAAGAACGGCAGTTCCGTCCATACCTTGCTGTAATTCGACCAGAAAAAATGGCTTGGAATCCACTGAATCGGAAAACTGAATATTTCCGCCTCCGACTTCACCGATGCGGAAAGCATCCACAGGAAAGGAACGACCATCGACAGGGCTACGGCCGTAACAACGGCGTATAGCGCTGTTTTTCTAAACCATTGTCCAAATTGCTGACGCCTTGCTATTGTGATCATTGTCTGACTTGCTTCTACTCGCGTGCTCATTGTTGGCTTCTCCCCTCTCTAACCCGCTATATCCGTTAGGAATAGTTCACCCATCGTTTTTGCCCTCTAAATTGAATCAGCGTAATAACGAGGATGATCGCAAATAGGACATAGGCCATGGCAGAGGCATAGCCATATTCGTAACGTTTGAAGGCCGTATCGTAAATATCGTATACAAGCATATGCGTTGAACGGCCCGGTCCTCCCTTGGTCAAGACATAGACCAGGTCGAATACCTTGAACGAGTTGATAATGCCCATAATAACCGTGAAGAAAATAACCGGCGACAGCATCGGCAGGGTAATGTTGCGGAACTGGGATACCTTGCCCGCGCCGTCAATTTCCGCCGCTTCATAGAGATCCTTCGGAATTCCTTGCAAGCCCGCCAAATACAAGACCATGTAATAACCAATGGAGTGCCAGATACTGACGATAATGACGGATATGAGCGCCCATTGCGTTGACGCAAGCCAGGCGGGAGGATGAGCAATGCCGAGACTTCTCAGGAATCCGTTTATCGGTCCCATGGTCGGGTTATAGAGCAGCTGCCACACGACGGCTACGGCAATGGTGGCTGTAATGTGAGGCAGGAAAATGGCTGTTCTAAACAACTTAACGCCTTTAATCCCTCTGTTAAGGGCGACTGCAGCCAAGATGGCGAGCATCAACGTAACGGGTACGGAGACCGCCGTCATAACCAAGCTGTTAATCAAGGAGATCCGAAACGTGTCATCGCTCCAGAGACGCGCGTAGTTTGAAAATCCGGTAAATTTGATTTCGCCAAAACCGTTCCATTCGGTAAAGCTTATCAGGAAGGATGCGCAGACCGGGAAGCAGATAAAGATTAAGAACCCCAGAATGTTGGGAAGTAAAAACGTATACCCTGTCAAACGATTACGCCTTAGCGCTTTACTCGACATTTCCTCACCTCATTTGAAGCAGCCGGGCTTTGCACTTCAAGCAAAGCCCGCCCCTCTCTGTTCTGTGCGTTCCTTATTTTCCGGATTTGTAATCGTCGGCGTATTTATCAGCCCATTCGGAGGCTATGCGCTGACCAATCTTGTCGATGGCCTGTTCGGCCGATTGGGCACCCGTTAAGGCCAGCTCCCCTTCTTGCAAGTACACGCCTTGCACAAGAATGTTTTTTACGCCCGGCAGCAGCGGATATTCCGGATATTCCTTTTGCTCAACGAAGTAGTGAATGTTTTTGGGCTTCAAGCTTCCGTCGCCAATGTAGATCTTGCGAATATCGTCGTTCATGTAGCCGGTGAGGAATCCTCTAGCCGCAAACTGCTCCGCGCCTTTCGCGCCGCTCATGAATTGAAGCACTTTAAAGGCCTCTTCTTTATGCTTGGAATCTTTATTTACCATCAGAGATACCGGAGTAGCCAGGCTTGTATTGGCAGCCACCCCATCTGGATGCGGGATCGGCACAACATCCCAATCGAAGTCGATCTTTTTCTCCGCCTCGGCTTGTCTAAGCTGAGCGACATGCCAGTCCCCGATCAGGTTCATCGCGACATTGCCTTTCTGGAAGGCGGAGTTGTAATGAGCCGAGGTCGAGATTTGCTCCGCCCAACCCATAATGGAGCCGTCCTTTTCCAGATCCATTCTGAATTGCAGTCCTTCCTTAAACGGCGTTAAATCCTTGTCGATAATGGAAGCGCCGGTCTGAACGCCCTGCATATACCAGGTTTGCGCCCAAGGCTGCAGGAACGCGCCGTAAATTTTATTCGCCCCTTCGCCTTTGGTCATTTGTTTGGCCAGGTCGCGGAATTCGCTCCAGGTCATATCGTCTTTCGGATAGGCGACGCCCGCCTGATCGAATAGCGTTTTGTTGTAGTACAACATCCAGTTGGATTTCCGGTAAGGAAGTCCGTATACTTTGCCGTTTACTTTCAAGGAGTCGTACAGCGGGCCGTACCCGGAGACGTCGACGTTTTCTTGCTTGATATAATCATCGAGCGGCTCCAGAATGCCCGTGTCCAGGAACACGTCCATGTTGCCGCCGAACAAATCGATATTGTCCCCGGAGGAGAGCTGCATGCGAAGCTTTTCGTAATATTGCGCTTGCGGTATAGTCGCGAATTCGACTTGAATATTAGGATTTTCCTTGCTGAACTCCGCGTAAGCGGCCTTAAACGTTTCCAAATCATCCTGGAGGACCGTGGCCTTCAAGTGAACGACCTCCGTCTTATCTTGCGAAGAAGAAGCTGTGCTGTTATTGTCCGCTGTCTGCCCGTTAGAACCGCAGCCGGCCAGCAACCCCATCAATAATGAGCCAGTTGCAGCAAGCTTTAAACTTTTCCTCATTGACACTCACCCTTTTTTTGATATGATTTGTGTGCGTTTTCTTAATTTGAATATTACGTAAATGCCGGGCTGGCCGATAGATGAATGTTTTATACCCCCACTTTGCACGAAGAGAAGGAAGTGACTTTTTTGCTGTTCATTACGCTCTTACTGCTCATCTTCACGATTTTGTTTACGTATAAAAAGCTTAATCACGCCTCGACCCGCTTCATGTACGGAATTATTATCGGTTGGGTGCTTTCTTTCATCTCATTCACCTTGTACCTTAGTAAATTCAATTATTACTTTAATGTCATTCACAGCTTCTTTGACTTCAGTCCCGGGACCTGGAACTATCTTGTATTAACCCAATTCAATCCGAACTGGCTTATCCGTATTCTGAATATCGGCGTCGGACTCTTCTACTGCTCATTGCTAGGCTTTGCCATAGCCTTTACGCATAGCCTTGGCCCAAAGAGCCAAAGAATCGGTTACGCGTGCATTCTGTTCTATTTTGCAATTCAAACCGTCTATTTTGACCCTTCCTTTCAAATCTCTTTGAGTAACGAACCTCATCATCCGCTAGTGTTTAATGGGATAGAAACCGTCTTAAAAGGCCTTCGCTACCTCATACTTTTTGTTGCTTTTGGCTTGCTGCTCAATTATTATTTGAATTATCCGAAAATTAGGTTCATCAAAAATCTGACCTTATATCATGTTCTGCTCTTTATTCCGCTTGTCGTCATCCATCTGTTTGTTTTCTCATGGGCCCCGAAAGTATTGGTGAGAGCCACCTATCTGAAAGGGTATTATAACTATTTGCAGCCGCCGCTAAGCTATCAATCCATTCTTCTTCCGGTGTTTCCGTATGCGATTTATTTGATTCTATTCTTGATGATCTATCTGGTCTATAAGTTTAATTCGATAGAGAATTACCGCAAAAACCGCGATATTCAAATCAACAAAAGCATTGATACGGCCACTCTCGGTACGCGTGCTTTTACCCATGCCCTGAAGAATCACTTGATTGGCATCCAATCTGAAGCGGCTTATCTAAAAAAGCGCCATCAAGCGGATCACGAGTCCTCATATAGCCTTGATTTGATCCTCGAATCTTCTCATGCGGCGTTAAACAGCATCAACGAAGCCGCTGAAAAATTAAAAAATATAAACTTGAATTTGCAGCCGCTGTCTATCGACCTGCCGATACAACAAGCGGTTGCCCGGCTATCCGAGCTGAATGTCCGCTGCAAGGTGGAAGCTGCGCCAAGCCTGTCGCCGGCTAATTGCTACATAGATTCCAACCATTTGAGCGAAGCCATCTATAATCTGCTTCTTAATGCCAGCGAATCCTTGCAATTCCGGGAGGACGGCCATATCGCTATCGAAAGCAGCCGGCAGAACGGCTGGGCGCTTATCCGGATTTCAGATAATGGTCCCGGCATCGCGGACGAGCATTTGGAGACGATCTTTGATCCTTTCTTCACCACGAAAGCTTCGGTAAACAACTGGGGAATCGGCTTGTCCTATTGCCATAAAATCATCCTGGGACATGACGGCAAGATTGTAGTAGACAGCAAAAAAGAGGCTGGAACAACCTTTACGGTGTTCTTGCCGATCATTTAGAGAGAGAAGCAGATGAAAGGGGATTTTTGTATCATGACACAACAAACCATCCGTATTCTCATCGCCGATGACATGGAAGCCCATCTTCGAAGGCTGGAAAGAACCTTCGCAGGACATGATGAATTTACTTGCGTGGCGCGTGCTTCCTCTGGACATGATGCGCTCCTCCTGGCCGGCCTGCACCAACCCGATGTCATTCTAATGGATATCGAGATGGAATCCCAATATGCGGGTATTCAAGCAGCGAAATTAATCAACGAGAAATACCCGCACATGAAAATTATCGTCCTCACCGTTCACAAGGATGAAAATTTTATTTTTGCAGCTTTCCAAACCGGCATTACCGATTATTTATTAAAAAACGCTGCCGACATCGAGGTTCTGGACGCCGTCCGCGCAGCCTACATGAATGCCTCTCCCATCCGACCTATGATCGCCGAGAAAATCCGCGAGGAATTTGCGCGAGTGAAACGGGCCGAGAACAGCCTGATCAATATTATTCAGATCATTTCCGAGCTTACGCCTAGCGAGCTCCAGGTTCTAAGGCTGTTATGCGAAGGCAAGAAACGGAGGCAAATCGCGGAGGAACGCTGCGTCGAATACGAAACGATAAAGAAACAGATTAATTCCATTCTGCGAAAATTCCAAATGCCCGATTCGGCAATGGTGATTCAAACGATTAACGACCTTCGCATATTCGAGGTTATGAAAAAGCTCTAAAAAAAAGCTGATGGCGGCTTAATAACCGTCATCAGCTTTGCTATTTTACAAGCTCTGCAGCTGCTTATAACCCTCTGCAAAATTCTCGTAAGCCCACTTGATATGATCCTTGCTTTCGTATTTGCGGTAAGTGCATTCAATGACCATGATGAGATCGAGATAAAAATCGTACAACACGCGTCTCCTCTGCTCGGACTCGGTTAAACCAGTGATGCCATATCCCTCGCAGAACGCGCCCAAAGTATTCTTCGCGAACCGTCCGAAATAAAATTCGCTGAGCGGATCGCCCCAAAAGGCGCGCTCGAAGTCGATCAGTCCGGAAATGCTTCCTTCTTGAACAAATAGGTTGCCGTCCCACAAATCCCAATGGATAAGCGAAGCTTCCTTAACCACTCCCAGCAGTTCTCTGTAGCGAAGCACTTCCTTCTCGATTTCCGCATAGGACATCGGCAGCTCGACGCCTGCATCCTTGCCGTCTGCCAGCACATCCGCCATCATGCCCTCAAACGCTTCCGCCCAGTTATCCTTCCTGCGGCCCTCCGGTTGAAGCGACCCAAAGAAGCTGTTCTTATAGGCATTAATGGAACGGCTGTAGCCGCCAAGCTCGCGTGCGATGGCCTCCCGCTCCTCCAATGAGAGAGAGTCCCTAACTTTATTCAGGGCTGTTCCTTCTACGTATTCCATGAAAAAATACTCCGCCGGGATGATCGAGCAAGAAGCATCGTACGCATAAACACGCGGAGCAGGCAGTCCTGGCGTATCCGCGACGAGGCGCATGGCTTCTACTTCCGTCCGCATCATGTTCTTCTCGTAACGCATGACCAGCTTATCCGCGGATGGCGCAATCTTCAGGACGGTCTTCCTTCCATCCCCCAGCACAATCGAGTAAGCCATGTTGGCCCAGCCGTCCGTTAGCTCGCTTGCCGAAATATAAGCCTGCCCAAAAGCCTCCCGTACGATCGTTTCGATCTCCTTGTCATTCAACCTGTACTTGTTCGCATTTTCCATTGCGCCTGACAACCTCCGGTCATTGGGATAGGTCTTAGCGGTGAACCTTGTACACGCCCGCTTTGCTTAAGCGGCGAATAAGCTGTATTTCTTCGTCCGTCAACGGCGAAAGATCCGCGGCAGAAATATTTTGCAGAAGCTGCTCACGGGAGCTTGCTCCCGGAATCGCCACGGCTACTGCCGGATGGCTAAGAGAATAACGAATCGCAAGCTGCGAAAGACTCCGTCCCTCAGACGTCAGCTGCGCCAGCTGCCGGCGAAGCTCGAGAAGCTCGTCGAGTTCATAGTCCAGCGCGCCTTTGGACGGCTGGCGGTTTGCCGCAAGCGCGCCGCTTGCAACAGGTCCGCGCGCGATCAGGCTTAGCCCCTTTTCTTCCAGCAACGGGAGCACCGTTTCCTCTGCGCGTCGGTCCACGATGCTGTATTGATTCATTACGCTTACGATGGAAGAACGCGATGCATATTCCCGAACGACATTCGGACGAATGGACGAAATTCCGTATTCCCGGATTACGCCCTCCCGCTTCAATTGCTCGAACGCTTCGATTGTCTCGTCAATCGGATCTTCGATCGTCCCGCCGTGCAGCTGGTACAGATCGATATAGTCCGTTCCCAGCCGTCTAAGGCTTTCTTTCACCGCGGATAAGATATAATCCTTCGACGGATCCCACGCCCAGCCCTCCTGCCCCGCCATTCTCCGGTTGCCGACCTTGGTAGCCAGCACCACCTGCTCACGGCGTCCTCGGATGGCTTTGCCGACAAGCTCTTCGTTCCGGCCGCTGTCATACAGATCGGCTGTATCCAGCAGAGTAACTCCCCGCTCCAGGGCTTCATGAACAAGGGAAATGGCCTTCTCTTCATCCGTGCCCAGCGACATGCAGCCAAGTCCAATCTCCCCTACGTATAATTCCGAACCGCCTAATTGCTTTTTTCTCATCCGAATCCGCTCCTTTCCGCTATTCCCCTTAAAGTTTAAGTCCGTTTACTTTCTTCTGCATCCTCCAGCAGCCATACCCCAACACGCCGAACAGGAATAGATAAAGGACCAGCAGCGGTACGCCTACCGTCCATAACCTGTCGCTAAAGAGATTCCTCAGATTAAGCATATTAACAAGCATAATGACCAGGTTAACGAGCATCATAACGGCCATAACCCCTTGCAATCTTTTGTACAACTGAATCAATGAGTCTCGGTCCGTATAGAGCTGAGGCTCATCCCCGGGCTGCCATCCCCTGCGAAAATAATGCCAGAGCGAGCCGTAAGAGCTGACATATTCCCAGCCTGCGTCCTGATACAAATCAATATACTCCTGAAACTTGCTGCTTCCAAGCGTTTGCCCCGTCTGGTAATCCAGTCTGTACGTATACCGGACCGATTCATCCTTTGCGAAGAAGCTGCTTGCCATACTCGCCTTCTTGAAATGCAGCCCGTCACGGGACATATCGTTAAGCCACTGCTCTTCCCTCTCAAAGTTCCAGCTCATCGTCAGCCGATGCCGCTTAATCAGCTTGTCGCTCATCCGCCTCACCCTTTCTTCGTAATCAGGGCTTGCCGCCCTACGTTCAGAAGCTCTTCCAGTCTTGATATCTCCGCTTCGACTACCTGCTTGCCATTCTCGGTAATGGCATACATTTTGCGGCGCGCATCCGCTCCCTCCGGAACGGGATATTGCTCAATTAGCCCTTTGCCCAGCAAGGTATTAAGCGCCGTATATAAAGTGCCTGCACCAAGCTTAACGCGCCCGCCGCTCCTCTTCTCGGTATCCTGCATAATGCCGTATCCATGCGATGGCTCCGTATAGAGAACAATCAGGATATAATAAAACGCTTCAGTAAGCGGCAGCATCTCTTTCATGTCTTGTCATCCTTCCCACCATTCAAACTATATCGTCTGTCGATATATCTTATGCTTATATATTAAGTCTCGATATATCGACTGTCAATATAATTTTGGGAAATTTATCAAAACTAATCTCACAAGAAAAAGAACATGCCGAGAGTTTCGACATGCTCTAATAGGTTTCTTCTTTGCTTAGCGAATCGGGATATAAATGGTCATGCTGATTTTCTGCGGCGTGGAGTTCAGAACATCCGTCACTTCAAAGTCCGGTCCCTCTCCCCGCTCATAATTGCTGTTAGGCAGCCAGGTTCCATAGATGTATTTCCATGCGTTTTGTCCAATTTCGGGCATAGTTCCGTTGCGGAAAGCCGCGTATTTGCCGGAAGGAAGCTCAAGGCAGGCGAAGCCCTCCTCTACCTCCGCAAATGAAGTGACCTCCTCGCCTATAAGGAACGAAAAAGCACCGTCCTCGCCGTAACCATGGGGGATGCCGTAAGCAAAAGCCGGCCGCGCTTTGTTAGGGATGCGCATAAAGTATTCATGATTGCCAAAGTGCGCATAGAATCCCGGAATCTCCTCGAAATACCGCTCGTTGTTCAGATTGGTCGGGTAGTTATAACCGATAATACGAGTCGCTGGCCGTTCAATGATGTCCGGTTTGTACATCGTTAATCCTCCTCGGATATTAGCCGTTAATGCGACGAGATCAATGGGGAGCCGCAAGGCAAGCAGCGGCTGATGCTTCCTGTACTGTGCCGGAGCCATGCCGAAATAACCGGCAAAGGCACGGGTAAACGCCTCCTGCGAGCCGTATTGGTAAGACACCGAGATATCAAGCACCGTGTGGCGGGTAACCCGCAGCTCTTCGGCAGCCCTGCTTAACCTTCTCTTCCGAATGTATTCCTGCACCGTAAAGCCCGTAATGGCATGGAATAGCCTTTGAAAATGGTACAGCGAAAATCCCGCCCGGATTGCAATCGCCTCCAAGCTAAGGGCTTCCTGCAGCTGTTCTTCTATAAAGGTAATCGCATATTGGATTCGGGTGTAATGTTCCATTCGTAAGATTGATCCAGCTCCCTCGCTCATCGTTACGGCTATCCTATCAGGAAAACGTTTTTTATATTTGATCAAGAATGCTCTTTTGGCACCCAATCATATTCCATCAGCTTTGCGGTGTGCAGGGCCCTCTCCTCGCCATGAAGCCGGCTGATGACATAGAGGGACATATCGATGCCGGCCGAAATGCCGGCGGACATTATGATTTTCCCGTTATCTACGTATCTGGCGGTCTCGGAGATTTCGGCGGATGCCGGCGCGACCTGCCTCAGCTCCTCGGTTGCAAGACGATTCGTCGTCAGCTTCAGCCCTTCCAGCACTCCTGCCTTCGCAAGGATCAGCGCGCCGGTGCAGACGGATAGCAGCAACTCCGACTCGTCAGCGCATTTCCTGATCCAATCGGTCAGCACCTTGTTGTGCATTTCCTGACGGGAGCCCCAGCCGCCGGGGATAAGCACGACATCGGGCTTGGGACAGTCATGAATGGTATAGGCCGGATTGACGCTCAGATTGCCTAGGGCCGTAACGGGACTGTTATGCTCCGCCACGGTGAACACATGGAAATCCTGCCCGCGATTGCTGCCCGTAATAAACACTTCAAACGGTCCCGTAAAATCCAGCACTTCAACGTTGTCGTAGATCAGAATAGCTACATTTCTTCTCTTCTGCATCCGCTTCATCCCCTCAATGAAAAAAGAGTATCATCTCTAAAAGAGAACCGATACTCTGCCCAGGCGTACGGCTGATGACGTATGCGCTCCCTCGTGGTTCTCCACGTTTACGCCAGTCGCGCATACCAGATATTTACTTTTATCATAAACCGGGCATATTCGCGGAGCAAGCTAAATTTTGCGGAAACAAATAAGGACAAGCTGACGTCTATGTATTGGAGTGTTCAAAGTAAAGTTAAGGGCAGGAACAAGGGATGGGTGGCTATGAAGCTAAGAAGATGGCAGAAAAGCACCGCGTGTATACTGCTGCTCCTCATCATCGCAGGCGTATTGGAATATAAGGGCATTATCTGGCATAACAACCTGTTCGCGTCTAAATACAAGGTAAGAGGGATTGATGTGTCCCGCTATCAGGGCGAGATTGATTGGGGCAAGGTTGCCGGCAGCGGCAAATGGCAGTTCGTCTATATCAAGGCAACCGAAGGAAAGGATATGACGGATAAGGACTTCAAGTCGAATTGGGAGCAAGCCGGAAGCCAAGGGATGAGGATCGGCGCTTATCATTTCTTCACAACGCAAAGCACCGGCGCCGAGCAGGCGGCGCATTTTATCGAAGAGGTACCCAATGAGCCCGCTAACCTCCCTCCCGTTATCGATATCGAGATTGCTCTAGATAAGGATGCCGCCCGCATTCAGCGGGAACTGACCATTCTCTCCAGCCAACTGGAGGAGCATTATAAGCAGAAGCCTATCTTGTATGTCACTTACGATACCTTTAATACCTACATAGCGGGCAGCTTCAAGGATTACGAAATCTGGATCAGGGATATCGTCAAGCATCCGCGTTTACGAGAAGACCGTAGTTGGTTATTCTGGCAATACAACAACCGGGGTCATATCCCCGGCATCGATGCGTATGTCGATATTAACGTTTTTAACGGAGACAAGGAACAATTTAAGGCGAGGTTTGATCGTTAAAAAATAGAAGCCGAAACTTCTTTGGAAGCATCGGCTTACGGATTACTTTTCAATTTTATAGGTAAACTTCCACTCGGCCGTATTCCCTGAATACCTGCCGCGGTTCTCCGTCACAACGACCTTCAATGCTTTATTGACGGTTTTTGTGATAGACGATGCCTTTACGGCATCATTGGCTGAGTTGCTATCGGGAATTTTATCCTGCTCTTCGGCATATGCCTTCAGCTTAATGCTGTCCGTTGATTTCAAGCTTAAGGTAATGCTTTTGTTTTCCTGTACTTCCTTGCCATTCACGTAAGCCTTAGTCAACCACTCGTTACCGACATGGTTGTTCTCAACCAACTCCACGCTGACAAGCGTTACTTTGAACTTGGTTGTTTTGTCCGAAGCCGAGACCGGTTGTATTAGCAGCGCAAAAACAGCCATAACTGCCATAGCTACCTTCAAAAGCTTACTCAATGCGAATGACCCCTCCTATTGTTCCGAGGATAATGCCTCCTCGATGGCCAGTTCCAAATCGGTTGGCTGCGTCGTTGGCTCGAATCGGGCGATTACTTTTCCTTCGCGGTTAACGAGGAACTTGGAGAAGTTCCACTTTACGCCGTCGCCCTCATATAAATCCGGATGATTTTGCTGGAGAAAATTCTTCATCCACTGCTCATCGGAATTGTCCGCGTCAAAGCCCCGGAAAGGCGCCTGCTCCGTCAAATATTGAAAGAGCGGATGAATAGGTTCTCCGCGGAGTTCCACCTTTTCGAACAACGAGAAAGTTACACCGGCTTTGCGCCGGCAATGCTCTTCTACTTCCGCATGGCTGCCAGGCTCTTTGCCGTTAAATTGATTGCACGGAAAACCCAGTATTTCAAAGCCGTGCATCCAATATTTCTCGTACAAATGCTGGAGACCTTCGAACTGCTTGGAATAGCCGCATTGGCTTGCTGTGTTCACGATTAGAAGAACCCTGCCGTAAAAAGCAGACAGATGAATAGGCTCCCCATTTATCTCATTTACCTGAAAGTCATAGATGGACTTGTTCATCTTTAATCCCTCTCCCCTTTTTTATATTTAATCCATCATATAACCAAGAAGCCTATTTGAATAATATATAAAAACAATAATCTTCATAGGCAATTTCAATAAAGTATATATTGGAAAAAAGGCTTATAAAAAGCCCTCTCTCTCCATGAACTCCGCAGCTGCTTTCAGAATAATCCGGTCGCGCATCAGCATAAACAGCTTGGCGTGATTATCTCCGCCGCCCGCCACTGCTTTTTCCATAATATCCAGCGCTTGTGCGGCAGACAGCCATTGAACGGACATTCCGAGCTGTTCTTCGGCTTCGGTGAGAGCAGCCGTACCCGCAACATGCCGCGCTTTTGCCAGATAACAATGCGAATGCTGCAGAAACCTATTCCGGTTCTTATGCTCCTCCACAAAACCAAGCCTGCAGATGACATCCGCTTCGCAACCGGTCTCTTCTTTTATTTCCCGTACGAAAGCCTCCTCGGGGGACTCTCCTTCTTCCATTCCTCCGCCGGGCAGCTTGTAGAGATCAAGCTCGGCCATATACATCATCGCGACCTGTCCCTGGTTATTGAATAAAACTCCCCTTGCGGCATAACGCGAGACGGTATCCAGGTATGCCGGGTCGCCTCCAATAAAATCACTGTCGGTTATCTTTATGTTTAGCATGAGCCATTATCTCCTTTTTAAACTTATCGGTAATCGGATAATCGTCTACGGACCAGTTCTTTTCGCGGGCACGCCTTTTTCTGAAGGCATATCGCGCTCCTTCAATCAGCAGTGCCATGCAGAGGCTGGGAATAAGACTATTAAAGGCGTTATCCGGACTAAAATGCCTCACAGAGGAATAAATGCCGTCGCATATTAGGAAAAAGATTAAAGCATACAAGAGCCATCTCAACCCTTTGGCCAACTTTTTAAACCGTTTAAAGTTCAGCAAAGTTAAGTAAATAGCCACGATAAGAATGATAAGAATCATAACCATTCCTGTTATACCTCCCCTGCAATCTTGGGCCGAACCTTATAAATAACTATATTAAAAATATCCGTAGCCTATGGGAATGAAATCGATTAATATAAGAGCATTGTAATTGTCATATTTTACATATGAAGTCACTTTTAAGGGGGTTTATATGCTTCAGGCTTACTGGTACATAACGAAAATGAAGCTTCTCATTAATCTGACTTACCGGTTTGAAGTATTCACTTCCGTTGCAACAAATCTTATTCTGATGCTGGCTTCCGTATTCTTATGGCAGACGGCTTACAAAGGCGGCTCCGGAACGGTAGAATCGCTTAGCCTGCAGGATATTACGACCTACACCATTCTCTCGATCATTATCTCTACCATCTTCGTATGCGATGTACAGAATACCATCTATTACAAAATACGGGAAGGACAAATTGTCACCGACTTCTACCGTCCTATCCCTCTTTTTGCCTGCTACCTGGCCGAAGATATCGGGGAGATGCTCAGCTCCTTGTTAAACAGGGCGCTTCCGCTTGTCGTATTTGCCTCCGTCTTTTTTGGTATTCCGCGGCCAGCTTCCTTCCGGAGCTTCCTGCTCTTCCTTCCGAGCTGCCTCTTAAGCTACGCCATTCTATGGCTGCTCAGCGCGCTTATAGGACTGATTGCGTTCTGGGTGATGGAGCTTGGCAACATGGGCAATGTCAAGGACGCTATCGTCCGCGTATTGTCCGGCAGCATTGTGCCGCTGTGGTTTTTCCCGGAATCGGTGCAGACCGTCTCGAAATTTCTTCCGTTCCAATACACCTACCAGACTCCGCTCGGCATTTATATCGGCAACACAAGCACGTCCGAAGCCTTTACCTCCATGGCTGTTCAAGCCGTCTGGATCGCGGTGCTGTATCTGATCCTGGCAGCCGGATGGGCGCGCACGAAGAAAAAAACGTTAATCCAGGGAGGCTGAAAACGTCCTTATGGTATCTACGATCAAGCATTATGTATCCGTTGCTTCCTGCTGGGCGCGCCTCGCCGTACAGCGGCAGCTTGAGTATCCGCTGTTCCTGTTCAGCTGGCTCCTCATGATTCCGATTCAATACTTCTCCGGCATCTGGATGCTCAAGATTATCGTCGACCGCTTCCAGGCGCTTAACGGCTGGGATTTCCCGCAGCTTACCTTTTTGTATGGACTTGGCCTGATCAGCCACGGCATTTTTGTTGTCTTCTTCATCAATACCTGGAGTATCGACCATATGGTCATTAACGGCGGCTTCGACCGTCTCCTGCTTCGACCGATGAACGTTTTCTTCCAGCTGGTTGCGAGCTACGTGAATTTTATCGGGTTAATCGATTGCATACCGGGCATTATCATCTTCCTCTATGGCGCCGACATCGCCGGCTTTGACTGGACGCTCGCGAACATCGGCAAGCTGATTCTCGTGCTGATCGGAGGTATTCTGATCCGTGCGGCACTGTTCACGAGTCTCGGAACAATCGCCTTCTGGACCAAGCGCAACGGCTCCATGGTTGGCTTCGCCCTCACGATGCTGGAACGGGCAACCATGTATCCGCTCAGCATGTATCCGTATTTTCTGCAGGCGTTATTCACCTTCATCATCCCAATCGGGTTCATCAGCTTCTATCCTGCCGCCGAGTTCCTGAATGCGGACAGCGGCGGCCTCGACCTTCCGCTAAGCTTTGCTCTGTGGACACCGCTCGTAGGCGTGATCTGCTTCCTGATTGCGGGCGGCATCTTTAAATTCGGCATGAAAAATTACGAGAGCGCAGGCTCTTAAGCCATAGGGGGATCTGACTGGAATGGAAACCGTTATTGAGGTTAAGGATCTCGTGAAAGAATACATTATCGTGAAAAAGGAAAGCGGGCTGCGCGGCTCGATCAAAAGTCTTCTCTTCCCCAAAAAAACGAAATTTAACGGCGTAAACGGCATCAGCTTCTCGATCGCGCCCGGCGAAATCGTCGGCTACATCGGACCCAACGGCGCAGGCAAAAGCACTACCATTAAAATGCTGACCGGCATCCTCCATCCGACCTCAGGCTCCATCAAGGTATGCGGCATCTCTCCGCAGGCCGACCGGAAGGCCGTCGTCCGCAAGCTTGGCGTTGTATTCGGGCAGCGAACCCAGTTGTATTGGGATTTGCGTCTCGGGGAATCGTTTGAGCTGCTGCGCCGGATTTACCAGATTGATCAGAAAGCCTACGACGACAATCTCGCGATATTAACCGACGTGCTGAAGCTGCAGGAATTTATCGATACCCCGGTGCGCCAACTGTCGCTTGGCCAGCGCATGCGCGGCGATATCGCGGCGGCCATGCTGCATTCGCCCTCGGTATTATTCCTCGACGAGCCTACGATTGGGCTGGATGCCGACGCGAAGCATGCGATCCGGAATTTTATTAAGGAAATTAACCGTACCCGCGGCGTTACCGTTATTCTGACCACCCATGATCTCGATGACGTGGAGCAGCTTTGCAGCAGAATTATTGTCGTTAATAACGGCAAGCTTGTAGAGGACGGCCCCATCGGCTCCATTATCCATAAGCTTACTCCTCACCGCATGTTAGTAGTGGAGCTTCACGAGCCCTGCGATGATCTTACCACTCCGCATGCCACGGTTATTAAGCAGGAAGGGCTGAAAATCTGGTACCAGTTCGAAAAGGAAAGCATCTCCGCCTCTGAGCTTATCGCAGCCCTCTCGCAGAAGCTTCCGATTCAGGATATCAGCGTCAAAGAGCCTAATGTCGAAGATGCCATCCGCGAGGTTTATAAAACAACGGCAACCGTATAAGTAAGGCATGGGAAAAGCCGGGGCACACTCATTTGGAGTGGACCCCGGCTTTCGTTATTATTCATGAAGAGCCAGGCCGCTTGGGCTGGCAGCTGTATCAATCTTGTTCGTCACTTCAAAGGTCTCTCCGTCAATGACGGCGATACCGTCGCTTACCGCTACATAGATTCGGTTGGTTTTCGTATGAACGGCCACCGCTTTCGGGCGGCTTCCAACCGGAATGGTCTCAATAACCTTGTGATTGGACGCATCAATAACCGAGACGCTGTCGCTTCCGGAATTCGAGACGTACACCAGATTGGCAAAGGTATCCACTCCGGCAGCATAAGGATTTTTGCCGATCCCTTCCGTTATTGTTTTTAAGACGGTGTTGGTCCCGCCATAAATAACGCTTAAGCTATCACTTAGGAAATTAGGCACATAGATGAGATTCGCGTCCTCGTGAATACCCGCAAGCCCCGGCTCATGTCCAACGGGAATATCCGGGAACAGCCTTGCATGGGTGTATCCGTCGATAACCGAAATATCATGATCCGGGCTGCCGTTTGCTACATAAATCCGGTTCGTATCGGTATTAATAACCATTCCGGCGGGAATGTTGCCTACTCCGACGGAATCGATAAGATGGTTGGCTTCCCCATCCAGAACGTCCACGGTATTAAGAAGCGAGCTTGTAATATAGACGCGGTTGGTTTTTACGTTTACGGCTGCGAGCGACGGAAACGGGCTTACCGATACAACGGCTGCCACTTCCTTGGTGCTCCCGTCCAGCACAAAAAGCTGATGCTTGCTGCTGTTAATCGCATAAATCCGGTTCATCGCCGGATTAAGAGCTATCCCTTTAACGGAGCCTGCAGACGGTAACGGAATCGTATCGGTGACGGTATCCGTCTCCCCGTCGATAACCAGGATTTGTCCTTCATCCGATAAAGAGACAAAAAGCTGATTACCCCTCATTGCTGCCGTAGTTTTGGATTCAGTTGGAGCCGGCATAGGAATTGGCGTTAGAGTAGGTGCTGGAGTTGGTGTTTGAGCTGCTTTTGGAGTTGGTGCCGGGACTGGTGTTGGCGTTTGAGCTGCTGTTGGAGTTGGTACTGGGGCGGGTATTTGAGCAGGAGCTGGTATTGGAACCGCTACGGCCTGATGCGAGACCTGGACTTCAGCTAAAGGCGAAATAATCGAAGGAATCGGTGCCTCTATAAGCTCGGCCTCGGGTACCTCTTCCTCTTCGTAATCTTCGTAATCAGTCTCTTGCCCGGTCTCATCGTCAAGCATATCCAGCCATTGCGGCAGCTGCTGCAATTTCCTTTTCCGCAACTTCCGTATCGGCTGTCTGTACCGTTGTTGCGGTGTTACGGTTGCAGCGGCAGCTGCTGGCGTTGTCTTCGGAACGCTTGGCTTCGCTGCTTTTTTCTGTTTTTTCTTTGGTTTCGTTATCTGTTCTATGCGACTAGGGGGGCTTAGAAAGCCCGACTGCTTCTGAGGCAGGTACATCAGCAGCGGTGCGGATTCTTTTTTGCCCCGGCTATACATTTTCACTCGCTTCCCCTCCTCAAGCATACATAACCGCTTATTTATTATAAGTAGGTAAGTATGGAATGGCTTGGGTATTTGCTTATAGTTTCATGCGACTTCTTACCATTAATGCGGCACCCGTCACAACCGCGTCTTCCTTTAATCGGCCCATCGAAAATTGCGGGATGTACGCTTCGCCGTAATACGTCTTCTTAACCGCTACCTCCGTCGCTACCCGATAATACATCGGACTGGCGCTAATCAGAGCCCCGCCAAGAATAATCAGCTCCGGGTGGAACGTATTGATCAGATTCGCCAGCCCTACTCCGAAGTAGGAGGCGGATTGCCGGAACATCTCCCGTATAAAAGGATCGCCGGCGTTTAGCCCGGCCGTAATCGTATCCAGATTTACTTTTTCCGGAACAACGTTATTCAATAATAAACTTCCTCCGACCTTCAGCCTCGTCCGCACCTGTCTTTCCAGCGCCTGAACGGAAGCAAAGGTTTCGAGCGAGCCGTAGTTGCCGGATTCCTCCAGCCTTGGGCCGTCCACATCGATAATCATTTGCCCGATGGAGCCCTCCATGTCGACCTTTCCGTAGACGATCCTCCCATGGGACATCATGGCTGAACGCAAGCTGATTCCTGCAGAGACGTACAACGCATGCTCCACGTTTTCTTGCCGTATGGACCAATGTTCTCCTACCAGAGCCGTATTAGCCCCATTCTCAAGCAGGGTTGGCAGCCCGGCGGCTTCTTCAAACAACGCGCAGATCGGTACCTGCTGCCAGCCTTTAGCCGGAAAATACTGAGGATTAACAATAACCCCGCTGCTGCGGTCAAGCGGTCCTACCGCCCCGATGCCCAGCCCCAGAATACGGCTTTGCGATATGGCATGGTCCTTCATAAAGGCAAGCATCAGGCTGACCGTATGGGCAACCAGACGCTCGGGCGTCATCGTCTCGTCCATACGCCACCGGACAACGGACTTCTGATTCATATTCAAATCAAATAAACCAAGGGTCGATGTGAACCTGGAGATCTCGAGGCCAAATATATATCCGTAATCGGGATTAATCTGATAGAGAAGCGGTTTTCTGCCGCCCTTCGACGGACCTAATCCGGTAACGAGGATAAGACCCTCCTTGGCCATATCATCCAATAAACGGGTCA
The DNA here is from genome assembly GCF_000023585.1 of Paenibacillus sp. JDR-2. NCBI lineage: Bacteria > Bacillati > Bacillota > Bacilli > Caryophanales > Paenibacillaceae > Paenibacillus > Paenibacillus sp. JDR-2. Next base: position 732,421 of record NC_012914.1, on the reverse strand, counting down.
TCGTGCTGCTGGTAATATCATGGGCTTCCAGCAGCTCTGCTTTGGCAATTGGCCCAAGATTAGCGATGTAATCGTAAATAAGCTGTTTATGCGAGGGGACGGAACGCAGAGAATAACTCATCGTTTCATCCTTTCCGGATAGATTATCGTTGCTACCTGCAATTATACCCCAGATCAAGAATAGGGGCTATGCCGATTGGTTTTCTCCACTTTATTCAATTTTGAACGAAACTAAACAGAGTAGTAAGGGTTATCCACTCGTTTTTATCGGTATAAGCATTTCTTATAATCCAAAATTCCCAAACTTTAATTCAAAATGAATTTAAGTTGCTATAATAGCTATGTAAGAGTCAAAAGGAGAGAGTTTACATGCAGACAAACTGGAAAGAACGACTCTATTTTTTGGCACAGCTATTCTGGGTATTTGTACGGATCGGTCCTTCCACCTTTGGCGGCGGTTACGCCATGATGCCCGTCATTGAACGTGAGGTCGTTAATAAACGTAATTGGATTGCCGAGAAAGAACTTGCTGATGTCGTATCGCTAGCCGGATCCGCTCCGGGCGGCGTTGGCGTCAATGCCGCAGCCTTCATCGGGTACCGGAAAGCCGGCATACCGGGAGCGGCTATGGCGGTTATTGGCGTAACGTTGCCAACCTTTATTATTATCATCACGCTTAGCCTGTTTTATCTGAAGTTTCAAGACAATCCCAAGGTTGTGGCTGCCCTGAAGGGGGTTCACGGCGCGGTTGTCGCGCTGATCGTAATGTCCGCGTACCGAATGGCCAAAGCCGCCATCTTTGACAAGACAACGTTAGTCATGCTGGTCCTCGCGCTTCTCATTCTGCTCGTGCTTCCGCTTACTCCGCTATATATCGTAGCAGCAGGCATCCTGGTTGGTATCGGCATGGTTCGGGTCAAGGAGAAAACGGGCAAACCAGCCAATACGGAAAAGCCATCCTCCAGCAGCCAAGAGCTGATGTATCCGGAGTATTATATTTGATAAGCGCAAGGGAGAGTTACGTATGATCTGGGACTTATTCCTGACTTTCTTCAAAATTGGATTTATCTCGTTTGGCGGCGGTTATTCCGTTATTCCGATGATACAAAGCAAGGTGATCTCGCACGGGTGGATGACAACCGTTGAATTCCAGAAGGCCGTTTCCCTTGCCGGCATGGCGCCGGGGCCAATCGCCACAAATGCCGTAACGTTAATCGGCTACGACACAGCGGGAATAACCGGCGCGATTGCCGCCTGTGCCGGGATTGTCCTCCCGTCGCTGCTCGTCGTAATCGTGTTGTCGGCTTTCTTCTTCAAGCTTCGGAATAACAAGACGATGAAATCCCTCTTTTACGGCCTGCGGCCCGTCGTTACCGGATTAATCATTTATGCGGCGCTTCACTTCGGCGGCTTCGACAAGCCGGGCAGCTACACCTGGACGACCGGGTTTACGCTGCTGATCTGCGCAGGCTGCTTATGGCTTTTGTTCAAATACAAGCTGCACCCGTTAACCGTTATCGCGGCGGCGGGAGCAGCCGGAATTATCTTTTTATAGCCCTTTTGAATCCTCCGCGGCAATCTGGTAATCTTGCATGAGATACCATTTTTGAAAGCGGGGGATTTCGTTATTATGCTGGCCACGATTGCGAAAAAAGGCGCAGGTTATACCGTAACGTTCGAACGCAGGCTGAATCATTCCAAGGAAGACGTATGGTCTTATTTTACCGATAACGAAAAGCTGCCCAAGTGGTTCTCCGAGCTTCGCGTAGAGGATCTGCGGGAAGGCGGGCATCTCAGCTTCAACATGGGCGATGGCAGCTATGAGACGATGACCATCACGGCTTACGAGCCGCTGGCCGTACTCGCGTTTACCTGGGGAGAGGACATGGCCGTGCGCTTTGAATTCCGCGGGGAGGACGGCGGCTGCAAGCTCGTGTTGATCGAGAGCATCTACAAGCCATCCGAGCATACGCCTAAAGACCTTGCCGGCTGGCATGTCTGCCTCGACGTCATTGCATCGCTGCTGGACAGCGGACAACCCCTTGCGGACCGCAAGGCAAGTTGGCAGCACTGGCATCAGAAGTACGCGGAGGCCTTGAAGCAGCTGCAATAAAAGATAATCGGGCTGTCCTGTGATGGACAGCCCGATTTTTTTGTTTTGCATTAGGGCTTAACGATGTCGCACATCGTTAAGGATTGCTTTTTCATGCCTGCCAGCGCCCTTAACGATGCGGCGCATCGTTAAGCTCGGCCGCCACACACGTCCGCATCACTCACATTTCCCGCCAACCTAAGCAAATAAGACCCTCTCAGGGTCTTATAATGACTAATATTACCTTGCTTTCGCCCGACTGCTATAGCTCCAGCCTCCTGAAATTCGGAAACGGCTGGGCGGCTTCCTTCAGCGATCCAAGCCCCGTCATTTCCGCGACAGCCATCATACGCTCCCAGATCGGCCAAATGACCGGAGAGCTATGCGCCTGCCTCTTGGCCTCCTCGGATTTCCATTCGAAAATCTCGATAACGGTCCCGTCCTCCGCTTCAAGCTGAAGCAGTGGCAGCTCCGTAATCAGTCCCTCCCGCTTAAGAGCCGGTCCATGCTCCCGAACGATCTCATGAAGCTCCTGCTCCTTGCCGGCATGCGGCCGGTACAAAGCAATCGCGATACTTTTATCCGACATCTCTATCTCCCGCTTTCTGCCGGCAATAATTCATACAGCTCATTAACCGAGCAACCTATCGTGTCCGCAATGGAGATCGCCGTCTTTAAAGGCATTAACCGCTTATTCTCGATATAGTCGGCCAACCGTTCCGGCTTGTATAACAAGGCTTCGGCTAATGCCTCCCGGCTCATCCCCCGCTCCTCCAATCGCTGCTGCAGCAAGCAGCGGCCTAATTCATATTTCATGGCATGAATCTCCTGTGATCTTAAGTTCCGCAGAACGTCCGGTACGGACGCGGCGATTGTTCCGGAAGCGCGGCATAAGCCTCTTGCTCATCCGAATAGGCATAAGGGTTCGCAAGCGCGGCAAGCAGATTATCCAATACGCACAGATTACCCTGCTCCGCTGCCTCCAACGCTTCCTCTACCCGGTGATTGCGGGGAATAACGGCCGGATTGCTGCTCCGCATCAGCCGGAGAGCTTCTTCTTTGGACTCCGCTTGCCTGCCTAGTCTCGCCTGCCATTGCTGCTGCCATTCCGCAAACTCCGCCATCCCGTGCAGTACGGTATTTTCCGGTTTGTCCATCGATAAAGCCCGGAATGTATTCGTGTAATCCGCCTGGTTCCGCTGCATCAGCAGCACAAAGGCTTCAATCAGCGCCTCATCCTCCGGTTCCTCGTTAAAGATCCCAAGCTTCGCGCGCATGCCCTGCAGCCAGTATTGTTGGAACAGCTCGCTGTAATCCGACAACGCATCTTGAGCCAGCTCAATTGCCCCTTCTTCATCCTCGTCCATTAGCGGAAGCAAGGCTTCAGCCAGCCTGGCGAGGTTCCAAGCGCCGATAGACGGCTGATTGCCAAATGCATAGCGGCCTTCCCGGTCAATGGAGCTGAAGACGGTAGCCGGATCATAAGCATCCATAAACGCGCATGGCCCGTAATCTATCGTTTCTCCGCTAATCGCCATATTGTCCGTATTCATAACCCCGTGGATAAAACCAACCAGCTGCCATTTCGCAATCAGCGCCGCCTGGCGTTTGATCACTTCCCTGAAGAAGCCGACATACCGGTTCTCGCCGTCCTCCATATCCGGGTAATGCCTCTTGATCGCGTAATCCGCCAACGCTTGAAGCTCCTCGAGCGTCCCCCACTGGGCAGCAAACTGGAAGGTGCCGACACGGATATGGCTTGCGGCAACCCGGGTCATAATCGCGCCTGGGAGCAAGCTCTCGCGCACGATTTCTTCGCCGGTCGTCACAACCGCAAGGCTGCGGGTTGTCGGAATGCCAAGCGCATGCATCGCTTCGCTGATGATATACTCCCGAAGCATGGGCCCCAGCGCCGCGCGTCCGTCCCCGCCGCGGGAATAAGGCGTCCTTCCGGAGCCCTTCAACTGAATATCGACTCTCTCTCCTTGCGGAGTAACCTGCTCGCCAAGCAGCACGGCGCGGCCATCGCCGAGCCGATTGAAATAAGCGAATTGGTGTCCCGCATAAGCCTGGGCAAGAGGCTCCGCGCCTTCGGGGATCTGATTGCCCGCAAATACTTGGATGCCTTCGCTGCCGCGCAGCGCGTTCGCATTAAGCCCCAGCTCCGCCGCCAGCGGTTCGTTTAACTTGATTAACCCGGGAGCGCGCACGGGGACAGGATTTTGCTTGGTATATAATAAGTCCGGCAGATCGGCGTAGCTATTCTCGAGGTTCCAACCCGCGGTTGTTTTATGGTCCGTCATCTCTTGTTCTCCAATCTCTTTTTTCCTTATTATACCCTTTTCTTTCGCTCCGCCATAAAAAAAAGACCGCCAGCCGTAAAAGGCCAGCGATCCTCATTCTTATTATTCCGTGTACATCGCTTTCAGCTTCGCGCGTTCTTGTTTTGTAATACCCAAGCCTTTTTCAAGGAAGTTGTCGATCGAGCCGTATTTCGCCTTCATCTCGTCAATGGCCGCTTGAAGGAATTCTTTCTGAACGCCCATCATTGCCGTAATCGCCGCGACAACATTCTCATCCTTCACTTGCGCTTTAACGGCTTCAATCGCCTTCTTGTTTGCCTCCGCACGGTATACGTTGCTCAGGAGGTAGTCGTCCATAACGGTCTTCTCGTCTACGCCAAGCGCCAGAAGAATGATCGCGGAGCCAAGACCCGTACGGTCTTTACCGGCTGTACAGTGCTGAACGAGACCGATATTGTCAGGGTCGTTAAGCAGCTCCATCAACTGAATGTAGAACTTCGGAGAATCGACCATTTGTTTGTTAAAGCCGGCCATCATGGCAACCGCGCTTGCCTCGTCCTTCATTAAGCCGGAAGCGATCATGGAATTCAGATCCGCTGCGGAACCTGCATTTCCCGCATCCGTACGGATGTTAGCGATACCCGGGATTACCGGATCCGGAAGAGCATTAACCTCTGCGTCCGTACGGTAGTCCACGTTTGATTTGATACCCATTTCCTGAATCGTCTTAATATCCGCGTCCGTCAAATGTCCAAGCTCTTCGCCGCGGAACAGCTTGCCCCATTTTACGGTTTTTCCGTCGGTTGTTTTGTAGCCGCCGAGGTCGCGGAAGTTGTATGCGCCCTGCAGGTTTACTTTGCGTTCCGCAACCGTAACGGTCGCGCCGCTGCTTGTCTTAATGTAGAAGTACAAGCGGGAGCCCGGCTTCGGATCCGTAGTTACGTAACCGTTGTAGCTCGCATTAATGCGCTTCAGCTGCTTGCCGTTTGTGGCGATGTTGTCCGGCGAAGTGCTCCAGAGGATTTTTGCTGCGCCAAGGTCTGCATTGGAGTTCCAGTGAATTTTCAGCTTGCCGTCAGACGTGCGTTCAACGCTAGCTTGCGTGAATACGCCTTGCACTTTTTTCTGCGATACCGCCGCCGGTGCCGCGAAGCTTGCTGCCGGTGCAGCTACCGCGCCAAGCGCGAGAGATGCGGCGAGTACGGTTGCTGCGTAAACTTTGGATACTTTCATTTTCATTTTCCCCCTACAATTTGGTTGTGTTTTCGTTGTGTTATCATTGTGTTCCGGTTGTATATAGGTTGTATTCTTGCCCTTATTGTAGGGGGACTTTATAATGGCAATTTTAAAATTTGATAAAGAAATTGTAAAAGCGAAGGCCCGCATATTTGCATGCGAATCCAACCATATTATGGCTATGCCTTAGGGACAACGGGAGGATTCTATGTTTAAAACATCTCGGGAATGGGTGAGCCGGCGTTCGCCTGCCCAAGTCATTACCGGCTACTATATTCTGGCTGTGCTTATATCCATTCTTCTATTCAGCATTCCCGCCGTGCGGAGGCCCGGAATCGAGGTCTCTTTCTTCGATACCGTCTTTACGGCCGTCAGCGTCGTAAGCGATACCGGTCTGAGCGTATTTAACGTGGCGGAAACCTACAGCGTGTTTGGCTATTTCGTTATTATGCTCGTCCTTCAATTCGGGGGGATCGGCATTATGGCGATGAGCACGTTCTTCTGGCTCTTGATCGGGCGCAAAATCGGTCTGCGCGAGCGCAGGCTGATTATGGTCGACAACAATCAGTTCGCTTTATCCGGCCTGGTCCAGCTCGTAAAAGAAATATTGAGGATTACCCTTCTGACCGAGCTGCTTGGCGCAGTCATCTTTGGGTTACGCTTCCTCCGGTACTTCCCTACCTGGCAGGAAGCCTTCCTGCAAGGGCTGTTCGCATCCGTCAGCGCAACAACAAATGCCGGAATGGATATTACCGGCCAATCGCTAATTCCGTTCAAGGACGACTATTTCGTCCAGCTGGTGACGATTCTGCTTATTATTTTCGGCGCGATCGGTTTCCCGGTATTAATTGAGCTAAAAGCATTCCTCTCCCGAAATAAGCTGGATCTGAATCATCCTTTCCGCTTCTCGTTATTTACGAAGCTTACCACTTTTACCTATTTCGCTTTGCTTGGGATTGGCACGATCTGTATCCTGCTGTTCGAGTCGCAGCATTACTTCAAAGGGTTAACTTGGCACGAAAGCTTCTTCTACGCCTTCTTCCAGGCGGCAACGACGCGGAGCGCCGGCCTTACGACGATGGACATTACCCATCTGACGCTGCCGACCCTTCTGCTGATGTGCGTCTATATGTTTATCGGAGGATCTCCCAACTCGGTAGGCGGCGGGATCCGGACAACAACCTTCGCCCTCAATATGCTGTTTATTTTCCACTTCGCCAGAGGGCGGCGGGATTACAAGGTATTCAAGCGCGAGCTTCATATAGACGATATTCTAAAATCCCTTGCCATCTCGATGATGGCGATCGTAATGTGTTCGCTGTCCGTGGTCGCCATCAGCTTCTCCGACAAGCAGCATCAACTGGTCGCGATCATTCTGGAGGTGTGCTCCGCCTTCGGAACGGTGGGCTTATCTACCGGGATTACGCCGGATTTAAGCATTTTCGCCAAATGCATTCTCATGCTGCTCATGTTTATCGGAAGAATCGGACTGACGTCTTTCCTCTATATTATTGGCGGCCAGCAGACAACCTCGAAGTACCGCTATCCGGTAGAAAGAGTGATGACGGGATAGCCGGCTTCAAAATAATCCGATCGTAGTCTTGCCCTATTCCCCGGACCGCGTTATGCTGGGTGTAATCATATGGGATAGGAACGTTGTAAACTATGACGATCGGTATTTTCGACTCCGGACTCGGAGGACTAACGGTACTGGCGGAAGCGCTGAAGCGTCTTCCTGCCGAGAATTATATATATATGGCGGACACGAAGCATGTTCCGTACGGGACCAAATCGGAAGAAGAGGTCCGCGACTTCGTGCTTCAGACGGTTGAGCAGATGGTTGCGGAGGGGATCGATGCGCTGGTCGTAGCCTGCAATACGGCGACGAGCATCGCGATCAACGAGCTGCGGGAGCGGTATTCTTTTCCCATTATCGGGATGGAGCCTGCCGTGAAGCCTGCCGTGGAGATGAACCGCGCAACGGGGAAAAAGGTTCTTGTCTGGGCGACTCCTCTAACCCTTCGTATGCCGAAATATTACGCGCTGGTCTCCCGCGTGGATGAAGAAGGAATCGTAGATTCCCTTCCGATGCCCGAACTTGTGCAATATTGCGAAGCTTTGCAATTCGATAAAGATGTGCTGAAGGATTATTTTCTCGCCAAGCTGGCGCCTTACGACTTGAACGAATACGGCATATTGGTGCTGGGCTGCACGCATTTCCCGTTCTACACGTCTATTCTGCGGAATGTTCTGCCTCCGCATATTCAGATTGTAAACGGCAATCTGGGAACGATCCGCCGTTTAACCGCGATGCTGAGCCGCTACGGAATCGGCACGGGGCGCGGAAGCGGCCAAGTACGGTTCATGTGTACCGGCGGAGAAGCCGCATATATCGAGAAGATGCGCTCTGCGCTCTCTTATTTGAAAGAACAGGATCTATAGAACCGGTACCGCTCTGTGCGGTGCCGGTTTTTTTGTTGCGGGACCGGCCACCGATACATAAGATCGCACATGTTCATCGTAGGAATGCATCTTCAGCCTGACGGGCAACTGGATTATGCTATGCACATACGACTGCTCTTCCGATTACAACCACATGACGAAAAGATTCGAAATCGCCAATACCGCGTAACCCGTTAGGTATTGGTTTTTTGTTCATTCGAATGAATGCTTGCGAAGCAAGAATGATCGGTGATAATGAATCTTTTTAGGAGGTGGTTGAATGCAGCTTTGCTCCAAAATGTAAGCGCATTAATTATTAATCATTCTATTTAGGAGGTTTTTTATGTTCGCCAATAGTAAAAGGCTAAGCCGCAATCCGTTTATGATGTTCTCTCTTGCACTTACCATTTTGTTATCGCAGCTTACGCTCTACCCTTCTGCCTCATCGGCGGCGGGCGGTTCCAACCTTGCCATAGGCAAGACGGTAACGGCAAGCGGCTACGCGGATGTTTATGTCGCAGGCAATGTAGCTGACGGGAATCAAGCTACATATTGGGAGAGCGCGAACAATGCTTTTCCGCAATGGATCCAAGTCGATCTTGGCGCAAGCACCAGCATTGATCAAGTCGTTCTGAAGCTTCCTGCCGGCTGGGGCACGCGCACCCAGACGCTGTCCGTGCAAGGCAGCACGAACGGATCGGCGTTCACCGACATTGTTGGCTCCGCAAGTTACGTCTTTAATCCTTCCGTCAGCAACAACTCGGTTACCATCAATTTCTCGGCAGCAAGCACCCGTTACGTCCGCCTGAACATTACTGCCAATACAGGTTGGCAGGCAGGCCAACTCTCCGAATTCGAAATTTACGGAGCAGCGGTAACTCCTCCGCCATCCGGCACTTATCAAGCCGAGAGCGCGGCTCTGTCCGGCGGTGCCAAAGTGAACACGGACCACGCCGGCTACTCCGGAACGGGCTTTGTTGACGGCTTCTGGACACAAGGAGCCTCAACAGCCTTCACGGTAAACGTGGCCTCCGCAGGCAGTTATGACGTCACGCTCAAATACGCTAACGCCCAAGGCTCCGCTCGCACATTGAGCATTTACGGCAATGGCACCAAGATCCGCCAGACCACGCTGAACAGCCTGGCGAACTGGGATACTTGGGGTACCAAGACCGAGACTCTGACTCTTAATGCCGGCAACAACACGATCGCCTACAAATACGATTCTACCGATTCCGGCAATGTTAATCTGGACCAGATTTCCGTGGCAGCTTCGGCGACACCAACTCCTACGCCGACACCTACTCCTACGCCGACTCCAACGCCTACACCTACGCCGACGCCTACACCTACACCGACTCCTACACCAACGCCTACACCTACACCAACGCCTACTCCTACTGCGACGCCTACACCAACGCCTACTCCAACTCCTACACCTACGCCTCCGGCCAGTGGGAACGTAGCATTAGGCAAAACCATAACCGCTTCTTCTTCAACCTTTACGTATGTAGCTGCTAACGGCAATGACGGCAGCACGTCCACTTACTGGGAAGGCAGCGGCAATCCAAGCCAGCTGACCGTTGATCTCGGCGCCAATCATGACCTTACTTCGGTCGTGGTGAAGCTGAATCCGGCCACCGAATGGAGCACGCGTACCCAAACGATTCAAGTATTGGGAGCCAACCAAAGCACAACAACCTTCAGCAATCTGGTATCCGCACAGTCCTATACGTTTAACCCTTCTTCCGGCAACACGGTTACCATTCCGGTTACCGCTACCGTGAGCAAGGTTCAACTGAATATTACGGCGAACTCCGGCGCATCTGGCGGTCAGGTAGCGGAATTCGAAATATACGGCACGCCTGCTCCAAACCCGGATCTGACGATTACGGGCATGACCTGGACGCCAGCCAATCCGGTGGAGACGGATGCCATTACCCTTAACGCAACCGTAAAAAATATCGGCAACGCCAGCTCCCCTGCCTCTTCGGTGAACTTCTACCTTGGCAACGAGCTTGTTGGCACGGCTCCCGTAGCTGCCTTGGCTGCCAATGCGACAGCTACGGTATCGGTTAATGCCGGGGCAAGAAATGCCGGCAATTATCCGGTAAGCGCAAAGGTCGATGAGAGCAATACCGTTATTGAGCAAAACAATAACAACAACAGCTACAGCAACTCGGCGGGCATCACCGTTGCCGCCGTGCAAAGCTCCGACCTAATCGTATCGACGACCTGGAACCCAAGCAACCCAAGCGCGGGCAACACGGTTACTTTTACGACTAACCTGAAAAACCAAGGGAATATCGCTTCCGCGGCCGGCGCTCATCCGATTTCCGTGGCATTGAAGAACGCATCCGGCGCAACCGTTCAGACCTGGAACGGCTCGTATACCGGATCCCTTGCGGCAGGCCAATCCGTTAACGTAACGATGGGCACTTGGACTGCGGTTAACGGCAGCTATTCGGTAACCACGACGGTAGCCGCCGACGGCAGCGAAGTCAGCACCAAGCAAACCAATAACAGCAATACCGTAAGCTTGTACTCGGGCCGCGGAGCAAACATGCCGTTCACTATCATTGAGGCGGAATCGGCCTCCAATGCGACTAACGGCACAAAGCTGGCTCCTAACTTCAAACCTGGCGATTATGCCGGCGAAGCATCCGGCCGTTCATCCGTCTATCTGGACGCTGCGGGAGAATACGTGGAATTTACGCTGACTTCCCCGGCGAACGCGTTTGTTCTCCGCAATGCGGTTGCCGAGAATACGACCGGAACGGTCAGCATCTATGCGGATGGCGTAAGCAAAGGCAAATTCAACGTATCCTCCAAGTTCTCTTACCTGTACGCAACGCCTAGCACGCTTGGCCGTTTGGGCTACGACAATGCGCCCGGCGCAGGCTTAACGGCTTATTGGCTCTATGAGGACGCGCAGCTGATGCTGGATCAGGTATATCCGGCGGGAACCAAAATCAAGATCCAGAAGGATGCCGGCGACGTATCCTGGATCTACGTCGATCTGCTCGAAACCGAGAATGTGGCACCGCCTCAAGCGAACCCGGATCCAACCAAATACGTGGCCGTATCGGCGTCCAAGTCGATTGATCAGGCGCTGACGGAGTTCAGACAGGATAATACGAAGAAAGGCATCTACATCCCAGCCGGCGAATGGACGATCAACAGCAAAATCTTCCTTTATGGCCGCGCAACGGAAATCGTAGGCGCCGGTCCTTGGTACACGAAGCTGGTTGCTCCTCAAAGCCAGTCCAATACGGATGTTGGCTTCAACATCAGCGCGGCGGCTAACGGATCAACGATTCGCGACCTGTCGGCATGGGGCAACTACATCAACCGGGTGGATGGACCGGGCAAATTCATCGATGGCAACGGCATGCAGAACGTAACGGTTCAGAACATCTGGGTCGAGCATTTTGTCTGCCTCTACTGGGGGGTTAACTCCTCCTACAACACGTTCAAGAACAACCGGATCAAGAATACCTTTGCAGACGGGATCAACATGACAAACGGCTCCTCGTACAACGTGATCGACAACAATTATGCGCGTGGTACAGGCGACGATTCCTTCGCTCTGTTCAGCGCTACCGATTCCGGCGGCTCTTACAACGTTGGCAACAAGTATACGAACCTGACGGCGACTAACGTGCGCCGCGCGGCTGCTTTTGCCGTATACGGCGGTTCGGATAACCTGTTCCAGAACCTGTACGGCGCGGATACATTGACGTATCCGGGCATCACGATCAGCAGCTACAGCTTCGGCTACAACACGCTTGGCTTCGGCGACCAGGATACCGTCATTGACGGAGCAACGCTGGACCGCACGGGCGGCGACTTCTGGACCAGCGTTGGCGCCGACGATAAGATTAACGATTACCAGAACTTTGGCGCAATCTGGATCTACGGCGGGGACCGGGCAATCAAGAACATCCTGATCAAAAACGTAGACATCAATAATCCGGTCTACTTCGGTCTTATGTTCCAGTCCATGACGCCAAACAATATGGTGATGCAAAATATCCGCGTCGAGAACGTCAACATCAACAATCCTTCCCGTTACGGCATCAAGCTTGTCTTACGCGCCGAGCAAGGCCAAGGCCCTGCTTACGGCGGAGCAAGCTTTACCAACGTGAAGGTCAACAACCCGGGCATCTCCGCCATTTACGGCGAAGCGCAAAGCCCGAACTTCACCGTTACCCGCGTGTCCGGGAATAACTGGTAATAAACAACGAAGGCCCGCCCAGTCCTCGATGACTGGGCGGGCCTTTCCGTTCTGCTGCTCGCCGCGGGCGATCCGGAAAAAGCCTTAACGATGCCGCATATCGTTAAACTGCCTGTATGCCTGGAGCAACATAATAAGCCGGCTTTACTCGTAATACTTGCTCCTTCTCCGTATAATATAGTCAATAACGTTAAAGGAGCTGATCAAATGAACGTAATGGATGTCGCGATCGAGTTTGCAGCAACCGCCCATCAAGCCCAATACCGCAAAGGAACCGGCATACCTTACATATCCCATCCTTTCGGAGTGGCGATGCTTCTATCCTCGTACAACTACAGCGAAGAAGTGATTATTGCAGCCCTTCTCCATGATGTGCTTGAAGATACGGATACGACCGAGCAGCAGCTAACCGACCGGTTTGGTCCTGAGATTACGTTTATTGTGAAGGGCTGCTCCGAGCCGGATAAATCCTTAAGCTGGGAAGAACGGAAAACCCATACGATCGAGAGTCTCCCCTCTTCTTCGCTGGAAATCCGCTTGGTAGCCTGCGCCGACAAACTGCATAACCTTCGAAGCATGAAACGGGAGTTTGAAACATCCGGTCCTTCTTTCTGGTCACGGTTCAAACGAGGCGAAAAGGAGCAAGCCTGGTATTACAAAAGCTTGGCCGAAGCGTTCGCTAAGCCTGAGGACAGCTCTTCGCATCCCCTGTTTGCCCTGTTTATTCAAGAAGTGAACGATTTTTACGGTTAACCCGCCAGAGCGGCGGAAGCTGCGGCACAATCATGCCGACCAGCATAAACATGCAGCCGATTCCCGCGCGGACGCCAAGCACCTCGTCCAGCAGCAGGTATCCTCCGATGGCGGCAAACACAGTCTCCAGGCTCAAAATAATGGCCGCCTGCGCAGGATGCGCGTTTTTCTGGCCAACAATTTGCAGCGTATACGCAATACCCACGGAACAAATCCCGCCGTATAACAACGGAATCATAGCGTCGGACAGACCGGACAGCTCCACCTTTTCCGTAGAGAAGGCTGCTATAAAGCTCAGCACCGAGCAGGTCAAAATTTGCGCAAGCGACAGCTTTAGTCCGTCCGTCTTGCGGGAGAACCGGTCGATCATCAGGATATGAACAGACCAGAACAATGCCCCGACAAGCTCGTACAAGTCCCCTTTTCCCAACGTCAGATCATTAGTCATGCATAATAAATACAGGCCGATAACCGCCAGAACGGCACCTATGCCGCTGTTCACGCCAAACCGTTGCTTCAGAAACAACCCGAAGAACGGTACGATAACAATATACAGTCCCGTAACAAAGGCTGCTTTTCCCGCGGTTGTATACATCAGTCCAATTTGCTGCAAGGAAGCCCCAACGAACAAAATAAGTCCCGTGCACACTCCGTACTTAGAGGCGCTTCTAAAGGAACCGCGAAGCTGCGCCTTGGTCTGGCCGGATTTGCGATCCATGATCCAAATAAGCGGCAATAACGATATAGCGCCCAATACAAATCGGACCGCGTTAAAGGTAAACGGCCCTGTATGCTCCATCCCCTGACGCTGGGCGACAAAAGCGAATCCCCATATAAAGGCAGCGAGTATTAATAGTAAACTGGATTTCAATTGAGCTTGTTGTTTCATTAACGTTCTTCTCTCCTACCGGCTGACTAACTGCTGAAAGATTCATTATACAAAAAACAAAGCACAGCGGTAACCCGCCATGCTTTGTTTTACAAATTCCTATTGTTCCGTTTCGCCATCGGATACCCGGCAAGCGACTTGTTCAACTTCCATTGCCATCGTGGATGATTGCTCAACCAAGCTGCGTACCGGCACATCAAGCTCCTGCTCCGGATTGGATAACGGGTAGATGCGCGCCGTCCCCCTCGCATCATCCACGTGCTGAATGTACACCTGCATTTCGTTATACTTCACGTCCTCCATCACCGGAGAAGCGGCAATTTCTTTGGCGCGGTTAATGTCCACTTCAAGATCCTCCTCTGCTTCAAACTCATTACAGTATGAGCGAAGGAGGAATGGAATATGCGCCCAATCCGTTAGGGAACTTGGGCAAACCGTTCATAGTTAAAACGCAGCAGTTCAATGGCATGGGCAAGATCGTCTTCCGTGTTCAAATAAACGGAAACCCAGCCGGACTCCGGCAGAATATGGTGTGACTTGGCTTTGCCGGTCGTTACGGCTTCATCCCGCTTAGCCTTTGGCAATAATAGATCTACCAGCCGACCGCCATGAAGATGTCCGATCTCCTTGCCGTTCACCGCAAATTCGATTCCGCCGAACCGGTGAGGCCCCGTGGTTACGCCCGGCCAGGATAACAGCAGCTCTTCCAAAACAGCTTTGCTCCCCATGAGCCCACCTCCGTACTTCCACCTTTAAAAAGCCCTAATCCCATCCTATTCCGGCTGCCCCGGAGAATTGACCTTTCACTTACACTTAACTTATCTCGTAATCACCTGATCACGTTTAGGTCCAACGGAAATCGTCGCGATCGGAACGCCAATCTCGGACTCGACAAACTCTACGTATTGTTTGGCCGCAAGAGGCAAATCATCAAATTGTCTAATCTCGGAGATCGTGCTTTTCCAACCGGGCATTGATTTGTAAACGGGCTTTGCGCCTTCAAGCTTGGAGGTAATAGGGAAGTCATCGATAACCCCGTCCGCCGTTTCATAGCCGACGCAAACCGGAATCTCGTCTAAATAGCCTAAGACATCCAGGTTCGTCAACACGACCGATGTTGCTCCCTGCAGACGGCAGCCGTATCGCGTTGCAACGGCGTCAAACCAACCGACGCGTCTAGGCCGGCCGGTCGTTACGCCGTATTCGCCGGCATCTCCGCCCCGCTTCCTAAGCTCCTCCGCCTGTGCTCCTTGAAGCTCGGATACAAACGGTCCTGCGCCAACACAGCTGGAATAGGCTTTGGTCACGGCAACGACCTGCTGGATGGCATACGGAGGAAGCCCTGCCCCAACCGACGCAAAGCCCGCGAGCGTTGAGGACGAGGTGGTATAAGGATAGATCCCATGATCGGGATCCCGAAGCGCCCCTAATTGTCCCTCCAGCAAAATAGGTTCTCCATGGATATAGGCCTTCTGGAGCAACGAGGTTGTGTCGCCTATATACGGTGCCAACAGCTTCGCTTGCTCAAGCAGCTCCGGCATCAAGTCTTCCGCCTGCATCGGAGGCTGTCCGTAAAGATGCTGCAGGAGTACGTTTTTAGCTTCAAGCAAACGCTCTACACGCTTAAGCAAACGGGCAGGTTCTAGTAAATCGGCTGCCTGTATTCCAAGCTTGGTATATTTATCCGCATAAAAAGGAGCAATACCGCGTCTCGTGGACCCAAAGCTGTTGTTTCCCAGCCTCTCCTCTTCCAGCTCATCGAATAACCGGTGCACAGGCAATACAATCTGAGCTCTATCCGAAATGATTATTTTAGGAGTTGGTACCCCTCGCGCCGACAAGGCCTTCAGCTCATCCAACAAAACTCCAATATCCAGCGCTGTGCCGGGACCAATAACATTCGTAACGTTTGGGTTAAAAACACCCGAGGGAAGCATATGCAGGGCAAACTTCCCGAAATCGTTAATAATCGTATGTCCCGCGTTGCTTCCGCCTTGGAACCGGACAACGTAAGAGGATTGCGCCGCCCATACATCGGTCATCTTCCCTTTTCCTTCGTCGCCCCAATTTGCGCCTACGATCGCCGTTACTGTCATTCTCATAACCTCCGCTTCATCAATTGCTTACTTACTAATGATAAAGCCCGAGAAGTGTATTAGAATAATTCATATAACTAATATCTGATATAAATGTGAGGAATACCTATGGAAGTGAATTTGGAGTGGTACCGCGTTTTTTATTGGATTGCCAAGACCGGAAGCTTATCGAAAGCCGCCGAGCAGCTTCATATTACCCAGCCTGCCGTAAGTCATACGGTCAAGCAGCTGGAGAGCACGCTTGGAGGGCAGCTTTTCTTCCGGACGCCTAGGGGAGTCACTTTAACCAAAGAAGGAACCGTGCTACTGCAATACATCGAGCAAGCCTTCCAATCCGTTCAGATTGGAGAAAAAGCGATAGCCGAGATGAATAATCTCCATACCGGGGAAATAGCGATAGGGGCGAGCGATACGTTGTGCAAGCATTATTTGCTGCCTTATCTGGAGCAGTTCCATGAGCAGCATCCCGGCGTCCGCGTCAGGGTTACCAACCGGACAACCCCCGAGACGCTTGCACTTCTTAAAGAAGGCAAGATCGACTTCGGCATTGTCAGCTTGCCCGTATCCGACAAGCAAGTTGCTATAAGCGAAAGCACGCTGCTTCAGGACTGTTTTGTCGGGGGCAAAGGTTATCAATCGCTCTCCGGCGGTCCGCCGCTTACTTTGGAGCAATTGAATGCCTATCCGCTGCTGCTACTCGAAAAAGGAAGCAGCACGAGACGTTACCTGGATGATTACGCGGCGTCTCACGGAAGCACGTTTACCCCTGAATTCGAACTCGGCAGCGTGGACCTGCTCGTCCAATTCGCCAAAAGCGGCTTTGGCCTGGCCTTTGTTATTCGCAACTACGTCGCGGAAGAGTTACAGCGTGGAGAGCTGGTTGAAATCCCTCTAACTGAGACTTTTCCCGGCCGCCCTATCGGCATTGCTACGCTGCGAGGCATACCTATGTCCTCGGCGACGAAGTCCTTCCTGGCTCTATTGCCTTGAGAGAATCTTACCTCTAACAAAATTCATAGCCTTATTTCATGAAAACCGGCCGATTCTCGAATCTAACGAAACATAGTAACGTTATTGGACACTTTGGCGGTAAAAAGCAAAGTTGAAGCATGGAATAGCGTCACCTAGTTTCGTTAGAATCAAAAATCCCGCCAGATCAACCGAATAGCGTTACCTAGTTTCGTTAGCCGTGATGCAGATGGCACAAGGGTGTACAAGAGTGCTCAAGGGGTACGATTAGTTTCACGGCGGCTTCTGCCACCCATTTCATACAAACTAAAGGCCGGAGCTCTCCCGTAAGAAGCCCCGGCCTATCCTATCCGAAGATGCTCAGCCCTTGTTTAACTGCTTGCCGACTGCTGCATCCAACATGGATTATAATTTTCCTTTCAAGTCCATGAGATACTTCAGGAGCACTGCGAGCGCGCCCAAGTAATAACCAACCAGAACGACCCAGCCTGTTACGTCCATTAAGGAAAGTCCCGCAAGAAGAAGCAGCGGCATCACGTAGTACAACAGGTCTTTCAGGTAGCCCAATACGAAGTCCATCGAGAATTTGCCGCCTGTTACCATTTTGAACAAGTCAACCAACAAGTTTGCACCCATCGAGCCCAGCACGACCCACAAAGCAACTTCCATCCAAAGTGTAAGCGATCCTAGCACTTTTCATCACCTCCGAATTCGAGGAATGTGATACGCTTACATTTTATGCGGGAGGTGCGAAAGTTGTCTCCTTCAATAGCCTGTATCATCAACATATTCTTTAAAATAAAAAAAGACCCTCTGAAGGGCCTTATCGTACTTTATAATCGCCGGGCTCAATAATGATTGGATTCGCATGCGGATAGGTTACCCGCCCGCTCTTCGGAGCATCTCGTTTATCCTTTTTCACCGTCCATACCCTGTAGACCGTAAGCGCCACTACAATAGCGCCTGTCGCCCCGTACATCGCCTGCGCCCAAGGATAGCTTGAATCGGAGCCGATCAGAAGACCGTGCAGGAGGGCCAGAAAGTAGCCGGGAAATGCCAGCATATGCGTCATCTTCCACGCTTTCTTGCCAAGCTTTTTCATCATGTCCGAGGACAGAATAACAATAAAGCACATATAAAACGAGAGTGTCCCCATGCCCGTTAGAACGGGATGCGATTCTGCCGTGAACGGGATCAGCAATCCGCTTAAGGAATAGCCCACGTATTGGTCGAACAGCAGTACGGCTCCATGCATCATGCCGAACAAAAAGCCGAACCAGCCAGCGGACTGATGAATGGTCAACACCATCAGCTTGGCTTTATTTTTGATTAGTCGCGACCCCATTGAAATACCGGCAATCGTGGACAGAAACAGGAACAAATACGACGTAATGCCCGACGCGCGGGTTGTGGTCCATACACTTAAAGCATCCAACAGCTGGTTCATGCGTATAATCCCCTTTCCCCTACATACTGACCGATAGCGCCAACCGTCCGGATCGATCCGTCATGCAGCACGCCTACGGCCGCACAAGCCGGATGGTTACCCGCAAGCCATTCGAAACCCTGCTCCCGGCCGAGAAGAAGGACGCATTTCGCGTACACTTCGGCATCCATCAGATTCGGAGCAAACAGGGTCACCTGAGCCAGATCCGAATCGACTGGCGCACCCGTGCGCGGATGAATAATATGATGGCGACTTTGACCGGCGCTGTCCTTCCATTGCCGTCTGACCGTATTACTGGTAGCGATCCCTGCCGGGTATCTTACCTGAAGCGTCATCAGATCCCTGCTTGCTTCCCAAGGATCACCGATACAAACCGACCATCCCTCGTCCGGCACACCCCACAGCGTAATATCGCCTCCCGCTCCAATTGCACCGGAACGTACGCCCGCATGCTGAATCATAAGGGAAAGCTGGTGGGCGCTCCATCCTTTTGCGAATCCGCCAAGGTCGACAGCAAGCTTCAAATCCAGCGTTAACGCTCTTGTACCGGAGTCCAGAATCAAGGGCTGCTCGCAGTCAAACGGCTTAGCCGTAAGCACCGGCTCCACATGCGCCGACCTCCCCGCCAAGGATTCAAACGTCCCGGAGTACCCAAGCTCGTGAATGAGTTGTCCCATATAGGGATTAAACAGACCGTCGGTTGCTTCATAGTAACGGTTGGCCTCAGCCATTACTTCATAGAGCAGCGTGGAGGCGGAAAAAGGTTGTCCGGCAGATTGGTTCATTTGGGACAGCTCACTGCGCGGATTGAACCGGCTCAGCTTCTCCTCTACGACAGTGATCCAGCTTTCCGCCATCGCCTGCGCGCCGTCATGCAGTCCTTTTGTGAAAAACTGCGAATTCATCGCCCGGAATCTATGCAAAGTCATCTATGATTCCTCCCTGCTATGAAGCATGCGTCCGCATGCCTTCGTCGCCGGAACTTGTTCCGGAGTCCGTTCCCGAGCCAAAATCCTGTCCCATGCCGCGCCCGCGGCCAAACGGCCTTTGCTCGTAGGAGCCTGTGCCGTCATTGCCCTGGATTCCTCCATCTGATGGACTGCTATTTAAAACGTCGCTGCTGACCGGAGCTGTTGCTGGATTTGCCGATGAATGATTAATAACGCCGACCATTCCCGTGAATAACGCTACGCTGGAAAGCCCGACAACCCATTTCACCCATTTGGAATTCGCCATAATATTGCCTCCTCTACACCCATCAAATGTCCTATAATTGACAGTGTATCTCCTATTCCTTAAACGTAGCTGAAATAAGATTCCGGATTAATTTTACGAATAACGTCTTCCAACCGTTTCCTGCATCCTGATATAATCGGCAGTAACGGATATTTTTATCGTCAGGCTGGTGACCACCATTAACATACTGTTGGATTCGACAACAATCCTTATTTTTCTTGGAATTGCCTATTTATTTACATTCATACTTATAAGCGCTTATTGGCGGGATGTAATCAAAGCCTTGCCGGTCAGAATCTTTTTCCTGGCCAAATGCCTTCAGTCCTGCTCCTGGTTTCTTGTTGTCCTGCGCGGGGATATCCCGGACTTTCTGACCATCTCCGTTGCCAATTCCCTCATGTTTGTCGGAGCCTCCCTTGAGACCATCTCCATGTTGCGATTAAGGAATGAATGGCGGACACGCTATAAAATCATGTACAAGCTGGCTATCCCTCTCAGCATTGCGGGGTTCCACCTCATCATGCTTATCCATAACGAGGAAGAGGCCCGGATCGCCTATTGCTCTGCCGCTCTCGCCATCATACTTGCCCCTATGTACAGGCTGATCAAAGGACCATCCCCGCTAATGAAAGTCATAGGCTATATTTATCTGTTCGTGATTGCGGCCAATCTGGTCCGTGGAACAACCGCTCTCTTTACGGATATTCCCGCAAGCTTTTACACGCCGGGGATCTACCAATTGCTCTATCTGGTGACGATCTATATTCTTACGATCCTGGGGATAATGGGCTTTATGCTGCTGTGGAAGGAAAAGACCAACCAAGAGCTGCTTCATTACGCAAGCTACGACGATCTGACCGGCGCGCTTAATCGAAGAACGTTTATGACAAGCGCCAAACGCTACTTGAATCATTATGCCAAGAAGGGCGAAGCGGTCTCGTACCTGTTGTTTGATATCGACAGCTTTAAGGACATTAACGATAAATACGGCCATCATATCGGCGATCTCGTGCTGCAGGACGTAACGAAGCGAATCCGGCATTACTTGGACAAGGACGACTTGTTCGTGCGTTACGGCGGAGACGAATTCGGCATTCTGCTTCCCGGCAAAGGCGAGCAGGAATCAAGCGCGCTGGCCGAACGGATAAAGATTATGCTGCAATCCGCACCGACCACCCTGCCTGTCTCTTATACCATAAGCATGGGAGTGCTCACCGTCGTTCCGGATCAGCACACCCATATGGAATCGATGTATACGAAATGCGACCAGGCCCTCTACACGGCCAAAAGAAACGGCCGAAACAACATCTACCGAAGCCAGTTCGGCTAGAATTAGCCCCTCTTGGAAGAGCTTGCCGGATAACCGGCGGGCTCTTTTTTCGCTGCTCCAAGCAACGCTTACACTCCCTAATATTTTTGAGGTAAAATAAAATAGATCTACATTCGACAGCAAGCAGGTGAGCGCATCATGTTAGTCATTGACCGTAACGTTGTATCCGAATTATTAACGATGGAAGCCTGCATTCCGCTTATGGAAAACGTCCTGTCCGATTTGTCCGCCGGACAAGCCGAGCAGCAGCTCCGGTCCGTTGTTCCCGTCCGCCAGGGCGGCTTGATGGGACTAATGCCGGCGTATCTCGCCTCGCAGGAGACCGTTGGAGCGAAGCTGATCAGCGTCTTCCCTCACAACCATAACCGCGGCCTTCCCTCCCATCAGGGCGTTATTGCCCTGTTTGACGCGGAAAATGGCGCAATGAACGCCATTGTTGACGGCCGTAACGTAACAGCTATACGTACCGCTGCCGTCAGCGCGGCCGCAACCAAGCTGCTCGCAAGAGAAGACTCGCGGGTTCTTGCGTTAATCGGGACAGGCGAGCAGGCCCGGACTCATCTCGAGGCGTTGCTTCTCGTACGCCCGATCGAGCTTGTCCGTATATGGAGTCCTAACCTGGAGCACGCGACCAAATTTAAAAATGAGATGGACGCCAAATATGCGGAGCTGACGATCGAAATCTCGGCTACCGCGCGGCTGGCTGTTGCGGAGGCCGATATCATCTGCACCCTGACCTCCTCAACAACTCCCGTTCTGCAGGGAGAGTGGATTCCCGAAGGCGCGCATATTAACGCCGTTGGCGCCTGCCGCGCTCCCGACCGGGAGCTGGCAACAAGCATTGTCCGGCAAGCGAAGCTGTACGTCGACCGGTATGAATCGGCCGTAAACGAAGCCGGGGACTACCTGATCCCTCTTCAGGAGGGGGCGATCGGCAGCGATCATATTATCGGCGAGATCGGCGAGGTCCTTCTTGGCCGCGCTCCGGGCAGAGCCTCGGACAAGGACGTCACTCTCTTCAAATCGCTTGGTCTAGCCGTTGAGGATTTAGCTGTGGCGGCTTATCTTCATAAGCAAGCCAAGCTTCAAGGCAAAGGCATTACTATCGCAATCTAGGAGCGTGTCATCATGAAGAATCATCAAGGGTTGTACGACTTTCACCTCACGCCGGAGCAAGAAAAGCGGGCACTGGATATCCATGAACGCAGCATCGTAATCGACCTGCTGTTCCAGGGGCCTCTGTCCCCCCGCGTTGTTCCTGCCGAAGTATCGGCGCAAATCAAAGAAGAATGCGAAGCACTGAAGGATAACCCGATGGCGTACAGTGCCCTCCCTGCCAAACGTCTGCGGCAAATGTCCGTTAGCGGCGAGCTGCCTGCCTTCAAAGAGGAATGGTACCGCTCCGGGATCACAGCCGGCAACCGGGAAGTGGATTTGTCCAGCCCGGAGGCCATCATAACCAGCATGGGCGAAATGCAGGAGCAGTTCGACCGTTTCGGCTGGCTTGTGAAGGCCCTGTCGGCAGACGATATCCGCGAGGCCAAACGCAAAGGGCTTAAAGCCGGTATCGTCACTTCGCAGGATCCGGGCGGTCTCGGCAAGAACCTCGATCTGCTTGAGGCTCTTCACGGCTTTGGCCTTCGGGTGCTTCAATTAACCTATAATAATCAGAATTCCATCGCATCCGGGTGTATGGAGCTGGCTAACGGCGGCGTCTCCAATTTCGGCGTGACGTTTATAAGCCGCATGAATGAGCTTGGCATCGTTGTCGACACCAGCCATTGCGGCGAGCAAACAACGCTGGATGCCTGCCGACTCTCCACCCAGCCGGTTATCGCTTCCCATACGGGCGTAGAAGCGATCTATCCTCACCGCCGCTGCAAAAGCGATGAAGAGCTTCGCGCGATTGCCGCTACGGGCGGCGTAATCGGCGTATTTGCCATGCCATGGTTCGTTCATGGCGATCCGCAGGCTACAACAATCGACCATGTGCTCGATCACATCGACTATATCGTTCGCCTTGTTGGCGTTGACCATGTCGGCATCGGTACCGATTGGCCGATGAGCGATCTCGACTGGTCCCTCGTCTATTTCAAGGAGCATATCGCCCCTAAGCTTGGCTTTGCCAAAGGAGACGGACCGTCAACCGAGCTTGTCGCCGGACTCGAGCAATACGGCTTGTTCATCAACTTTACTCGGGGACTAGTGGCAAGAGGTTATTCCGATGAAGAGGTCAGCAAGATCATTGGCGGCAACTGGCTGCGTATTTTCGAACAGGTATGGGGATAGGAGGAGCTGCAAATGACGATTTACAACTTTTATTGCGCAGGTGTTTACGAGGGCAAGATTCGTTTTACAGAGGATAAGGTCATGCATGCCCGAGTAGACCGCAGACGGCGCACGCAGATGCGGGAGCATGTGCTGGACCCGCAAGCGAAATATATTCTCCCGCTTCAGCAACTTCGCGAGAATCTCCCGGTCTACAGTCAGACCGAATGGTCCGGGGAGCGTGTTGTGACCGCGAATGGCGAAACCTATCACCGCCACCTAACTTATACCGATGAGCAGGGACGCACTTCGCAGGTATGGGCCAAACGCAATGACACTGCCGTAGATATCGTAACGCTGGAAGGCGCCGTTATCGCCTTCCTCTGCCCGAACCGCTACGGCATGGAGATTATCGTGCGGGAAGGACTGGAGAAGCTCACTCCGCTTGTCGTATACGACGATCCCGGGCTGTCCAAGCCCGAATACGGCGTAAATGATCTCGGCACGTTCCTTGTTCCGATGCGTGACGGTCTGAAGCTCGCAACCGACGTCTATCTGCCGGAAGGCATTCAGCCGGGTGCAAAGCTGCCGACGATTCTCGTCCGTACCTGCTATGACCGGGCCGGCAAGAAGGAGCATTTCCTGCGCTGGGCGAACAAGGGGTATGCGGTTGTGAACCAGGATGTCCGGGGACGCGCCGATTCCGAAGGCGAGCTTGTCCCGTTCTATTACGAACGCGAAGACGGCAGCGATACGATCGACTGGATTATTTCCCAAGAATGGTCGAACGGCGATGTCGGCATGTGGGGTGCCTCCTACCTCGGTTACGTCGTCATGGCGGCATCCACCAGCGGACATCCGAACCTGAAGGCGGTCGTGAACGAAGTTAATGTCGGATCTCCGTTTGTCGATACGGTCCGCCGCGGCGGCACCGTGTGCTCCTGGCCGCTGCTGTCCTGGACGCTTGCCCAATCGGTTGGCACCCGGACAGACTTCGAAATCTTTGGCGGCATTACCGTTGATCCGGCCAAGGCCGTTGAAGCGCGGCCGATTCGAGAGATTCCGCAGCAGATGATCGGCAGGGATTCCGGTCCTTGGGACTTCTGGAGCCAGCATCCCGAGTACGACGAATATTGGAAGAACTGCACCCATTCGGAGCGTGCGGATCAGATTAAGGCTCCGATGTTCGTCATCTCCGGCTGGTATGACGGCGACAGTCCCGGCGTATCGGAAACCTGGCGCCTTCTCACCGAGCATGACGTTCCGAACCGGAAAATCTGGCTTGGCCCTTGGGAGCATGGTCCAAACCGCGCCCGCGATCTGGAAGGTACCGCCTTTGGCGAGGATGCCGTCGTCTACGACTATGACGTTAACGTCCTCCGCTGGTTCGATCATTTCCTGAAGGGTGCGGCAAACGGCATTAACGAGGAGCCCCGTGCCCGCTACTACGTGGTTGGCGAGAACAAATGGCGGACATCCACGGATTGGACGCCGGTCGAAGCGTCCGTTACGCCATTCTATCTCGGAGGCGGCGGACGGGCGAACTCGGCCTTTGGCGACGGCAAGCTGACGCTGCGGCAGCCGCAGGACAGCACGCCGGATGTTTATGTCTATAACCCGGGGGACCCGGTCGTGGATTCCGGGGAGCGAATCCCGGAAAACCGGCGTACGATCGAGCTGCGCCAGGACGTGCTCTGCTATACCGGCGACAAGCTGGAGCAGCCGCTTAAGATTGCCGGCGAATTGTCCGCCGTTCTCTATGCGGCAAGCTCGGCGGTAGATACCGACTGGGTTGTCGCGCTTAGCGACGTGGATGAAGCCGGCAACTCCATTCTGCTCTCCAGCTACATCGTCCGCGCCAAATACCGTCACGGTTATGACAAGCCGGAGCTGCTGATCCCCGGCAAGGTGGAGAGGTTCGATATTTTCTTGCCTAATATCGCGCATCAGTTCCCTGCCGGGCACCGCATCCGCTTCTCGATTACGTCGTCCAGCAAGTTTGTTGCGTTCCCGAACTCCAATACGGGTCTGAACCCGTATGACGATCCAGAGCCGATTCCGGCTACGCAGACCATCTATCACTCCGGGCAATATCCAAGCCACGTTCTGCTTCCCGTGCTTGGCGAATAATACGATGCAAGGCCGGGCTTCTCTTCCAACGAGGGATTCCCGGCCTTTTTCTCATTCTTATAAATGCGATCCGCCGCTTACATCTATGCACTGCCCCGTAATCCAGCGGCTGTCGGAAGAAGCGAGAAACGCCGCAACATCCGCGATATCCGAAGGCTCTCCCCACCTGCCGAAGCTTGAATACCCGGCACCGAATTGATAGCCCGATTCATCCTGCAGCATAGCTTTGTTCATGTCCGTGGCGACAAATCCGGGCTGCAGGGCATTAACGGTTATCCCGCGGGGAGCAAGCTGGGTGGATAATGATAACGTAAGCGTATTGACAGCCCCTTTGCTCATGCTGTACGCCGCCACCCCCGGCAAGGAAATTCTCGTTACGGCAGAGGATAAGTTAATCATTCTCCCGCCGTCTCTTATTCGGGACAACGCTTGCTGAACAAGGAAAAACGGGCCCTTTACATTGGTATTCATCACATGGTCGAAGGCGGCTTCCGTTGTTTCCTCGATAGCGGTCACAAGTCCCACGCCTGCATTATTAACGAGAATATCAATGTACTTCTCTCCCGTACGCTGCTCCAAGGCCAGATCCAATCCTTCAAAAAGCTTAACAGCGCTGGCAAGCGTACCAAGCTCCTGCCCTATCGCAAAGGCTTCTCCACCCATTTGCCCGATTTGCCGTACGACGTCCGCCGCCGCATCATGATTAGAACCGTAATGAACGGCTACTATCGCCCCCTCCTCTGCAAGTCTCAGCGCAATAGCGCGGCCAATCCCTTTGCTTGCACCGGTTACCAGCGCAATTTTTCCGCTTAATCTGCTCATGCTCTGCTTCAGCTCCTCCCGTTTTTTACATCCTTATTTGTACCATAGGAGCTATTTTGTAATGTTGCGGTCTCATTCCAAGCCGAGGAAAGCTTATGGAAATAGAAAGGGATTTTTGTATTGATAAGCGAATCTATACAAAATAAGCCAATACGATAGATTGGAGCGCATCATGACTTTCCCTGTCTGGATTGATCTTGGTTTTGTAAAACTGCATCCCCATGCGGTATTTGAAACACTAGCGTATTTTATCGGATTTCGCGTCTATCTCTACACTAGAAGCAAGGACAAAATTCCAATCGTGCAAGGCATGTGGGTCATCGTTGGCGCCATCATGGGTGCGGCGGTCGGCTCTAAGCTGCTGTATTGGTTCGAGGACCCTTCCTTAACGCTTGAGAGCTGGAACAGCTACACCTATCTCATGGAAGGCAAAACGATCGTTGGAGGGCTGCTCGGCGGCCTTATCGGCGTCGAATGGACGAAGAAGCGGATCGGCTATTCCCGCTCCACGGGCGATGATATGGCTTTGCCCCTTATCGTTGGCATGGTCATCGGGCGAATCGGCTGCTTCCTGACCGGTCTTGACGATCATACGTACGGCGTGGCCACTAGCTGGATCACCGGAATCGATTTCGGCGACGGGGTACTGCGGCATCCGACGCAGCTGTATGAGATTGCTTTCCTCCTGCTGCTTGGCGCCTTCCTCTTTCACTGGAAACGAAAGGGCAGCTTGCCCGACGGAGCCGTCTTCCAATTGTTTATGACCGGTTATCTGCTGTTCCGCTTCGTTATCGATTTTATTAAGCCAACCCCTCATTTCTATCTTGGGCTAAACAATATTCAGCTTGCCTGTATCGCCGGACTCATCTATTACGCCGTTCTCTTATCCAAGTGGCTTGTACGGCCGCAACGCTCGCATAGAAAGGAATTGTAACGATGACAACCAAAAACAGACCTTATATTTTCTACGAGCTGACTAACAGCGTATGCTCCAAATGCCTGCGCAAGGTTGAAGCGAAAGTGATTATTGAGGACAATCAGGTATTCCTTCTGAAATATTGCGGACAGCACGGCCGCGAAAAGGTGCTAATCGCAAGCGATGCCGAGTATTACAAAAAGTGCCGGGAGTTTCTGAAGCCCGCGGAAATGCCGGAGGTATGGAACACTCCGATCCGCTACGGCTGTCCCTACGACTGCGGGCTATGCCCCGATCATGAGCAGCACAGCTGCCTGACGCTGCTCGAGATTACCGAGCGCTGCAACCTGCAGTGCCCGATCTGCTACGCGGAGTCCTCCCCGCATGCGGGCTCCTATCGTTCGCTTGAACAGATCGAGTTCATGCTGGATGCGATCGTCCGCAACGAAGGCGAGCCGGATATCGTGCAGATCAGCGGCGGCGAGCCTACGATTCACCCGCAGTTTTTCGAAATATTGGATCTGGTGAAGAGCAAGCCCATCAAGCATGTCATGGTGAACACCAACGGTCTGCGGATCGCCCAGGACAGGAAGTTCGCCGAACGGCTGGCCCAATATATGCCGGGCTTCGAAATCTATCTGCAGTTCGACAGCTTCGAGGAAGAGACGCTCCGGGAGCTGCGCGGCGTGGACCTTCGCGATGTGCGGCGCAGAGCGCTGGAGCATTTAAACGAGTTCAACATTTCGACAACGCTGGTTGTTACGCTCAAGAAAGGCCTGAACGATCACGAGATAGGAGATATTATCCAGTTCGGCCTGAAGCAGCGCGCCGTGCGCGGCGTAACGTTCCAGCCGATCCAGGCAGCAGGAAGACTGGAAGAGTTCGACCCTGCCAAGGACCGCCTTACGCTTAGCGAGGTACGGCAGGGCATTATTGATCAATCGGGCATTTTCCGTGCGGAGGATGTCATTCCGGTGCCTTGCCACCCGGATTGCCTTGCGATGGGCTATGCGTTAAAGCTTGGAGAAGGGGTAATACCGTTAACCGGGTTAATCGATCCTCAAATTCTGCTGGACGGCGGCCGCAATACCATCGTGTTCGAGCAGGACGAAACGCTGAAGTCGCGAATCTTCGAGCTGTTCTCGACGGCCCATTCGCCTGCTTCCTCGGCTTTATCGCTGAAGAGCCTGCTGTGCTGCCTGCCGCTCGTTTCCGTGCCCGAGCATATCAGCTACGACAATGTGTTCCGCGTCATCATCATGCAGTTTCTGGATCCGTACAACTTCGATGTGCGTTCGGTCAAGAAATCCTGCGTGCATATCGCGCATCCGGACGGCAGAATCATTCCGTTTGACACCTACAATATGTTCTATCGCACGGAAGAGCAGGAGAAGAAGCTAGCCGAGCTGAGAGAGGAATTCGATATGCGTCCGGGAGGGAAGGTCTATGACTGGAGTCAATAACGGGGATAACGGAGATAACCGGCTACCGGGAAGCCCAAACAAATCGCCTTACGAAAAATCGCCTCACCATGTGAAGCACGTATTTCTGGGTATCGGAATTTTGGCCGTGCTGCATTGCCTGCTGTTTCTTTTCCCGATCGGCTTCTTCTTTATCAGCATTGCTCAGCTTGTCTATCTGCTTCCGGCTATATTGGTGTTTAATAAAAAAACCGGCATCGTTCAGGGCCTGCTGATCGGCGCAGGCATTACGTTTCTGGTGAATGCGGCTTGCTTCGGCCTTCTGGTCAGCGGCAATCTCTCGCTTTAAGAGATAATTCCCTGTGACAATTGCCTATTGGCGGAATAGCTTAATAGAAGAGCTTTCCCTATTCGGTCACAAGGAGACTATGACATGGGTTCCCATCTTCCAATAGGCCCTGTTAATCTATTCGCGCGGTTTATCAGCCCTAATCCCGTTACGTCCGTTAATCCCTTAGAGCGGTTTCCCTATATCCGTCCTACCGCTTACGTAAGTCCGTTTACGAGCGTGATTGGCGATGTACGCATCTGCGACAATGTGTATGTTGCCCCCAGTGCCGCCCTTCGGGCCGACGAAGGAACCCCGTTTCTCATCGGCTCGAATTCGAATATTCAGGACGGCGTTATTTTGCACGGATTGGCTAATCAAAGCGTTGAAGCATGCGGTAAAAGCTACTCCGTCTTTATTGGCAAAAGAGTCTCCGTTGCGCACGGGGCTATTATCCACGGTCCTTGCCTGATCGAGGATGATGTGTTCGTAAGCTTCAAGGCGATTGTCTTTAATGCGGAGGTGGGACGCGGCTCTTATGTCTCGATGGACGCGATTGTGACAAACGGGGTAAGGATCCCGGCTAACCGGTTTGTTCCGCCAGGCGCGCATATCGATACGCAGGCAAAGGCCGATTCGCTTAGTCCGGTACCGAAGAGCTCCGAAGAGTTCGCCGAGCAGGTCATACGGATTAACACGGAATTCCCGCCTTCGTACAACGCGATGTTCGGCACCAGCCGGTGCTCCTGCGGTATCGCTTATAACCATGCGAATCTATTGAGTTAAAAAAGCCGGGATGCCTCCTTATCGGAGTCTCCCGGCTTTTATCTATTTTCATGCCTTTCTCCCAAGCTATCCTCTCGCCCGCTGTACGGGCAATCCCTTAACGTCCAGCTTGACCCGGAAAATAGCTCCGGCGAGAGGCTGCTCCTTAAGCTGCTCCTCGTCATTGCCGATTCTGGCTGTCGTAATGTACAGCTCGTCCAGATTCTCGCCGCCAAACGCGCAAGAAGTGACATTCCGGACGGGAATCGGGATCGTGGCGAGCTTTTCGCCGGTTAACGGGTTCCATCTCCCGATCTGCCAGCCTCCCCAATGTCCAATCCACAGCATCCCTTCCGAATCGATGCTCATGCCATCCGGACTGCCTTCCCCCTCCGGGAATCGGATCACAATCCGCCGATTAGCGATCTGTCCGCTGGCAGTGTCGTAATCAAAGGCGTATACCTCATTCTCGAAGGTATCGATGTAGTACATTACCGTTCCGTCTGCCGTCCAGGCCAGCCCGTTGGAGCAGCCAATCCCGCTTAACCGTTTCGATAACTTGCCGTCCTCCAGAACGTAGAGATGACCGTTCCGTTTCCTCGTGGAGATCATGGTCCCAGCCCAGAACCGGCCCGCCGGATCGCATTTGCCGTCATTCAGCCGGTTCGTCGCCGTCTCTTCCTCCGTGCGGGCAATCAAGGATATATCGCCTGACTCCAGATTCAACCGGTAAAAGCCGTCCGCCAGCGCGATTAACCATGTGCCATCCTCTGCCGGAACCGCCGCGCTGATCATTGTCTCCGTCTGGATCCGGAGCTTTCTTCCGTCGTTTGGACGGTAACGGTGTAATTGACGGCCTTCGATATCCACCCATAACAGCTCCTGCAGCCGGTCATCCCATACCGGGCCTTCCCCCAGCTCATTTCGCGCCTCCAGCAGGCATTTCGCCTCATAATTTTTCAAAATTGACTTCCTCCCCTATCCAAGAAATACAAATGAATGCCGATATAAACAGTATGAACCTGGAAGACGGGGTTTTGCAATGGATTGTCAGTACGACAAGGATTGCATTCTAAGGGGAAGGAATGATAAAGATGAAAAAGAAAATCGCAGGCATTGCTTTAGTTATACTTCTCTGCTCATACGCTTCTTTAAGCTTTGCCAACAGTAAGACCTCCGCTGATTTCACGGACTTGAAGGACCTGGACGCGGCAACAAAAGCCAAGTTTGACGCCATGATCAGCGCGGGAATCTTCGACGGTGTCTCCGACACGACCTTTGGTCTGAAGGAGGAAATGAACAGAGCCCAGTTCGCGAAGGTAGCCTCGCTGATTATGGGGCTCAAAACGGACGAATCGCTGAAGACGTCCAGCTTCAAGGATGTGACGGCCGATGATGCCGCCAACGGTTATGCTCTTCCATACATCGAAGCGTTGAAAAATGCAGGAGTAACGGAGGGCTATGGAGCTGGAGTTTACGATCCTGCGGGAAAGGTGACCAAAGAACAGCTGGCAACCTTCCTGGTGAGAGTTCTTGATAAAAACGATGACGCCAAAACAAAAACGGGATCGGATACGACCGTCTCCGATTGGGCGCAAGGTTACGTATCGCTTGCCCTCGAATTAAAGCTGTTGAGTAACGGCGCGGACGGAAAGTTTGGCGGACAAACCAACGCTACGCGCGACTTGCTTCTGACGAGCGCGTATGAAGCCAAGCAGCAATACGTACCGCCGGCTACTCCAACGCCGACGCCAACACCAACGCCGGTGCATACGTCGACTCCGTCAACTCCGCAGCCGAGCGTGACGCCGGAACAACCTACCGCAACGCCTGAAGAACCAAGCTACTCCCCAGAAGAGCCGACTAACTCTCCAGAGGAGCCAACTTATTCTCCAGAAGAACCAACCGCAACGCCTGAGGAATCGCCTACAACAACGCCTGAAATACCGTCGCCACCGGTTGAAACACCACCGACGCCGATACCTTCGATTCCGACAGTCCCTACGCCGCCGATTCCGACAATACCGGTTACTTGTCCGAATCCGATGGACATTCCGCCAATGTGCATACCTTTGTAAGCCATTCAAACAAACGGTGCAGGATTTCCTGCACCGTTGTTTTTTATCTTTTTTTATCTATAGTAAGACAGCACCCAGCACACGCCGTTCCGGTCGTTCACGATTGCCAGCAAACCGTTAAACGGAGCCTCGTACATCTCCGTAAGAACGGTTCCGCTTTGCGCAAACTCCCCGTAGATCCGCCTGAACGCTTCTTCCGTGTCAATCTTAAGGAACACCCTGACATAGTCGCCTTTTGCAAGCGGCTTTGCAGCTTGAATATCCGCGAACTTAATCGTTGTCCCCTCCACAAGCAGATCCGCATTCAGAACGGTGTCGCCCTGCTGGCGCAAAATAACGACCTCGCCGCCAAACACCTTCTGATAATACCGGATTTCCTCTTTACAGTTCTCCACCGCGATAAAAGGTTGAGCGATCATATTAATTATCCTCCCCTGTATCCGTTAAATTATGAAGCACGGTCTTTAACAGCGTTAACAGCAAGCCGTAATCCCCATCGCTAATTCCTTTCCGGGTCTTGCTCTTAACCCGGTACAGAGCCTCTTGCACCTTCGGCACGACTTCATGTCCGGCTTCCGTCAGATAGAGCAGATGGTAGCGGTTATCGGCCGGGTCAGGCTCCCTTCGCACGTATCCTTCCGCCTCCAGCTTGGCAATCGCTTTTGCTGTTGTTGTCTTGTCGATAAGCAGCTTCTCGCTTAAAACCTTCTGGGTAATAGGCTGCCTGGACGCAATCGCCATCAGGAAAATATACTGCCCGCTTCCGATGCGGTATGGTGCCAGTTCAGCCGAAATTAAGACCTGCATATGCCGGTAAATCGCCGAAATGAACTGGCCATGGGATTCCGGTTCATTCTCCTGTTTGTTATTCCAATGTTCACTCAGGTTAAATCCCCCTTTACATAGAATGCTATTGCAACTAATTTTGATATCATCATACGCGAAATATAATGCTATTGCAACTAATTTTAAAAAAAATAATCCGCCGGGTTTTTGAGAACGATCAGTAAAAAATAATTCTTTACCGATCGTTCTCAATATGATAAGCTGTGTTCAGAAAGGAGGCCGTGAACATTTGGCCAGAAGCAAAGAATTTGACATAGATGCCGTCCTGCTGAAGGCAATGAAGCTGTTCTGGACGCAAGGCTACGAGAAGACCTCCATACAGGATCTTGTTGAGCATATGGGCATTCACAGAAGAAGCATTTATGATACGTTTGGCGATAAACATGCCTTATATTTAATGGCCTTAAAACATTACAGCCACACCGTCTGGAGCTCCATTGAACAACGGGCGCAGTCCTCCCTGTCAACGAAAGCTGCCATCCGCTCCGTCATGGAGGCCGCTATCGCTCAGAATGAGGAACGGCCAAAAGGCTGCCTGATGGTTAATACCGCCGTGGAGCTGGCCATGCACGATCCCGAGCTGGAAACATGCGTTAACCAAAGCTGGTCCGGTACGGAAGAGCTTTTTCGCAAACTGATTATTAAAGGCCAGCAAGCCGGGGAGTTATCAGCCTCGCTTGATCCGGAGCTGCTAGCCCCTTACCTCAACAATGCGCTTATCGGGCTGCGGGTCATGGTAAAGACGCAAAACCATACAGAGAAATTAAAAAAGGTTATTGCTACAACAATGTCTATTTTAGACTAAATTTTTTTGAATATTTTAGAACGATCATTCTCAAACTAAAAGATAAAATAAAAAGGAGCAGTGATTGCAATGGCAAGACTAAACGGTAAAGTAGCTTTAATTACGGGTGGCAACAGCGGTATCGGGCTGGCAACAGCGAAACGATTTGTTCAGGAAGGCGCAAAGGTTGTCATTACGGGACGCAATCAAGAATCTTTAACGGCTGCGGTAAATGAGCTTGGCGCGGAAAATGCCGTTGCCGTACAGGCGGAAGCTGCGGATCCGGCCGGCTCGGAAAAGGCGGTTGCGGCAGCAATCGAACGCTTCGGCAAGCTGGACATCGTCTTCGCGAATGCGGGTATTTCCGGCGGCACTCCGCTTGGCGATACGAAGCTGGAAGACTTCGAACAGATTCTGAAGGTAAACGTGACCGGCGTCTTTTTCACGGTGCAGGCCGCTGTACCGCATTTGCAAGCAGGCGCCTCCATTATTCTCGTCGGCTCGGTGCTTGCCACTACGGGCGGAGCAACCCGGGCAGCTTACGCGGCGAGCAAAGGAGCCGTTACCAGCATGGCCAGAGTATTCGCCTCCGAGCTGTCCCCGCGCGGCATCCGCGTGAACACGGTTGTGCCGGGTGCTACGAAAACCCCGATCTGGAAAGCAACCGAACCGGAGCAAATAGCGAAGCTGGAAGCCGGTCTCTCCCGCTCCATTCCGCTTAACCGGCTTGGCGAGCCTGACGAAATCGCCAATGCCGTGCTCTTCCTCGCTTCGGACGAATCCTCCTTCGTTCAGGCTGCCCAGCTTCAAGTCGACGGCGGTGCCGATGGAGCTCCGTTAGGCGCTCCTATCTACCGTCAATAACATTCTTGCCCGATAAGCCGTTTCCGATGAAGGCATTGCCTTCCCGGAGACGGCTTTTATTAATTTAGGCCAAGCCCGCACGGACCCAGTCCATAAAGGCCGCCGCAGCCGGACGAAGCTGCTTGCCCTTCAAATGAATAAACCCCTGATGAACGGGCTCCGGCGCAGGGAAATCCAGAGCGATCAGCTTCCCAGCCCGCAGCTCCTCCTCTACATTCACCTTCGGCAATAACGATATCCCAAAGCCCGACTGAACCATACGCTTGATCAATTCCACGCTTGGGAAGCTTCTGCGGTCATGCAAGGCATATCCCGCTTCACGGAGAGACGATTCCCCAAGCTCGTGGTACAAGCAGGCATTCCCGTAGCTGATGTATACCTGCTTTGTGCCTCCCCTACCTTCCGTCGCCCCTACCCATACTAATTCCTCAATGGCCAGCGGAACAAATTCGAGACCTTCATGCCCGGGGTCACGGGGAACAATGCCCAGATCAACCTTCTGGTCAAGGACCCTGCCGCACATATCCTCCATAAAGCCTGTCGAGAGCTGAAGCTCAACCTCCGGGTAATGCTCGGCGTAAGAAGCAAGCAGCTCAGGCAGTCTTGTCACGCAATACGCTTCTAAAGCACGGACCTTCAAGACCCCGCGCGGCTGCTCCGTGCGAAGCAGATCCTCCTCCAAGGCTTGGCTTAAAGCGGCAAATTGCCTTGCAAACCGGGCCAGCGCGGCTCCTGCTTCCGTAGGCTCAACTCCTCTTGGCAGCCGGTCAAACAGTTTTTTGCCGCTTGCTTTCTCCAGCTGTGCGATATGAGTAGTCACGGTAGATTGCACGTAACCCAATTTATCGGCTGCCCGGCTGAAATTCTTCTCCTCCATTACCGTCAGGAAAGTACGGAGCGATCTTCCGTCCCATTGATCAAGCACGATATCCCGCCTTTTAGGTATTTTATTTCGAAATGATATTCATCATATATATTCATTTTTCAAATGGTTAAACACATGATACCATCGAAGCATTCGATCGTAAAGGAGAGCTGGTGCTTCATGCTTTACCGTTTATTCCGCTTCTTATTGCCGGCTATAGGTGCTTTCGCAGCCGTCCTAATCTTATTCCTGTTTGAGAATACGACCGGTCTGGCGCTGTTAATAGCCCCGTTTGGCGCCTCCTGCGTTATCGTATTCGCCCTTCCGGACAGTCCGCTGGCAAAGCCCCGCAATGTCGTTGGAGGCCACGTTATCAGCACAATCACCGGGCTGACATTGCTGCATGTATTTGGCCAGCATGCCTGGACCTTGGCTGCGGGTGTTGCGCTGTCGATCATGCTCATGCAGGTAACGAAGACCCTTCATCCGCCGGCTGGCGCGGATCCGCTGGTCGTGATTCTGGCCGGAGCAGGCTGGTCCTTCCTAATCACGCCTGTGCTCGCCGGAGCCTTGCTTCTTGTCGGAATAAGCGCCGCATACCGGTTTGCTCAACAGTCTTCTCCAACTCGGCAGACCAAAGAGAGCATTAATTCCAAATAATGGCTGAAACCTCTTTTGCGGTAATCGCGTAGAACATGTAAAGCATGCTTCACGCATAAGCTTGGTAATGGCAGAGCAGAATCTATTCGCAAGGGGGGCGTCATTCATGAAAACATACCGTTTCACCGGTCGTCTGACGCTGCTTCTCTTCCTGCTTGGCGCCTTTGTTCTGTTCAGCATGCCAACGATGATGCTTGGCAACGGCCATTTCGACGTATCGAAATCCAGCCGCACGCATATCGAGCACAGCCTGCCGAACAGCATGAAGGCCATTAAGCGCGTAACGATATCTCCTGCCACTAAGCTTTTTGCCATGCTGGCTTTGCTGGCTGTTATCTACAGCTGGGTCAGCTACCCCCGCCGGTTTTTCCTGGCGAAACGCGTTTTCTTACTCCCCTTCTTATTCCTGGAGCGGCTCAAACGCCTGCTCATGCCCCTCAAGCTGACGACTTCCTATCCCATCGTTTAAGGACCATCCCATTTTCTTCCGTTCTTCAATAAAGCGGAGGTCTGATTAGTGCTGTCCATTTAAACAGAGGAATAGAATTTCGATCATACTCGAGGAGGTACTTCCCTTATGAATATCCGTGAAATCGATCTGCCCGGTATCGGGAAAAAATTTCAGATGAATACACGCAGCGGCGACCAGCTGGTTATTATCGTGCATAACGACGGCCGCAGAGAATGCTATCACTTCCACCACGAAAATCCGGAGAGCAGCATCTCCATGATTACGCTTGATGACGATGAAGCCCGGATGGCTGCCGCCATGATTGGCGGGATGACGTATAAACCAAAAATGCTGGAGACCATCGAGGTCGCTCTCGATGAGCTTATTATCGAGTGGTATAAACTCGAGTCCCACTATGCATGTATTGGCAAAACAATCGGAGAGCTTAACATCCGTAAAAATACGGGAACAACCGTTATCGCCCTGCTCGCCGCCAATCATGCCAAGCAGATTAATCCCGGCCCAGAGGTTGTTCTGGCTGCCGATCATACGATTGTTGTTGCCGGAGAACGCGCTCAGCATAAAGTACTGAAAAAAATCCTCATGAATGGATGTGATTAATGGATGGATCACATCATACTTGAGGTTGGCCTCGCCATTGCGCTAATCGCCTTGGCTGGTTTGCTGTCGGCAAAAATCCGTTTTTCCGTCATTCCGTTCTATATTCTGATCGGGATGGCCGTTGGTCCCCATTCGGTGGAGTTCTGGCATTTCGACTTCCGTTTTATCGAAAGCGCACCGCTCATCGAGTTTATGGGCAGGCTTGGCGTACTGTTCCTGCTCTTCTATCTGGGACTGGAGTTCTCCGTTGGACGTCTGATCAAATCCGGCCGCTCGATCGCGGTCGGCGGTACGATTTATATCGCCATTAACTTCACCCTAGGCCTCCTGTTTGGATGGCTGAGCGGCTTTCCGTTTCAGGAGACGCTTGTTATTGCCGGGATTACCACGATATCCTCAAGCGCCATTGTCGCCAAGGTATTGGTTGACTTAAAGCGCACGGCCAATCCGGAGACGGAGATGATTCTTGGGATTATCATGTTCGAGGATGTCTTCCTCGCCGTCTATATTTCCATTCTGTCCGGCCTCATCTTAAGCGGTTCAACCTCGATTGGCGGCATTATTCTATCCACGGTTATCGCCCTGGTCTTTATGCTTGCGCTTCTTACCCTTGGCCGCAAAGCGGCACCCATGCTGAATAAGCTCCTCAATATCCGTTCCAACGAGCTGTTTGCTCTTGTCATCTTCGCCGGGCTGTTCCTGGTGGCCGGTCTCTCCGAAACGATCCATGTCGCCGAAGCGATTGGCGCTTTGCTGTTCGGCCTTGTGCTTGCCGAGACCGAGCATATGAAGCGGATTGAGAAGCTGATCCTCCCCTTCCGGGATTTCTTCGGCGCCGTCTTCTTCTTCAGCTTTGGCTTAACGATCGATCCAACGGCCTTAGGCGGTGCCGTATGGCTGTCGCTGGCTGCCGTTGCCGTTACGCTGATCGGCAATCTGACGGCAGGCATGCTTGCCGGACGAAGCGCGGGACTGTCTCCCAAGGCTTCGGTTAATATCGGATTAACCATCGTATCGCGCGGAGAGTTCTCCATCATTATGGCGAATATGGCCAAAGCCGGCGCCCTAATGGCTGTCATTCAGCCGTTTGCTGCCCTATATGTCCTGATTCTGGCCATTTTGGGTCCGCTCCTCACGAAAGAAAACAAGTTGATATTTAATCTGCTTAACCGTCTGTTCCGGTGGGACCGCAAGCAAACAAGTACGTCGCAGTCAAAATAAATAGGCACAGCAAAAAAGCCGTGTTCCAGCTGGAGCACGGCTTTTGCTCATGATTTTGCGGCATGGCGGTAGGCTTTAAAACAAGCGATGGAACATCAACCTACGTAACATAAGTACGAAGTAGACAGTCATTCAGCGATAAGGAGTGGAACAAGTATGACGACAAGACAATTTTTACAAGCTCCTCCACCCTATGTCCCTCCAAAGCCTCCTGTTTCCTACGTCATCGACTGCGTAAATAATTATACTTATGTGTGGCTTCGCGACGGCCAGCAGTTCTGGTATTATCCAACCAGCGTTGAATCCTTCGGCGTGTCCGGCTTTAGATGGAATGGCTTTACATGGCTCTATTACGGTATAGACAGCAGACTTATTGAAGCCGTTTCCTGCCCTCCTATACCTACTCTATTTTAAGAACCCGCTTCATTCTAGGCAGCACCTGAGCCGCATACGTTGTAGCAATAACAAATGCCGGGTGAGGTGTTGCTCCTATGACTATGGCGGAAAAGCCTAATATTCTGCTCCTTCTCGTGGACGAAATGCGTTATCCTCCACTTTACGAGAAGGCGGATATCCGGGTATGGCGCGAACAAAATCTCGTAACGCAGCAATGGCTTCGAGATAACGGACTTGAGTTTCACAGGCATTACATCGGGAGCGCGGCATGCGCGCCTAGCCGCACAACGCTATTCACCGGCCATTATCCTTCCCTGCATGGCGTCACTCAAACGAACGGAATCGCCAAGCAGGCAGCCGATTCGGATATGTTCTGGCTGGACCGGAATACGGTGCCAACGATGGGCGATTATTTCCGGGAAGCCGGCTACCGGACGTTCTATAAAGGCAAATGGCATTTGTCGTACGAGGATATTATCGTCCCGGGTACCCAGCAAGGACTCCCAAGCTATAATCCGGCTACAGGGTACCCGGACCATAATCAGGACTTGTACGAGAATGCGGACAGACTGGAGGCGTTTGGATTCTCCAGCTGGATTGGCCCCGAGCCGCATGGCCGGAATCCCCGGGATTCCGGATCGTCGGCGGGGAGCGGAGCTAGCGGCAGGGATGAGTTTTACGCGGCGGAGACGGTCCAGCTGATCGAGGCTCTGGAACAAAACAAGCTTGGCGGAGACGATGAATCGCCATGGTTAATCGTGACCTCTCTCGTAAATCCGCATGATATTACGTTGTACGGCGACCTGACGGCCAGAATCCCCGCATTCCGGTTCGATGTCGGCCCGGTGCCGGATATTGATCCGCCCCCAACCCGTCACGAGAACCTGCATACGAAGCCCCGCTGTCAGGCGAGTTACCGCGATTTATATCCGGTCGCCCTGCAGCCCATTACGAATGAACCTTTCTACCGCAAGCTCTATTATCAGCTTCAGAAAAATGCCGACGAGCAGCTTCGCAAAGTGGTCGAAGCGCTTGCCAGGACGTCCTTTTACGAAGATACCATTATCATCCTTACCTCCGATCACGGAGATTTGCTTGGCTCGCATGGAGGGCTTCATCAGAAGATGTATTGCGTTTATGAAGAGGTTCTACGGGTCCCCCTTCTGGTCTGCAATAAAAAGCGGTTTCCCGAGCCTCGGTCGGTCCACTCCCTGACCAGTCATCTGGATCTGCTCCCCACCCTGCTGGGGCTTGCAGGCATCAACAGCGATGAAATACGGGGCCGGTTGGACAGCCGGTTTAGTGAAGCACGGCCGCTTATCGGCCGAAATTTGGCCGGAGCGATGTCCATGCAGCCGGAACCCGAGGCTCCCGTTTATTTCATGACCGACGATGATATTATGCGGGGCCAGCATCAGATCAGCCCTGTGGGCATTCCTTATCCCTCCGTGGCGCAGCCCAATCATATCGAGACCGTTATCGCGCCGCTCTACCGGAACGGGCATAAAGAGTATTGGAAGCTCTCGCGCTATTATGACAACCCTCAATTCTGGAGCGAGCCCGGAATCCTGGATGTTACCTATGCGCCCGTTAAAGGCGGGCAGGACAATAAGGAAATAGCTTGGGCCTCGCGGGTTCGAACGGTGCCGGTACAGGAAGAATACGAGCTGTATTCACTGACGGACGACCCTCTTGAGACGCGCAATCTTGCCAATCCCGCGTACTCGGCAACCTATATGGAGGAATTTGCTCTGATGATGAACCTATTAACGGAGCAGCGCAGCAGGAAACGCCTGGCTCCAGGCAGGAATTAAATTAAAAAGACCGTGTTCCTCAGCAAAAGGAACACGGTCTTTCTTATGGTTACGAACGCCACCATTCGTCGGAAGGGTAAGTTCCCGTTCCGATCGGGACGGGCTCTCCTATCCGCGGCGTAGCCAGCTTCGTGCGCAGCTCCCTTGCTTTCTTGAGGGCACGCTCCGCCGGATCCCGCCAATCATGCATAGCAAGCCGGAAGGCTCCCCAATGAATAGGGATCATGACATCGCCCTTTACATCCAGATGGGCCTGTACGGACTCCTCAGGCATCATGTGAATAGCTGCCCACCGGTTATCGTATTGACCGCATTCCATTAACGTAAGGTCAAATGGGCCGTATTGCTCCCCAATCTGCCGGAAATGCGGGCCATAACCGCTGTCCCCGCTGAAGAAAATCCGCGCTTCCCGGCCATGCAGAACCCAGGAGCACCATAAGGTTCCGTTCCTGCCCGTTAATCCCCGCCCCGAGAAGTGGCGGGCAGGCGTGCATGCCATATGGATCCCTTCCCAGACGGTTTCTTCCCACCAATGAAATTCCTCGATCCGATCCGGAGCAACGCCCCAGCGCTCGAGATGGGCGGCAACGCCAAGCGGTACAAAAAAGCGGCCTACCTTGTCCTTCAGACGTTTAATTGAGCCGTAGTCCAAATGATCGTAATGATCATGGGACAGCAAAACGGCATCGATGGCAGGCAGCTCCTCGATTTCAATCGGCAGGCTGCTGCTGAACCGTTTGCCGCCGATCCACGGAACGGGCGACGGAGCTCGCCCAAGCATCGGATCGAGCAGCAGCTTTTTGCCATCCAGCTCCAGCAGCAATGCAGAATGCCCAAACCAGGTTACCTTGGGGGCTTGTCCGGCATCCTTGCCCCGAAGCGACTGCGGATGTAGCGGCATCACGGTTAACTCTTTCTCCGGCGAAGCCAACTTATTGCCCCGGGCAAATTCCATAAGAAGCCCAAGGTTCTCGCGCAAAGACATGGACATCGCGGATGGCAATACGTTTTCGAATTTGCCGTTTGAATAATGGGGAGATTGCTTCATGCGCGATAGCGTCTGCTCGCCCGGCTTGCCGCCAAATACCGGATAGATGCTAAGGAATAGAACAAGAAGCAAAATAACGACTATAGCAATGAAAATAAATACGGCCATGATGACGATCACCTCTTAGCTTTTATCAAAATCGGACTTCATGAATTGGCGCGGAAAATCGTCGTGCCCAGCACCTCAAGCGCCTCGGAAATCCGGGCCAAATCCGCCTCCGGCACATGCTCGATTTGCTGCAGGAACAGCTGTCTCATATGGTCAAAGGCCATTCCCATTTTCTCTTCGCCAAGCGGGGACAGCCGGATGTACTGCTTCCTCCGGTCCTCCGGATCCTCCACCTTCTCGCAGAGCCCCTTCTCCGTCAGCTTGCGGATCTCCCGGCTCGTATTCGGCATCGAGATGCCTTTGCATTCGCTGATTTCGCTTAAAGTAATCGGCTGTTTCACCGTCAGAAATTCCATTATTTCGTATTGCAGGGGCGTAATTTCATCCATGGGCATTCCCTTCGTCATGTCGTAATGCAATTGGTGGGAAGCTGCGATGTGGGACACCATCTGCCGGAATAGTATATCCTTGAAATCCATGCTGGACCATCTCCTTATAACCGGGCTGAAGCCATTATTTAATTATCAAATAATAATTATCTATTGACAACTATTTACGAAGCATGATAACTTCTTATCAAATGATAACAAAGAAGGTGTCCGATGAAAACCCTTATTATTTACACGCATCCGAACCATAACAGTCTCAGTTATTCCTTCCTGCAGAAAACGATCCAGGGCCTGCAAGAAAACACGCAGGTCGAAGAGATACAAGTGCTTGACCTGTACGCCGAATCCTTCGATCCGCTGCTTGTCTTTAACGAGAATAAACGAAGACGGGATATGCATGCCGATCCGGAGCTCGACAAGCACCGCAAGCAGCTGCTCTGGGCCGAGAAAATCGTCTTCGTCTACCCGATCTGGTGGGGCCGGCCGCCGGCGATGCTGCTTGGCTACATTGACCGGTTGTTTGCTGCTAACTTCGCATACCGCGACAATGGAAAGCACCTTCCCGGAGGTCTCTTGAAGGGCAAATCGGTCGTATGCATCTCCACCATGAAAGGTCCATCCCTCTATCCGCTGTTCTGGCTCAACAATGCTCATAAGGTGCTTATGCGGAAAGCCCTCTTCAGTTATGTGGGCATCAAGAAAGTGAAGTTCTTCGAATTCGGCGGCATGGAGAAGAAGCAAGGCAAGCAAGAGCGGAAGCTCGAACGGATTTATCGCTATTTCAAGACCGTTGCGCAGTAATTCTAACTCTACAGGATCGTCGTTGCATAGCTGCCCAGGACATGAACGTCATGACCAAAGGTTTCGATAATTTTAATCGCTTTATCCATACGCTGCTCATTGCCCCCGGCTTCCGTCTCGATCAGGAACCTGTACTCGCCAAGCTTGCGGCCGGTTGGCCGCGACTCGATCCAAGAGAGGTTGATCGCAAGCGCGGAGAATACGTTCAGAATCGAAGACAATACACCCGGATACTCCTCGTTTGGAGTAATCAGCATCATCGTTTTCTTTTGCCCCGTATCCTCGTTAGGCTTCTTGCTCACCACGATAAAACGGGTATGATTCGCCGAATGGTCCTGCACGCCGCTCTCCAGAATCTGCAGGCCGTACTTCTCGGCAACCGAAGCCGATCCGATCGCGGCTGTTCCGGCATCGCCGGATTCCTTGACCGACAAGGCAGCATGGGCCGTGCTGTCGGCATAGTCAAGCTTCAGCGCATGCTCCTTAATGAACTGACGGCATTGATTAATGGCGGGCATGATGGATCTTACCGTATGGATATCGCTCATCGCGCTGCCGGGATTTCCGATCAAATGGAGCGATACCTTAAAGACGACATCGGCTTCAATCCTCAGGTTATAGAGAAGCAGGCCGTCGATGGTCATATGTATATTACCCGCAATGGAGTTCTCGATCGGCACCATGCATTTGTCTACCTCATCCCGGCTGACCGCCTCCAGAACGTCCGGAATCGAGCTCAGCATAACCCACTCCGTATCCGTTCCTTCGAAAAACTTCAAGGCCGCCTCTTCCGAGAAGGTGCCGTTAGGTCCCAAATAAGCAACTTTGTTCATGTTCAAGCTCCTTTAATAAATCTAATATCTATCTTTATATTAATAGAAAAACAGGCAGCATGCGAATTCACGCATCTGCCTGTTCGTATTCATGCCGTTATACGTCGTACTCCAATTCCTTGCGGGCCCGG
Source organism: Paenibacillus sp. JDR-2 (assembly GCF_000023585.1). Classification (NCBI taxonomy): domain Bacteria; kingdom Bacillati; phylum Bacillota; class Bacilli; order Caryophanales; family Paenibacillaceae; genus Paenibacillus; species Paenibacillus sp. JDR-2. Next base: position 688,831 of record NC_012914.1, on the reverse strand, counting down.
GTAATCCACTCCAGAGGAGTGGGGGTTTCTTCCCGGTTGTATTCGTAAGCGCCCATCTTAAGGTTGAGCTCGAAGCGGTTGCTGGTCGCCCTCTCCGATTCGTTAATCTCCGCCAGCCTGCTGCGGAGCCGGTTCATGACAATATCCGCTCCGTCCCGGTCCGTGAACAGCAGAAGGCCCCAGGTCGGATTCTCCTGACTCAGCATGTAGAGAGAATCGTTCGCCCGAATGCTGGTCTGGCTGATCGCCGTGATGTTATAGACGGCTGCGTTCAGCTGCTCCTCGCCAATCATCCGTCTCAGCTCGTTCCAGTACTTCACGTTCAGAACGAGCAGCGTCAGCGGAATCTTATACCGGTCGGACAACGCCATAAATACCGTCGTGTCCTTCTGGAAGGAGAGCATGTTTTTCAGGTTGGTGCCCTCATCCATCGTGGCGAGCGAAGCATTCTTCTTCTGCAGCGCTTCATTCTCCTCCTGCAGCTGCTTGCTTGCCAGCGTGAACATCCAGGTAATCGCGGTGAATACCGGCGTCATGATCAGCCAGAAATAGCTTTGGCTGGTCACCACGCCCCCTTGCACGACGGTCTGGTAGATGGTGAATGTACCGTAGCCGAACACAAACGCGATATTCAAGATGAGCCCGGTGGTGATCGTCGTAAAATAAGTGACAATCGCGATCAAAAACGCGACGTTCAAGAAAATGATGTTATGCAGATAAAGATTAGGATCACGCGCTGTAAACACGATGCAGACAAAGCACGCGATGAACAGCAGCAGAAAGCCGCCGTCCGACAACAAGCTTGTGTTACGCCTCATGATTCCTACCCCCTTCTCTTCTTCCGGTGCTTGCGGACGAGAAGCACAAGCGATACGAGCACCAGAGCAAGCACTAGCATAAACGCGATCATAAAGCTTACCACGTCGCCGCGCTCCAGCACTTGCGTAACAACGGCCGGCGCTTCAGACACCGCTTCCTTCTTGAAGCGGAAGGCATGAACCTCTCCGTCCTTGTCTACCATAGCGCCGTCGCCAAAAATCTTGTACAGGCTGCCGGCGTTCCCGACCAGCTTCGACGCCAGATAGACGTATTCGGGGCTGCTGCCCGTAATAGCCAGGAAGCCATGCCCCTTGCCGTATGGCGAGTCGATCAGCTGCAGCGTTCCGATCCGCTTGCCGTAGCCTTCTTCGATGCTTATCTTCTCATTGGACAAGAAGCCTTCGCCTTGCTTGTCATATTGGAAATACAGCTTATCGTTATTCTCCCGGATATACCGGTTATCCGCATAGGAACCAATCGCGATAATCTGCCGGTCCTTCAGCTCGCTGTCCTTGACATCGTCCGTGTAAAAGCGGATTTCGCCCGTGTTGGAGGTAGCGAACTGCCCCATCAGGTTAAACAGATTGGAGAGGGCCGCATAGGTGTAGTTGTCGCGGTTTTGCGGCAGGACTACGGCTACCCGGTTAAAGCTGCCGTCCCGGAGGAACGGATAAGGATAGTTGTTAAACAGCATGTCCGTACGGTCCTTCGTATTCAGCTGGAGCACGGAGTCCTTGGAGACAAATGCCCATGGCATTTGATCCTGGTTGCCGGTACATACCGCATTCTTGATCTCCAGGTCGAATGCCGTCGTGATCGTGAAGTTGCCCGAGATTCCAAGATTCTTCGGAATGGTCAGTTCGAGATTATCGCCCCCCGCAAGCTCGGCGGAAAGCTTCTTGCTTCCGATCGGAACGTTGTTCACCAGAACCGTTACCATCGAACGGTCAAAGTCCAGATTCGTCGCATAGCGGAAGTCCAGACTCAGCTTGCTCGCTTCCGCAATGGAGCGGTTGCTTGGCAGCGTAATGAAGTAGCTTTTCTCCCGGTGCGACGGGCCTGTGAGCTTATCGCCGGATTCCGTCAGCGGGAAATACCGGCTTATGCTTTGCGCCGGCGTATTCACCTCCGTCGATTCATCCACCAGTTTCGACGATCCTTGCAATTGCTCCATCAGGGCAGGGTTGCCGATAAAGCGTCCGGCTTTTTTCAGCATGTCCGCATTGTCGGAGGTTACAACAAGCAAGGAAGATGTATCGCTCTGAATCAATTGAATCAACGCTTTGTCCTGCAGCCCGGTCTCGCTCAACTTCGAACGAATATCGGAAGGCAGATGCTGCTGAAGAGCAACCAGGATACGAAGCGTTTTCCCTTGCAGGTCGCTCGTCTGGTATGGCAGGAGAGGAATAGGATGCGAGGTGTCCTGGCTTACGCCCGTTAATCCGGACAACGCATAGACGGCAGCTTCCGTCTCGTTCAGATCGCCTTCCTCCGGCACAAAGACGCCGGCTTGTCCATCCTGAATGGTGTCGAGGCCCAAGAAATGGCGGTTGAATTCGCTAATGCTCGCTCCTACCGGCTTCGGCGAGTATTTCACGTCAACACCCGAGCTGTCGAAAATTTGCAGCCAGCTGCCCTGATCCTGCGCAGGGACGCACATCTGATCCGAGTTGTTTCTCGTCTGAATAACGCCTTCAATGGTCAGTTCGTTAACACCGCTCTTCAAATATTCAAGCGGAAGCCCGATTGACCGGGTAACCTTCTGGTTCGTCTCGGTGCCGGGCTTTAACGTGTAAAACGGCTTGCCGTTCAGCTTAAGCGTAACAACCGATAAATCATTAAGGGTAAGCTGGGATACTTTATAGTCCAGCCTGAAAGTGGCACTCTCCACGTTCCAGTAATCCGGTACCTGAAAGAACTGCTGCGCATACGCATTGGTGCCAAGAAGCGAGGTTTCCGACATAGGCGTTTCGTAAGTTTTCTGTACCCCCGGCGCTGCGGATAGCGTCCCCGCCCCAGGGACCAGCAGCGCTACAATCAGCGCGACGACCCATGCCGTAAATCCGGCTTTTCTCATAAATTCACTTCCTTTCGGTCAGAACCGTTCTGTTTTATACCATTTGGCCTCGCGTTTAAAAATCACGTCCTTCAAATATTGGAACATGCCATTTGCGGCAACAAGCATCCACAGCTGGCAGTAAGTAACGTACATAAGCAGAATAATGACGAGATTCGAAGGGCGCATTTCGCCTTTTTCCGTGATAAGCGTGATGAACGTCCCTACCACGAACAAGGTAATGGCCAGTATCCACAAGTAGAAGCTTAGTCCCTCAATCGTCGTATGCACGTAACCGAGCGCATGCAGAATGAGCAAAGCGTCCGACGTTAAGAGCGAGGTGACAAGCAAGAAATAAATTGCCAGAAAATATAGAATGTCGAAGCGGATTCGGCGCGCTTCCGGCCGGAAAAGCAGCGGGACGTTTTTGACGATAACGTAAATATTCCCCTTCGCCCAACGCGTTCGCTGTTTGAACCACACCTTGAGCGTCTGGGGCTCCTGCTCCCAGGTAACCGACTTCGGCTGGAACTTAATCCGGTAACCCATCATGTAGATCCGGAAGCTGATCTCGGTATCCTCCGCGATGGCTTTCGTATCCCAGCCTCCGATAGCTTCGATGATATGGCGGCGCATAATGAAGTTGGTGCCCGGAATCGTGCACAGCTTGAACAGCTTCCACCTGCCGGCTTGAGCCATCCATTGGAACGATAACGTCTCGATATTGATAAATCGGGTAAGCAGGTTCTGGTCCCGGTTCCGTGTCCGGAACTTGCCGATAACCGCCCCAAGCTTGGCGTCATTCACGATTTCGGCTACCAGATAACGAAGCGCCGTCCGCTCCGGCGTATTATCCGCATCGTAGATGGCGATAAGCTCGCCCTTGCTTCGGGTGAAGCCGATGTTAAGCGCATTGGACTTTCCTTTGCCGCCGGTAACGTTATCGGTATTAATGATAATCAGATTGCGCCCCTTGTATTTCTCCTGCAGCTGACCCAGCAGCACGCTGCTGTTATCCGAAGAATTATCGTTAATCACGATAATCTCGTAACGGTCATGCGGATAATCGAGCGCAAGCAGCGACTCTACCGTTTTGACGATAACCTTGCCTTCATTATGGGCCGGTACCATAATCGACACGAAGGGCTCTTCTCCGGGAAGAAGCTCGGGCGGCTTCTCGTTCTCCAGCTTTATATAGTAGAAGTAGCCGGCGATAATCAGCGCGATATTAACGAGCAGCAGGGACCAGATACACAGCACGCATATGACCATTAATATATCCGGTATCGTCATAGGCCACCTCCCGACTTGTAGTATTTTTTCTTATATAGCCGGTATCCAATCAAGAGGAACACGGCGAACAGCATCAAGGTTGTAATAATAAGGACAATCAGGATCCGGCTCTGCACCGAAAATAAAGCATGAAAAGTGACCTTTTGTTCCGGCTGAGCGACGACGGCCGCTTGCTCTTCCGGCTCGGCCTGATCCTGCAGATCGGCCGGCTTGCCATCCAGAAGAAGCGCTCCGCTGCGCGACTCGGCCTTGTGCGCGCTGCTGCTGAGGCTATGCGTCTCCGACTTGAAGTCCGCAAACGGCAGCCAGCTGCCGGCAGCCTCACGAACGGCTTCTTCCTGACTGGCATCGCTCTCGAACCAGTCAAAGGTTACGGCCAGATTTACCGGAAACGCTGGCCAGATCTTATTCTCGTGGCTGATCTGGAGCAGCACACTCGCAGGCATGGTATACGGAGATGCGGCAAAAGGCTGTACGGCCTCCGTTTCCCGGGTCGTCACCCCTGATTCGTTGGCGAACAGGATGGTTGTATCCGAGAACGCAAAGCCCGCTTCGCGCCCTTCCTTCTCCTGTGCCCGCTTCATATCTCCCGTCATCCCGAGAGGGGCAATTCCCGCATCGGCCAGATGATTCAGAAAGCCGTCCATCTGCGTCTTCAGAATAGAAGGATCCTGCCCCGCCGACGTTGGCGTCGGCACTTGAACGAGCACGCTGCCGTTATAGGATTGGACGGTTTGCAGAGCAGCCAAATATCGCTGCATCGCCGGATAATCGGTATTGTTGAAGAGCGGGCTTACGCTGACCAGGAACGGAATTCCGGCATTGTACAGCTGCTCCGATAACGCCTCCAGCCGGTCCAGATCAATAAAAGGCGTAATGCCGCGAATGAGCAGATGAGATTGTGTCGGAGCCTCCACCCCAAGCCAAGTACGCAGAACATAAGCGACTGCCAATTCGCTCAGGTTGCCCGATTCGAAATACGGTACGTACGCATAACCGCCAGCCGATACCGCAAACGGCGTCTTGACCGCTCCCTCCGAAGAGGTCATCTGCCCGTAAGTCTCGCCTTTTCCTTCCGTAATATAGGCAAGACGATTCACAAAGATATGATCCTCGAAGAGCCCGCCTACTGACAGCTTTAAGGACTGTCTGCTTGCTGTTTCCGTCCGAAGAGCAAGCTTCCCGCGAAGGACCTCCGGTGGATTAGGCCCGATATGCAGCCATTCACCTGTAAATGCCGCCATGCCCGCCGTAATGGATCCGCATAAATCTTCCGTATTGCATACGGTAACCAGCTTCGCGTAATCTTCAGCCATTTCGGGCTTGTAAGCATCCGAAGCGATTGTCGTCACTGTCGCTCCTAAGGAAAGCAGCATCCGCTGCAAAGCTTCTATATTGCCTGCCGCCGGACTATCCACTCCGAGACTGTCATAGACGAGCAGCACCCTGGAAGCATTCTTGGAATTCTGCGCGGCCGCGGCCGGCGCCGATGCCGGGACTAGCACCACCGCCGGCAAAGAGAGACAGAGCATGACGAGCAGACACAGCTTGATTCCTGTCAGTCTTCTCATTGCCGTCCCCCCTGTAGCAACGCGGATGGTTCAGGGTCCTCTTCGCCCGCATTTTTCTTCGCGTTCGGCCCCCATAAGCGGCGGCATACGCAGTCGGCAATAACCCAGAAGGTCACGAGATCAAACGCCACCGCAAATAAAAACTCATGCTTGGCGAGGTCCGCGTCCCCGGCCCCAATAACCGAAACCGCCATTGCGCAAAGTCCCGATAGCATCATCATGAGAATCATCGACAGCCGAAGCGTTCGCCGAAGCGCCCGCTCCTTCACCGCATGGTAGAAGGATGCGGCGTACAGTCCCGCAATGACGATCATCCATAAGACTACAAACCCGGAAGTCTTCGGTGCAGCCCATTCTTTCAGATAGCTGTACCCGGAAAAGGCCAACGTACGCTTGCCAAACGGTTTATCCGCCGACTTCTCGTAATTACCAAGCTTGGTCCGGTTAGAAAAAGCATTGCGGGCCGCCGTCTCGAAAATCCTTCCCGCTGAATCGGGATGGGTCAAGTAATACCTAGCGATGGAGGGGAATCCATACTTATCCAAAAACTGTTTCTGCATCTCTTCCGACTCGACTGGGATTGGAGAGAATTGGTCATAATAAATGGCACCGGTCAATACCGCAAACTGCCTGTCGATTTCGAAGAAATCGAGTGCTTCCTCCGGATTATCCGCGGTCATCAATACGCCCCTTGTCATGGCGTGGTACTTGTTGATGTTGACGAACTGCTCCGGAATGAGGACATAGGTGCCTACCGCCGTCAGAATCAAGATAACCGCCTGCATTCCGGCGAGCGTACGGAAGATCCTGTTCCTCTTCAGGAAGACAAACAGTACCGCCACCGCGGCGACAATAAGGCCAATCGGCGCATTCTGCTGCTTGCTTGTCGTTAGAATCAAAGCGCTCGCCCCAAAGAGGAACAGCAGGAAGTAGTCGTTGTACTGCCGCTGATACAGCAGCATCCCCGCGCTGAAGAGATACATCAGCATGATCAGAACGACGCTCTCACTATAGAAAGAGTTAAAATACGCAAGATACCCAATATCCCCAAATACAAAAATAGCCCCAAGCGCCAGTCCGTAGCCCGCAAGGCGCGAAGCTTTCCAGGTGGCAGCCTTCACGAGCAGGTATACCGCACCGACATACAGCACGCTGTATAATGCCGCCTGAATCCGGATATCGAACTGACGGCCATAACCAAACCACTCGCTGATCATAAGCGACAGACGGACAAAAAGAGTCTGAGAGGAATACAGCAAGGCGCTATTCTCGTTGTAGTATTGGAAAATTCCGAAATTTTTGACAAAATACCCAAGAGTCTGGCTCGTATAATCCGGCGCATTGAAGTACAAACCGTTGCTGTATAGGATCCGGTAGTAGTCCCCGTTGTCCGCCATTCCGATATAAGGCGGAATAAAGAGCTCGATCAGCAAAATAAGCGCAACGCCAAACGCCGCCAGCGAGGCCGGAGATATGTATTTTTGCCATATGATTATCGTTTGTACGAGCTTCATTCGCTGCAGCTTATTCATGCCATGCCCCCTTCCTTACGCGTTCTATGAAGTCTTAATAGGCATAAGCCAATAAAGCCGTCAAATTATCGAACGAATACGCTTCTTCCGTCGCCGAATTCCCGAAGCTTCCGGCAATCGGGCTTGCTTTATCTTCCACGCGGAACTGCTCCATGCGTTTAACGCTGTTCTGGTAAAGCGCTTGATCTCCTATCGTCGAGCCAATCATCGCAGCAATCGCGTAAGCGGCCGTAGATTGGATATCCGTCACCGGCTTGCCGTCCCGGCTGTAACGTCCGTACAGCGTTCCCGCTTCCACCGCCTGTTTGAGATAGGCGATGCTTGCGGCACGTTCCTGATCAATTTCAGCGAGCGACAATACCGTCAGCAGCGACTCAACGGTAATGATTTCTCCTTCATGATCGCCGTACTTGCCTGATATGTAATCATAGCGGGTTTCGTAAAAAGGGAATTTATCGGATAAATACCCTCCCGAGACGATTGTAAGCAGCCCGTCTTCCAATTCCCGTTTATCCTTGGACGAGACCTCAAGCAACCGGAGAGATTGAAAATCGGCGTAGCATAAAGTTAGGAAATTATTAGTTGTTCCATAGGCTCCGTCATAGAAATCGTACAGCTTGTCCTCGTGGACATTGTGTTCATAGACGAGCCCGCCGTAATGAGCGGCCTCGCGGCCGTAGTTGCCGCCATTGCCAAAAGCCGTCTGCGCCTCATACAACGCACGGATGATCCGCAGATCGTCGACGACGGCATTAACGGTATATTTTTTGTCGTGAAGAGGACTATAACGATAGCTGAAGCCATAATCCGCTGCCAGCGTTTCTCTAGCCCGCGACCATGCGGCATCAAAAGCTTCCTTCTGCCCGGTAAGCGCGTAATAACGCATAAGCAGACCGGCCGACTCGCTTAGTGTCTCATGACCGGTAGCGGTCTCAGCCGCCTCATCCGTTTCCTTGTAGTTCGTGTAGACACCGGCATCACCCGTAAGCTTCTGCCCAATGAATTGCTGCAGTTCCTCCCGATGCGGCGTAAGCTGAGGCGTATCGCCGTATTTCGAGGGCAAGGACACACTGCTTTTGCTGCGTTCCTCCGCGTTCTCCATGCTGCTATAAACCCAATACACGGCCAGCAGGATCACAATCAAAGCGGCCGCAAAACCCCATCGCTTGTTCACCGTCTTCAACCCCATATCTTAAATCTGTTACTCTATCCCCATTATAAATATCATACCTTTTGCTTCATTCCTAAGACGAGTAGCAATTAAAGGAAGTTTCATATCTTGCGCCAAAAAATTGACTTAATTCAAGCATAACCGATAAATGTTGCTAAAATATGAGAATTTTTGACTAAATTTTGAGCTTTGGCCGGTTTAACCGTTCTCATTTTTTTCAGACTTGTGATCTATTTCAAATGATAAAACAACAAAGGAAAAAAGCGGAAACCAGCCCCAGGTAAGGAGGCCAAACCTCCATATTTGACATTAATAGCGCATTAAAGTATCTTGACTATAAAGTATCTTGATGATCAAGATAAGTAGGAGGATTACATGATGGCCAGCAATCAACCGGGTCAAGCGACGGAGCAGCAAGAAAATCTTACGAGGGGCATGCGCAGGCTGGGAACCAGAACCGTGCTCTACCAGCAAAGCGTAGCTGCCTCCTTGGGGCTCTATAACAACGATTTTTTATCCATCGACATTCTTCATGAGAAAGGTCCCGTCACCGCCGGCGAGCTCTCGAAACTAACCGGACTCACGACTGGTAGCGTTACTTCATTGATTGACCGTCTGGAAAAAGAAGGGTTCGTGCGCAGACAGCCCGATCCCCGTGACCGCCGCAAAGTCATTATCGAGCCCGTCTATGAGAATAAAGAAGAAGTCAGCGTTACGTATCTTCAGCTGCACGCGGCGATGGTCAAACTGGCTTCAGCCTATACGGATCAAGAGCTTGAACTCATCACGCAATTTTTATCCGAGGCGGGCAGCGTCCTTGAAGAGCAGATCCGTCAGCTTCATTCAAATGCGCGCAAGAATAGAGAATAAGGAGTGAGCCAAGTGGGAGCATTGATTATCTACGCTACGAAAACCGGGGCAACCGGGCAATGCGTAAAGGTTCTGGCAGAGGAAATTCCGAATTGCACGGTTTGCGATCTTGAAGCGGAGAAGCCCCTGATCGAAGAGTATGACCGCATTATTTTGGGCGCGGGAGTCCGGGACGGGAAGATCTACAAACCGGTTCGCGATTTTATCAAAAAGAATCATGATCAGTTATTGAATAAGAAAATGGGCTATTTTATTTGCAATGAGAAACCAAAGGAGACCGAAGACATCATTGAGAGGAATATTCCTGCCGACCTGAAAGAAGCTGCCGTCTGCACGGAATCGTTTGGCGGCTATAAAGCTTATAAAGCGCCCAAAGAAGGCACCGATCAGCTGAAGGGAATTTTTGTGGATAAAATCAAAGCTTTTTCCGAAAAATTCAAGTAGCAGGCAAAAAAAATACACCGCCGGAGCACGCGGCTCCGTGGCGATGTATTCGTCATCTCAATCCCTTATCTCTGGGTCTGCATAGCCCAGGCTTCCACGTCCCATGTTTTCGTTGCCCAATCCTCGTAGAAGTCAGGCTCGTGGGAAACGAGAACGATCGTACCCTTGTAGGCCTTCAGCGCACGCTTTAATTCAGCCTTGGCAACGATGTCCAAATGGTTCGTCGGTTCATCGAACAGAATCCAGTTGCTCTCCCGCATCATCAGCTTGCACAGACGAACCTTCGCCTGTTCTCCCCCGCTGAGCTGGTTAAGCGGGCGGGTAATATGCTCGTTCTTCAATCCGCAGCGGGCAAGCGCTGCCCGAACCTCGTGCTGGCTCATGAAGGAAAACTCATCCCATACATCCTCCAGCGGAGTCATCGTCGGCGCCTTCGCTTCCTGCTCGAAATAGGCTGGAGATAGATAATCCCCAAGGTACGTTTTGCCTTCAAATGGCGGAATAACGCCAAGAATCGATTTCAGGAGCGTGGATTTACCCACGCCGTTGCAGCCTACGATCGCAATCTTATCGCCGCGTTCAATGACCATATCCATTTTGGGAAGAAGAGGCTTGTTGTAGCCGATAACCATTCCCTGTGCTTCAAATACAGTCTTGCCGCTTGTTCTGGACTCTTTGAAGTTAAAGGTTGGTTTCGCCGCTTCCTCCGGCTTATCGATCAGGTCGATGCGGCCCAGCTGCTTCTCGCGGCTCTTCGCGCGCCCGGACGTAGATGCGCGCGCCTTATTTTTCTGAATAAACTCTTCTTGCTTCTTAATATAATCCTGCTGTTTCGCGTAGGCGTCGATATGCTGGGCTTTGTTCAGCTCAGCCATCTCCAGGAACTTCTCATAGTTCGCGGTGTAACGCGTCAGCCTCGTAAATTCAAGATGATAAATCACGTTAACGACCTGATTCATAAAGCCGGTCTCATGGGAAATAAGAACAAAGGCATGGGGGTAGTTCTTCAAATAGTTCGTCAACCAGTTAATATGCTCTTCGTCCAAATAGTTGGTAGGCTCATCAAGCAATAAGACGCCCGGCTTCTCAAGCAGCAGCTTGGCAAGCAGAACCTTCGTCCGCTGTCCGCCGCTAAGCGCCGTAACGTCACGGTCAAGGCCGATTGCGTTAAGACCCAGACCATTCGCCATCTCATCGACCTTCACGTCGATCAAATAGAAATCGCCGATTTCGAGCTCTTCCTGAATTTCTCCCATCCTCACTAGAAGCTGCTCCAGCGTATCCGAATCCGCATCGCCCATTTGCGCGGCAATATCGTTAAGCTCCTCCTCTAACACAAGCAGCGGCAGGAACGCGTCCTTGAGCACATCGCGGATCGTCTTTCCCGCTTCAAGCTTCGTATGCTGGTCCAGATAACCGTAACGAACGCGAGGTGTCCATTCTACCTTGCCTTCATCCTTCAACAACTTGCCCGTCAAAATATTCATCAGGGTCGATTTCCCTGTACCGTTCGCTCCAACAAGGCCGATATGCTCTCCTTCAAGCAATCGAAAGGACACATCCTTAAACAATACCCGGTCGCCAAACGTATGCGATAACTGCTCCACTGTTAACAAACTCATTATTCTTTATCTCCATTCCTGTATACGCTACCGTTAAACCCGACATTCTCTCGATTCGTCATTGTACCATAAAACATTCTATTCCAGTTTATAATACGTAAAGTTATATGAATATGACCAATCATTAGGCGACAAATAAAAAAGCCTCGCGCATGGCGAAGCTTTTTTGCATCCTCTTTTTCTACCGCCCGACGAACATAGCAGAACCATTATCTCCCGAATAAGGCGGATCTCCGGGGATGGTAACGTAACATATAATAAGCTTGTACGACATCCCCTTGGTAATCGGCTGCATAAACGTGAGTATGAAGCTCTTGTTCTGCGCGTCCACCGGTTGAATCGTGACCCGATTAGCCGTCAGGGCATTCTGCGGCCCTACCGCGTCATTTTTGCCCAATGTGGCAATCCCGGACGGTATCGCTTCGGTTGTGCTCTGTATCCAATAGTTAGACGGATTAACGCCTTTAGCCTGATCAACCGTCCGGTCATACGTGATTTGAAGTTGATTCTGGGACAATTGCGCCGCCGACTGAAGCATTGGGATCGTCTGAGGAGCCGCATGCGCCGAGGTTGACGCCAATATAAACATAAACGCCATCAGACCTACCATCTTCCTAACACCTGCTATTTTCATCTTAACGCTCCTTTCTTCTCAACAACCATCATTAGCGTATCCTCGGGTTTCCATTTTATTCAGGAAGCATTTCATACAGACGGATGCACGGATCCATAGCTATTCCAATCATAAGAAAAGCCGGAATCCTCAGCGGATTTCCGGCTCTTTTACGTCTATGTATAAACCTAGCGGTATCTTTGCCTTCTCATCCATTGGGTTGCTACCCACTTCTCTCCGGCTTCGACGGGATGTCCTGCATGCAGCGTTAACTCGTTCAAGCGGGTATCGTTATAAAAATATTCAAAGTAGACCGCGCTGCCTTTCTTGGGCGTTACCGAAAAATGAAGAGAAGGGAAATACGTCTCGCCGCCTTCTTCCACGTCATTCAAATACATGACCAGCGTGCTGATCCGATTGTTCATACTGCTGCCTTGCGTAAAATAGTCGAAATGAGGATGATATTGTTCTCCGGGCTGATACCGCAGCACCTGCAGAGGTTCCGCGTGGGAGACCGGGATATTCATAAGCTCGGCCACCCGGGCCTCTACTTGTCCGATACACTCATTTTCGCTTTCCTCAAAAAACATGCTGCTGCTTGTTCTGACTTCGCTGACATCGTGAGAGCTCCCGATTTTGGCCCGCTGCATTCTAGCCGAAGCCAAGTCAATCAATAAATCGCATTCCGCCCAGCTTAATACATTATCCAGAATCAAAATAAGCGGTTCATCCAGCTTCCCAACGATTCGAATCTCTTTGTCCTTGGTTAAGATCTTGTTCCCTGAAGACGTTACGATCGTCTGCTCTTTAATGGTCATCGCTTTAGTTCCTCCAATATAGAATACTGAGGACGTATTCGATTCTGCATCTAGTCAGTCGATTAGTAATTCTCCGTTCTAACCGGCAATCCCTTTATGGCAGTACTCCGGCAATTTGCAGGACCGTCAGAATAACCTCTATGACAATGAGAATAACGATAATCCATTCAACGAACAATCCGCGTATTGAATGGCTGATCGTCGAGAATCCTTCTATAATGTGATGCAGGAATTCCGTTTTGTTCTTTAATATTTTATACCGGTCATTCAATTCGAAGAAATCCAGCATCTTGTCGTAAAACTCGCTGGCATGGCTGCTGCTCCAAGTAATATCGGGCTTATCCAAAATCATAATGTAAGCCAGCGAATTATACTCGTAGCGCAGGATGATCGCCGTCGTCCGGGCCAGCTCCTTGTTGCCGATCCGGAGCTTTCCTTTCTCGAGCCGTTCAATCACCGTCTCCAGCTTGTCGTTGATTTTCCCCAGCTGCTCTTCCACTTTCTCGAAAGCGACCGATTTCGCAAGAACGGTAGATATAAGTTCGGGATGGAAATGCTCGAATTCAGACACTTCCACATACTCATCCGTCAATTCGAAGGACTCTTTCTCCCCGTAATGAAGGCTGTAATCATCGGAGTAACGATCGGCGTTCGAAATATCGATCTCCGGTTCAAAAGCTGTTATGTATCTCAGGAATGCGATAATGTCCTGCGGGCGTGAATGATTAATGAAGACAATGCTCCCAAATGAAAAGACAAGCACCTGCTGCGACTCCTCGACTCGATGCTGGAGAATGGACTCCAGAATGTCGCCCTTCAGAATTAAAGGCTGCTCCCAGGTAAACTTCTTGGGAATTCCGCAATGGATCGCAATCTTGTTCAGATCAATTTCATTCGTGAGGGCAAAAGCTTTAAAGGTCATTTCCTTCATTTCGATCACTCTTTTCAGTCGAACTGAAATTTAAGGCGTATTATTACATTATTCCCTGTCCTCCTTTCTTATACCCCGTTCTGCCCCGCTGACAAAAAAGCCGGAATCCTGAAATAGGATCCCGACTTCTTCCTCTTATGAACTAGCTCGCATTGAAATATTGAATGATGCCGACGGTAACGACGAAGATAGCGATATAAACGAGCAGATTTCTTGCCCATCGGTAGCTCTTTTTCCGTGTAACTCGGCTGCGGGTAGCGTGCTTGAATTGGCTCCACTCTTCTTCGGTAAAACTCCTGCGGGGGAATATATGGGCCGTGACGCCGTTCACCAATAAATAAATGGCCGATTTGGTAGCGAATAGACCGGTAAAGTCCTCCCACTGCATTCTCACAGTCAACGAGTCGCTCTCCAAAATCATTCCTTCATCCGACCATGTATATTTTTTCTCTTCTCTCAAAAATCGATTATTGATATTTTTCTTATGACCTTTTACAAGGAGGATAGCAAAGAGAGGCACAAAGATAAAGATGAAAATCATGAATGGATTTAGACTGGAGATGTCTCTGTCCACAATAACAATGATGATGTTTAACAGGGACATGAGATACATAAAACCAAGAATCCAGGGATATGCTTTCTTTTTCAGAAAAGTTAATTGCAGCTTTACCAAATCTTCTTTGGTGAGTGTAACGGAACAAGATCCTTGCATGGTTTTCCCTCCGCGTAATCATTTCCATAATATTCAAATCCGACTATACCATGCCAAAGTGCCTATGTATAGAAAAAAAGACCAGAAATCATCCGGCGAGGATCTCTGATCTTTCGTGCTTTGTATTATTCATTTGTGCTTATCGCGTAACTGAACCTACCGACCCGCCTCGAATAAGAGAGACATAGATTCTTTCCTGCTCGACTTCTTGTCCGCCGATAACCTTAAGAAGCTGCTCCGCCGCAATTGCTCCCCATTTGCGCTTCGAATAATCAATCGTTGCGAGGCGAGGGTGCATGAAGGAGGCCAGCTCCAGATTATCAAAGCCGATCAAGTGCAGGTCCCGGCCAATCACAATATCCGGATGATTCCTTTGCAAGTAATGGCACATCCCGATCGCCATCTCGTCGTTGAAGCAGAATATCGCCGCCGGTTCGCCCTTCGAGCTGATAATGCCGTCTGCGGCTAATCTTGCCGCTGCATGCTCGCCCGATGACTTGTTGAAATCGCCTTCAATAACAGTAAGCGAAGCATCGCTTGCGCGCTCTACGACCTGGGTGGCCGCCGCCAAGCGCTGTTTGGAATCAAAGGAACCTCCCGGCCCCGTTATAGCGTACAGCTTCCGGTGTCCCTGCTCCAGCAAGTATTCGATTGCCAGAGCCGCTCCGGCTTTATTGTCGAGCAGCACCTGGTTAACGTTCGCATGGTTCAGCTCCCGGTCCAGCACGACCAGCTTATGCCCGCGTTCCGCGTAGCTGGCCAGCTCTTTGCTGTCGAAAGTCTCGTCAAGGATAATCGCTCCGTCGATCAATCTCTCCGGAAGCATGCGGTGCGACTGCTTGCCGCTGCATACGATCAGATCATAGCCTTTGACCGACAGCACTTCCTTCATCCCCTGAAGGAGGTCTCCATAGAACGCCCCGCTGAAATCGGTCAGAAACACTCCGATGATTTTCGTTTCTCTCCGCTTGAGCGATCGCGCGGCAGCATTCGGGACATAGTTCAATTCATTTGCAACCGCCAGTATTCTGGCCGTTGTTTCTTCCGTTACTTTCGGATTGCCGTTTAACGCGTAAGATACGGTCGATATTGAAACGCCCGCTTGTTTGGCGATGTCTTTAATGCTGACCACAGTTCCCACTCCTCCTTGTCCTTATTCTACTATAACACAAGGACTGGCGGCACCTAGATACCACCAGTCCTTCCGATTACATCATTATTTCAATCCGGTTGCCTTCAGGTCGCAGACTTGCAGTCAGCTGCTCTTCCGTAATACGCACGCCGCCATCGCGATAACGGTTATCCGTATAGGTGAACTCCGTTTCCTGACCGTTTATGAGGATGCGGCTTACGCGCGCTCCTCCGCCAAGACGGTAGACAAACGTAACCGGCTTGCCGTTCCAGCCAAAATCAAACGTCAGTCCGTCCAGCTTCTCCGGCAATACCGGATCGACAACAAGGTCGCAGCCGGACTGGCGGATCCCGAGTGCATTCGAGATCAGCTGGTTCATGTAGATCCCCGGGCCGCTCGAATAAATACGCCATCCGCCCTTCACCTGCACGCTGCCGTCACGCAATTCACCGAAGCGCTCTTGAGCGTCGTAACGGTTCATGAACTTGCCGTCGGAGCTGCTGAAGTAGGAGTTGCTTTGACGCAGCTCGGCGTTAGGCACAACATCGCGAATACCTACGGGATTGATCGTCAGAAGTCCCTTCCATACTTCATCCGTCTTGCCCAGCTTCGCCATTGCTTCCACGAAACGGATATGCGCATGGACATACTGCAGGCCGATTTCCCGTCCGAAGTTAGCCGCCTGCTCCGCGCGCTTGAAGTTCACGCTGACGCCACCCGCGTAATTCGCAGGCCGGTCCATCAGACGTACGCCGTCCGGACAATACAGCTTCTCTTTAATAATGCGGTAGTGAGCTTCCGCCTGTTCTTCCGTCAGGAGCTCGCTGATCATGCTGCGCGTCATCGGAAGCAGACGGTATTGGATACCCGTAGTCGTATCCGTCGGATGCAGCATCAGCTTCGCTTCCTCCGGCTTCTCCATGTAGACAAAGCCCGGAATAACCTCTTCCGCAAGCATGTAGCGGTTGAAGTCTGTCTGAATACCTGCCGCCAGCTGCGTAAGCTCTTCGGCAAGCGCGGAATCGAAGCTGTCCAGCACGCGGCCGAATTGGGCGATAACCTGGTAAGTCAGCGAAACCGTCCAGCTGCTGATCATGTATTTTTTGAGCTGGGCATTTGCCGGCTGCAGCGTATCGTCCCAGTCTCCGTCGCCGTAGGAGGACAGATGCGTGCCGTGCAGGAAATGCTCTTTAATGTAGTCGATTTCCTTGATTGCATGATCAAGCAAAGTCGCGGATTGCTCCGTGAATTCGCCCGTATGGCGGATCGAGTAAGGAACGCGTTGCTCCAGAATGCCATAATCTTTGGTTGCGGCCAGATAATCGCCAAGCACCTTCAGCGGCCATACGATAATATCGCCATGGCTCTCTTCCTGCTGGATCTGGTAATAACGGTCGAACATAAACCATTGGGGCCAGTTGCCTTCGTCTTCGTATTGATGCGAGTAAACGGTCTTCAAAATTTCCGTCACTTGCCCATACTTATGCGTGGACAGGAAGTATTCCGCCGGTCCTTGGCATACGTCGCGAGTACCCCAAGCCGCTCCGCCGTACTGCTCCAGGCCATGCGGCACCGAATAGTGGACGAGCATATTATGCGTATACCACCATGCGAGCGAGTTCATTTTGACGAGTTCGTCCTGCGCAGCGCCGTCATGGGACAGCTGGAAGCCGTTCATTACCTGACGCAAAAAGTCTCTATAGCGCTCGATCTCGCCTGCCGCCTGTTTTTCTTCAAACGGCAGATCTTCGCCTTGCAGCAGCCCTTGAACCGTGATCGTCCAAGCCGAAGTTGCCGCCAGCTCAAGAACGACAAGCGATGCCGCACCCGGCGTTAGCCCTTCGGCAAGCACGCTCTCGTCCAGAGCGGTAACCGACGCGCCGTCTACGCGCATACGGTATTGCAGGTTCGGGAACACCTTTGTGCTTTGCGACTGGCTGTCAGCCTTAAAGATAAGCACGCCGTCCTTCTCTTCCATGGAGTAAGGCAGCTCGTATTCGTTATTGTTCATCGACACCTGGTTCGTTACTTTAAACCGGTAGCTGCGCTCTTTCTGCGAGCGAAGCTCCAGACGGACCTCCGGCGAATCAACCATTGTGTAGTTCGTAATGACAAGCGTATCGCCTTCCGTCTTATAGAACCATTTCGCATAGTTAAAGCCCATCTCGAACATCGAAGGCATCGCGAGCAAGCGATAAACGCCGTCAACTTCAACATAAATGCGCTGACCGGAAGTCTTGAGCACATTAAGCGCGTTACGCGCATTGGTTATCATTTTATGGAAATTCGTATTGCCCGCCAGAAGCTGCGAGTTGAAAATCCCGTACATATAAGAAGTCGTAGTCATCACGTTGTCCGTCATGCGGTCATTGCCGCCGGACATTAGAATGTGTCCATGCGGACGCTCGACAAGCAGCTCCTTCTCCTTAAGCACCACATGCTCATGCGTTTCCGTGAAGAAGGATAGAAGTTGACCGTCCTGGAATTCTTCCTGCTTCCGGTTCGGGTACATCGACGTGATCTCTTCCAGATCCATAGACAATGTACGAAGCGGCGATCCGATCGCAGACGATACGACAACCTTCGGATAAGTCTCTTCCGCTCCAGCTTGCTGCGTCTTGTCGGCGGACTCTAGCTGCTTCCAAGCCTCCAGCACTTCCTCGAAGTATTCCAGCTTCTCAACCGCCGAAGGATGATCCTTCTTGAACAGTCCGTAGAATACGAAGCGTGCTTCGCCTTGAACCTGAGTCTTCGGAGTTTGAAGGGCTGCATACGTGAATTCATATTGATAAATCTCATTCGGCAGCGTAGGCTGCAGCAGTGCTTCCGGCACATCGGTCTCTTTATGGCTTAAGCCGAAAAATTGAAAGCCGTCTGTCGAATAGCCTGCTGCTCCCGTCAGCGAACCATGCTGCATGTAAGGGAAAGCGCCTCCCATCGGCTGGTTTTGCCGGAAGCAAAGCGCATAACCAAGCTGCTCATCCCGGAATGCCTTATGGTCAACGTATTGGGAGATATATGCCTCGTTCGTCCGGACAGCCCCGGTATCCCCAAGACCAAGATCTTGTCCGTAGACAACGTCAATCGTTGCATCGCTGCCTTGAACGGTTACGTCCCAGAACCAAACGCCATGCTTGGTTAAGGTAAAAGTAACCTTGTATTTCAATTCGCCGCCAAATGCTGCTCCAGCCCAGACCAGCTTATCGCCGGCTTTCGTCAAACGACTGGATGAGCGAATGCCAAGCAGCGGTTCGAAGCGGATTCCTTCCTCTGTATGCTTGCGCAGATAAATGTTGTTCATGGATCCGTCAACCGGATGCGTCATGACCTGATTCAGCATCGTTTCTCCAGACCGGGCAACGAACAGATCGCCGCTGCTCCAGAAATCGAATGCCAGTTCCCCGTTTTCCATACGGATCATGCTTTTTGCTGTCTCCATTATTTTAATTATGCCTCCCCATTTGTCCAACCTCATGTTATAGCCGAAATGGTTACGTGTAGGATTGCCTATTCGCGTTATATTCTTCACACCGATGAAGTCAAAATCAACTATAGAAACGTTTCGATAATACCTAGAACAGGATTATAATCAAATAATTTAGGGTAGTCAACCTCGTGAAAAGGATAAATAGAAACGTTTCTATTAATTCCGATGTGTAAAAAAATAATACTTGAAAGCGCTTATGCTCTGCTCTATAATGTCGTTGAAACGTTTCTACAACGAATTAACCTAGAATTAAACGCAGAGGATTGTCCTAAAGAACATCTGAGAAGGAGGGAATCGGGCGCTATCGAAACGATTCTCGAACAGAGGATTGACTCAAGAAGCGAATACATCGGCCACTCTAACCTATAGAGCAAAGCCGAATAATTGAAGCATTGCCACTGCATACTATTTTTTAACAACCGACAACATGGGGAGGTCTTGTTTTTATTATGACATTCAAAAAATCTCTTACAGCCACGCTCGCAGGCTCCGTACTGCTTATGGGCATTCTATCCGCTTGCGGCGGAAATAAAGCAGAAAACAACAGCACCGCAGATCAAGGCAGCACAGGCAAAGGCGGCAAAGTTACTCTTAATGTATGGGGCATGGGCGAAGAAGCCAAATCCCTTCCGAAAATCGCCGAGCAATTCGAAGCCGAAAATCCGGACATCAAAATCAATGTTCAGCCGCTTCCTTGGGACACGGCGCATGACAAGCTGCTGACGGCCGTTGCTTCCAAAAAAGGCCCGGACGTTGTTCAAATGGGTACAACTTGGATTCCGGAGTTCGCTAACGCCGGCGCATTGATGGACCTGTCCTCCGATATCGCCAACTATCCGGAGCTTGCGGACAGCAACTTCTATGACGGTTCCTTGAATACAACGAAATACGACGGCAAAACCGTAGGCGTACCTTGGTATATCGATACTCGCGTTCTTTACTACCGTACGGATCTGCTGAAGGAAGTCGGCTACGACCAAGCACCAAAAACTTGGGATGAGCTGAAAGACGCGGCGGACAAGCTGAAAGCACGCGGCGCTAACAAATACGGCATCAGCCTTGACGTAAAAGAACAGACTCTTATGTTCATGTTCGCCCGCCAGAACGGTTCCAAGCTGATCGACGGCAACAAGCCGTTGTTCAACGAGCCGCAATTCGTAGAAGCGGTTGATTACCTGAACAGCTTCTTCAAAGACGGCGACGCTCCGCTTGACCTTGGCATCGACATCGTAGCCGGCTTCAAAGGCGACGGCATCCTGCCAATGTTCATCAGCGGTCCTTGGATGGTTAAGCTGATTAACGATCAAGCTCCTGAACTGAAAGGCAAATGGGCAACTGCGGTTCTTCCTGCGAAGGAAAACAACATCTCGGCACTTGGCGGCTCTAACCTGTCCGTCTTCCAATATACCGATCACAAAGAAGAAGCAATGAAATTCCTTGCTTACATGAGCAAGCCGGAAACACAGCTCAAATGGCTTGAGCTTGCAAACGCATTGCCTTCCACGAAAAAAGCTTGGGAGGATCCGGCGCTGACTAGCGATCCAAACCTGAAAGTAATCGGCGAGCAAATGAAGAGCTCCGAGCCAATGCCGCTCCTGAAGCCTTGGGAGCAAGTTGCGCAAGAAGCATTGAACTCGTTCGAGAAGGTATACCGCGGCCAAACGAAGACGCAAGACGAAATGAACAGCTTTAATAAGAAAGCTACCGATATTCTTAGCAAGTAACAGCAGCATCTTGGAATGCAAGCAAGCACCGGCAGCACTTCTGAACCTAAACAGAAACGCTGCCGGTTATGTTTTGCCATTAATTTTTGCGGTAGAAGCGCAAAGGAAAGGAAGCATGGATGAAAGGATATTCTCAGAGCAAAGCGCCTTATTTCTTTATCGCTCCCGCGCTTATTTTACTGATACTGTTTTCATTGTTACCGATTGTCGTCGCTCTTGTTATCAGCTTTACGAACATGGACCTTGCCGGTCTTGCCGACTGGTCGAATATTTCATTCGTTGGACTCGACAATTATGTGGACGTATTGGCTGATCCCGTGTTCGGCAAGTCCATCTTAAATACATTATTTTATGTCGTTATCGGTGTGCCGCTTATTCTGATCGGCTCCCTTCTCATTGCTATTATCGTTAACTTCGGAGGCAACCGGATCTTTAATGCCTTCCGCGTCATTTACTACATGCCTTCCGTTACGAACGTTGTTGCGGTCGCGGTTGTATGGACATTGTTGTATAACCCTATCTTTGGTCTGCTGAACTATTTGCTTGATGCCGTTAATCTGCCAGCCGTACCATGGCTCCAGGATCCGATTATGGCGAAAATCTCGCTGATTATTATGGGCGCATGGCGTGGGATTGGTCTGAACATGATCATCTTTATCGCGGCGCTGCAAGGTATTCCGAAGTCTTATTACGAAGCGGCTCAGCTCGACGGTGCCGGCAACTTCCGGCAGCTGATGTACATTACGATTCCGATGCTTCGTTTCGCGATCTTCTTCGTGTCCATTACAACGATGATCGGCTGGCTTCAATTCTTCGAAGAGCCGTTTATTATGACGGACGGCGGTCCGCTGGACAGCACCACTTCCGTGGCTTTGTTTATCTATCACAACGGCTTCCAGCTCAGCCACTTCGGCTACTCGGCTGCAGGTTCGTTCGTACTGTTCTTCGCAATCATTCTCATCACGCTCTTGCAGTTCAAGCTGCAGGGCAAAGATACGGATCTATAATTAGGAGGTGAACAAATGAGCGCACACGCAAAATCTGGATCCAGCGCATCCAAAAACGACCTGGCGCTGAAATGGGCCCTTGGCGCGCTGCTCACCATAGGCGGAATCCTGGTCATCCTGCCTTTTATATGGATGATCCTCTCCGCCTTCAAGTCGGAATCGGAGATGCAGAATATCCCTCCCACCTTCCTGCCCGTAGATGCTACGTTTGACAACTTCAAACACCTGTTCACCAAAATGAACTTTGGCGTTTACTTGAAAAACACGCTGATCATCGTCGTTTTCTCCTTTGTTGGCCTGTTCATGAACGCTATGGCCGGTTTCGGGTTTGCGAAATATAAGTTCAAGGGCGGCAGCGTCCTTTTCTATCTCGTGCTCGCTACCATGATGATTCCAGGTCAGGTTACGATGATTCCGATTTACCTGATTCTGAACGAGATGCACCTGATCAACACGATGGCGGGTATCATCCTGCCGGGTCTCGTTGGCGCCTTCGGCATCTTCCTGTTCCGCCAGTTCATGCAGACGATTCCGGACGAGCTTCTTGAGGCTACACGCCTGGACGGTGCAAGCGAATTCCGTACCTTCATGCAGATTGTGCTTCCGATTTCGAAGCCCATTCTTGCGGTACAAGGCATCCTCGCTTTTATCGCCGGCTGGAATAGCTTTATCTGGCCGCTTATTATCGCGAATGATGAGAAGCTGTACACCTTGTCCGTTGGCCTGACCTTGCTCAAAGGACAATACGGCGGCAACTTCGCGCTTCAGATGGCCGGCTCCACCTTTATGGTCATCCCGATTATCGCGATCTTTATCATCTTCCAAAGACATATTATCGAGAACTTCTCGATCTCGGGGATGAAGTAAGCTGAGCAGTATGAGTTTAAAAATGGGTTATCCCGCTAGTCATAACATGACGAGGGATGACCCATTTTTTATTTCTATGAATGCATGCGAGCTACATTGGTTTTCATACAGCATAATGGGACATTTTTGCCCGTTAACCCGATTTACATTGGATTTGCAGCAGTATATTCAGTCCAAATTGGACAATAGCGTGCTCATCTGGAGGCTTATGTTGGAGTGAATCCATCGTAGACTCAGAATCATTCATTTTATCCTCATTTCACTGTAGGAAATCCAACGTACCTATGCGGCCCGGGACGGCAAATCGTGTTACAATTCACAGAGCATAACAGGAAGGAGATTAAAGGAATGAAAGAAACGGTGAACTGGAAAAATGGCGCCCACGGGCATAAATTCATAGCCTCTTACAGCGGAGGAAAAGACAGCACCCTAGCGCTATATAAATCCATGAAGGTTGGAGAGCCGATTGGGCTTATCGTCATGATGGAGGAAGAAGGGAAACGCTCCCGATCCCATGGCATGCCCCCGAAGCTTATCCGCGCTCAAGCCGAATCCATCGGCTTACCGGTATATGCGGCTGCCGCAAGCTGGGAGGATTACGAAAAGGAATTTATAGCCCTTCTTGAAAAAGCCAAGCATCAAGGCGCCGAAGCGTTAGTGACGGGAGACTTGGATATGCCCGTTCAAGACTGCTGGCATGACAAGGTCACCCGGATCGCCGGCCTAAAGCTTGGAATGCCATTATGGGAAATGGATCATCTAGAGGTTGTTGAAGAGTTTATTAATCTCGGATTCATTTCCGTTGTTGTCACTGTCAATTTATCGTTAGGAATGAAGGAAGAAGATTTAGGACGCGTGTTAACTCACGACTACATAAAGGAGCTGCTCGTCCGCGGAATTGACCCATGCGGAGAAGGCGGCGAATTTCATACCACCGTCATAGACGGCCCTCTCTTCAAGCATCCCATCCCTATTCGCAAAGGCAGCATTGTCAGAAACGGCGAATATGCCTTTATGCCTTTGGAGCTTATAGAGTCTTAAAGG
The DNA here is from genome assembly GCF_000023585.1 of Paenibacillus sp. JDR-2. Classification (NCBI taxonomy): domain Bacteria; kingdom Bacillati; phylum Bacillota; class Bacilli; order Caryophanales; family Paenibacillaceae; genus Paenibacillus; species Paenibacillus sp. JDR-2. The sequence continues at coordinate 665,118 of NC_012914.1, read as the reverse complement.
ATGGCTTGAAATGCAGCAGTTCACCTACGTTGTACAGAATACAGTAAAATCATGCAATTTAGCTCGTGAATGGAAAATATCCTGCACGGAGTGCAGGATATTAGAGAAAACGGGTCCAATTGGACCAAAATTGGCGAAATATAATGCATTTTGTGCAACCTTTTCGCAAATACCGTCCGATTTAGGCAAATATCCTGCATTTTGTGCAACGCGCCCCAGCTAGCGGCTAGCAGCTATCCTACAACCTACAACCTGCAGCCTGCAGCCTGCTAGACCTTCCTTACAACTGCAGCCGCTCCAACCCATTCGCTTCCTCACACCGTCAAATACTTCTTAATCACTTCGTCGCTTAAATCCTCCAAGCCGCCTTCCCAGGCGATTGCCCCCTTATCCAGCACGTAGAAGTAGTCGCCGACGCTCTTCACGAAATCGAGACTCTGCTCGACAAGCAGAATCGATGTCTTGCCATCCGCCTTAATGGAGCGAATGACATCGCGGATATCGTCAACGATAGACGGCTGAATGCCTTCGCAAGGTTCATCGAGCAGCAGCAGATCCGGCTTTGACGCGAGCGCCCGCGCGAACGCCAGCTGCTGCTGCTGCCCGCCGCTCAGGTCCCCGCCGCGCCTGCTATACATCGTTGGCAGCACCGGGAACTTGGCGATCGCTTCCTCCGGAATAGAGCGTGCCGCCATCTTCTCGCGCGTTGCCTCAAGGCCGACCAATATATTCTCGTAAACGGTCAGCTGCCCGAAAATCTCGCGCCCCTGCGGCACATAACCAATTCCCCTCTTTGCGCGGCGCCCCGGCGCGGCCTTCGTCAGCTCATGCCCGTTGTAAGCAACGGTTCCTTTCCGCGCCTTGAGCAGTCCCATAATGCTTTTCATCAGCGTTGTCTTCCCGACGCCGTTGCGCCCAAGCAAGCAGACGACCTGCCCCGGCTCGACCTGCAGCGTCACGTCACGTAAAATCACGCTTTCCCCGTATCCGGCTTCAAGCTGTTGAACGGCTAACATCCGCATCCCGCCTTTTCCCGAGATATACCTCCGCTACTCGGTCATCCCCCTGCACCTCTTCCATCGAGCCTTCCTTCAGCAGCTTTCCTTCATGCATAACCGTCACCTTGCTCGCGAAGTTGCGGACAAACTCCATGTCATGCTCCACAACCACAATCGAACGCTTACGGGCAATTTCAATCAGCAGTTCGCCTGTCTTATCCGTTTCCTTATCCGTCATGCCCGCAACCGGCTCATCGAGCAGCAGCACCTCCGGCTCTTGGAGCAGCATCATGCCAATCTCGAGCCATTGCTTCTCGCCATGCGATAAGCCGCCTGCCCGCCAATCCGCCTTATCCTGCAGCCCAATCATGACTAGCTGCTGCTCAATCCGCTGCCGCTCCTCCGCCTTCATCCGGGCGAACAGCACCGTAAATACGCCGCGCTTCTGGCGCATGGCGATCTCCAGATTCTCAAATACCGTCATCGACGGAAAAATCGACGGCGCCTGGAACTTGCGGCCGATGCCAAGCTCGGCGATCTGATGTTCTTTTTTCTTCGCGATATCAATGGATTGCTTGAAGGTAACCGTCCCCGCCGTCGGTTTTACTTTGCCGCAGATCACGTCCAGCATCGTTGTTTTGCCGGCACCGTTTGGTCCAATGAGGAAGCGAAGCTCCCCTTTCCGCAAATGCAAGCTCATTCCCTGAATGGCCTTGAACCCGTCAAAAGCTACCGTCACCTCATTACATTGCAGGATACTCGACTCGCTCATGCTCCGGCTCACTCCTCTCCTCTTTCTTCTTGCGGAACTTCAGCTTAGCGGCAAGGCCCGCCACCCCGTTAGGCAGAAAGACAACAACCAGAATAAACACGCCGCCGAGAAAATACGTCCAGCCCTGAGGATAGGTGGTGCTGAACTCGCTTTTTGCCCAGTTCATCAGCACCGCCCCAAGCGCTGCGCCGATCAAGGTTCCGCGGCCGCCGATCGCAACCCACAGCACCATCTCAATGGAAGGCACGATCCCCATCATGGAAGGCGAGATTATGCCGACATGCAGCACAAACAGCATTCCTGCAATACCGGCGATAGCCGCCGACATCGTAAACACAACCATCTGGTAGACCGCCGGATTATACCCGATGAATCGGACCCGGTTCTCCCCGTCCCGGATCGCGCGAAGCACTTTGCCGAACCGGCTTTTCACCACGTATCGGCATAGGATAAATACCGCCACCAGCACGGCTGCCGTCACCCAATACAGCATCCGCTTCGTATCCGGCGAAGCAATCGGCTCGCCTAATATTTTGCCGAACCCCGTAACGCCGTTAGTCCCGCCCGTATAGGCCTGCTGTCCGACAAGCAGCGTTGTCGTAATAATAACGAGAGCTTGCGTAAGAATAGTGAAGTACACGCCGCGAATCCGGTTGCGGAAGGTGAAATATCCCAGGAACAGCGCCAGCGCAGCAGGTATGAGAATTCCCATCAGCACCGCAAAGCCAAAGCTCCCGAACGGCTTCCAGAAGATCGGCAGCTCGCTTAATCCGCTCCAGCCCATAAAATCCGGCAGCTTACCGCCGCTCGCCTCAAGCTTCAGATACATCGCCATCGCATAGGCGCCTAATCCAAAGAAGATACCGTGCCCCAAGCTTAGAATGCCGGTATAGCCCCAGATCAGATCCAGACCAAGCGCAACAATGGCAAACGCCAGAAACTTTGCAAGCAAGTTTAATCGGAAGTCGCTTAAATAAAGCGGAGCCGAGAACAATGCAGCGGCAGCAGCCGCGTAACAGGCGAGCAGCCATAAACGCTGGGGAGAAAGTTTTCGCATCGTCAACATTTGCTTCTCCACCTCTCTCTATGAATCAAGCGAACGCGAACGCATGGCGACGAATCCCATCGGCCTCCATTGCAGGAAAGCAACGATGCAGATGAACACGAGCACTTTGCCAAGCGATGCATTCGTCCAATATTCGAACATCGTGTTAAAGACGCCAATTCCGAGCGCGCCAAGCACGGTGCCCACCAGCTTGCCGACTCCGCCAAGCACAACAACCATAAACGCATCCACAATATAATAAGTGCCAAGCGATGGCCCTATCGGACCAATCAGCGTCAGCGCGCAGCCGGCGATGCCGGCAATTCCCGAACCAATCGCAAAGGTCATCGCATCGACGCGGCGGGTGGATACGCCAAGGCAAGCCGCCATATCGCGGTTCTGCATAACCGCCCGCATTCGGCGCCCTTCCAGGCTGCGGTAAATATAGAAGTACATCGCAAGCAGGGTAACGATAACAAGCCCGATGATAAACAGCCTTTTATAAGGAAGGACCGCGCCAAGGAAGCTAACCCCGCCATCCAGCCAGGTCGGACTCGTCACCGCAACGTTAGGAGCGCCAAAGATCGATCTCGCAAGCTGCTGCAGCACCAGACCAACGCCCCAAGTGGCAAGCAGGCTGTCGAGCGGCCGGCCATACAGAAACCGGATCAGGCTCATCTCAAGGATTAGGCCAAATAGGAAGGCGATCAGGAAGCTGACCGGTATCGCAAGCGCGAAATACCAGTCAAACATCGACTTCGGCAAATAATCTTTAAACATATTTTGCGTCAAGTACGTGGAGTAAGCGCCAATCATAATAAGCTCGCCATGCGCCATATTGATGACCTTCATCAGCCCAAACGTAATGGCCAGGCCAAGCGCAATCAGCAGCAGGATCGAGCTGACGCTCAGCCCGTTAAACAGCTGCAGGGTAATGACCTCCATATGCCTTCAACTCCTTCGGGGTTATGCAAAAGGAGAGTATCCGAAGCCTAACTCTGTCGAATACTCTCCCTTCATCCTTGCTGTTCGGCTTACTTCCGCTTATTAATCAGTTGGCTTAATGCTTGCTGCCCAGTCGTAGCCTTTCAGGAACGGATCCGGCATTACTGCATCTCCGGAGTTCCACAGCTCTTTGAACTGTCCGTCCGCCTGCACCTCGCCGATCCGGACCGTTTTGTAAATATGCTGGTTCTCGCCGTCAATCTTTACTTTGCCTTCCGGAGCATCCCACTCGAGATCCTTCGCTGCCGCTTTGACTTTATCCACGTCGGTCGAGCCTGCCTTCTCCACGGCAGCCTTCCACAGGTATACCGCGGTGTAGCCTGCTTCAATCGGGTCAGCCGTCACGCGGTCCTCGCCGTATTTCTTCTTATAATTCTCGACAAACGTCTTGTTCGCCGGGGTATCCGTTGTTTGATAGTAGTTCCATGCCGCCAGATGCCCTTGCAGCACGTCTACGCCGATCCCGCGGATTTCTTCTTCCGCTACCGATACGGACAGCGTAGTAATATCCTTCGCCGAAATGCCCGCATCCTTCAGCTGCTTGAAGAAGGCCACGTTGCTGTCGCCGTTAAGCGTGTTAAACACAACGTCCGGCTTTGCTTCTTTGATTTTGCTTATAATCGTGCTGTAGTCGGTATGGCCAAGCGGCGTATATTCCTCTCCGACCATTTCGCCGCCTTTTGCCTTTAATTGCTCTTTGATGATCAGGTTTGCCGTACGAGGGAAGACGTAGTCCGAGCCAAGCAGGTAGAACTTCTTGCCGCGGTTCTCAAGCAGCCAGTCAACGGCCGGAACGATCTGCTGGTTCGTTGTAGCGCCTGTATAGAAGATGTTAGGGGAAGCTTCGAGACCTTCGTATTGCACCGGGTACCAGAGCAGTCCGTTAAGCTCCTCGAACACCGGCTTCATCGCTTTGCGGCTGGAGGACGTCCATCCTCCGAATACCGTTGCGACTTTATCTTCGGAGAGCAGCTTGCGCGCCTTCTCGGCAAAGGTCGGCCAGTCGGATGCGCCATCCTCCTGAATCGCTTCGATCTTCTTGCCAAGCACGCCGCCTGCTGCGTTAATTTCCTCAATCGCCATCATTTCCGCATCGCGAACGGATACTTCGCTGATCGCCATCGTACCGCTTAAGGAATGCAGGACCCCTACCTTAATCGTATCTCCTGAAGCTTCTGCCCCACTGCTCTCGGTTGTCGTGGATGCCGGTTTCTCATTGTTGTTGCCGCAGGCTGCAAGCAGCATGCTAAGCACAACCGCAACAAGCCCCGTCTGATAAAACCATTTCTTTTTCATCTCTCCACTCCCCAGTTCTTCTTTCTAATTACGAACATTTAATTGGAATGTGTTACCATTGTTCGCAACCTCATTATAGGGGCGGCCAAATCTTCGCGTCAATATACATGACATTAAAATTAGAAAATGAGGAAATTCGTCTCATTAATTGGTTTCTAAAGGACACTTTTCGATGAAATTCGGCAAATTTCTTGGATAGAACCCCCTTCATACTTGTAGTTTATATCATTAAATTAACAATATATGTTACATTTATGGATGTTCTATGCTGAAAGAAAATATAAGATGATATTCCAATCCCACGGAAGTAAAGGTAACTAATTTTCTTCCCAGTCCATAAGTGTAAAGTTAACTTGACATAAAGAATACTTTGATTTACATTGTGCATAAACTTGGTAAAAAACAACTAAGGGGGAATTTTTATGAAAGCCATCGTATGCGAGAAATACGGAACGCCGGAGGTTCTTCGATTTAAGGATGTAGAGATCCCCGATCCCAAGGAGCAAGAAATACGGGTAAAAGTATATGCGGCCGTCGTAACCCCCTCAGACTGCTCCTTCCGGAGAGCGGATCCTTTTTTCATTCGTTTTCTATATGGACTGAGAAACCCCAAGCACCCTATTCTGGGCGTCGAGTTTGCCGGCGAGGTTGATTCGGTCGGCAAGGATGTAACGCTGTTTAAGAAAGGCGATCAGGTATTCGGCATTAGCCCCCATCGCTTCGGAACTTACGCTGAATACGTCTGTTTGCCCGAGAACCAGCCGGTATTTCTTAAACCAAACAATGCGGCTTACGATGAAGCCGCCGGTCTATGCGACGGAGCCTTAACGGCCTTAATCTTTCTTCGGGATCACGCCAAAATTCAAACGGGGCAAAAGGTGCTTATTAACGGCGCATCCGGAGCGGTTGGCGCTTACGCCCTGCAGCTTGCCAAGTATTACGGGGCCGAAGTAACCGGCGTATGCAGCAGCCGCAACTTTGAATTGGCGAAGTCTTTGGGGGCAGACACGGTTATCGATTATACCAAGGAGGATTTCACTCGGGGCGACCAGACCTATGACGTTATTTTTGATGCGGTAGGCAAGCGTACTTACCCCGAGTGCAAAGGCTCCCTTACGCCGCAAGGCATCTATCTTTCTACCGTCCCCACCGGTGGAGCTATGCTGTCCATGCTTTGGACTTCGAGGTCCCGCGGCAAGAAAGCGATCTTTACCGCTGCCGGCCTCAAGCAGAAGAAAGAGAATCTGGCTTTTCTCAAAGAGCTTTTCGAAGCCGAAAAAATCAAATCGGTCATCGACCGGCGCTATCCGCTTGAACAAACGATTGAGGCACACCGGTATGTCGAGACCGGACGCAAAAAAGGCAATGTCATCCTTCATGTTTCTAGTTAAACGACAAATCGCCTATCGCCAAGCCGGACAGCTCAGACGGATAGGCGATCTTCAAGTTAATAATCAAATTCTACGAAACGGCTGTTACCGTCTCAGGCTGCCGGTACAAATAAAGAATGTAGTCGGTCATCGTGGAGGCATAACCTAGCTGGCGCAGCATCGTAGATACATTGCCCCGGTGATAGGTCCCGTGATTAGCGGTATGCAGCATAATTTCAGCTAAACTTGTCTCGCGGACTCCGGCATAGGGATTGTTAAGCGTAATAACCTGTTCCGCATCCGACCCGCTTCCGAGCCACTCTTTGAATTGACCTGCCAGCTCGGCAAAGAGCTGAATGTAGTCGTCCACCGTCCCCAGAATACGGCCGCTTAACGGCATGCATTCCTGCAGCGCCGTTCCCATATCCGTTCCCGATAGCACCAAATACCACATTTTATCTACCGCATAAATATGATTCAGAGCATGAGCAAGCGTTGGATAAGAGCTATTCACTTCCTGATGCAGCACAGCGGGCGGCAGCTCCTTGATTCTCCCCAGAATGGTTTGGTTCGCCCAAAAGTGGTAGTTCAAGATTTCCGCCGGATAATTTTTCATGATTCATCGACTCCTTTTGACTGGTTATGTACCCAGTATAAAAAAAGTAGTATGACAACAGTGTGTCATACTACTCGTAAAGGTTTAGCGTCATTTGCAGCTGCTTTTTCATGACGGCCCGAAGTTCCAAGGGCTCAAGCACTTCCGCGCCGCTGCCAAAGCCAAGCAGAATCGACCATAACCAGGCTGCCTCAGCCGGCTTATAGACGGGAATCCGCATCGTCATGCCGCCATCGGAATGAAACGTCTTCGGGACGTAGCCGAAATGATCCATCGCATCCGCCAAGGCTTCCGGCCCTACTCTAACAACGACATCCTCAACCAGACTCGAATCCCCGACAGAAGGGCCAGCTTCCTCCGGCACCTCCTTATGCGGCTCAAAGCAGCGCTCCGTCTGCAGTGCCTCCACCATGCGGGATAACCGGAACTCCCGATAATCGCAGCGCGTCAAGCAATAGCCGTAAATATACCAGCTGCCGTATTTGAAGTGAAGCCTGACCGGCTCCAGCTCGCGGGTGGTCCGTTCATTCTTCGCGTTAATGTAGTCGAACCGGATCACTTTCCGCTCTGTAATCGCCGCGCGCAATAAAGGCAGCGTCTCCGGATCCGATCTGCGCGTCTCGAAATCTACGGCTAGACTTGGAGTCCGCTGCTCGGTTCCGACAGTTTGCAGCCTCTCGATTGTCCCTTGCGCGCGCTCGTCTTCAAACACGGTCGAAAGTCCTTTAAGCACCGTCACCAGGGCATTTACGTCATAGGAGCCAAGCAGGCTTTTATCCATCTTGAAGCCTTCCAGCATGCCAAAGCCGCCCTTGTTACCCTGATAAGAGACAACCGGAAAGCCCGCCGCGCAGATGACGTCAATATCCCGGTAAATCGTTCTCTGGGATACCTGAAACTCCTCAGCCAGCGCATTGGCCGGCAGCACGTCGTTATTCAGCAGCTTATAGATAATGGAGATCAAGCGCTCCAGCTTCATGGGTATCTACCGCCCGTCCGTTCGTTTATATATTCTTAAATAATCGCTAACAGGTGTTTCCATCCGAAGAGGGAATCAATATATTACAGGATATAAGCTTTGTCAATGATCATGACCGTATTCCGACAGACAGGAGTGATTGGTATGAATGAATTCGAAGAGATGGAGTCTCCCTGCCATTACAGACGCGCCTTGGAAATTGTCTCAAGCAAATGGACGGTGCTTGTTTTTTACGAGCTGGAATCGGGCAAAAGGCGTTACAGCGATCTGAAAAGACGGGTGGAGGGCGTCACGCAAAAGATGCTCACCCAGACGCTGCGCCAGCTGGAGAGGGACGGTCTTGTCGTGCGGTATGTTCATCCGACAGTCCCGCCTACCGTAGAATACGAGCTGACGCCCCTTGGCCAAACCTTGATTGGCCCGATGCGGATTCTGCATCAATGGACGGACGCCCATTACGATTCCGTGCTAAGAGCAAGAAAAGCTTTCGACGCCATCACTTCTTAAGACCCGGCAGCAGCTCAACTAGCAATCGTTCCCTTATACAATCTTCCAAGCACCTGATTAATTAACGCATATACATCATGCCCATCCTCAAACACGTCCGTCAGGGCATAAAACAAATGGATCATACCGGCATAACGCTTATGCGTCACCTCGGCCCCGCTTGCGATAAGCCGCTGGCTGTATAACTCCCCTTCATCTCGCAAAGGATCGTATTCCGCCGTCACTACGATTGCCGGCGCCACGCCGGCGGTGTCTCCATAAAGCGGTGAAGCGAGCGGGTTCGCTCGGTCAACATCGGAGTTCAAATAATGTCCCGCGCAATATTCGAGCAGAGCCGAATCGAGGAAATATCCCTCGCCGTATATACGCTTCGAGGCATAATCACCCGCCCAGTCCGTCAACGGGCATAGCAGGATCTGAGCCGCAACGGAGAACGTTCCCCTGCTTACTGCCTGCTGTGCCACAATGGCGGCCAGGTTGCCCCCGACGCTTTCTCCGGCTACGGCAATTCTCTCCGGATCCAGCCCTAGCGATGAAGCCTGCCGATACACCCACTCCGCCGCATAGACGGCTTCTTCTACGGGTACGGGAAATTTATGCTCGGGAGCCAAGCGATAATCGACGGAGATTACGGCATGATCTGTAGCAGCGGCCAGCTTGCCGCACATCGGATCATAATGACCCATCCGGTTAAACACGAATCCTCCCCCATGGAAGAACACAATCGCCGGCAGCGCAGGACGGTTGGAAGGACGATAAATTCTTACGGGAAGCGGACCATGCGGCCCCTCCAGCGTAATATCCTCCGTCCCGGCCAACTCAACGCGATCGGAGATAGCGTTAGCCACAACAACCTTTCTGATCTCTTCGGGCGACAGCAAGTGCAGCGGCGGGAAACCCGCGATATCCTCCAAAAATCGTTTTGTCGCTTCAGGCATCTTCATGTTCCGTTCCTTCTTTCCTTGAATTTGGAAGTTCCATGAGATAACCTTATTCCATTTTCTCCGAAGCCGTAAGACGGCACTTTAAAGTGGCTTGCTTACAAAAAAAGACCAGAGCCGCAAAAGCTAGCGGCACTGATCTTTTGGACGACGGGAGTTAACGGCTCCAGCCGTTCTCCAGAACCTGTCTTGCAAACAGCTCCCCTTCAAATTCGAGGCCAAAGCCCGCCTTTTCCGGTACATAGAACTTGCCGTCTTCCACCCGGTAAGCGGACGTGTCCATTCCTTCTATTGCAATATCGTCGTATTCGACAAACTCAAAGTTGTTAATCGCAGCCGCAATATGCCCAAGCGCATAAATGCCGTATGCATTGCCGTAGCAATGCGGCGCCGACCGAAGTCCAGCTTGGTCAAGCTCCGCGCCAAGCTCCAGCCAATGCGTAAAGCCCGGATAAATAACATCGTATTGCAGCACGTCAACAAGGCCTTTTTTCGCCCAGCTTACCAGATGAGGAGACGCAAGCCCTTCTCCGTCGGCAATAAGTACATTCTGCCCGCGTTCCCGGAGCCATGCCTTCAGGTCGGCATACAAGGCATCGTCCTCGTGGAAAGCCTCTTCAATCCAATGCAGATTCACATCTTGGACGGCTGCCAGCACTTCCTTGGTCAAATTGAGATTATACGCGTTGTTGGCATCAATCATAATCTTTCCTTCAGGTCCGGCAATCTCGGCGACGCCATGAATAATGGCGATATCCCGCTTCGTTCCTTCCAGCACAGGCATATGTCTGCCGCCGCGGCCAACTTTAATCTTGAAGTTGCGGTGGCCTTTGGAGAAGCCTTGGGCAGCCTCTTCTTTTAGCAGCGCGACCGCATCCCGCTCATTTGCCAAGTGCAAGTCGTCAAAATAGAGAGAGGTATCATAGCAAGGGACGACTAGAGGAGATCCCGGAGCACGGTTAACCGCGGACACCAATTCATACACCGGGGTATTTAGTCTGCGTCCCAGCCAGTCCAGAATCGGGTATTCGAGCGGAATGCGGTAAGGCTCAAGGATTCTGCCGTTCAAATCAAACAGATCTATAAGCCTCATTCCTAGAACGGCTTCCGCGAGCTCCTCCGTCATCGATCCCGTGTGACCAAACCCCGTGTCCCCGTCAATCGTAAGGCGGGCGATACGGACCGAGCAATGCTTGCCGTGATTGCCAAGCCTGCCGTTTGAACCCGCGTTTCTCGCGCGCTCGCCCGTAAGAGTTGCAACCTCGATCTTTTCTACTTTCCATTCAGGCTGAATAAGAGATAGATTCATCGTCGTTTCACTCCTATTACTTAAGGGATAGTTCCAACTCCATCCAATATATTACGCATTAAACTAATATGTCAAAATAAAATATATTCATTATATTAAAATAGATTCATTTCATGAAGAAGCTTCTCTCTAACAAGAGGCCACTCCTCCTCCAAAATGCTATAAAACACGTTATCATGAACCGTTCCGCCATCCGTCGCATCCACTCGATGCCTTCGAAGTACGCCCTCTCTCACTGCCCCAATCTTCTCCAGCGCTCTTTGCGACCGCAGATTGCTGCCGCTGGCAGAGAATTGGACCCGAATTACGCCAAGCTCTTCGAAACTATATTGAAGAAGCAGCAGCTTGCAGGCCGGGTTTATTCCTTGTCCCCAGAAATCCGGGGCCATCCATGTCCACCCGATTTCAACGTTCCGGTTATTCGCGTCCAGATCGCCAAGCCGGGTTGTCCCGACCATGCTTCCACTAGCTTTGTCGATGATTGCAAACGGAAGCTGAGTTCCCGCGTCCCTGCTTACCAGAGCGGACTCAAGCGCCAACTCGATCGCTTGCTCCGTATTGTTCCTCCGCCAGGTCATCTCCCAGACCCTCGGATCGCTAAGCAGTCCGGCAAGTTCCTTCACGTGCTCGGCCTGCAAAGGCAGAAGAATAACCTTACGGTTTTCCAACGTCAGATTCGTACGAAATTTCATAGCGAGCCCTCCTTTTCCACTATCCTACCAATAGGGATGGGGCAGCATGAATGCAGGAAGAAACCGAATATTTGTATTATTTTTCAAGCATGTCTACAGGTTGACGGGAAGCCCGGCTTTCAGTACCATCGTTTAATAGAAAAGCCCCAGGGGCTCTATGGATTGAAGGAGGAGTAATGAATTATATTAAAGATTTGCTTGTCGATTTAGGAGTCAACACCAATCTAGCCGTCTATCTTGCCAGCATTGCCATTGTTATTATCGCGGGAATCGTAAGCATAGCCGCCAACTTTGTAACCAAAAAGGTTGTGCTTCGCATCGTCAGCCATTACATCCGGAACAACCGGTACCGCTGGGACAATTATTTGCTGGATCGCAAAGTGTTTCATAAGCTGTCCCATATCGTTCCTGCCATTATCCTTTACTATTTCTCGTTCAGCTTCTCAGCCTACCATTCTCTTATTCTGAAGGGAATTACGATCTATCTTATTATCGTGGTCCTGCTGGTGCTGGATGCTTTCCTTAACGCGGTTAACGATATTTATAGAACTTACGATATTTCCCGGAGCCGTCCCATCAAAGGATACGTTCAGGTAGTCAAAATCTTTCTGTTCATTATCGGCGGGATTCTGGCCATCTCGAACCTGATCGGCGAAAGCCCCGTTATTCTTATCAGCGGGATTGGCGCCTTGTCCGCCGTTATGCTGCTCATCTTTAAGGATTCGCTGCTTGGCCTGGTTGCGGGCATTCAATTGTCAACTAACGATATGGTCCAAGTAGGCGATTGGATTGAAATGCCCAAGTATGGAGCGGACGGAGATATCATTGATATTTCGCTGCATACCGTCAAGGTGCAGAACTTCGATAAGACGATCACCACCATCCCTTCGTATGCCCTTATTTCGGATTCGTTCAAGAACTGGAGAGGCATGCAGGATGCCGGCGGCCGGCGCATTAAACGAGCCGTGTACATCGATATGAACAGCATCGCCTTTTGCACGCCCGAAATGATTGAGAAATTCAAGAAAATTCATCTCCTGAGCGAATATATCCTTGATAAAGAAAGGGAGATCATTCATTACAACCTGGAAAACGAGATTGACCCTACCGTTTCGGTGAACGGCAGAGCCATGACGAATATCGGCGTGTTCAGGGCTTATGTTGAGCGTTATGTAGAACAGCATCCAAAAATCCATAAAGGCATGACGCGGATCGTCAGACAGCTCGCCCCAGCGGAGAATGGACTGCCTCTCGAAATATATGCCTTCACCAATGATATTAGCTGGGCCGTCTACGAAGGCGTTCAATCGGATATCTTCGATCATGTTCTGGCCGTTGCGCCGGAATTTGGATTACATGTCTTCCAGAACCCGTCCGGTCAAGACTTCAAGAGCTTGCCGAAGGTCGGGGCTTATTAACTGACTTGCAGGATGCTGACGCATCGGGCTCGTACTAAGGTTATAGAGATTATGCTGCGCCTTGATCAGAGCTACGTTGGATTTCATCCAATAGATTTGAAGCATAAGGACTTTATTTGAGGCTAGATTGGAACTCTCAAATTGATGCTCCAAACACCAAATCTGCTGATTCTAGTGGATGAATTCCAACGTAGATGCTTCTTTCGTGCTTGATTGGGCTATTATAGTGGACGAAATCCAACGTAACCGTAGACAGACAAAAAGAGACCAGCCCGTCGTCAACAAGTGTTGACTACTGGGCTGGTCTCTTTAGATTTACAGCTTATCTTTCCCCTCTATTTCACGAGGGTGCCTGCGGATCAGCTCCGGCACGGCATCTCCTCGTCCCGTCTGCTCAAGCCGCTTCAAGTAACGAGGCAGCGACCCCTTCGCATGATAAGGACCGCCCTCCTTCATGACCGTCCACAGCGGATCCGTATCATACGGCATTGAGGTCATCATCCGGTCATGCCAATCGTTCAGCCAATAGACCGCTTCCCTGCACAGATCCTGCCGCTCCGCCGCAAGATTGATCTGTTCATGCGGGTCCTCGGCAATATGGAACAGCATCTCCTTGTCAAACAGATGATAGCCGTCATGATACGTGCGGATGTAGAGCCAATCGCCGAACCGTACGCTCCGCTGGCATACATGCGCGCATTGCGACACAACCAGATATTCTCGTCCCGCTTCTTCGCCGGACTGCAGCACCTTCGCGTAGCTCGAACCGTCCCAGCTTGGCATAGGCTGCCGGCCGAGGAGCTCGGCTATCGTTGGCGGCAGATCCAAATGGTAATGGAGGCCCTTATCGACAATTCCCTTCTGCATGCCCGGCCAGCGAATAATCATCGGAATCCGGCAGGTACCCTGATCCGCCGTACCATGCTCCCCGTATATCCCAAGCTCGCCCATGTTCTCGCCATGATCGGCCGTAATAATGATGATAAGCTCCTCCATGACGCCTTTTTTCTCAAGCAAGGCAAATAATTGGCCGATGTTCTCATCCATGAAGCGGACGCCGCAATCATAACCATCCACCATGCGTCTCAGATCATCCCGGCTGCGGATATCTCCCGGATGTCTCGGATAATTCGGCGAAGTAGCATTATCGTACATGTTGATTTCGCTTGCGCTATGCGGTCCTACCTTGCGCATGTGCTTATCAAGCACTTCGCCTGTAATCCACTCCGGCAGCGGATCATCCTTAAAGGGATTGCCGAACGATTCCGGCGCCCGGTACGGGGTATGCGGATCCCAATAATTGACGTACAGCATCCAGTTATCCTGCTCCGCGTTCCGGTCAATCCAGTCCAGGACAACAGGCGTTACTTCCTCCGCGGATTCCATTCCGCCTTTGCCCGTATTGTAGATTTCGTTAAATCCGGCATAAAAGGTCCATGCGGAATGTCTCTCCCCAAACGGGCTGACAAGCGCGGTACGCATTCCCGCCTGCCGGAACAAGGCTGGGAAGCTTTCGGACGCAAGCCGGTCGCGAAAATCCCTTGATGCGCCTTCATGACGAACGTCCGCGGCAGACCCGCCATGCCCCACAACTCCGTTATGAATGCCAAACCGTCCGGTCATTAAAGCCGTTCGGGATGGGAAGCAAGGCGCGTCGGAGGTATAGTAATTATCGAACCGGACGCCCTGCGCGGCGATCCGGTCAATATTCGGAGATGTTTGGCGGGGGTAACCGTAGCACCCCAGATGATCCGGCCTTGTCGAATCCAAATCCAGCAGCAAAATCCTCATAATCATGCTCCTCTCCTTTAATCCGTTTGCCATTATGGCTGTACCCGTATTATAGGTTTGGAGCCTCGGCCGGGTCGACGTACATTCCATCCTGTCCATGTACATTTCAACGGTTCTATATGCGGATAAGGTTAAGATCTGCCATTTACCCGAACCGGTTGTTTTGCTAGTATTTGATAAGAAATCACTGCAAAGGACGGGGATCTCATGCTGCAGCTGTTAAGCGTAAATTTCGACGACCGCATTCCGAATTGGCGCACCCAAAGCGAGGTGCTCAGCTATCATGTCCTTGTTCTGGTTACGGACGGTAAAGTGAAATACACCATTAATGGGCAGGAGATTATTGCTGAACGGGGAGATTTCCTGTACATCCCGCAATCCACGCTTCGCAGCGGGGATACCATTCCCGCCATTCCTCATCAGAAATACACGGTTTTGATTACGACGGAGCCTGGAAGCAAGCTGGGTATCCCTTTTTTTGATCAAGGCGAATTTATCCGATTCCGGCTGTCCAACCTCCATTACATGCAGCGCAGATTCATGAAGCTGTTCGAAGAGATGAGGGGCGGCCGCAGCTTTCGCTCTTATATTTGCCTCGGACTAACGCAGGAGCTTGTCGGCCTGCTTGCGAGAGAACTGGAGAAGCCGGAGGTAACTCCCGCCAAGATGCTATACGCGCAGCTGGTGAAGCAGTATTTGCTGGACCATTACCGCGAGCATGTGGAGATCGAACAGCTTGGGGAGCTTATTCATCGTTCTCCGAATTACACCACCGCTCTGTTCAAAGAGGTATTCGGCCAATCACCCATCCGCTATATGCATCAGCTGCGCCTGCTTGAAGCCTGTCGTCTCCTGCTCCACTCCGACATGACCGTTGCGGACATCGCTCAATACTTGGGTTACTACGATCCTTCGTATTTTTTTCGGATGTTCAAGAAGCATGTCGGCCTATCGCCGTCCGAATTCATTACCCGCGGCAGAATGGAGGACTTGTCCCAGCTATTCCCTTAAGCAACGTCCTTCCACGCTCATCAGCTTCCCTTACGCGCCTCTTCCGTAATTATTCGGACTCCTTCTTCAATCTGCTCAGGTCCGGTCTGGGAAATGCTGATCCGCAGAAACTTCTCCTTATCCAGATAATTGGACAGGTAGAATCCCTTGCCGGACACGACGCTGACGTTCCTTTCCGCAAGGCGCTTCAATAGTTGCTCTACGTTCACCGTCTGCTTCAGCTTGAAATGCGTGTATATCCCCGAACGGATATCCGGAACCTCCATTAATCCCGGCTCGTTATGCCGCTTCACCGATTCGTTCAAGGCCAACATTCTCGCCGCGTACAAGCCCGCTATCTTATGCTTATGCCGTTCGTACATGCCGTTCTTGATATACACCTCAAGCGCCGCCTGGGAGAGCAGCGAGGTATCGGGGTATATTTTATAGGCATAAAAGGTCTTAAGCAGCCTTTCCGGCAATACGATTGCGCCTAACCGCAAGCCAGGGAAGATAATCTTGGAGAAGCTTTTTACATAAATGACATACTCGCCTCCATCGGAGGCGTAAATCGGGCCCAATTGCCGGTCTGCCCCAAGGTCGGCCATATAATCGTCCTCCAGGATGTAGACGCCGTATTTGCCGGCCAGCTTGGCCATTGTTCTCCGTTCCTCCGCGTTATACGAAGTGCCAAGCGGATTATGATACCTCGACATCGTGTAAAAGAATTTGATGCTGCCGCTCTTGAACCAATGCTCGAGCTCCTGAAGATCGATGCCCGATGCCGTTCGGGCGATGCCATGCACCGGAATATTCTCCGTCTCCAGAAACCGCAAATACCGGTCATAGCTGGGCTGCTCTAAGAGCACGGCTTCCCCGCCGTTTGGGAACGGCATCTTCGCCAATATCTCCAGCGCCTGCTGCGCGCCGGAGGTGACGAAGATTCTCTCTACTTTGGTGAACACCTGATCACTGGCCAAATGCGAAACAAGCGTGTGACGGAAGGACTCCAGCCCCAGCGGATCGCCGTAAGTAAACAGGTCGTATTTATAAATATCGATCGCTTTGTTGAGACAATGCTGAAAATCCAAATAAGGAAATGCGTCCAGGTCCGGCAGGACCGTCGCGAAGTAGATCATGCTGCTGTCCCGCTCATCGCGCCAATCGCCGGGCTTCACAACAACGTAGTACCCGCTTTGCGGCACCGAATAAATAACGTGGCGTTTTTCCAACTCCGCGTAAGCCCTCGTAATGGTGCTGATGCTGCATCCGTAGGCTTCCGCGGCAATGCGGACGGAGGGCAGCTTTTGACCGGGACGGTATTTTCCCTGCCGGATTTTCTCTTCCATATCGGATAGGATCAAATTATATTTTTTCATTCTGTCCTCCATGCGCTTCAGCCCAACTGTATCGATACAGTTAGGGTAAAACGGCGTTGTTTGGGTAACCGAAATCCCGTATCTTCAAATCAACGGTTACAGACGTTCGCGAACACGCTGCCGTAAGCTCTGAGAGGATGATGCAACATGGGTCACAAGGAAATGAGGCTTCCCTATTTCCTCGCCGTGCTTAACGCGGTCATTATCGGATTATCTTTTTTATTCGCCAAGACGGCACTGGATTACGCCAGTCCACTCGATACGCTGGCTTTTCGTTTTACCTCATCGTTTTTGGTTATGTCCATCCCCGTGTTATTCGGCTGGATTAAGCTTTCCTACCGCGGCAAGCCGCTCCGTAAAGTGCTGCTGCTGGCATCCATGTATCCGCTTGGGTTCTTTACGCTTCAAGGGTACGGGCTGCAGCATGCCAACTCGGCGGAGGGCGGCATTCTGTATGCATTCACGCCGGTCGTTACGATGATTATTGCCTCTATGTTCCTGAAAGAAACCACGACCGTTCTACAGAAGCTGTCGATCTTCCTGTCGGTGTTTGGGGTGGTCTTTATCTTTGTTATGAAAGGCAGCAGCATTGATCTGTCCAATCTGCTTGGCATTTCGCTGCTATTGCTGACCTGCTTTGCTTTTGCCGGCTATACCGTTCTGGCCCGTTCATTGTCCAGGCAGTTCAGCCCGGCGGAAATCACTTATTTGATGATGGGCATCGGCTTTGTCTTTTTTACGGTTACATCATTGACGAGCCATGCCTCAGCCGGGACCCTTTCCCATATATTCGCGCCTCTGGCGAGCGGAACCTTTATTGCGTCGCTTATCTTCCTGGGCATCGTATCCTCCCTGTTAACGGCACTAACCTCCAATTACATTTTATCCAAGATGGAGGCATCGAAAATGAGCGTATTCGCCAATCTCTCTACCATCGTGTCGATGACGGCCGGAGCCGTGTTCCTTGGGGAAGAAATTACGATTTATCATCTGATCGGCTCGGTGCTGATCATTGCCGGGGTTATCGGCACGAACAGACTTGGCCGGAAAAAGACAGCCGGACACGAGAATAGCCAGAAACTAAACGCTGTAAACCATTCAAGGAGTTGAAGATCAATGTCATCAACCATCGCAATTGGCAAAGCGGCTGTTCCGGTACGTGTATCTTCACGATTTCAGGTTGAGAAGACGATGGTTTGGAATGATTTCCATACAGATTAACAATAATTTAGTTGTTTCGAAAGAAACAGGGCCGGGAATGCGCACCAAAGCGTGAGCATTCCCGGCCCTGTTTATAGCGCTTGTTCAACATTAACGGACGCTTTGGAGCTCGGACAGCTCCAGCACTTCGGCTCGTCTTTGGTCTAGACCATAGGTCAAATTCCGCCAATGTTAGCGGATGACGTTTTGCAGTTATAAGGGAATGGCTAGGAGCGCCAATAGGACATTTTCTTAAATCTAGTAAATCCGCACAGCGCGCTTTACTAGATTCATCATAGATTACAGCAGTACTGATTAAAGGAGGATTTATATGGCGCAAAAAGTAAAAGTAAGTCCGCAATTCACAAGGCTGTGCAATCAATTCTCGAAAATTCTGGGAGGTGAATCGGAGATTGAAGCAGGTCCGGTTTGTTTTGTCACGAGGATGACGAACTTAAAAGAGACCATTTTGGGCAGAAGAACCCGTTCGCCTTTGGTTCAAATGCAAATGTTCTCGTTCGAGTCTCTAAGCGCTTCGGGCCGCGCGCTTTGTTTAGGCGAGACTGCCGTGCAT
This sequence comes from Paenibacillus sp. JDR-2, assembly GCF_000023585.1. Classification (NCBI taxonomy): domain Bacteria; kingdom Bacillati; phylum Bacillota; class Bacilli; order Caryophanales; family Paenibacillaceae; genus Paenibacillus; species Paenibacillus sp. JDR-2. The sequence goes on along the minus strand of NC_012914.1, from coordinate 646,236 downwards.
CAAAATCAGGTTAATCGATTGATGTCGAATCTTCGCAAACGCGGAATCAAAGTAACTTCTCTTCATAATCACTGGCTTAACGAGAACCCGCGCTTAATGTATATGCACTGGGAAGCTAATATGGATCCTGTAGAGTTCGCCAAGAAAACCAAGGCATCTATCGCATTCCTCGGCTAATGTTTGAGCATTTTTTTATTTCTAATCATGAAAGGATGATCCGTAAATGGCGCAACCTGTAAAGGCAAGTCCTCAGTTTATAAAAATTTGCAACCGATTCTCCTCCATTTTGGGCGGGACAGAGCATGAAATTACGAAAGGACCGGTTTGTTTCGTTACAAGAAACAGAGTAATAAAAGCCTCTATTTTAGGAAAACGCACCGCGTCCCCTCTCGTTCGTTATCAATTGTTCTCGTTTGAGTCATTGGACAGTTCCGGACGAGCCCTCTGTCTGGGAGAAACAGCGCTTTTCCAAAACCAGGTCAATCGCTTGCTGTCCAATCTTCGCAGGAACGGCATTAAAGTTACGGCCGTTCATAATCACTGGTTGTTCGAGAACCCGCGGCTCATGTACGTTCACTGGGAGTCCATTGATAATCCTATTGAGTTTGCTAAAAAAGTAAAACGTTCGATCGCTTTCTTGGGTTAATGATTAGCCTCGTTTAGTTACAAACAAAGGGAATTCGCTTCTACGGCGATATCCCCTTTTTACATAGCTATAGCTGGTCACTCCGGAATCTCCCACTCATACCGAACCTTCTCGAGCCATTGGCCCGCGGCAAAATCCCGCCCTCGGACGATGATACGATCCTCGTATACTTCTACGAACAGCCCCTGGCTGCCGTCCTTATGCTCGTCTTCATCCGTCCAGAGGTAAGCAACGGATGCCGCATTAAACATGCGGGGCAATTGTTCATCGTCATACAGGGTATGAGGCGCTTCCAGCTCCCAATGCGTATGTCCGGTAAACAGAATGGCATGCCTGTGTCTGGACAATACTTCCTTAAGCTGTTCATCTTGGGTCACGCCGTACCAGTTCTGCGACTCGTAGGAGCCGGCAACCGTATCCTTAAGCGGCTGATGCAGAAACACGAAGGCGGGGCGATTAAGGCTCTTACTCTCCTCTAACTTGCCATCCAGCCAAGACAGCTGCGCTTCCGAAAGGAACGAGAATAGGTCTAACCCCTGCTCGGTTCCGAGAAAGATAAAAGAATATCCCTTCACCCAGTGATCGTGATACGGCCCGCCCATCTCCGTGGCATTCAGATAAGCGCCCAGTCGCGAAGGCCATTCTCCCCCGCCGACATCATGATTGCCGGAAGCAAAATAAGCGGCTGGCAGTCCTTCTCCATGCTCCCGCCATATTTTACGAAACTCTTCATACTCTTCCGCATGCCCATGGTCGGTAATATCGCCTACATGCATAATGCCGTCGCTGTCTGGCGCTTCCCGTTTCATATCCTCGAGTGCCCGCGCCAAATTGCCATTATGCGTATGTCCGGGATCCGTTCTCACATGCGTATCGGTAATCACCTGAAATTGAAGCTTTGCCTTCTCTTTGCCCTCTTCACTTCTCATTCTCAGACCCTCCTTAAATTCCTAATATCCCCACAAGCAGGATGCCGGCGAAAATGATGCTGGCGGAGGCTAGCCGCAAGGCGCCTTTTCCTTCCTTCAACAGCCATACGCCCATAAAGGTCCCAAAGACGGTGCCAATTTCCCGAAGCGGTGCTACATAAGTCAGCTGCGACATGCTCATGGCAAATAAGAACAACAGGTAAGAGCCCGGAGACAAAATGGATCCCGCCACAAGCAGCTTGCCGTTTTCCTTTATCTCCTTGACCCAGCCTATCTCCCGGAATCGGATAAACGGGACAAGCCCCAACATAAACCCGATATTCGATATCTCTAACAGCACAACCGGCGAAAAATGCTGCAGGTTCACTTTGTCTACCATGACATAGGCCATTGTGCAAAATCCTACGGCTACAATAGACGACAGTACTTTCCCCGAGGCTTGAAACCGCTGCTTCCTCCGATGAAACCCGCTTAACAGGAAGAACCCCAGGGCAATTAATCCGAGACCCAGCCAGCCCCACGTCGACAACCGCTCGTTCAAGAATATAACCCCGCACAGAGGCAGCAGGAAGGTCGCTATCCCTCTCATCATCGGGTACACCTGGGACAAGTCGCCTAAGGTTAAGGTTCGAGACAAGAAGTACGCATACCCTGCCTGAATGAGCAGAGATAGGACCAATAAAACATAACCGGACAACGGCACTTGAACGGAGACGATCTCCGCTATAAATTCCGGTAGAAGCAATAGAGTAGCAGGTATATAGATCATGAACAAAAACAATTGCTTATTCCCGCTCTTCTTCGTGAGCAAATTCCAGATGGCATGAGCCACGCCGGATCCTAATACAAGCAGTACGGCAAGCGAAATAATGACCCCTCCTCACAAATCCATTACCTATCCAAATAACACACACAAACACACATAAATACAACTTTACGCAAATGTTAGCATGAGCTTTTCACCCTGTCAATTGAGAAAATCTCTGTCGAGGTTAAAAAAGGAGCAACCAAGGGGAAACAAAAAAAGAACCCTCATGGAAGGCTCTTCTTGTATCTAATCTCCTATTTGGATTCAACAGTAATTCCGGCTTTCTTGTATCGCTCAAGGATATCCGGGCTTAGCCCGGAGTCCGTAATAATACGCTCAATCTTATCCAGTCCGCATACCGGCGTAAGCGATACGACATCAAACTTGCTGCTGTCCGCAAGCACGATAACCCGCCTCGTCCGCTCCAGCATCCTCTTTTTCAATTGAATCTCGCTAATCCCGTAATCCGTCAGCCCTTCGGTCAAGGAGATGCCGCTCATGCTCATGAAGAACAGGTCGGCATGGAACTGGGAAACAAACGACTCCGCATAATCTCCAACCGCGCATTGTTCCGAATTACGCACGACCCCGCCGACAAAAATAATCGTGAACTGAGGCTTAGACATAAGAATCGAAGCGATCGGAAAGGAATTGGTTAATATCGTTAACCGTTCGAAACGGGCCGCCAAGGCCTTGGCGAACTCCGTATTCGTCGTGCTCACGTCCAGGAACAAGGATTGCCCCTCTTCCACGAAACGAAGAGCCGTATGGGCCAATTCGCGTTTCTCGGGATGCCTCTTCGTCTCCCGCACGGTGAAGGGAAGCTCTTTCCGGTAGTCCGCCTGAGGCAAGGTCGCCCCTCCATGAACCCGTTTCAAGAAACCTTCCTGCTCCAGATACTCCATATCTCTTCGGATCGTCTCGAACGAAACGCCGAATCTCGCGATTAAATCGGCCGTCTTGACCGACTGAGATTCATGAAGCAGCTGTATGATTTGTTGATGCCGGTCATGTATAAGCATGGATACTCCCCCAATATTGCGGACTTCAATACACTATTCCTTCTAGAATACCACAAAAACACACATAACAAAAAAAAGGCCGGAAACCCTAAACAGGCGTCCGACCTTAGACTTTATATTTCTACCAGCATAAGAATAATAGAGGACAAGCCAAGGCATGTACCCATTAAACACAATACCATGAGCGCCTGCTTATGATTAAGCCCCGCCCGCAGCAGACGGTAATGAGCCTGGCTCGCGTCCGCCTGGTAGATGGCCTTCCCTTGCAGGAAGCGTTTCAGCATGACATACAAGTTATCGAAGATCGGAACCCCTAAAGCAAGGATTGGGATAAAAATAGAGAGCGCCGTCGCTTGCTTGAAAGCCCCGTCGAGCGAAATAACGGCAAGCATAAACCCGAGAAAAGTCGCTCCCGCATCGCCCATAAATATTTTGGCCGGAGGTTTGTTGAATCTTAGGTAAGCTAAGGTTATGCCTACTAGAATAATCGCCATATTAGCAGAGTTCGACTGCCCCATCGCCAGCGCTACGATAAACAGAGTCATCGCGGAGATCGCGGACAGCCCTCCCGCCAGCCCGTCCAGCCCATCCGAGAAATTGATGACCGTCGTCACCCCAAAGATCCACAGCGTCGTTAAAACAAATTGCAACAGGACGGGAAGCTCAACGTAATGGCCGGAGAACGGATTAACAAAGCCGGTAAACACAACACCCGAGGCGTAAACCAAGACAGCGGCGGAGAGCTGAACGATCAGCTTCGGCAGCGCGGGAAAATCCTTCCCTTTCGTCTTATACCAATCATCAACCGTACCGATCGCCAGCAGCAATAAGCCGCCTAGAAAGATCGCCCCCGTCTGCATGGAGAAATCCCGTACCACGGCTAAATAAGCGATAAAAAAACCAATAAAAATCGCATAACCGGCCGTCAGAGGGATCGGCTTCCGGTGCAGCTTACGCTCGACATCTTTCCTGGGCCTGTCTACGAAATCAATCTTAAACGCAAGCTTGCTGAACGGAGGAATCAACACGAGTACCGTTACAAAGGACAGCAAAAAAGCAGCAACGTATAAAATCGCAATCACCACCAATATGTAAATATACCTTATCTCTCATTATATATTTAGCACGAAAGGTGTCGACTGATGATTCACTGACTGTCGACTGACGCTGAATTATAACCCGCGGGATTCGACAGCCATTGTAACTCAATACGTTTACACTATGAGATGTTTATATAATCAAAGTTGAGCCGCCTGAGCCGCGGCAAGAGGTGATCCCCTAATATGGCTAAGGAGCAAGGGTATCTTAGACCTGCCGATAAATTTGAAGCTCCTCACAGCAGAGAACTTTATGGCAGGGACCGGGAAGTTCAGCTGTTTATCGAATTGCTGGAGACACCGTCTACTGTCAGGAGAATGATCAGCGTTTACGGTACCGGCGGTGTCGGAAAAACCGTGCTGCTTCGGGAATTCGACCAATTAGCGAGGCAGAGGGACATTCCGTTTGTTATGGTAGACACCAGGTTATTTGCCCATACGCCAGCGGAGTTCTGCATTTTTCTGTTGCGGACACTTCATACTCCGATACCCGGAATGATGCGCCCAAACGACACGGCAGCGTTAACTGAATTATGCCGGGAGGTTATACTCGGGGCGGGGAAGCCCTTTGTTCTGGCCTTAGATACATTCGAAGAAATCGGGGAAATGGAGCACTGGCTGCGGGACAGCTTCATAAACCGGATGCCGGAAGGCATTATTATCATCCTAAGCGGCCGATTCGCCCTGCATCCCTCCTGGCGCGCTTTTCCGGCTTGGCAGCGAACCATCTACCCGCTTCCTATCCGGGATCTTGATTATGAGGCAGCCCGGTCTTATTTGCTCAGATGCGGGATTGCGTCAGACGAGACCATCCGTTCCATCTGGTTACGAACGCGCGGCCACCCGCTTTCCCTCGCGCTCCTTGCCTCTACTTCGCTTGTAAACGTTGATAATGAGGGGCGCCCCTCTAACGAAGACGCTTGGTTTAGCCATATTGTACAAACCTGGCTGCGGGAAGTACCCGATTCGGATATGAGGGAACTGGTCGAATCCGCCGCCGTTGCCCGTCACTTCAATCAGGAGATGCTCAGCCGCATGCTGGGCAGACCCGTAACAACGGAGCAATTCAGAAGGCTAATCTCCTACTCCTTTATTCAACGCATGGATCGCGGCTGGCTGCTTCATGAGCTGTTAAGGGAAGCCATCTCCAAGGATTTGCGAATGCGCATGCCGGAACGTTACAACCGGATTTGGCAGCGCTGCCTTCAGTATTATTCCAATAAGCTCAAGCAATCGGCGAGGAATAAATCGGTCTCCTGGGAGAACGCGGAATTTCTCTATTATATCGGCAATCAGTTTGTTCATTTTCTAATGTACCGGCAATGGGTATCCTACAGCGTAGAGCCGCTTGGACCGGGCAATTGGAAGGAAGCCGAGCAATATATCGAGCGGCGCAGACGTACGGCGAAGGATTCCTATATCCCCTTCTCCGCGCAGGATGGCACGCATATTCAATTCTGCCTGTCTAGGCAAGAGAGCCTCCTGGTGCTTGACCAGATTCGTCTTCAGGAGCTGTACGAGCTGGAGCCGGGCAGCGTAAAACTAATCCGCAACGGCGAGGATGAAGTATGCGGATTAATCGAGATTATTCCTATTCACGCCGGGACAATCGATTATTTGAGGACAGCCAGGATGTCCCGCGCTTATTTCACTGCGTTGCCGGAGGAATTGCTGCTGGAGCTCGCGGTCCAGCCCCCCAGCCATTCCGGTTACTTTGTCAAAATTCTCGACGTTTATGATTTCGCTGACGACGTCATGATGCACGCGTCTTTATCGACGCTGATCAGTCATATTCTCTCAACGGGTTATATCGTCGCCGCGCCCATTGGCAATCCGATCTCCCATGCCATTTGCACAAGCCTTGGTCTCGAGCAGGCTGCCGGGACCGGCAATCTCGATTATGACAACGTTACGCCCGCTCCCTATTACATTCTGGATACGCGCGGCAATAAGGTGAACCATTACGTGGATAAAATGATTGCCGCACTTGGCATGCAGGAGGAGGGAAAAGAGGCGGAAGCCGAAGGATTTGCCGAAGAGGCCCTGCTCTCCTTACTGTCCCGCCGTGAACGGGAGGTTCTGGATCGCGTGATCCTTGGACGGTCTAATCTGGAGCTCGCCAGGGATCTTTGCTTAAGCGAAGTAACCGTCAAGAAGCACCTGGCCAATATATTCCGCAAGCTTGAAGTGAAAAGCCGAACCCAGCTTATCCATAAAGTATCGGGACGCACCTAGGCAACATCGAAAAACCGCTCCTTCGCAGGAGCGGTTTTTGCGCTGAGCGCCGAATCGGCGCTAATGGATTCCGCTGCTTGGCGCAGCCGACTTGACCGCTGTCGCGTTGCCTTCCGCTCCGTTGCTGCTTACCGCCGCAACCTTGTAGTAATAGGTCACGCCAATGGATGCGGTCGTGTCCGTGAACTTGGGCTCCGTTATTTTCGAACCGATAACCGTAAAGGTCCCGTTAGCGGCCGTCGAACGCATCACATCGTAACCTGCCGCCCCGCTGACGGCGTTCCAGGTAAGAATGACTTTTCCGCTGTTTATATCCGTGCCCGCATTAAAGTTGGCGGGAGCCGGCAATTTAATGATAATCGGTCCTATAGGGATGACAGGATCGATTGGCGTAACGGAAATATCCGGTATCGGAACGGAGACGACATTGCTTGGCGCGCTTGTTCCCCCATTATCCTCTGCCATAACCCGATAGCTGTAGGCTTTTATGAGCGAGGCGGAGGAATCCGTATAGGATGTACCGCTCACGTTAGAGGCTATCGTCGCAAAGTTCGTACCGTTGCCGTCCGCGCGCTGCACCGTGTAATGAACCAGACCTCCGACGTCCGCCCAGTGAAGAACAACGCTTGCTCCGCCTCTTTTATCCGCTGTCAGGCTTTGCGGCGCAGGGGGCGGCTGCATCGTTACCGCTACCTTAAAGGTTGAGGAAGGCTTGCTCTCGCCATGCTCGTTTACGGCCGTAATTTGATAATAGTAGGTCTTGCCGATCGTTGCGGTTGTGTCCTTGAACTGCGTGCTTGAGGTACGTCTTGACGTGAACGGTCCGCTTGACGATTCCGAGCGTTTTACGTTGTACGTCGCGGCATCCTTCACGGCGCTCCAACTTAGTTGAACATCGGTCCGGTTGATAATCGTGCTGCTATACGGACCAAGCGTAGCCCGGAAGCCGAACAACTCGGCTTTCAAATTGCCGGGAGGCTGAGGCGGCGGACAATTCAGCTCCGTCTGATAGAGCTGATACTTTGCGTTGATCAGATTCGCCCTGAAGTCATCGGAGGCTATCCAGATATCATAGCCTGCAATCACATCCAGCCGGAGAAAGGCGTCTACGTTAATCGCGTCGCATCGTCCCTGCTCATAGTTGCGGCTGTAGCCGGCTTCGATGCCGGGATACAAGTCAAAACCGGCATACGCCACATCGAGCAGCGTCAGCGTTAATTGAACGTCCGGACCGGCGGCAATACTGGCATTTGCCTTTGTATCGACGTTTAGGGTTGCCGTGTTAGTGGTGTTGTTAATGGCGCGGAGGCCATTGCTGGACGAGAGGCTGAAGCCCTGCTCCAGATGGAATTGATCGTTGAAATCAACGACGACCGAAGCCCGGAAGTCGGGATCTATCCGCAAAAACAACTGCCCCTTAACAAACACGCCGGTAAAGACCGGAACGTAGAAAGGCGTGGTAAGCGGGATAAACTTGGGCTCATTTAACGCGCTGTTCCCCGTATTGGCTGACGCATGGACTTTCGTCGTAATATCGCCGGTCAGAACAAGCTTCGAATAGAATTCCAGATCGGTATCGAACCAATCGAAGTCGACATCGAGACCGATATCCGCGTTTACACCCAAGTTGCAGGCATTTAAGCTTGCATCGAACGCTATTCCATCGAGCTTCGCATTGTTTAGGCCGATATTGAAGCATGGCAAAGCCAAGGAGGCATAGCTTTGGGGAACCTGATTCAACAGGGACATATTCATTGGCTGTGCGCTCTGCCCGCTCGTCTGAATGGTAACGGAGGAATTAATGGGCTTCAGCAGTTTGGGATCTATTAACTCGGATGTGCTTATATCAAGTTTCGAGAATACCTCTTTTAGTCTAGGGACGGAGGTTTTGACGATAAGCGTGCCGTTCTCCTTGCTTACCGATACGACCTTCTTCGCGATACCGCCGTAATACTTATCGTTCGGAGGCATAACAAACACATCGCCGGCGCTTAGTTTTAATTGAGGATCGGTAATGACCCAGGTCGAACTATCGCGCATGGAATAGTTTTTGCTAGCGCTCAGCTTCACCTCGGGTCTGTATTGGACGATTTTATGAGGGGCACCCGATTTGCCGAGCAAATAGTTAAGGGCCCGCGAGAGCATCACGGCCGCTTCCGCCCGGGTTGAATGGATCCCGCCCTGGAAGCTGCCGTCCGGCATCCCCCGAATGATTCCCGTCTCCAGCGCCGCTTCGATTAAACTCCGGCTCTGCTTGATGTTCGCTTGATCCTTCAGCTTGCTTAGCATCCGTTCGTCTTTACCAGGCGGAAGCTGCAGAGCCCGGACGATCCAAATCGCCATTTCGAATCGGGTAATGGGCTGGCTGGGCTTGAATTTGCCGTCCGGATAATCGGTGAGCAGCAAAATACCGTGCTTTAATCCCGCCGCGATATAAGGCTCGGACCAACGCGTTGGTTCGATATCTTTGAACGGAACGGAAACATTATCGCTACTATATTTATTAAGCACGACCAGCATTTTCAGGAATTGTTCCCGCGTAACTTGCCCGGATGGCCTAAACGTTCCGTCCGTGAACCCCGCCACAATATTCGCTTCGGCGAGCTCCGTAATTTCGTTGTAAGCCCAGTGCGACTGAATATCGCTGAATACGGGCCGATCGGACTTCTCCGGTTGGCTTCCCCCGTTGCTATTGTTCGCGGCAGCAGCAAGAGATGGCGGGACCATGCCAAACAGCATGAAGAATACGGTTAGCAAGATGAGTGAATGACGGCTCCCCCTGGAAATACGAACACCTCCTCATAAACGAAGTAATAGCTTCCCTCTACCCGTCTGGCCGTATCTTCCTGAAGTCATTTCAACAATAGCACCCGCCCCATCCATTGGATATTATCCGAAAGTAGTAATTCAAAACGATCCGGCGACTGGTTGTTTTGCGAATAGTCGTGTATAATCTTCCCGAACAAATTGTATGCAATTTATCTAAAAAGGAGCGTCAGATTCCTATGCTAATTGTCTCCGTCATCTTAACGGCGATTGTTGCGATCGAACATGTGTATATCCTGATCCTCGAGATGTTTCTGTGGACGGGTCCAAGAGCAAGAAAAGCCTTCGGAACCGACAAAGCGTTTGCGGAAGCAACCAAATCGCTTGCCGCCAACCAGGGACTGTACAACGGCTTCTTGGCCGCAGGCCTATTCTGGGGGCTAGTTCATCCGAATGCCTCGACAGGGCACCAGATCCAGCTGTTTTTCCTGATCTGCGTACTTGTAGCGGCGGTCTACGGAGGCTTTACGGCAAAGCGTTCGATTCTGCTCGTTCAGGGTCTGCCGGCATTAATCGCGCTGATCGCCGTGCTTTTAACCTAGCTTTCATCTAAGCAGGCGACTTTCAGCGTTTTTTCAGCGGAGCTTCAGCCAAGCCTCATTTTCGCGGAGAGAGGATCCTTTATACTTGGAAAAAAGATGAAATCAAGTAAAAGGAGCCACCCAGATGAACCCTAATCCTCCCTCCAAGCTAAAGAAAAAATTGGGCTCGGTCAGAAGCAGACTCATCCTGTCCTGCCTGCTGATCCTGCTGTTGCCAAGCCTCGCGATCGGAACGTTCGCCTACGGAACAGCCAAAAACAAGGTAAGCGAGCAACTGGCAAGCATGGCGACAACCGATATTACGCTCGTCAGCCATATGATTGACCAATTTATGCAAGCAACCATTAACGACGTTAACGGACTCTCCGGGCAAATCTCCCCTCCCTCCGCCTCGCAGCTGCTTGAAGCTTATAAGCAGAACCACTCGGAGATTGAAGCGGCTTCTTATATGCAGGGCGACGGAACGGTCTTGTACTCTACCGGAAGCGTGACAGCCGATGCGGAAAGCGATGCTTATAAGCAAGCCGTCGAGAATAAAGGAAAGGCCGTTATTATGGAGCCTTACACGTCCGAGAACTCGGGCGACACGGTTGCTATGGTGGCTGAAGCTTCGTCCGACGGCAAGTCGGTTGTTGCGGTTGTGGTGAATTTGCAGGCTTTACAGGAAGCCGTTGGCGAGGTAAAGATCGGCGAACAGGGCTTTGTTGTTATTTTCAGCGCTAACGGAGGAATGGTTGTATCTCCGCCTTGGAACATGAACGCCTCCTCTGCCGAAGGCGCGGCCGATGCAGTCCCTACCGGTGAGCCGCCAGCGGATTCCGCCGGAGAACCTCCTGCGGGTGAAGCCGGCGGCGGCGAACCAGGAGTCATGTTTACCGGCGATTCCGGGCAGATCGAGCAAGTATCCCCGGAAGGCGAAACGAGGAACTTAATTTATATCACCAACGAGCTGACCGGGTGGAAAATAGGAGGCGACCGCTCTCCGAGCGAGGTCACAAGAGCAGCCAAGCCAATCCTGTATAACACGATCCTAGTTATTGCGTTATCCACCATTCTGGGCGTATTCCTGATGTGGTTCATCGTTCGTTCGATTATGAGACCGCTCAAAGCCTTAACGGAAACGACGCAAACCATTAGGCAAGGGGATTTGAGCAAACGCGTCTCCCTCACCTCCAAGGACGAATTCGGAGAGCTGGGAACCACCTTTAATACCATGGTCGATTCGCTCCGGTCAATCGTATCCGAAGTTAGTCACTCGTCTCATCAGATGATCGCCTCTTCGGAGCAATTATCGGTAAGCGCGGACCAGACGGCAGCGGCTACGGAACACATTGCCAGCACGATTGAGGACATGGCCGACGGCGCAGAGCAGCAAGTAGACATTATCGAGGACAACGCTCGGACGATACGCGACGTGACGGGAGCGATCACCCATATCGCGGCCCGTGCGCAAACGGCGGCGGATACAACAAGCCAAGTATCGGCAAAATCGTCCGAAGGCGGACAAGCCGTACAAAACGCGGTTCGCCAGATGGGCCATATCAACCACTCGGTAAAAAGCTTGGCTGACGTAATTGCCCGTCTCGTGGATACCTCAAGGGAAGTCGGCCAGATTATCGAAGCGATCTCCGACATCTCTCAGAGAACCAATCTTCTGGCGCTGAATGCGGCGATTGAAGCAGCGAGAGCGGGAGAACAAGGACTTGGATTTGCCGTAGTGGCAGGCGAGGTACGGAAGCTCGCGGAGCAATCGTCGAAATCGACGGAAAAGGTCGCGGCGCTTATTGCGGCTATACGGGGGGAGATCGGCAACGCGGATGCTTCCATGCAAGCGGCGGCCGGCGAAGTAAGCGAAGGCGTAACCGTCATTCGGACGGCAGGCAGGCTGTTCGCCGAAATCGAGCATGCGGTTGGCGAGGTTAACAGCCAGGTCCATGAAGTGTCGACGGCGGCAGAGCAAATCGCAAGCGGAACAAAGCAGGTCGTTAAGGCGATTGAGGACATCTCCGCTGTCTCCCAATCTACGGCGGACGGAGCCCAGACGGTATCCGCGGCAACCCAGCAGCAATTAGCGTCGATGGAGGACATCTCTTCGTCCGCGGCCCATCTGACCCGCATGGCGGAGGAACTGCAGGCTAACGTGGATAAATTTAAACTGTAAGCCTTTCTCAAAAAAAGTACAGAGCAGCGGCATCCTTCTCGCCGTGCTCTGTACTTGCTGAGATTATCTCTTTTCCTCGATACGATACCATAATTCGCAATACTCATCTCCGCTTGGATGCGTACAATACATTTCAAAATTACCGCCGTCAATGATATGGTACTTGGATGTTTGCAGCCATTCCGAGAATATCCGGTTTTTTAGCGAACGCAAATCGTAGTTTCCGCTCCCGTTCCCATCATTTAAGGTGGAGAATACCGCCCAAGTAGATGCCGGAACATCAATAACCGTGTATCCCTCTATCGTGCTTCCAGCTGATTTATAACATCCAATCAAATAAGGAAATGTGGTATTGCTTGTGAACCTGTAGGAATCAAATGCAAAGACCTCTCCAAGCTCTTTACCGAAGCGGCCCTCAGCCCGCCAATCCCCAGCCAATGAATGAAACAGCCGGTCAAACTCGCCATTTTTAGAAATGTTTTGCCAGATTTCCGGGATCGTTATTCCGTCCTGATTCGCAATATTGTCCATGCCGTATATATCTTCGAGTCCAAATACTTGAAAAGCTTCCCGTTCAACAATTCGATAATTCATCTCGGCAACTCCCTTAAGAATAATTTGAAAGGAGAGACGAGGGTACGCTTTCAATGGGCTACCCGCCAGTCTGGCCGCAGTAGGCGTCAGTCCATGCAAATTCTGAAATGCCCGCGAGAATGATTCAGGCGTTTCATAACCGTATTTCAAGGCGATATCCGTTACTTTGTTCTTCCTGTCTTGCAAGTCGAAAGCTGCAAGCGTCAGCCGTCTGCGCCTTATATATTCGGATAAAGGTATCTCAAGCACAAACGAAAACATACGCTGAAATTGATAGACGGAGCATAAGGCAATTCTAGCTATCTGTTCGTAATCGATATCGTGCTCCAGGTTATCTTCAATGTATTCGACAGCCAGATTCATGCGCTGAAGCCAATCCATCTCGATCCCTCCTTTCATAAGGAGAATAACACCGCGATGTTCAAGCAGCCTGACAATTCATGCACTAAAATGTCAGATTGTCCGTTTATAATCTTATCTGATCCCTCCGCTTCACCGAGTTTACTGCAAGCTACCGCTTTCAGATTGTTCATCTTCTTTAATATAAGTATCGAACCGGCGCTCTCCCTCAACGAGGGTAATGATTCTGGCGCCGCGCTTTAAATCGCCGTAAGTGTTGTAGCCGGTAGCTCGTCCATATGCAAGCGTGATGCCATGATGTTTGCCGATATAATCATTGTTATGATCATGCCCTGCGAATACCCCCATCACATCTCCTCTTTCCAACAGGGCGGCGAACAAACCGCTGTTGACCTTTGAGCAGCACACTTGCTCTCCTTTTGTGCCTTCCGCCCCGCCTGATTGCCAGACGTCGTTGTATTCGGGGATAGGGATATGCAAGAAGGCGAGGCCAGGCAACACGGCGTTATTTTTATCGGCAAGCTGGCGGGACTGTTCTCTGTACCATTGAACCTGACCAGGCTGGATCCATGCGTATCCGCCAATGCTTTCATGCGCATACTCGCCCGAATCCATAAAATATAGAACGGCGGCATCGCTGTCCGACGAAGAGCTTTTGACCGTTGCCGTATAATTGCCTATGCCGCCAATGTCCTCCGGACCGGCATCGCTAATGCAATTGCCGAATTCGGATAAAATCTCCTGCAGCTCCGGTTTCTTAACGTTTCTTTCCGCATCGTGGTTGCCATAAATAACGGCGAACGGAATGCCGGACTGGTCGGCGATTTGAACCGTTTTCCGGAATCCCCCTCTTAGGTCGCCCGTCTCATTATCGGCAAAAATAAGGTCGCCCGTGAAAACAATCAGATCCGGCTTCTCGGATTCGATCAAGTTTTTAATTAAAGCCAGCGAGCGGACATCCGCTTCCCCTAGCCCATCATACACGTGGATATCCGTAAACTGAATAATTTTAAACGTTCCGTCCTGTCGAAATGCCAACTGTTTCCCCATCGTATAAGCCTCCTATTTTACACTTTGCGTTTGGTAGCCTTAATAACCGCCTCTGCGAATTTCAATTGCTGCTTTATCTCCGCATTGCTATTCAGCCAGTACATCAATTCTCCGTCACCTACAGGCTCAAGCCAAGTTAGATAAGGCGTCTCTTGACCTTCGCTGTGATAGACCGAGATTCCTTCAACCTCATGCATTCTTTTGGCTGAGGGATTGTTATCGAAAATGGTTACCGATGTAAATTCACCGTAATTGCCGATAAGCTTAAAAGTTAAATCTCCCTCCTGATAAGTTAGACTAAGGACGGCATCTTCCATATAAGCCTGTTCGTCGGGTTTTAACTTGTAATAGGCATAGGGAGTGCCCGATGCCGCGTCGGTTGCATCCACCCACTTATCGGACTGTACGGCATTCGGGTGACCAAGGTAAGGGAATAATTCCGCCTTTGTAAGCTTGGCATTCATCACCTGATCGCCAAGCTTCTTTAGCTCGTTCAAATGGCCAACCAAACGGGGGATATCTTGCGTTGACGAATAGCTAAAACCTCGAAATAGAGGATAATAATCCTTAGGCTCTTCGTATCTTTTTACGGCGTCGATATCCTCTTGCCCAATTACAATTTGCGCGGCCTCCCCCTGCTGTAGTTGATCCTCGACCACTTTCTCAATCCGCTCTTGCAATTCAGCCTGCTCCGCGGGGATTGGATCCGGTGATTGCACCTGCATGATTTCGCGTCCGGCATCGTCCTTTATCGTAAGCACGCCTGCCGTTATAGCATAAGTAAATCCGCATAGCAGCGTCACGGTTAGAGCAATTATTGCGATACCGATTGCCATCCGCTTAGGCTTATGAGCCGTATAATTTGAAGACCCGGCAGAATCAAGTTCAATCCTTTGCATAATCCGCTCGGAGAAGTCCACAGGTGCAGGCGCGCCTCGCTTAGCGTCCCGTTTGAATTGCTCCAGCGGTTCAAAGCCCGGGGAATAATCGCTCATCGAGTTTTTCCTCCCTCATTTGCTTTCTGAGTTTCTTTCGGATGCGTTCGTATTTCTTGCGCAAGGCTGCAGCGTTGCTTCCCGTAAGCTCCGCAATTTCGGCGAAGCTGCGTTCCTCCAGCGATCGGAAAATAACCAGCTGCCGCTCTTCCGGGGACAAACCTTTTAATAGGCAGTCGGCCGACTCGTCGGAACTAGTCGCGGGAGCCGTCAACCATTGCTGTTGAATAAGAGACAACAACCGATGCTGCCCTTTATGCTTCTTGAGCGCATTAAGGCAAAGCCGGTAACCGATTTTATATAGCCAAGCGGAGAAGGAGACGGTCGGCTGGTATTTTCCAATTTCGCGGTAGGCTCTCAGGAATACTTCCTGTACGATATCCTCTGATTCCGCCCGGTCGCCTATCATGTAGTAGCAATAAAGATGTAGCCTTCTCTGAAAATGCAGCACAATCGCGCGATACGGTTCAACTTGCCCAGCCTGCACAGCCTTGACGAGATTCTCAATTCGATCCGCGCTAAGCGGCTCCATAGATTCGTTAACGTCCATATGAACTCCTTTCCCGGTTCGGGCCCGATGCCTGTATAACAACCCCAAACCGAAGAATGTGACCGGTAACTTCAAAATATTTCTATTTATTTTGTATAGTAACACCATATCCCGCTACAGGCATAAAAAATAACTTGCTTGAAACTCTCTTAATCTCCTCGCTAGTTGACATCGTTTTAGCCTGGTGCACTTCTATTTCATCTAACAATCGAGTTTAACGTTATTTTTATGTTATATTAGGTGACTTAAATTTACGTATTTTCAATAAAATTATTAAAAATATTATCTTCTATATTAATCTATGTTACTTTACTTGACGCAATACTAACTCGATGATAGAATCTCTACCAAGTTCATTGGAAGGAGTTGTAGTAAATTGTTTAAAACTAGAAACCTTTTGTCGCTTAACAAAAGTCGGCCTGCCTCAGATTCGGCAGTTCCCCGCGTGGGGAAGCGAACTTGGAGTCAAAAGGGCGTTTTTGCGGCAGCCCTCGCGCTTTCCATGGTCTTCGCGGGAGTAATTCCGGCCAACAACGCCTTTGCGTTAACAAGACTAACGTCTGAGGGCGGAATAGCTTGGGAAATCCATGATTCGTTCGCGCCTAACTTAGACACCGGCAGTATTCGCAGTGCGAGCAGCACGCCTATACAGGGGTTTGGCAATATTTTCGTCCAAGTATCCACCTCGCCAGCCCCTCGGATGAACGGTCAACTGATGAGAGACTTCGGACTGTCGTTCGACGGCAAAGATACATTCGACACTACAAAGTCCGTCAATTTGGAAATGTACTTATTACTCGCGATATTTACCTTAACAGCGCAAGCAACACCGTTCGTTTCTTCGACACGTTTACGAATACGACAAACGCTCCCGTAACGGTTAATGTATCCTTCGGCGGATCGCTCGGCTACGGAACCGGTGCAAATTACGCCGCCGTGAAAACAACCTCCAGCGGAGACACCGCCATTGCTTCCGACGATTCATGGGCGCTGATAGCCAATTCGAGAGCAGCGGATCGACCGATTGGCGTCGTTCTTGGTTCGCCGGCTCCGTTCGAAGGCGCGATGCAAGGCACCGGCGATCAGCAGCAAAACCCCTTCACCACTCCGCTAGCCGCCTCAGGCAATGACGCAAACTTCTACGGTTTTATTCATAAGTTGACGATTGAGCCGGGCCACACCAAATCGCTCGCCAGATATGTACTGGCCGGAGAAACAGGCGAGACCGGATTAACCCAGGCCGCCGATTCGCTGAATCAACTGACGGAAACCCCCGACTTAACGCACCTGACTCCCGCAGAGATATGTACGCTTAGCAACTGGAATCTTTCCAGCCTGACCGGCTTTGATTCCGCCGCTTGCGCGGATGTTACGCGTCTCGACATTCCGGCGGCTCCGGCCGCACCGCCAATGGTTACAACCTCCAATTACGACGTGTTTAACAAGAGCATAGCGCAATTGCAAAATGATATGGAAAAGGGCGTAACGACTTCCGAAGCTATTACCAAAGCCTATCTGGACCGCATTGCGGCGTATGATTTAGGCCAATTAGGCTTTCACTCCTTTCTTCACGTCTCGGAGACTGCTCTCCAACAGGCCAGAGGGGCCGACCAGGCGCGCAGAGAAGGAAAGACCGGCCAATTGCTTGGCATCCCAATCGCGATTAAAGATATTTACGATACCAAGGACATGCCGACCACCGGCGGATCCAAGGCGCTGGAGGGCTTCCAGCCCAAAGCGGACGCTTACCAGGTTGAGAAGCTGAGAGAAGCCGGCGCCGTTATTATCGGCAAGACCAACACATCGGAATTCGCCAACAGCGGCAGCTTCAGCGAAAGCGGCTGGATGCAAACCTGGAACGCGCTTTATCCGTCTAAAACTTCGTTTGGCTCCAGCGGCGGCTCCGCAGTATCCGTTGCGGCAAGCTTCGCGGCGGCAGCCATGGGAACGCAGACCGGCGTATCCCTGTACGCGCCAACCACGGGCGCAAGCTTGACCGCCTTCCGCGGCACGGACGGCATGGCCAGTACGCGCGGCGTAATCCCTCTCACATGGGGGCAGGATTATGCGGGACCTATCGCCCGCTCCGTTACCGACCTGGCTTATTTGCTGAATGCAACGACGGGCACGGATCCGCAGGATATGCTGACTCAGGAAGCGGATGCAAGAAGACCTGAAGATTGGACGGCAGCCCTCAGTGCGGATGCTTTGAAGGGCAAGCGCATCGGCTATATTCCGTCCTCATTCAACTCCTCCTATGCCGATGACGGCACGGGCGAAGCCGTTAAGCAGCATTTTGACGATCTGGTGAAAGCCGGAGCCACCATGGTCGAAATGAGCGAGCCGCCAAGCGGCGGAACAAGACCTGCCGGAAATGCGGGATCCGAGGGCTGGGCACGCTACATCGAGCTGCACGACAATTTCCCTTTCGCCAACGGCGACGAGCTGCTCGCCTCGCCTAAAGTGCTGTTATACAACCAAAGAAGCCTGCAAGTCCGTCCGCGGATGACGGAAAGCCAGGTACAGGACTATATCAACTACAGAACGAACTATAAGCGGATCATCGCAGACTGGATGGATCAATACGACGTAGACAGCGTTGTGTATGCAGGTTTCATTAGCGACGTCTATAACAACGACAGCGCGGCCTCTCAGCTGAGCTCCGACAGAGGCACCGGCGTGTTAACCTCCAACGTCGGACTGCCAACCGTTATCGTGCCCGTAGGCACGAATCCAAACGGCTATTCGATCTCTATGCAGCTGATGGGCAAGGCTTGGGATGACGCTAATGTCCTAGCCATGGGTTACGCCCTGGAGCAGCAGGCCTCGGCCCGCACGGTAACCGCCTTTGCGCCGGCGCTGAGCTATTCGCCGCCGACTACGCCTCCGACAACACCTCCAACTACGCCTCCGGGCAATAACAACGGAGCGCCTTCGGGAGGCAATGAAACACCGGATGATCCTACTCCGGAAGAGATTTCATTCACCGATACAGAGGGGCATTGGGCCAAGTCCAGCATCGACTATCTGGTTCAGAAGGGACTCCTGTCCGGCTATCCGGATGGCACCTTCCGTCCAGACCTCGGCATCACCCGCGCCGAGGCGCTGAAAGTATTGGCACTGCAGCTTGGTCTTGCATCGCAGGCAAGCAGCTTTGCCGATGTACCTAGCACGCATTGGGCTGCCGGCTTCATCGGAGCCGCGCAGAAGTCGGGACTTATGAACGGCTACGCCGACGGTAAATTCCGGCCGGACGCCCAGCTTAACCGGGCAGAAATGGCTGCCTTGGTCGCCAGAGCGTTCCAGCTTAGCGGCAGCAGCAACGTCTCCTTCCCGGATGTCGGGACAGATTCCTGGTCACGCGACTATATCGACGCTTTGATTGCCAACAAGATCGTCACGGGGTATGCCGACGGCAAATTCCGCCCTGACAATGCGATAACCAGAGCCGAATTCGCAACCATGATCGCCAGAGTGCTTCAACGTTAAACAAAAGAAACGGGCGTGGATAAAACCAGCGCCCGTTTCTTTTATTTTATATAGGAATTAATGTACCGAGATGTATCGAGATGTACCGAGAGGTATATGCATTGCTTTCGCTTATTTGTAGTGGCCCCGCGGCTTCTTGCCGCTCCACCGTTCGTCAACCTTTTCCAAGCTTGACTGGTACCGCGTATCGACGCTGAGCCGATATTGGTTCGTCGTATTGGCTAGCGAGCAATGCATGAGGAACATGCCAAATATCAATACGTCCCCCGCGCGATACTCGGCCGTAGCCCACTTGCCTCCAAATTTCTCCGTAATGACAAGCGGATCATCCGTATAGTGCCCGATGCCGGGATCGCGGTCCGAATCTTTAGAGCCGTAAGACTTCTTCAGTTCCTCGAAATGATGGGAATCCAGGCAAATCGCCAGACCTCCCATGTCATAATTGATATCGCCAAGAGGCGACCAAACGGTGTAGAGGTTATGCGTGCCGCGCCCCATATACACAATATCGTAATGCGCACCGGTAAAATCTCCTTGTCCGACGGCGCGAAGCCACTTGTAATGGTACGTCAGCGATCGCTCCCCCAGCAGCTCGTCGAAAAAGCCCATTATATGATCGCCATTCAGCACGCTGAGCAATTCCGGCAAATCTTCGTTTGTGCCCCCCATAAAAATGGTTTTGCTGCCGTCGGCCATTACGCCTTCCTCCAGCAGCGTATCCCGGTCCAGCTTGCCCATCTTGTCCATTTTCTTCAGGATGGAATGGCGCGCCTTCAACACTTGCTCCCGATTATGGAAGTCCCGAAGCAACAAATAACCGTCCTCCGCAAGCCGCTCTCTTAATGCGTCGGCATCATGCATTAGCTCATTTGAGTCTCTTAATTCCGTTAAATACGGTCCTCCAAGCTCTAGCTCCCGGCTTCCTACTTTCAGCAGCATACACGAACCACCCCTTAATCGGTATTAGCTTCATTGTAGCGCCGGCCCACCTGGCTATACCATGGAGGCCATTTGCAAAAACATGTATAATCGTACTAAAACCCCGAAAGGAAGGCTTGCCATGTCCTTTATGAATATCCCCTACGTGCTGGAAGAACTCCCGCCGCAGCCGCCCTGCCGGTTTCAGTTAATATGGAAGGTACAAGCGGACATTGCTTATCAAGTCGCCAATCCGACCGGCTTTTCTTCCCCCGGCTTATTCGCCACCTGGGAAGGCAAAGGCGTAATCACGCTGGGAAGCGAGCAGCATGAGCTGGTTGCCGGAACCTATATAATCGTACCGCCGGATACTCCCACCGCATACCGATGTCTCAATGGGAATTGGAAGTTTTATTTTCTGGAATTTGATTCGCTGGACATGGCCTTAGGATTAAACCTTCCTGTAGGCATTCCCGTATCTACCGCCAAAATGGCGGAAGCCGCCCGAATGAACGAGCGGCTGATTAACAATCTCATTATGAAGCCTGCCGGCTATGCTTACGACTCCCATCTGGCGATGCAGGAGCTTCTGCTGCTATTCGCCAGGGAACGGCATGCCAACCGCTCCGGCAGACATCCCGAATTAGACGATATTTTGTACCGCATGCACCAAACGATTGGACAAGCCTTCCCGATCGAGAAATGGGTTCAGCAAAGCGGATTATCGCGCAACGCCTTTTTCACCCGCTTCCGCGAGAGAACGGGGATGTCCCCCAACCAATATATGCAGGAGCTGAAGCTGGCCGCGGCCAAGACATCGCTCGAGACAACCCAAGCTTCGGTGAAAGAAATTGCCGCCGCCCTGCAGTTCTATGACGAATTTCATTTCTCCAAGCTGTTCAAAAAAAGATACGGCATGTCTCCCCGGGCTTACCGGCGGGATGCACCGCTTGCGGATTAACAGATCTCCATTGCGCGTTGGTGCAGGAACTGTTTTACCGAACGGTCTTCGCAAAGGCCAATCGCGCGGCTGTAAGCTGTTCGGGCTTCCTCGAGATTTTCCATTGTTCTATGCAAATGAGCGAGCAGCGCCCAATAAGGCTGGTAGCTGTCCCTATTCGCTTGAGGTATCGCTTCTAGAAGAACCAGTCCTTCTCTCGGACCGTATGCCTCCGCAACAGCAGCCGCGCGTCCTGCCAGAATCCCGAGAGTTGGACTCAGTTGGCTTAGTCCCTCGTATAACAAGGCGATTTCCTTCCATTCCGTACGTCCGGTCCTTGCCCGCTGGGCATGAACGGACTGAATGGCAGCCATCAGCTGAAATCGTCCGATTCGGCCGAATCGCGCTGCTTTATGCAGACATTTTTCTGCCTCCGTTATCAACGGGACGGACCAGCGCGATGTATCCTGCCCGCTAAGCGGAATGTAGCTCCCCGTATCGTCGCGGCGGGCACTTTGCCGTGCTTC
The DNA here is from genome assembly GCF_000023585.1 of Paenibacillus sp. JDR-2. Taxonomy (NCBI): domain Bacteria; kingdom Bacillati; phylum Bacillota; class Bacilli; order Caryophanales; family Paenibacillaceae; genus Paenibacillus; species Paenibacillus sp. JDR-2. The sequence continues at coordinate 624,547 of NC_012914.1, read as the reverse complement.
GCAATGCAGCATAAGCGCAAGAAGCCCCTGCGCTTCGGGTTCATCAGGCATATACGCGGCAAGGAGTCTTCCCAAATAAATGGCCTCATCCACTAACCCTCTGCGCCTCGAATCTACTCCCGCAAGATCATCCCAACCGCTGCCATACGCCGCATAGATAGAATCCAGCACGGCATCCAAGCGTTTAGGCAATTCTTCAATGTCAGGCATGGTGAAGGTCAGACGGTCGCTTCGAATTTTTGCTTTGGCGCGCGTAAGCCGCTGTCCCATCGTGGAGGGTTTCACTACGAATGCGGACGCGATGCGGGATGCATCGATGCCAAGCACGAGCTGCAGCATTAACGGCGTATGAATCAACGGATCGATCTCGGGATGCGAGCACAAGAACAGCATTTTCAGCCGATCATCAGGAAAAGCTGCGGAATCCATATGCTCCGCTTCCTCCGACATGGCGATCAGAGCCGAATAGGCTTTTTCGGAAACGCGCTTACGACGGAGGCGGTCCATGAGACGCCGCTTGGCTACCATAAGCAGCCAGGCCTCCGGTTTGTCCGGAATCCCCTTCTTCGGCCACGATTCCAAAGCGGTGACGAGGGCATCCGCAAGCGCGTCTTCAACCGCCTCCAGATCACGCCAGTTAGCGGCTAGATAGGAAAGGATTCGGCCATAGGAGTCGCGAACGGTATTTTCGATCGTCCGATAAATATCCATCACGGTCCTGCTACATAGCCGGGAGATTTTGTCTTACTTCGACTGCGTTTACGGGAGCGCGGGCCGCCCACTCCAGCGCAGCATCCAAGTCAGGCACGTCTATAACGAATAATCCGCCAAGCTGTTCTTTCGTTTCGGTAAAGGGGCCGTCCTGTACAAAGATGGTTCCGTCATTTCGTTTTAATGTCGCTGCCGTCTCTGGCGCATGTAGGCCAAACCCGGTAACCACAACCCCGGAATCACGCAGGGCATGAACATAATGCGACCATCCCGCCAGATACTCCTGCTGTTTTTCAAGGTCCTTGCGAGCGGCGAAATCCTCCGTACTTTCAAAAAACATCAGCGTAAAATGCATGCTTCAAGCTCCTCTCATCGATCACTAATTTGACTTGCATACTTATGTCGATTTCGGAATGCGGATTTCTACAAGGCCTATAAAATAATTTCGCCTCAGTGATTAGCCCAGTTTCACCAGGTTATCCGCCGTGCGGAAAGCTAATGCCATAATCGTCAGAACCGGATTTACTCCGCCGTTCGTCACGTGAACGGATCCGTCGCTCACCCACAGATTGTCGTATCCGTGCACGCGGCCAGACGGATCGGTGACGGATGTCTCGGGATCATTCCCCATACGAAGTGTACCCGCCTGATGCTGTCCTGCGCTTAAGCCCCCGCCCGGCTTGGTCTGCCAGACTTCAAGCGCACCGGCTGCCCACAGCCACTTCTCCGCCTGCCCGCCCAGCACAGCCGCAGCTCGAAGGGACTCGGGATGAACGCTGCCTGATAGGGAAGCGACCGGTATGCCAAAACGGTCCCTAACCGACTTTGACAACCGCACCCTGGATTCGGCGTTGGGAATCTCCTGAATTGGCCCTTGAATTTGGCTCGTGCGCAGGAAGGTATCCCGCATCGTTTCCTTGCCCTTCATCCCCCATCTCGCCGCATTCGGCGAAAGCGCACGATACCAATGGATAAGAGGCAGCCGGGTGAACTCGTTTGCGAGCAGCCCCCCGCCGATAATTCCCAAATTGCTATGTTCCGTATTGAAAGTCGCGATGCTGACCCCTGGACCAAGGCCGTCTTGAACCACCTCGTCAAAAATCCCGTAAGCGCCGGAATATACATGGCCCTGCAGATTTCTGCCGACTTGGCCATTCCGGTTGCCGATTCCGTCCGGCTCTGAATCGCTTGCGGAGTTAAGCAGAAGCCGCGCGCTTTCAATCGCTCCCGCAGCAACGACCACATGTCCTGCCTGAATTGGCCGACGCTGAACCGAACCCTTCACTTCCTGCACTAGACGGACTCCGGTCGCATGCTTTCCTCCATCGCTATCTATGTACTCGGCAAAGGTATCGCAGATCAGATCGCAATTGCCCGTCGCTATCGCCCTTACCAGCATCGTATTATGCCCGCCGTTCTTGCTGTTCGTTGGACAGGCGAATCCCACGCATTGACCGCATCTGCCGCAAGCCTGCCGGCCGTCCCTTTCAACGGAATTGATAAGAAGCGGTACGGCACCGGAATGCCAGCCCAGCTTTTGCGCAGCCCGGGCTAACCGTCCGGCTTCCAACGTCATAGGCATAGCTGGCATAGGATAAGGACCGTAACGCTTGCCCCTCCCGGGATGGGCACCCCCGTCGCCGGATACGCCAACTTCCCATTCCGCGCGCTGGTAATAAGGCTCAAGATCTTCATAAGAGATCGGCCAGTCGGCGAGCGAGCTGCCTTCCGGTATTCCGTAACGGCTTGCCATACGGAAATCTTCCGTATGAAAACGCCACGCCTGCGCGCCGTAAACCCTCGTGCCTCCACCAACCGTCATCGCATTATTATGGTAATCGCCATCAATAGGCAGCGTTATTCGTTCGCTTCCGTCCGCCATAGCAAACGTGCGGGGATTGCCTTCCGCATCCGGACCCGTGTTATGCCCGTATTTGCTAATCCGGTGATTCCGCAGGTGATCCCTGCCAATCTGATCGTATTTCAGCCAGCTTCCGCGCTCGACTACAAGCACTTGCATGCCGGACTCGGCCAGGACGGCCGCAGCTACCGATCCCCCTGCTCCGGCCCCGATCACAACCGCATCGTATCTGTCTCGCAGCTGCTCAAGCGTTTTATGCGGAAAATCGGCCTCCGGAGCTGGCGCAATCGCCTCTGCCACGGGGCCCGGACGAAAGCCTATCATCTCCCACGACTTTCCTTCTCTATTCCCTCCAGCTTCCGGAGTTCCGTAGTAACCTTCAACTGTTAGATTCAATAGTGTATCAAAAAATAGCTTCGACGAAACAGGCCAATCCCGGTAGGCATCAGACTCCGCCTCTTGCAGCAGTTGATCCTGCTCATCGGCAGGCAATTCGGAAAACGGCTTCCCATGAAGCCTTATTGCTTCCTCTTGCAAAGAGCGGATTCCGGGTTCAATTATTTTCGCCCAGACAGCAGCATCTTGTGCGGCATAACGCTCCAAATAGGTTAAGACTCCCGCATCGCTTGCCGACTGCCAATCATCCCCTGGAATCAACCGATCCGTAACCGCTTTCAAAAGAGCATCCACATGTAATTGATCTTGACTCATTCCCCTGATCCCTCCCCGTTTCTAGCTACCTTCATCATAATCTGTTTTTCTAGTGATTTGCAAAGTAGTTTCTCGCATTTGCTCGTTGACTCATCCCCTACCTCGCATCCGCTCCTCTTCAGGTTAAGGACCCCTTGTATCAAAAAACTTGACACAGATAATGGCGAAGAGTACATTGAAAGATAAGTTCTGGATGAGGGGAATGTGCGGTTGTGGCTAAGTACACCGTTATAAAGGAAGATATTAAGCGACGGCTGAATAGTGGAGAATGGACGGAAGGCTATAGATTACCATCCAGCCGCGAGTTCGCCCAATATTACGAGTCTAGCGTGAATACGATTGAGAAGGCGATTAAGGAGCTGGCGGAGGAAGGCTGGCTGATCCGGGATACCCGGAGAGGAACATTCATGGATAAAGGGAAGGAACCTCTGCCGGGCGGCTCTCGTCTGGTAGCCGCTTTTGTATTCGGAATTGATAATCCGATTTGGGCGACTGCATTAAGAGGCGTGGAAGACGTGTTGTTTTTGAGGGGATATCAGCTGTTAAGCTCAAGTGACGATCGGAACATGGCAAAGCTGGAATCTCTCGTGCGAGGAGCGGTGGAAAGAAAGGTTGAAGGGGTTATTCTAAGTCCCATAATGAACCAAGGGCATGAAGAGATCAATAACCGGATCTTCTCTATGCTGGAGAGCAACGGTATTAAGCATGTAAATTTGGATCGTGCTGTCCACAACACCAGTATTCCGTATGTTACCAGCGATAATCTTACAGGCGCTTACAATCTAACCAAGCTTCTCATTGCACAAGGTCATCGACGAATATTATTTATTAAAAATTCAAATATAAGTACGATAAATGAGCGGCTCTGCGGCTTTAAACAAGCATTTATCGACTCGGATTTAGAGTATTCCGATGAATTTGAAGTTTTCATTTCAACGAAAAACGAGGATTTCATCGATGAATTCGATGCGTATTGTGAAGTTCTAGAGAAAAAAATGAAGGAGATGCAGTTCACGGCTGTTTTTACTGCAAACGATCAAATTGCCGAAGCCGCTATCCGTTCGTTCGAGAACCTGAATTATCGCATCCCTGAGGATGTATCGCTTGTCACGTATGACGCCGAGAATTTAAATCGCAGAAGTAAATTAAATGTCACCGGTGTCACGCAGCCCTTTTATGAAATGGGGCAATGCGCTGCAAAATTATTGCTGAACATGATTGACGACCATGAAAACCAATCTTTTTACGGACAAGTATGCAATTCGAAAATGTATATCGGCAAGTCCGTGAAATCGATTGTCACCTAACGAAAAATTTATACTATCCCAATTAACGGCTTTGTTGAATTTCCTTTATGGATATTCAACAAAGCCGTTTTTTCGATTTAAGCTTTGATCAGGTCGCCCCTTCTGTATCATTTTTATATCAATTTTTAGATACAATAAATTAATATATTGACACAGATGTTCATCGGCTGTATTGTTCTTTGTAAGCGGAAACAATCTATTAATTGATCCAGAGAATCTGGAAATACCATGTTGTCTGAGGGGTGAAAAAAGATGGTAAGCGCACACAAGCTTTTCAAGGCATGTTGGAAGCAGCGGTATTTATTTTTAATGGTCCTGCCCGGTTTTTTGGTTGTATTGGTATTCAGTTACTTTCCGATGTACGGAATCCAGATCGCATTTAAAAAGTATAGCGCGGTACGCGGGATGTGGGGCAGCGATTGGGTAGGGTTTAAGTATTTCGTTTTATTTTTTCAAGATCCGATGGCCATGAGGGTGCTCAAGAACACCTTATTGTTAGGCTTCTACTCCTTGCTGTGGGGATTTCCCGCCCCGATTATACTGGCTTTGCTATTCAATGAATTAAAACGTCCCATATTCAAAAAAGCGGTACAGACGATCTCCTATTTGCCGCACTTCATTTCCACGGTCATTATTATCGGCATTCTTCGAACCTTCACCGAAAGAGACGGCTTGTTTAACCAAATTGCGGCTTGGTTCGGCAGCGACCCGATTGTGTTTCTGTCAGAACCCGAATGGTTCAGGACCATATTTATCAGCTCAAGCATATGGCAAGGAATCGGCTTTGGCACAATCTTGTATCTGGCGGCATTAAGCAGCGTTGATCCTACGCTCTATGACGTTGCGAATATAGACGGTGCAAACCGTTGGAAGAAAGTGCTGAATATTAACTGGCCGCACATCAAACCAACAACAATCATTTTGCTTATTTTGTCCCTTAGCGGCATTTTGGGAACGGATTTTCAGAAGATTCTCCTGCTCTATAACCCGGACACCTATGAGGTTGCGGATGTTATCGGGACCTATCTTTATCGCGAAGGCATCATGGGGTCCAGATTCGAGTATACAACGGCCATAGGGCTCTTCCAGTCATTTGTTGCGTTCATCTTGCTCATAGGGGCAAATATGCTTAGCCGCAAAGTATCAAACACGAGTATTTGGTAGGAGGTGAACAAGTTTGGTAGGTAAAGAGAGTATTGGATCGAGGATATTTGATTTGTTGAACATGGTGTTGATGCTGCTTCTATGCGTGGCCATGTTATATCCATTCTTGAACGTTATTGCAACTTCTTTAAGCAATTCCGAGCATATCCTTAGGGGCGATATTACGATTTTTCCGAAGGGCTTTAATCTTGGCGGTTACAGGTACATATTGAAGGATCCTTTCCTCTATTCGGGTTACGCTCATTCCATCATTTACGCTGTCGGATCCACCCTGTTTATGCTAACCTTCACTTCCCTGATGGCCTACCCGCTGACAATCCCGGAATTCGTGGCCAAAAAATTTCTTTCGATTTTTCTGGTCATTACGATGTTCTTTAGCGGCGGCTTGATCCCTTCGTATTTGCTTGCACGCAGCCTTCATTTGCTTGATACCTACTGGATTATCATTATTCCAGGCTGTGTGTCCGCGTTTAATGTCTTTTTGTTCAGATCCTTCTATCAAACGATACCGGCCGATTTGCGAGAATCCGCCGTAATCGACGGCGCTAACGATATTCAAATATTAATAAAAATCATTTTGCCGTTATCCAAACCGCTCTTGGCCACCTTTGCACTATTCGGCATTGTCGGAAGCTGGAATAGCTGGTTTGAAGCCCTCGTCTATCTGCAGGACGAGAGCAAGTATCCTTTACAGCTCATTTTAAGAAAATATCTGTTTTCCATTTCCTTTGATTCCGGAACCGGAACGGAAGTCATGCAGGCGATGCTGTCGCAAATGAATATTAGTCCCAAAAACATTCAAATGGCGATCGTCGTCATTGCGATGTTTCCCATCATGGTGATTTATCCGTTTCTCCAGAAGTATTTCGTGAAAGGCGTCATGATTGGTGCGGTTAAAGGCTGATTTTCCAAGGCTGCCGAGAGGAGTGGTGCCTATTCGAAAAGAGACCTGAGTCTAGCAACATTCGCGCGTAGATGACAATGATTCCAGGAGGGGTAAAGATGAGACAACGCATCAAATTAACTTCTTTATTGCTTGCAGGCGTATTAAGCACGGGAACCGTTCTGGCAGGTTGCAGCTCTGACTCTACTACCGCAACCTCAGGAAACACCAAAGCTGCGGAGCAAGCTGGAGGAACGCTAAGCTTTTCCGTAACGCTGCCCTCCTTCGGCGCCAAAATCGAGGATTCTATGGTGCAGAAGGAATGGGTTAAACAGATGGAAGCCCTTATGGGCAAGAAGCTCGACATAAAATTTAATTACATCCCGATTGGCGAGTACGATGAGAAATCCAAACTTCTGCTTGCCAGCGGAGATACGACGGATCTATTCATGGTCATGAGTAAAGACCTCTATAAGCAATACGAAACGGAAGGCACGTTCCTTGATTTAAGCAAGTATACGGATCTGCTGCCGAACTACTTGGGCCTGGTCGACCAAGCGACGGACGGTAAAATCAAAGCGATCCGATCCGACGGTCAGTTCTATGGATTATGGAATATAGACCTTCCTCGGCAGGCGAAGGATAAAGGAATGGGCGTATACACGCCGGCAACTTACCGCTATGATATTTTTCAAAAGGAAGGCCTCCCTATTCCAACTACGTTGGACGAGCTGTACGCGGCTGCCAAAACGTTAAAAGAAAAATATCCGAATTCCTATCCGGTCAATACGCAAGGCGGCTCTTTCGATTCGCTCTTTTACGCTAATCATAACGGCGGCTCCTCCATCTATTGGAATGGGAAAAATTATGTATACGGGCCGTTCGAAGACTCCTATAAGGAAGCGCTGCAGTTTGCAAATAAGCTGTACGCGGAGAAGCTGCTAGACCCTGAGTCGTTCTCGGATAAATCCGACGCAGTAAAGAAAAAAGCAATGAACGGCACGAACTTCATCTTGCTGTCTAACTGGTTTACCTTCGCCGGGGACTGGAACCGCGCTTCAACCGGAGGAGAGAAATTCGTCATTTCCTTGTTCCCCGACAACCCTAAATACGGGAAAGCATGGCAAAGCGTGAACGACTTCAGCTCCGTAAGCGTTAGCTCGGGCGCAGTGATGGTTGTCAGTCCGAAGGCTAAGAATGTGAAGGATTTAGTTAAGCTGATGGATTTGCAATACAAGCCGGACATTGTAACCCTGATTACTTGGGGAATCGAAGGTACGACCTATACGAAAGACGCCAGCGGCAAACCAACCTTCGTGGATTCGATTAAACATGCGGACAACCCGTGGATGGAAGGCGATAAATACGGAATGCGTTCAAGCAGCTCCTACCGTCCCGGCCTGCAGATGGCGATTGATACAAGAGCATTCGTTGATTTTGCGCCTAAAGATTCCGGTATCATCAATGGCAAGCCGGTTGATCAACCATGGGAGACCGCGTTCCAAGACATCCCGTTCCCTAACGACTACGTCCCTCCTATGATTTTCGAGCCTAGTCTTGAATTTACCGATACGGAACGCGAGCAAATTACTTCGGTGATGTCGCCGGTAAATACGTTTGTAGCGGAAATGCAAAATAAATTCGTGAATGGCAAAGAAAGCTTCGATAACTGGGCGGCTTTCCAAGCTAAAATTAAAAAAACGGGCGATCTCGACAAAGTGCTCAACATCTATGAGGATGCGCTGAAAAGATACGAAGAAAGACGTGCAGCAAATAAATAGTTAGCGATTATGCCCGTTATCCCCTTCCCAGGAGACGGGCATTGCGTATGAACATTCAAAACTGGTGGTGGATACTAGCGTGGAAGCAACGGAATGGAAGCAGAGAGTGAAGCAGTATAAGGGAATCTTTACGGAACCGCCGAAGACTGTACCTTCGGACAAAGTCGTTGATAGCCCGGTAATCGGCAATGGCGATCTCGGCGTCACCATTAGCGGAAGACCTGAACAACAGCGTGTATGGATATCGAAAACGGATTTCTGGAAAGCGCAGCTGATGTACCCAAATGGCAGCCCGTGCCTGCTCGGCGGAATCGATATTCATATACCTGATCTGGTAAACGCTTCGTATTATTGCGAGCAGCAATTGGATGAAGCCAAAATCGTATCGACATTTCGTGGCTCGGCCGCGACGGTATACATGACCTCTTGGATTTCAGCCATGGAAAATGCGTTAATCGTTGAACTGAGCTGCGAAGGGCAAGCGGTTTCCGTTACCACGGATCTGTGGGTGCAGCCGGGTAATGAATCGGAAACGGACTATGGGCAGGATGGCGATACGGTTTGGGCGGCACGCAAATTTTCAGGCGACGACATCGAATGGCCAACGGAAGGCGTTATCGCTATGCGCAGCTCGGCGGGTAGTCATTCCTTTAAGCTGCAGCCTGGAACAAAACAATATTTGATTGCCTACGTAATGACGAACCATGACGAGGAACATTATTTGCAGGAATCGATTCGCAAAGTCGGTCTTATCGATGAGGATTTGATTGCTTCGCTGCGCTGTGACCATGAGGACTGGTGGAGCACGTTCTGGTCCAAGTCTGCCATTGACATCGGGGATGAATTACTGGAAAAGTTCTGGTACGGCTCCCATTACATTATGGCCTGCTGCAGCCGCAACAAGAAGTTCGCGCCTGGCTTGTTCGGCAATTGGATTACGACGGATACCCCGGAATGGTCGGGCGATTACCACTTGAATTACAATTACCAGGCCCCTTGGTGGGGCGTATATTCATCCAACCACATTGAACTAAGCGAACCGTATGATACGCCGCTGCTGGAGTATATGTCGAACGGCCGCCGGTACGCGAAGGAATACTTGGGATGCCGAGGACTCTACTACGATGTCGGTATTGGCCCGAAAGGTTTACCCACCGCATTGTGCAATACCCCCTATGAGAACGGGCATATGTTTTTGGGACAAAAGAGTAATTCGGCGCTAAGCACGGTCAACATGCTGATGCGGTTTTACCATACCTATGATTTGGACTACGCTGGATTCGTATACCCCTTCCTTACTGAGGTTGCGAATTTCTGGGAGGATTACCTGACCTTCGAGAATGGCCGTTACGTGATTTACCGCGATGCTATTCATGAAGTCGGAACCTATACAGAGTCGCACGACGATGATCATTGGGACCGCGGCTTGGAGGATATGAATCCCATCCTTTCATTAGCGCTCATCCGACTGTTATTTAAAGGACTGCTCGATATTTCCCGGCAATTGCAGCTCGATGCAGACCGTCACGTGAAGTGGACTCATATTGTGGAGCATATTAGCGAGTATCCAACGTATCAGCGCGAAGGGAAAACGATATTCCGCTTAACGGAGCAAGGTTACGATTGGTGGCCGGACAATACGCTGGCCATTCAGCATATTTGGCCTGCCGGCGGAATAGGCCTTGATTCGGATCCTAGGCTTTTGGAGATTGCCAAGGATACGATTACGGTGCTCAATCGATGGACCGACTATAACGGTTTTCCGACGATATTTACCGCCGCGGCGCGTGTCGGTTATGATCCCGAGACGATTTTGCGCGAGCTTCGCCGCCAATGCTCGGAGCACAGCTTCGCGAATCTCTTTATTTTCTTCGGTGGAGGTGGCATCGAATGCTGCAGCGGAGTACCTTCGGCTATCAACGAGATGCTGCTGCAAAGCCATGAACATGTGATCAGGCTGTTCCCGGTCTGGCCCCGGGACAAAGCTGCCCGTTTCCACAATCTGCGTGCTGTTGGAGCATTTGTTATCTCCAGCGAGCTGTCGGGAGGCACGGTAACGCGCATTGAGCTTACAAGCGAGAAAGGCCAAGCTTGCCGCATCTTTAATCCATGGCCAAACAAAGCATTCTCTTTAATGGAAGTTGACGGTAATCAGCAAAAAGAAGTAGCATGGCAGCTATCTGCCGATATCATCTCTTTCCATACGGAAACGGGTAAATCCTACACCTTGCGCCTTCATGAGAGCAATTGAGTATATAGCTTATTAACCATTAAGCTAGGATTAATCGTTTATAATAAATAAGCAGCCCGCCCTCGTAATGAGGCGGGCTGCTTCTCTCGTTACTTTCCTTTTACCGCTTTTTGCAGTTTCGATAGTACCGCATTGATCTGATCCTCAGTAAGCCGTGCCCACGGAGAGCTATCCGGATCCGATGCCGAGGCGGGGCCTTCCCCTTGATTCCACCACTTGGCCTGATAAGGTATTCCCTCGAACATTACCCGCTTACCCGCTTCATAAATAGCCGAGTCCGACCAGGAAGGATAGGTGCCTTTCGGCACTGTAGGCTGTGGAATCGGTTTTTCGCCGGGCAATACGGGTCCAATGAGGTTCCATGGCGTTTCCCATGATTGCAGCACCGGATTGTCGGGAACATCGCCTTTTGTCCACCACTTGACCTCATAGACATTATGGTGCCAGACGACTTTATCGCCGGCAAGGTAGGTAGTCGTTGGCGACCATATCTGATAGGGGCTCGTCGCCGGGTTATCGGGCTGCTGCTGATCGGACGACACTTGATCTGGCGTTGTTACGAGACCAGCGCTCATGGATATGTTCCCTTTAAAGCCCATGCCGAGTAAATCGGAATAGCCGTATTGCGTTTGCTTCACGCCGCTGCAAGCGTCGGAAACCAGACTGACGTCAGCATAATTACTGCCGCACATGATATCCCGATTTGCCGACCACATGGACATCCGGCCAACGCCATGAGAAAGCGCAAACTTGTTTAGGGCCTCTGCATCCTTCAAAGTGAAAACTTCGTTCTTATAATCGTTTTGGCCAATCATTGGCGTTGCGCCAATCTTCGACCATACGGTAGTATCATCAAGATGCGTACCTGCCTGTTGGTAAAGAATCTTAAGTTGGCGTGCAGTCTGTATTAACGCGCTTTCCGAAGCGGTTAGCATCGTCTGATCCGAAGATAGACTTGAGCCGTAATCCATCGTCATCACGTTTACTCCCGCCAGGTCGACATCATGCTGAAGCAGCTGTGCTACGGCATTCGTACCATCCTGGCTCAACCCTTGGGGAGACACAGGCAGCGTCACCCATACCGCCAATTGTTTGCCTGCATCCCTTCTTTCCGATTGCAGCTTGGCAATCGCGGCGGCACGGCGGTTGCCGGCAGCCGTATCCGTAAGTCCGGCATTCTCGAGATCCAAATCGATTGTATTCAGGTTATAACGGTCAACAACCGATCGATACGCGGATGCCAGTTCACCGGCGTCCGCACACCCGACTGCCAGCTCCCTATTTTTCTGGCCGCCGAAGGAAGCCGCAATACTGCCCCCCTGTTGTTGTAGCCGGGCAATACGACGATCAAGGTCGAGACTGTCCCTAGCTTGATTCAACGTGTAAGCACCACCCCAGGATGGCGTACAAGGATTGGCCGGATCAGAAACAATAAAGGCAAGAACCACGTCCTTATTCTCGGTAGAGCCCAGATTCTGAAAGGTGAATTGGGGAGTAGCCGTAACGTCGACGTATGGCGCGAACCACTGGTTCTGCACGTCGGCCCGAGCGGCCCATATATTGCCTATACGTCCGGTAGCGCCTAAGATACCGCTAGTGATAAGACCAATAAGTACAAGGCATAGAAAGATTAACCGCCATGGCGATAATCGCCGCCCCCCTATTAGACTCTTCGTCGCGCTAGTCATGACGTCATCACTTCTTTTTCTTCAAGATAGGATGTTCGGCTGGTTGATGCCAGATGATTGAGCGCACTTTCGGGCAGCCGCATCTCCGTATCGCCATGATAAAGAATCGTTTGCCAGTTGGCGCGCTCGGTATGCTCTTTCTCCTGATCCTTCTGCTTCTTCTTCACTGGAACGTACAACCAATTCAAGATGCTGAGCCATACGTCTACGATTGTATTCTTAATGCCGATAAATTCCACAACGGCCCATGAAGCGGTGATGGCATTAAAAGCTGCGAAAGCGGCATTCCCCCAGTTATGCTGCACTTTGTTATGCCAGAAAATAAACAATGAGAATCCAATTACGATAAGCGGCGAAATTACGTACAGCATTGGCGATACCGTACGTTCCTTCACTTTGGGAGTCCGCGCGAACGGGATTTTTTTAGCGCTTAAGGCCTGCTGCATGGACTTCAATACGCCAGCCAAATTTACGGGCAAGAGAATTAAATTGAAACCGTAAATTCGGAAGACGTCGCTCCGTTTGTATCCGCTGTATTTCAGATCGCTGGACATTGCTATAAAATACGGCAGCGCCGCCAGAAGAACAAAGGGACTGAGCAGCCGCCCGTCAATGGGGTAAGCCAACAGAAATATCAGCCCAAAGCTTGCCCACGCAATAGAGGCAAGGTAATTCAAACGAAGCAAGATCTCGGCATTCGACATCGCGTTTCCTTGCCGTTTACGATCCCGGACCAACGACCAGAGCTTGGGCAGGATGATGAGACCGCCATTTGCCCACCGGCGCCGTTGTACGATAAGTGACCCGAAATCAGGCGGCGTGGCGCTGTAACTTAGACGTTCCGGATAGTTGAACAGCGTCCAATTATGCCTGGCAAGATCGACGCTGGATTCCGTATCTTCAATAACCGTGCGGTCTTGAATAAACCTGCGTATTTCAAAGCCGCCCACCCACTCCGTCTCGCCGATTTCCTCCAGGGCGGATTTTCGGATAATAGCATTAGCTCCGACCCAAAATGTTGCGTTATAGCGACTCATCCCCTGGTGCAAAATATGCTGAATGTCTGTTGTAGCGCCGGCAATCCGCTCAATGCGGGTAGCTGCCCCGCGAAAGGAAGAATACGGGGTCTGGACTACCGCCACACGGGCATTGTCCGGCTGCTGCAGGAAATAAACCAGGCGCAAGCAGTAACCGGAACGCAGAATGGAATCCGCATCGAGGGTAAGTACGAAATCGCTATCCGGGAAAGCGACGCTCTTGCCTTTCCGAATTCCGGACGCGGGCACCAGTATGGGACCATCCGGCGTATCCACCTGATTGCACGTGCGGCCCATAAGTCCGATATAGGAATTGAGGTTCATGGCTTTATTCGGTTCATGGGAAAGGGAAGCGAATTTCTTCCGTTCAAAGACATCAAGCTCCGAATTAAAGATCCAGGTCAAGCGTTGATAGAGCTGACTGATTCTAGCAAAGGGAAGCCTCACCTCGTCGTCGCAAGAGGCAATCAAAGCTTTATGCACCAAGCGCAGCTCTCCGGATAAACTTCCCACCACATCGTTCACAAAAAATTCCCCGACATGGTCATCTTTCGCTTCCTTGCTGCCGAGCTGATCTAACCAATCCGCCGCCCAGGCATAGTGTTCGGCTAGTTCCTTCGTAACCGCCGGACTGACATGCGAGGACAAGGCCTGTTCGCCTGTAAATTCTACAAGCTTGGCCTCAAAGAGCCGGCGGGGTTCGGCAAATAAGTCCGTAATCTCCTTAGCCAGCTGCCTGGTCGCGTTGAGGCGGGCTAACGTCTCAGGGTCGGTCGGGTATGGGGCATCATCCAGAAGGAGTACAATCCGAATATGGGGATACTCTTGTAGAGCAGCAGACAGCAAAGTCTTTCTAACTACTCCAGGCTCTTCGTCATAGGACGGTACCAATACGGTGATAGAGGGCTGGTTCTTCTCGAAGTATCTATCAATTTCAGCGCGAGGCACGCGCACATGTTTGCTAAACCGCTGCAAGGCACCCTGCCTTGCCAGAAGATACATGAGGGCCGAAAAAGTCAGAAGCGTGACAATCACTAGATAGGCAAGAGACTCCATGACGAACGGGAACGTATTCGGTCCTTTGAAATACTGCTTAATAATTGTCGTTATGACATATGTACCCCAGAAACCGATAGTCAAAATAATAGCTAAACGGCTGTATACCATTTTCCGGGTGGATGGTTTGTCATGAACAATCGACAGCGGCGTTGAATCATGCTCAGTCCCCCACTGCCGTTTCCGTGCCAGTTTCCTAGTGCGTCGTAAACGTGGCATATCCCGTGTCAGGCCTCCTTCAACTTTATATCTACACCAAGAATTCCATGACTAACCGCGGCAGAAAACAGTCTATTGTTATAAGGAAGCAAGACTAGTCATGCTTGACCAACTCCTTATTTTTTAATATTAAAGAATATGACCAAAGAACTAATTCTATTCTAGATTCCAAACTGACTTTCGGCGTACAAAAAAACAGAGCAGCGGCATCCCTCTGCCGTGCCCTGTATAGAAATCTATCTCGTATGATCTCTTTAATTAGAGTTTTTAAAGCCGGATAGCGCATTGGCGTACAGCAACGGCTTAGCCACTTGCTTCAGGTATAGGCTCCTTTGCTTGGCGTACAACGCCAGATGGTGATCGGGCAAAATGTTCACTTCCAGCACGTAAATATGACCGTTCTTATCCACCATCACATCGACGCCGATATCGGCGTAATTCCCGCCTTTTGCATCAAATACTTTGCAGGCCTTGGTGCAGATCTCTATCATTCGTTGCTGCGTCAGAAGCGACTGACTTCGGCTATAGCCGTAAGTGCCTTGCAGCGCATTTAAGCCTTTGCTTGCAAAGCCGGCGGAGGTAAAGTTTGTAACAATGCCGTTTTTCTTGCCGAACCTTGCAATGACCCCCGTGCAGGACCACTGAAGCTGTTCGTTTTTTTGCATAATGACCCTAAAGTCGATGCCCCTGCTATCTGAACGCTTCATCTCTATCCCTTGCTGGACGATATACTGATGCTCCCGCAGGAGATTCGCCAAATAGCCAGCTACCTCATTGGTCCCTACGGACACTACTCTATAAGGACTGGCCTTTTTATTATTTTCGGGGTAGATGAACTGATAACCCGCTCCTGAACGAACCGCTTTTATAATCCCCCTGGCCATAGATTCCATCGTGGGTTTCAGATAAACGGCGGTATACCGGGATAACATTTGATCCAGATCCTTGCGACTCTGCAGCTTCTTTGTATGGGGCAAATGCTTGCGGATCGCCGGATGCGGAGAAAGCCATCTCCATAACTTCCATTTGTTGAAATGATCGCCAAGGAAATAACCGTTAAACAGACGCGGGCCAAGTACCCGTTTGAGGGCTTTGTAAGTAGGCGGATTCAGTGCTGCTCTTCTATATAAAGCGGATGGATACGGAAAAGTGCCAAGAGTCCACTTGGGCTTCGCGTCTCCCGGAGAATAATAGTACCCTCGAATCTTTTTCGCTTGCAAGGAAATATCGTCGGCCCGGCAAATATAGATTAATCCCTGTATCTGAGAATAGGGACGTAAGTAATCGTTGTAATTCTTTATTTTCTCCATGGTAATAGCAGCCCCGGGTTTAAACGCGACGATCCCTAGCACGGGACCGATGTGGACGTTATTCCCTTTGACCAACACTTTATATTTCAAAGGCGGAAGGCTATATCCCCCCAGCGATTGCGATGAAATCCCGATTGTATCGCTTGGCAGGCTTTGAGATACTCTCACCTTTAATTGTCTGTTCCAGGCTCCGAAATGCACCTTGACGGTGGATGGCCTGCTTGCGAATTTCCGCAAAAAAGCCTGATTTACGAGTAAGCTGTCCTTCTCTGCATGATTCAGCTTTTTAACATGCATCGCCATGATCACGGCCTTCTCCCTTTCGACGGATGGCTTGTGCCGAAGCCGGCTAGTTTTTGGGCATACAGCATATTCGCCCTAATCGTCCGATGGAACATTTGCGTCTCCCCCGCGTCCAAAGCGATCGTGTGATTGGGGTCGTTATGATTAACCTCGATAATCCATAATTTATTCCGTGTATCAAGAGCAAAGTCAAAGCCCAAATTTGCGGCATGATAGCCCGATGACACCAGCTGCTTAGCGATATTCCGAGCGATCTTTTCCATCCTGAGACAGACGGCTCCAGCTTCGGCTTCTCCCTTATGCAGAATCCTTCGAAGAGCTCGTTTACCCTCCATGGCTGTTCCGCCTTTGGATATGTTGCTGACAATGGACCTCCGGGGTCCCTGCCTTGCGATAATCCCCATCCGCTGCCAATTGCCTTGCCCGTCCTTCACCAGGATTAACCGGAAATCGATGAGACGCTCTTTGGAGGAGACCAGCTTTATTCTGTCTTGAATCAAATACCCCGAATGATGATTTTGTTTCCGAAGGAATTGACCCAGCTCCTGCACATGGCGAAAAACCTTCTTTAATGAACCTTTATGCGTAACCGCGATTTTATGATTTTGTTTGGACAGCTTGAGAATATGGCTCCCAAATGATCCTTGAACCGGTTTCATATATACCTCATTGCTTTGCTCCAGCATTCGGGCAATATCCTGCGGACTCTGATACAGAATGGTTCTAGGCAGATGGGTTCTGACGCTTCCGTTCCGGGAGAGAAGCTTGTGCATGCTCCATTTATCCAGCCGAAAATTATTAAAGACGGCTCTTCCCAGGCTGTTTTGAAAATGGGGCATTAACGGCGTACTGGTTAACGATTTGTTCATGATGGACGAGGGATATCGGTATTGACCGTAGATCCATGTCTTCTTTACAGGTGAATACATAAACCCGTGAATCGTCTTTGTCCGAAGATTAACGGCATCCGGGGAAAAAGCCAGCAGCGCCCCATTCACGTGACGGTGCGTCTTCGCGTAATGGAGTAGATTCTTAAAGGGCAGACTGCCTTTTATTTTATCAACAAGAATACCGATATAGGGTCCTACGCTTAGCGTATTTCCAGTCTTTCGGACTTGAAATTGTCCCTCTGCCGGTATCTTTAATGTAGTCATGCATGCATGAGAGACGAGCATTTGGCCTAGCGGCACCTTCTCTGAGGCCATCAATTTAATCGGATGGGTTGTAATGCCGAATTGGAGAAGGAGACTTTGATTTTGGGATAAACTCCAATTCTTCAGGAATGCCGGGGCAACCAGGACCGTATCGGACGGCAGAGAGGAACGACTGCGTATCTTGATCATGGTTAGAATCCTTTCCTCCCCTAAGAAATCAGCTATTCATTAGTCTATTATTCGCGTTCCGCAGTGTTACTTCGTTGATCATAATTGGGCCTTGTGTCCTTTCCCCCCTTCATTCATACACTGTGATTAGATCAAGGAGGGGAGGCTTTATTTGTGGCAACTCTCGGAATCATGTGGGACCGGATGAACACAGCAGTTTTCAAGTGGCAGGCCAAGGCCATTCGGGCGGCTGGGTTTGACAGGTTATTATTGTTTAAGCCCGACCATGTCGATCGCAAATACCGAACCATTGCCGGATGGGTATACGAGAATAATCATTGGCGCTATGAGCCAAGTTCCCCGTATCCTTCTATCATCTATGACCGCGGCATCTATAGCGGCCGAATGCTGAGGGAAGCCAGACAAATGAAAGAAAACTCCGGCATTCCTTTTGCGGGGGATTGGCTGGGAAACGATAAATGGAGCATCCATAAACATCTCTTGGTAAACAGCAGGCTTCGCCCCTACCTCATCCCTACTCTGCTGTTAAGCCATAATCAAGCCGTGCATACGATGCTGCATAAATATAACAAAGTCATTATCAAACCTCTTGGCACCCATAAAGGAACGGGGATATTGAAGCTGTCCTATAGGAACGGGAAATATGTGATAGAGGAAAATAAAAAGCAAAGACTCCCCTTATCCAAAGAGGGTTTACAGAGGAAGCTTGCCCAGCTGCGCAGCAAACGGAATTATCTCGTTCAGAAATGGGTGGATATAACGGATGCTGCGAACAGAGTCTACGATATCCGCGTACTCATTCAGAAGAATGAACTTGGTCAATGGCATCTAACCGGGATGGGTGTACGGCTAGGGAAAGCAGGCAATATTACTTCGAATCTAGCTACTGAAGGCAGCGCAAAGGAGATTATCTCTTTCTTAACCAAGCAATTCGGCCATGCGCGGGCATTACGACTGGAGCAAAAGCTTCGGGAGCTAGCCTTTGAAATGGCCGCACAGCTGGAACGATCCTTTCAAAAACGGCTGGTCGAGCTTGGCCTTGATTTCGGGATTGACCGTCAGTCCCATATCTGGATCATCGAGGCTAACGCCATACCCGGCAAAGAGGTGTTTAAGCGGGCCGCTTCTCCAAAAGTGTTCAAACAAAGCCTGCAGCTTCCGATTTATTATGCGGGCTTCCTGCATAGAAGGCTGTCGGGAGGAAGAGTACGGCGAAGGCAATAAAATCGCTCAACAGAGCAAAAGCGGCTCCACAAGGAGCCGCTTTTACTCTAATAAAAGGTATTTGTTTAGAATAGTGTCTTCAGCGCTTCAGGCGTGAACGGCACCAATTCAGTCAATTTACCTTCACGGATTTTGCTGGCCCATGCCGGATCAACCAGTAGTGCCCTGCCGATCGCCACCAGATCACATTCATCTTTTTCGAGCTTTTGCACAAGCCCATCAATTCCTGTATTGGCAGAGCTTTTTCCTTCCGTGAAGAAGGTCATGAAATCACTGTCGAGTCCAACCGAGCCGACGGTAATCGTTGGTTTGCCGGTGATCCGTTTCACCCAGCCCGCAAGATTCAAATCCGATCCGGCAAATTCAGGCTCCCAGTACCGGCGGGTCGAGCAATGGAAAATATCCACGCCTGCATCCACCAGCGGTTGTAGAAATTGCTCCAGCTCTTCAGGATTATAAGCCAGCTTCACGGTGTACTCCCTTTCTTTCCACTGCGAAATTCGCAGCACAATCGGGAAATCCGGCCCAACAGCTTCGCGGCAAGCCCGGACGACCTCTTCGGCGAATCGGGTGCGGGCTAGCAGACTGCCCCCGTAACGATCCGTACGCTGGTTGCTTTTCTCCCAGAAGAACTGGTCGATCAGATAGCCGTGCGCGCCGTGAAGCTCTATGCCGTCGAAGCCGATCCGCTTTGCTTCAGAGGCCGCGTCGGCGAAGGCTTGAACAATAGCGGTAATCTCGGCTTCGGTATAGTCATTCACTTGCTTCTTCGTGCCCATATGCCAGATTTGCGGCATAATTTTTCCGCCTGCGGCATGAACCTCGGCTGCGACGTTAGCCCAGCCTTTCAAAGCTTCTTCGCCGTAAAAGTGAGGCACATCCTTCGAGTTAGAGGAATCGGGATGATTCACCACCGTTCCCTCGGTTATGATAAGACCGACATGATTCTCGGCTCTCCGGCGGTAATAAGCGGCTACGTTCGTTCCGGGCACCCCATTCGGAGACATAGCGCGCGTCATAGGCGCCATCACAATGCGATTGGCCAGTGTAAGCTGCCCAAGAGTAAACGGACGGAACAAGGATTGTACGGCTGTAGAAGTGGACAAGGTTTTAACCTCCGATCAAGAGTTAGATGTTATTACAATTAGCAAACCGACAAGCGTAAACGGATTCTCGTTATAGGAAATCCAATCGATATAGTTTTAGAATAACATAGGATACCGTAAGCCGATAATCGATGCATCGAGATTGGACTATCCATTTTTGAATTCCGTAGGCGTCAGACCCGTCTCCTCTTTGAAATTGCGGGAGAAATAATGGACGCTGGCGTAGCCAAGCCGCTCCGCGATCACATCCATTTTCTCCCCGCTCAGCAGGTAATATTTCGCTTTACGGATACGTTCGTTGATGAGATATTGCTTCGGGCTATCTCCGGTACATTTGCGAAACAGCGATGAGAAATAAATGACGTGATAACCGCACAGAGCTGCAAGCTCATTGACGGTCCAATTCTTCTCCGGCTGCTCATTGATGGCCTGAAGGGCAGGATCAATCTTGTCCTGCTCCGGCGACTTTTGCCGCTTCGTCAGCTGACTGCGAACGATGGTGGTGATCAAATCTGTCATTAATGAACGCAGCACGATGCGGTAGCCCGGCTGCTCGTTCATGTATTCTTTTACAATCCGCATCAGGATCGGCTTGAGGTCGGGCTTGGTGAAGAAAGGCGGCAGCTCCAACAGTTGTTTGTTTGCTAGCTCAAGCTTGTAGCTGGGGCGGATACTGGTTTTAAGCTTCTCCTCGCTGCATGCTTCTATCGAGAATGCGGGATGGACAAGCTCTAGCGACGACTGCCGATAAGCAAAATGGATGCCGATGAAGACTGCTCCCGTTCGAGCGATAATTCGGTGCGGACAATGGGGTCCGTACAGCGCGCTGTCTCCTGCTGCCAGCGTATATTGCTCCTGGCCAATACTTATCTCGGCTTCCCCCGAGAGTAGACAGAATAGCTGATAGTCCGGGATGATGCGAGGCCCCCACTGTTCGGAGGCAGGCACTTCGGCCCGGCTCGCAAAGTTAACCGTTGGCTGAAGGTCATCGATCGCGCCAAGGACAATATCCGGATAGGAATGCGGCGGGTCTTGGATCATACGGCGAAATCACCTCATGGCAGGAATGATCAAGGATATTTGAAAAGTGCAAAGACCTGTTTCGTATCTGTAAATACACCGCTTGCAAACTCCGCTATGCTTAACACATCAAGCCATCACGCAAGTTCGAACCGCAAAACGGTTCTTAAACAATCCAATGATTATTAAGGAGTTGTTGTTATGTTAAGTCAAGCACAAATCGCGGAGTTTGAAAACAACGGTTTTCTAAAAGGTGGGGTTGTGTTAAGCGACGACCAAGTAGAGGAGCTTCGCGAGGAGCTGGACAAGGTGATGAACGGCGAGACCGTCAATAAGCCTGTCTTGAATCGCAACATGCTGGATTCGGATTCCCCCTATGACAATATGAAAATGATCACGAGCGAGAGTGTCGTCCAGATCGTTAATATCTGGCTCGCCAGCGATCGTTTCCTCCAGCATGCCGCGCATTCGGTCATCTGCGAGGAAGTGGCGCAGCTATGCCATTCCAATTCGCTTCGCATCTGGCATGACCAAGTGCAATATAAGCCTCCGATTACAGGCGGATCTACGAATTGGCACCAGGATCATCCGCTATGGCCGATCATCCAGCCTGCCGATCTCGTCAGTGCATGGGTTGCGCTTGACGACGCCGTGATCGAGAACGGCTGCATGTGGATGGTACCGGGCAGCCACAAGTGGGGCAATCAACAGCGTTATCTGGCGAACACGCCGGACTTCATGCCGTACCATCAACAGCCGGAGATGCTGCCGAACAACGCGGCGGTAAATGCCTTGCCGTTCGAGATCAAGAAAGGCCAAGTGGGCTACCACCACTGCCTGACTTGGCACGGCAGCCCGCACAACCGCTCCGAGATGAAGCGCCGCGCCATCGCCGTGCACTACATGCCGGGCCACACCCGCTACGAGCCCGTAGGCGAGCACGTCATGCTCTCCTACGTCAACGTAAAGCCGGGCGAACTGCTCGTGGGCGATCATTTTCCGGAGGTGTACCGGAAGCAAGGGGTACAGGTTTAATGATTTTCGGGAGCCGCGCGGAATGCGCGGCTTTTTGTTTTGTCCGGCGATGTCAACAAAACATAAAAAATACAGAGCAGCGGCATCCACCTCGCCGTGCTCTGTATAGATCATAATCTTCAGTTCTTGCCTTACTCTTCCCCAACCATCAATCCATGGACCGCTAAACACCACACCCACTGACAAACAAACATCACGGAGATGTGCAGTACAAGCCGCGTACTTCATAGGTAAAGTACTGTTATGCTATTCTCGACTTTGTCTCAGTTAGAGCTATTATCCTTTGCTTTATTCCCAATAATACTGACCATTGAGTTTAACTTGAATAGAATTGCATCTATAGAAAATCCCACAATGAAGCTTAAGCTAATTTGAAAATTAATACTTCCAGATTCCTTTATTTGATCCATACTCTTAAAATTAATAAAACCTGAATTCAACATGAGTACAATAACTAGAGCTATTGTGCCACCTAAAAATGGTCTAAAAAATAACGTCAAAACAAAGACGATATACTCTTCTGCCGCACTTCTTTCACTCATTGAGGCACTTTCTTTCATTTTATTTAATATTGAAGTTACGGAGAAAACACAACCGCCTAGGAATCCTCCCCAGAAAATATATCCCGACATCATTTGGTAAGTTTGGACATTTATCCATGATTCAGGTCTTAAAAGAGAAGGAACAATGATCTGGCCGGCAGGGAAAAATAAAATAAACATACTCCCTATCATAAAATAAAAAAGTAAAGCAATAACAATACCTACGGTTAGGTTCTCATGCCATTTAAATAGTTTTGTTTTAGTTTCCTGTTTTAATTTAGTCACATATGTTCCTCCAACATAGTATAGAAGCAGTTGAGGCTGAAAGGTTTTTATTCAATACCTGCGCCTTCTAAGTTAGCATTGCAATTTCAGTATTAACTCCAAGCGAACAATAACAATTAACAAATTAATGTCTCTTTAATAGTCGTAGCACAAGCAAACTATAATCTTAACATCCCTTAATTATTATTTCGACATCTTTCCACGAACACATTAGCCCATAGGCCTGAAAACCCGAACACTAACTAACTAATTTATAACTTATTTGTAGAATGATGGGTTTCAAACGATGCTGGGTCGAATGGGTCTGACTGATCTGGAAATCAAAAAAAATGGTCTTTGGTCACGAAATCACAAAAGAAGCTATGAGAACAAAGTCGCTTGGGAAGATGATGTACGATCTGCACAAAGAACTGAAAATCTACAAGTAAATTCAATCCTCTTTCAGAAAAAGAAATTGGTATCTAAGCATAGGCATTTCTATTATGTTATCAACAATGCCATAATCTCTACATGTGTTGTGACTGGTTTAGAATTTTTTGTAGACATCTTATATACAAAAATTCATCCCTCTCCTGCTATTTCCTTGGCTACAATCGGTCTACATTTTTGGACAAAACAAAATCCCGACCTCATGTGGTCGGGATTTTAATGGTGGAGCCGTATTTATGACCGTATTGACTCTTCGCGAGCTAACTTCCCATTTCCACTTTCAATACCTTGGATAGCCTCTTCTTGAGTTATACCTAATCTGGTTCCGTTAATATTCTTACCACCGACATGCGTAATTCTCTCATGCGGATTGTAACGATGCAGTAGAATTGGAAAAGCTAATTATTGAGCACATTTTATTATGCTATAATAAAGAAATAGATTTTAGGGACTAAGCAATTTCTTTGTATTCATGGATGCTCATTAGGTCATAATATTACTGCGAGTAGTCAATCCAAGCTACTCGTTTGATACAGGAGGTATTTAGGTTTATGTCTGCAAAAATTATTAGTTTCATTAGTGAAAAAGGCGGGGTGGGAAAAACAACTTGTTGTTATCACATAGCTATAGGATTAGAGAGGTTCCATAAAAAGAAGGTTCTTGTCGTGGATACAGACTATCAAAGAGGTGGAATAACATGCAGGCTTATTCCCTCAATGTTAGAACATTTTAAAAAAGGAAAAGTACCAAATAAAACATTATATACAGTCTTCAGGGGTTTATATAGTGATATGGACTT
The DNA here is from genome assembly GCF_000023585.1 of Paenibacillus sp. JDR-2. Lineage (NCBI taxonomy): Bacteria > Bacillati > Bacillota > Bacilli > Caryophanales > Paenibacillaceae > Paenibacillus > Paenibacillus sp. JDR-2. The sequence goes on along the minus strand of NC_012914.1, from coordinate 600,482 downwards.
AGAGGAAATTCCACAACCAGAGGTTATTATTGGAAATTATAACACTCCACTAATTCCTAGTGATCCGAGATTAACTGAAGTAACAATCGATAAATTGCCCGGACGAACCAATGTTCTTGAAAGAAGTATGCTTGATTATAATCATCTTTCAGCTATATCTAATGCTCTTGCTCCCTACAAGGATAAATACGATTATATTTTAATAGATACACACCCTGAGATTTCACATCTCTTAAGAAGTGTTATTTTTGCTTCTCACTTTAGTGTGTCCCCAGTAAAACTTGATCTTCAATCAAGTGTAGGTGTTCCCTCAGCAATTGAAGCAATTCGCGGGGTAAATAAAGATAGAGAAATTTTGGAGAGAACTTTGGATCTCCCAACAACACCTGAAACTATTTTTGCCGGTGCAATAGGAATGATGACAAAGGAATATAACGGTGACTTGATATTCACAATGAAAAAGCAGTACGTTCGCCTAAAAAAGACTGATAGCATTTTCAATAATTACGTTACAGAAGGTGATGGCTTACGTGTTGCAGCAGAACAATACTTAGCCGTTTATGATTGTGATGGCACAACTGCTGATAAACAATCCTGGCAGTTTAGATCCATTGTAAATGAATTTATAGCGAGGTGTAATTAAGAGTATGAATCCACTTTTATTTAGGGAAATGTTTGACTGGCTGGGTGCTGATGGAGTGAGAGCTGGGCTGAGAAGCAGCAAACGTTTAACACTAAGTCAACTACAAAAAGTTGCACAGGAACTAGATATCCCATATAAAAACAAAGTGACTCGAAATAATCTTATAGAGCTAATAATTTTACAGTTTGATAGAAGAATCGAAAAAACTTTCAACGAGATGTCTAATATGCATGCTCCTGAACTTGCAGAATATTTAGATAAAACAGGATGTAGCAAAGAGGAACTTATGAATTTACTTTCCGACAACGAGATTCCTTTTAAGAAATCTGATACAAGAGCAGCACTTATAAGACACGCTGCTGATCAAATCAGTGGATTGGGAATTTTCAGAAGAATAGCTGGAAACTCTACGGAGGAAAAATAACTTAGGAGCATACAAATGTTCATTTTAAAAAAAAGAAATTGGCACTCAACACATACTGACTTAAGCAAATACTTCATTATGAAGTTTACTCAGTTAGTTGATAAATCGGAGTTTCTGACAAATAATCATACCAGCACAAACGGTCTCATTCTACTCGAGGAACTATGCGAAGTTTCATCTATTTGCCTGAAGAGATCAAAAAACCACAGAAGACTACAATCGTTATTAAATGAGTGCAGTGATGAATCGATTAACTCGTCAGTCGTTTCAGATGTAATTATAAACAAGTATTTTCGACCAGCAGCAAATAACATACGCGAATGGCAAAGGGACTTTAGTATTGAATTAATACAACAGATTTATAGCGGAACGTTGTTACATAAATCCTCTATAAAACCAGTTTATTTGACTTATGTTCAAAAGGAACTAAACGATATTGATTTTTCATCCCGTCATTTTGACACTTATTCAAAGAAAATTGATGAGCTTCTGTCATTGCTAATCCCTCAATTAGTTTACGACGGATACTCTCTTGCATTTCTTCAAATAGCACCAAAAAAGCTTATCCAACGTCCATTGAATTCTATGATCAAGCACTTGTTCACATTTTTTGACTATAGCATTGACAGAAAGTATCGATGCTTTATTCCAAAAACGGATAATATCTCCCGAAATCCGTTAATAGATATCCTCAACCCTATAAATATAACATTAAGGAATTCTGACTACTTCCCAAATGAAAAACCTGTACCTTTGGATGGATATTCTTTTGAAATATCTGGAAAGGATCCCTTTTCAGCATTGAGAAATCGTGTGACTTTAGCTTATCGAAAATATAGCTTGGAATATACTGATGCAACACCACACTTACTAGATCCTTTCTGGGAAGAAGCTTACTATTTTAACGGAAAAATCAACAAATTTACACGCTATAACTTTAGCAAAACAAACGACCCCCTAATCCCGTCGTTTAGAAAAAACACTCTCTCGCACTCTTTATCTAAGCATGAAGAATTCCTTGAGGCAGTGAATCTTGATAATCTTTCTATATTTGAAGAACCAATTTACTTTTATAACCTCGCAAGAACAGTACCTTCTGTTGAAAATTCATATATTCTTTTGTGGACTGCCCTCGAAGCATTAATGGGCCTTAGATCAAACAAAACTGATATTGAAATCATCAAAGACAATGTAGCACAATCAATTGCTCTCGGGGCAGTTGGAAGAAGACTTCTTTCATTTCACGAGAGGTATACAAAAGCTTCTGAAATTAATAAGTTAAAGTTATTATGCCCTAAAATCTACAAGCTAGAAGATAAATCATTATCGTCAGTAATGTCGTGGGCAATAGATAAAACATTTGAAAATAAGCCTAACGATCCCTTTAATGCGATTAAGACGGATCCTTTACTTGCAAAACAGTATCGGATAATCAATGAAAAGTGGGGAACACTTCAAGACCTACTTGATATTATTAATACATCGAGCAATACAATATCCTACCAGCTTGATAGATTGTATTTCACAAGAAATATGATTGTTCACGCTGCACAGCTCGGAAAAACTGGCGATCATCTATGGGTACATCTAGAATGGTATATTGGAAAACTACTGGCACAAGCTGTTGTAATTATGGATCAATTTAAAGGTTCGGCACTGAGTAGAGATTCTGACCCTAGAGATATTGTTTTCGGCAGTCTTCAAGGACAATATAAAGCCTCTATTGACTACTTAGAAAGACATAAAGACGCTAAAATCACAAGAGACCATTTAATAAATAGTGGTATCTTTAGGTTCCCTATGCTATGTTTTTAAATTTTCTTTAGAAAGTGCTTAAACCTTGACCGACAAGAGGGCTTTTGAAAAAAAAAAAACTTACTTGTGAGTCATTACGTTTTAACCGATACAAGATGGAAAGCACCCTAGGAGGAAACCTCATCTTTTGGCGGTTGCGGCTCTTAGAACCTCCCTTCCTTGCTCTTACACCACTTATCAGGGAACTGGTACTCATCTATTTTTTATCATTTTCCGTGTAAGTACGATATTATTCATCCGGACGATGATTATATGTTTTCACCATATTGTGTTTTTAAATTATGGAAGGTAGTATCTATTTGCGATTTTAAGGTTTGAATGAAGATAATACTGAAGCCTTTGTCCCAAAATTCTTCATTTGTTGATTCAAGTCATATCTCTGTATATGTTATACACCAAAAGGTATTAGGATATATTCTAAGGGATCACGATGTAACCACCATTAATTCTAGTCAATTGTTAACTCCTGTTGACTTCAGTGAATAAAAAAATACAGAGCAGCGGCATCCACCTCGCCCTGCTCTGTATCTCAAGATCACTTCTATTCAATTCTCTTACCTTACTCTTCCCCAACCTCAATCGGATTCCCCTCATAGGAGATCCAATCACTCCAGCTACCCGCATAAAGCCTTACCTTCGTAAAGCCCGCTTCTTGCAAAGCCAGCACGTTCGGGCATGCCGTTACGCCGGAACCGCAGTAGACGATGGTCTCCTGATCCTTCGGCAGATCTTCGAATCTTGCTGCCTGCTCGTCCGCGCTTTTCCACTTGCCGTCTTCTCCCTTGCCTTCCGACCAGAGACGGTTGATCGCCCCCGGAATATGGCCGGCAATCCGGTCTAATGGCTCAACCTCGCCGCGGTAACGCGCGCCGTCGCGGGAGTCGATCAGCGTGATATGCTCAGCGCCAAGCTTCTCTTTCACTTCGTCCATCTCGATCAGCATGTTGTGCTGCACCGTTGCAAGGTAACGCGCAGGAACAAGCGTCTTCTGCTCCGCGTTCACCGGGAAGCCGGCGTTTTGCCAAGCGGTAAAGCCTTCGTCCAGCACGAATACTTGCTCATGGCCCAAGTATTTCAGCAGCCACCACAGACGGGAAGCGAATGCTCCGCCTTGGTCGTCGTATGCGACAACGCGGGTTTCGTTGCTGATGCCAACCTTGCTGAGCGCAATGGTCAGATCCGTAATATCCGGCAGCGGATGGCGTCCGCCATGCTCGTCGATTGGAGCGGACAGGTCTTTTTCCAAATCCAAAAATACGGCCCCTGCAATATGGGAGGCTTCATAAGCCTCGCGGCCGAAGTCCGGCTTGCCAAGCTGGAACCGGCAGTCGACGATAACGAGGTCTGTCTCATATAAGCGGGCAAGAAGCCATTTTAACGATACGATATTGTTCATGAAGGAATAACCGCCTTTCTTATGTATGCTATACGAGCATTATACATGATTCCGGCCCCTATCTTCTAACCCTTAGAATCTCCATTTACAAATATTGCATACAAGCATAATCATGCGCGAATAATTCATAGATATTATCTTCTTCGGAATCATTATTCCAACATTTTATCAAAGGAGATGAATTTATGTTCAAACGTTTCATCGGTACGGCAGCTGTTATTATCGCACTTGGTTCTGCGCTCGTTACCGAAGCCGGCGTCGCCCCTTCCGAGGCTCATGCGGCAAGCAACATGGTTCCGGATTACGAGGTTAAGCTTCTTATGAATCCAAGCACAACGCTTGGCCCCGATTTCAAGCTGACCAGCTCGGTATTAAGCGCCTTCTCGATGCCGACTACGGTAACGAAGATGAACGTGGCCTTCCTTGATACCAACGCGAAAGACATCTACAACAACGGCTGGAGCACCCGCATCCGCAAGACGGAAGGCGAAGACAACTTCGAATTATCCTACAAGAAGCGTTACACCATTAACAATAACGATATTAACGCGGCGCTGACGCAAGCGAACAACGACGGTTTTAATTCCGGCGATACAAACTACGAAGCCCAAGTGGAATGGGGTTACCAAAAGAAAACGCTCAGCATTACCCGCAGCAAAAGCGGCAGCAAGTCCGGCTACAGCGGCATGGATCTCCCGTCGATCAGCGATGCCCGCAGCCTGATGATCAACAACGCGCCGGATAAATTCAATGATTGGCTGTCTAACAACTGGGGTACAACCAAACTGCAAACCTCCCGTTACTTCGGTCCGGTGCTCGCCAAACGTTCCATCGGCACTTGGAGCGGCATGCAGCTGTACATCGAAGTATGGCCGATCAAGAACGCTGCAGGCACCGGCACGGAATATGTGGTTGAGGCTTCCTTCAAAACAACCAGCGCAACAACCGCTTCAACCAAGCATGACGAGCTGGTCACTTACCTGCAAAACAAAGGCTGGTTCCTCGCCCAGGACTCGCTAAAAACGCAATTAATTATGGATCGTTACTAAACCGAATCTTATAAATCCTTATCCAAAAGCTCTCCCGCGCAAAGCTTCAGGTGTGGGAGGGCTTTTTTCATAAAAAAATAGGCCTGCCATTCGTGTATAGTTAACTTGACATTGAGTATAGTTTATATTACATTTTGTATATAGAACTTAACTTATTTTACCATTCAAGGAGGTACAACGCTTGACCTACCAGGAGAAGAAAAGCATTACCACATTAATTAGCGCCGTGCTTATTTTTGCCGTCTACTGCCTGTATAAGTACACGCAGTACCCGGAGGAAGGAATGGCGCTCGAAGAAAGCATCCGTTACTGGGGCTCCTTCGTGTTAGTCCTGACGCTGGTGTCTATTATCGCGCATATTGTGATCAGCATTATTTTCAACATCATCTTCCGGATCACAACTGGGGAGAAAGAACCCGCATTTGCCGATGAACTGGATAAACTCATTGAGTTAAAAGCTCACCGGAACTCTTTTTTCCTGTTTATTCTTGGTTTTCTGCTTGCCATGATCTCTCTTGCTGCCGATCAGCCACTGAACCAGATGTTCATCATCTTGATCGCCTCCGGGTTCCTGTCCGACGTTACCGGTTCGATCTCGAAGCTGTACCACTACCGGAAAGGAGTTTAACATGGTTAAAAATCTTGTCGGCAACCACATCCGCAAATTACGGTTTAATCTGAACGAAATGACGCAGCAGCAATTGGCTGACAAGGTCGGCGTAACGAGACAAACGATAGTCGCATTGGAAAAAGGCAACTACTCCCCGTCCCTCGAGCTAGCCTTCCGGATTTCCCACACTTTTGGACTGCCAATCGAAGAGATCTTCTTCTACGGGGATGATACGAGCCAATAAATAGGAGGAGGAAATCCATGATTTCCATCACTAAGACGCCCAAAGTAACCGGCACCTTGTTTATACTCGCAGCCGTATCATCCGTATTGGGGCTTCTGTTCTACGGCCCTATCCTTAACCACGCGAATTATCTGACGAACGGCTCTGAGCACGCAGACCAGATCATCCTCGGAGCCCTGATGGAGCTGATCCTTGTTGCTTCTGCCGTTGGCACTGCGGTCACGATGTATCCTTTTCTGAAAAAATATAACGAAAGCATTGCCCTCGGACATGTGTGCTTCCGCCTGCTCGAAGCCGTCGTTATTACGGTTGGCCTAGTTGGCATGCTGTCCCTCGTCACCTTAAGCCGGCAATATGTCTCCGCTGGCGCTCCCGATCCCGCTTCTTATGAAGCTGCCGGAACCTTGTTCCTGGCGGTACATGACTGGACCTTTATGCTTGGCCCTAACTTCTTACTCGGCATTAATACAATGCTGTACAGCTACATTTTCTACAAATCCGGGCTTGTCCCCCGCTTTATTCCGATCCTTGGCATGACTGGCGCCGTACTCGTGTTTAGCGCTTCTCTGTTCGAAATGTTTGGCGTATTCTCTCAATTGTCGGTATGGGGCGGTCTCCTCTCCCTGCCGGTCGCGGCAAATGAGATGATCCTGGCCGTTTGGCTGATTGTAAAAGGTTTTAATAAAGCGGCACTCTGAGGAGATGCATGCACGCCAAAAAGGCCGGGATTCCGTCGAGGAATTCCGGCCTTTTACTTTTTAAAGAGTCCCGTTCGTTGTGTTAATAACCGTAGCCGTTAAGCCCCGCGTATTGATCAATCCCCCAACAACTTGTTGTTGGGAGGTGGCAGATGCCGTTACGGTAAAAGAGTACGTATACGTTCCCGGACCCGGACTGTCTACCCAGGTGAGAGCGCTAGTCGCGGATACTTGGGAGAAATCCGCCTGATTCCCCTGCTGCGTTATCGCCTCGTTATCAGTTGCAATAACGTCTGCCGGGTTTCTCGAGAGGACACCGTTAACCGAATAGCTCTGCACTCCCGTAAAATTCGCATTCGCAAAAGCCTCCAGCATCACGACCTGGTCAGCCAGAAGAACAATCGGTGTTAACATCAGCTCTACCGTGGCCTGGTTGTTCACCAGATCAATCTGTTCCCGGCTGCCCGAGAAGCGGATGGCTGTCATGCTTAAAGGTCCGGATACGCCTGGCGCCCCCTGCGGTCCCTCCGCTCCAGCTACTCCTTGTGCCCCGACCGGACCCTGAACACCTTGCAGCCCTTGTGCGCCCTGAGCTCCTTGCGCACCTTGGGCTCCTTGCGCGCCCTGGACTCCTTGGGTTCCTTGTACATCCCGCTGTATCGCTTCTCTTTGTAAACCGGTAACATCCGGAGATGGCGTTACCTCAGCTCCTACGATATTCGCAGCCTGTATCGCCTGCACGAAAGCCGGACTGGATACAAGTCCCGGCAGTACGGAACGGATCGCATTATCGAACACGGGATGCTCGATCACTTGCGGAAGCACCGTACGGACAACCCTGTCAAAAGCAGGCGTTGCTAACACTTCCGGCAAAGCAGCCACAATGGAACGGTTAAAATTCGGATTCGCGATTAAAGCGGGAATAACATCCGAAGAAATTTTGCCCGAAGTCACTGCATTTCGCGCCAGCTTGGCAGCCGTTATTGCTCTTGGCGCAATCCGGCTTGCCGTAATAGGGCGCTCCAGCCTGTTGACCCGTTCCTCAATGGTAAGCCTTTTTGCTCTTGGCAAAGCCTCCATCCCTCCTGCCATATGACTGATCTTTGATCTGTATATGGTTAACAGTGTATTGGGTAGGAACCTGTCACGGCACGATGTTTGTTCCTGAGGAAAGCGTCTATTTTACACCCAAGCATCAATATCATAGCCGCGCTCTTCCCAATAGCCGATATGATCCTTGTCGATCAGCTCGATCCGGTTCAGCCATTTCACTGATTTGTACGCGTACATCTTGGGCACGATCAGCCGAACCGGGCCGCCGAGATCGCTTGGAATCAGATTGCCGTCATGCAGCATCGCGACCATAATGTCGTCCATCTGCGCCTGCTCGAGGGTGAGCGCATCGGTGTATACGCCGTCTCCCGAGTAGAACTTCACCATTTTTGCGTTTGTTTTGATCCCGGCCTCCTGCAGGAACTGCTTCAGCGGGATGCCTTCCCACGTATTCTTGTATACGGACCAACCCGTCACGCAGTGAAAATCACTCACCTGAACCTTGCGCGTCAGCTTCACGAATTGCTCCCAGTTCCACGTCATCGGCTTATCGACCAACCCGTCTATGGTGAAGGACCAAGTCTCATTGGAGAATGTCGGGATCGGCGTCACCGAATAGATCCGGAATTCACCCTTCGCGCCCCCGCCGAGCGGAGGCGCGGATGCAGGCATGGGCTGCGGCAGGGGTACAAGCTGATTGCCATCCCTCGTCACAATCTCCTCGTAAGAAGGACTGCCGATGCTGACGCCTAGCGTATTAACGGTCCATTTCAGAAAAGACGGCCCAACCGCGACGGCGATTCCGCCGCCAACCGCCCATTTTACGAAGGAACGCCGGGACATATACGATTGCGGGCTTGCCGCGGGATGAATCGGTGCAGCCCCCGTCTTCTCTTCGCGCTCGGTGTGTACCGTCCGGCGGTTCGGCTCCTTAAGCCATTTGGCCCGCGTAATGGAATGATAAATAATATAAGGTAGGCCAATCCAGGTTAAGAGATCATGTACCGTCAGTGCCTGGTTCGACACGCGCGGCCCTACGGCCCGAAATTGCCAGAGCAGCACGCCCGAGATGAACCATCCCACAAGCAGGCCAAGCACGACAAAGACATTAAACTTCTGCCATGCCTTCCCCCTCAGCTGCTTCCAGTGCTTGGCGGCGAGCAGGAGATAGAACACAACCGGGACTAGGGACAGCAAGCCAACAATGATGTGCAGCTCCTTCAGCCACACCCTTCCTTCTCCAAGCACGCCACGCCAGTAATTCATCACCAGCATGACCCCGGACAATGCCAGCACAACCACAATCCAACCGTTCCAAGTATGTAGAATTGCAAGCTTACGGCCAAAGCCTTTGCGCAGACGTTTCAGTAACTCGCCCACTTGCCTTCCTCCTCTGCTTAAAGATTGCCTTGCGCTTCGTTAACCGTGAACCAGAACCGGCTACCTTGTCCTTCCGCCTGCTCCACCCCGATTCTCCCACCGTATTGCTCGACTAGCAGCTTGGCGATCGATAATCCGATTCCCGCTCCGCCGCCTTCGCGGCTGCGGGAACGGTCCGTCCGGTAAAACCGCTCGAAGATACGCTCCCGTTCAGCTTCCGCGATGCCAACCCCTTCATCTGTAACGGAAACCCGGATCACGCCATCCTCCCGTTCCTCCGCCGCAATGACGATAATTCCGTTATGAGGAGAGTAGCGAATGGCGTTTTCGATCAGATTCTGAAGAATCCGCTGGAGATGTCTTGCCAGCATATTTACCCGCAAAGATCGCTCCGGCAGCCTGACCCGAAGCTGAAGCCCCTTGGCATCCAGCCCCATCGAGAATCTCGGGTGGAGCTCCAGGAGCACATCCTCCAGCACCGCCGGAACCTTCTCTACCTGGTCGTCCGTCCTTCTGTCCAGTGTCGACAGCTCGAATAAATCCTGGATGAGCTCGCTAAGCCTTACCGTCTCGGAGCGGATGGTGGCCAAGTAACGGCGATACGTCGCATCATCCTCGATAACCCCATCCTCCAGCGCTTCCGCATAAGACTGCATCGAAGCAAGCGGCGTCCGCAGATCATGCGCCATGTTCGCGACAAGCTCCCGCTGGGCCGATTCCGCCGCTTTTACCTGGCGAAAGCTTTGTTCGAGACTCGTCCCCATCTGATTGAACTGATCCGCCAGCAACCGGAATTCAGTCAAGCCCGTTCTATCCACTCTGGCCTCGAGCTCGCCTGCGGCAATCCGTCCCGCCCCTTCGCCAACCCGGCGGACCGATGCCTCAAGAGGACGAATAAGCAGGAAGAACAAGACGGCCGATACAATGCCGGCTACAACGGTAGCAAGTCCGAGCCAGATCAACTGCTCTCGCGTAACGAGCATATATTGAAAGAATACAAGCAGCAAAACGATAATAAACGCGATACTAATCGTATTGGCAAGCAGCAGATAAGATCGGAGCTTCATGTCGTATTCCCCTTGTTATCGAGCTTGTAGCCGATCCCCCACACCGTCTTGATCCAGGTCGGATCGGAAGGATTGGGTTCGATTTTCTCCCGCAGCCGCCGGACATGAACCGTCACCGTAGTCGTATCGCCATCAAAGGCAATATCCCATACCTGATTAAGCAGCTGGCTGCGAGAGAACACCTTGCCGGGATACATCGCCAGCAGATGCAGCAGATCGAATTCCTTCACCGTTAGCTCCACATCCGACTCCAGAACGGAAACCCTTCTCTCCTGCGGGTAGATCGACAAGCCCTCGAGATAAATCGCTTGACCCGACGCTTCCTCCGAGAGTTTTTCCGCATCCCGTTCCCCAGGCGATGCTTCGCTTCTCCAGCCCGCTCGCCGCAAAATATTATGGACTCGAAGCACAAGCTCTCTTGGACTGAAAGGTTTCGTCATGTAGTCGTCAGCGCCCATCGTGAGGCCAAGCAGCCGGTCCGGCTCCTCGCCTCGGGCCGTCAGCATAATAATAGGGGTATCGTCGGTCTGCCGGATAAGGTCGCAAACCTCAAGTCCGTCAACCTTCGGCATCATTAAATCCAGCACCAGCAGGTCCGGGCGATGTTCTTTCCATAGGCGGATCGCTTCTTCCCCGTTTTCCGCGACCCATACCTCATGCCCTTCCCGCTCCAAATACCGCCGGCACACATCCGTAATATTCCTCTCATCATCGGCTACTATTATGTTTGCGCCCATCCGCTGCCCTCCGTCCAACAACCTCTTGATGCTTCTATTATACGGCTTGTTTAAATCGGTTACGACTGTCCCCCCGGCAAAAGAAAGAGCATCCCCCTGCCGCCGGGCAGAGGGATTACGCGCAACGGACTTTATTTGCCGTCGCCCATCGACTTATCGTCGTTCATCATCTTGTCGTCGCTCATCGACTTGTCGTCGTTCATCATCTTGTCGTCGTTCATTGATTTGTCGTCGCCCATCTCCGTTGCCGGCTTATTGTTCATTTTGTCCTTGTTATTGTCTGCATTGCATGCGCTTAACAGCAGCACGATTCCCAGCACGACAATTGCCCAAACAGGTTTCTTCATTGTTCATCTCTCCTTCTAAGCCTATGAGTATCGGCTGGCTCTTCACAACTCATAGCTTACCGGACAAAGCTAACCATTGAAGAACGGAGCTCTTGCAAAAGCATTATCAAATCCTTACAAAAGAATTACAGCCCACCATCGCACTTTCTCAGCACAAAAAAGGCTTTGCACCTGTTTCGCACAGATGCAAAGCCATTTCGTATGTGCTCAACTGACCGAGGAGTTGATCTTACCCATCTCGTCTTCCACTAAAATTGTTAATTCATCCTCGTATCCGCCCGTTATCCTGTACTTCCGGATATAGTCCTTTACGAACTTGCGCGGATCCTTCGGCTGAAAAATTCTCGTGAGTTCCTTCAGGCTTTCCTTGACCTCATTCTGGCTATGCTTCGCCATGAAATCTCCTCCCCTATACGTTGGATGGTCGTCCTAAACAACAGATTCGAGAACGGATGCGGCATTACACCGCAAATTACCCCCCAGTGCAGGCAACTCCATGGTCAATGAGTCACAATGTTTGCATTTTTCTTACTATTATAACATTTCAGGCAAGATTGTAAAATAAACAAATGTTAATTTAACCTGTGCCCTCGTTCTCCCGAGGCGGCTTCACCGGAGGCTCTTCGTCCTTTGGTGGAGCGGCTTTCGGGGGAATTGTCGGAGGCGGAACGTCCATGGATGAATGATGCGTTTCGTTCCTGTTAAACATTCGTAAATAGGCAAAAACGCCAATTAGTGCCACTGCAATTCCAAATATCAATACGACCGCGGTAATCCATCCATCGACCATGCTCCCGCCTCCTCTCCTCTTATATTTATCGGCTGAAAGCTGATTTGGTTTCAGTTTAATCGCCCATAAATTTTTCTTCCATATATAGGATATATTATATCGAACCAACTGCCCCTCAGCAACTCGGACAAATTGACTAAATATTCGTTATCGCGACACAATCCGATAGGTTCCGCTTCCCCACGCGATCAATCTTCCTTCCTCATCTTTCACCGTTGCCTGCAGGGTAATCGTCCGTCCAATCCGGTGCATGATCTCGGCTTCGCATACCAGATTGCCGCTCTTCGCGCTCTCCAGAAAATGCGTGTTCAAGCCCGCGGTGACCGTCTTTTCCCGGCATGCAATCATCACGACCAGCCCCATTGCATTATCCAGCATAGACATCAATACACCGCCATGCACGATTCCAATCAGATTCAGATGACGCTGCTCCGCGCGCAGCTGGATCGCCGCTTTTTCCGCATGGGCAAAGACGACCTCGCAGCCAAGCTCGCTCCAAAAAGTCCCGCTGGCAAGCTCCTCCAGCTTCGCCAAATGCCTCTCAATATCCGCCTGCTCCGCGGCAAAATCCTCCGCCACGCGCATCACCGCCTCTTTGTGTTTATTGCTCCTTCTCCAGCTCCTCCATCAGCTTGCGCCTTAAGACCTTGCCGATCATCGTCTTCGGAAGAGACTCCCGGAATTCGTACAGATGCGGCACCTTAAACGCGGCAAGCCGCTGCCTGCACCAGACGTCGAGCTGGGCCGCCGATACGTAGGAGCCTTTTTTAAGTACAACGAAAGCCTTCACCGTCTCGCCGCGGTACGGATCCTTCACCCCAAGGACGGAGGCTTCCATTACGCCGGGATGCTCATACAGCACCTCTTCGACCTCTCGCGGATAAATATTGAAACCGCCCGCGATAATGACATCCTTAATCCGGTCTACAATCGTAAAAAAGCCGTCTTCGTCCATATAGCCAAGGTCGCCGGTATGCAGCCAGCCACCCCTCAGCACGATTTCGCTCTCTTCCGGATTGTTCCAGTATCCCTTCATCACTTGCGGACCGCGAATGACAAGCTCGCCAACCTCGCGAACGGGAAGCGGCTTGCCTTCCGGACTGAAGATCGCGGCTATCGTATCGGGAAAAGGCATGCCGATCGTGCCGATTTTGCGTTTGCCCCAGATCAGATTGGCATGCGTTACCGGTGAAGCTTCCGTCAGGCCATAGCCTTCGATCAGCTTGCCGCCGGTCATTTTCTCGAACTGCTCCTGCACCTCAAGCGGCAGCGCCGCCGATCCGCTGATACAGGCCTCGATCGAGGAAAGATCGGTGCTGGCTGAATTCTTATGATTGATCAGAGCCACATACATCGTTGGCGCGCCCGGGAACAGCGTTGGCTGCTGCCGGCTGATGGTATCGAGCACGGTTTCGGTCTCAAAACGCGGCAGAAGCACCAGTGAACCTGCGCGCATAATAGAAAAATTCATTAACACGGTTAAACCAAATACATGAAATAACGGCAGTGCCGCCAGAAATCTTTCGTAACCATCCTTCACCCTGTAGCACCAGGCTGAGGTCTGCATTGTATTGGCCACCAGATTCCGGTGCGTCAGCATCACCCCTTTCGGTGTTCCGGTCGTACCTCCGGTATATTGAAGCTGGGCGAGATCGCTGCCGTGAATATCGGTCAGAACGGGAAGATTGGAGCTGGAGGAAATAAGCTTCTTATAGGAAACGACTCCGTGACGGCCGTAAGGTATATCCGCTTTGAAGCCTTCTTTGCGCTGCTTGAGCGGGTAGAGGAGATTTTTCGGAAAAGGAAGTCCGTCCTTCAGCGACGTAATAACCGCATTCTTGAGCTGGGGAACAGCCCCCGCTTCCGGAAATTCGCCGCGTACGTTGGCAAGGCGCTGATAGAAAAGATCGACGGTAATGATGGTTGCGGCACCGCTGTCCTTCAACTGATGCTCCAGCTCCCGTTCCACATAGAGCGGATTGGTCTGAACTACCACGGCGCCAATCATTAGAGCGGCGTAGTAAGAGATTACCGCCTGCGGACAGTTCGGCAGCATAATCGCCACTCGGTCGCCGCGGTTAACGCCAAGCGAGATTAGACCGTTCGCCAATCGGCAGGTATGGTCGTACAGCTCGCGATAGGTGAGCGATTTGCCCAGAAAATGAACGGCTTCGTTCGCCGGGAATTTCTCCACGGCATTAATGAGGAACTGCGGAATGCCATGATTCGGGTAATCCAGGGAAGCCGGGATCTCCAGCGGATAGTGCCGCAGCCACGGCTTAGGAATCTCGACCGGAGCCTCGGGCCCCTCCGAAGTCGCGGAAGCAACGGCTTCCTCGGGAGCCGGCTCTTCGTCCGGGGCGGAGTCTGTCGCGGCAGCTGCTACGCTTGGCTCGGCCTCCGCGGACGGAGCCGCTGACTCCGCCGCCGGTGGCTCTGCTTCTACGAGCTGCGGGGCTGCGGCTTCCTCCTGCCGTGGCGATAGTGGCGTTTCGTTAGGTGCGGAATTGGGCGGCTTTTGCCGATCCTCGGGTACAAGCGGGTTTTCCGGATCTGCCTTATCCATATGGCGTTCCCCCTCCTACACAATATATTGCTCCCCGCTAATGACCCGTGCGGCAATATCCCGCTTGGCCGCAATCGTATCGACCAGCGGACCGCGCATCAGCTTCTTCAATACCGACAGCTGCATTTGCAAGGCATCTCCCTTCGCCAGCGCCGCCAGAGCAACCTTCGCAATCGATTCAATCTTCTCCAGCGCCTCCTGTACGAAGACTTCCGTCATTTGAATCGCGTTCCCCGCATCCGCACCGCTTTGAACAAGCTTTTGCGTGCGGAGCAGCGCGCTTTCCGCCGCGAAGAGCTGAATCATGATATCCGAAAGCGAGCAGAGCACTTCCTGCTCCTGGTCAAGCTTCATGCCAAGCTTTTGTACGGCAAGCCCGCCGACGGCAAGAAAAGCTTTTTTCCCCTGCGATACGCGGTATACCTCCCGGCTAAGCGGCTCGTCAAACGGCGGAACCGGCATTGGCTGCAGCAGCTCGGCCTGCAGGGACTGCGCTTTTTCAAGCAACGGAAGCTCGCCTTTCATTGCTTTTTTCAGCAAAGTTCCCGGAATGAGCATCCGGTTAATCTCGTTGGTCCCTTCGAAAATCCGGTTAATCCGCGAATCCCGGTAAATGCGCTCCACCTTGTATTCCTTGATATAGCCGTAGCCGCCGTGAATCTGGACGCCCTCGTCCGCGACAAAATCCAGCGTCTCAGACGCAAACACCTTATTAATCGAGCATTCCAGCGCGTACTCGCTGATCGCTTTCGCCGCCCGCATTCCGGCATCCGGCGCATCCGCTCCGGCCCCCTCCGCACTCAGCATGGCATCAATCCATCCCGCGGTCCGGTATACCATGGATTCCAGCACGAAGGTTCTAATATTCATATCCGCCAGCTTGGCGCCAATGAGCGGGTAAGAGGAGATGGCACGGCCGAACTGCTTGCGCGTGTTGGCGTATTTGGAAGCTAGCTCGATCGTTTCTTTGGACCCGCCAAGACAACCCGCTCCCAGCTTGAACCGCCCGATGTTCAGGATGTTAAACGCGATTTTATGCCCTTGGCCGATCTCGCCAAGCACGTTCTCCACCGGCACCGCGACATCTTCGAAAAATAACGGGCGCGTCGACGAGCCCTTAATGCCCATCTTGTGCTCCTCCGGCCCAAGACTGAAGCCAGGCATCCCTTTTTCCACGATAAACGCGCTGAACGCTTCCCCCTCCACCTTCGCGTAGACGATAAACACATCCGCAAAGCCCGCGTTGGTAATGTACAGCTTGGAGCCGTTCAGAATATAGTGGCTGCCGTCCTGCGACAGCTTTGCCGTTGTTTTGGCGCCTAAGGCATCCGATCCGGAGGCCGGTTCCGTTAAGCAATAGGCGGCGATCAGCTCACCGGTGGCAAGCTTCGGTAAGTATTTGCGCTTCTGGGCGGCTGTGCCGAAAAAGACGATTGGCAGCGTGCCGATCCCCGTATGCGCGCCAACGGACAGCGCGAAAGAGGAGGCGCGGGCAAGCGTCTCCGACAGCAGGGTTGTGCTTACTTTATCGAGTCCAAGACCGCCATAGGCTTCGGGCACATCCGCTCCAAGGAGGCCAAGCTCGCCTGCCTGGCGCATCAGCTTTACCGTCAGCTCATAGTCCAGCCCTTCAATCTGCTCATCAAGCGGAAAAATCTCTCCCTCCACAAACTGCCGCGCCGCATCCGCCATCATCCTCTGCTCTTCGTTGAAGTCTTCCGGCGTCACCGTCGCGGACGGCAGAGCATCCTCGATTACGAAACGACCGCCAAACCGAATGTTTTCCCCCATGCTTTACGTCCCCTTTCCCTCTTGCCTTCCTGCTTCCTCCACTTGCGCGCTGTGCTACGCGTATACCTCAAACACCCCTGCGGCTCCCATACCTCCGCCGACACACATCGTGACTACTCCGATTCCTCCGCCGCGCCTTTTCAATTCGTGAATAAGCGATACCGACAGCTTCGTCCCCGTACAGCCAAGCGGATGGCCAAGCGCAATCGCCCCGCCGTTTACGTTCACGCGTTCAGGGTCGATGCCAAGCTGCTCGATAATCGGCACGCATTGGGCGGCAAAAGCCTCATTCAGCTCTAAAACATCAATATCGCCAACCGTTAGGTTAGCGGCTTTAAGCGCTTTTGGAATAGCCTCGATAGGTCCAATGCCCATCACTTTCGGCGCTACTCCTGCAACCCGGTAGGTACGGAATGCGGCAAGAGGCGTCAGCCCAAGCTCCTTCGCCTTGGCGCGGCTCATCACAACAACCGCGGCCGCGCCGTCGCTCATCTGCGAGGAGTTGCCGGCCGTAACCGTACCTTCCCGGGCAAAAGACGGCTTCAGCGGCGCAAGCGTCTCCGGCGTCGTATCCGCGCGCACGCCTTCATCGGTGTCGAAGGTGAAGGTCCGCTCCACCGGCCGGCCGTATTCGTTCACATCGGACCTCGTTGCCGTCACCGGCACGATCTCGTCTTTGAAGCGGCCTTCCTGAATCGCAGCCGCCGCTTTGCGATGGCTGGACGCGGCAAACGCATCCTGCGCCGCGCGGGTAACGTTATAGCGGCGTGCCACTTCCTCGGCGGTGTGACCCATGCCCATGTACACCTCCGGCATAGCATCCACAATGCCCGGATGCGGAGCCAGCTTAAAGCCGGTCATCGGCACATGGCTCATGCTTTCCACGCCGCCTGCGACGAGGATGTCGGCATCGCCGAGACGTATGCGTTCAGCCGCGTAAGCGATCGCCTGCAGACCCGAAGCGCAGAACCGGTTAATCGTGACGGCCGGCGTTGTAACCGGGAAGCCCGAATAGAGCGAAATAATCCGCGCCATATTCAGCCCTTGCTCGCCCTCCGGCATGGCACAGCCGATAATGACATCCTCGACGTCAACCGCATCAAGCCCCGGAACCCGGCCAACAGCCGCGGTCAACACGGCCCGTCCAAGGTCCTCTGCCCTCGTCTCCGCGAGACTTCCCTTCTTCGCCTTGCCCACCGCGGTTCGTACCGCGGATACGATAACGGCATCGCGGTCATGGTCCGCAAATTTGCCCGCTGCTCCCATAAAGCGCCTCCTTCTTTTTGGCGCCGCCCGCACCTCATCGCGCAGGCGGCGCCTTTGTTGCAGTGCTTGCTCGCGAGTGCGATAAGACCCCGCGGGGGTCTTATCGCACTCCGTCTCCCGGTGAACGTGGCAGATAAGACCCTCGGAGGGCCTTATTTGCTGCTCAACCCTTGTTTTCGAGTAGCTTCTGGACTTGCTTCGACGTTAAGGCCCTTTAGGGATCTTATCCGGCCTCAATCGACATCTCGTAGGGTGGTTAAGGCCCATTAGGGACCCTAACCTTATGAAATCAACACGATACGCAACGTTTTCCACCTGAAATCTGAGTACTAAAGCCCTTTAGGGACCTTAATGCGCTTCATATTGCAAGTTCGTTTAACGTTAAGGCCCCTAAAAGGCCCTAACGGCTTAAGCGCAGCATCTTACAGTGAATTTCCTCCAACAGAACGCAAACAATTCGCGCCTCATAACGATTTACGTTAGAGCTTCTACAGTCAATTTCGTTGCAGTTGAGCTACACGCAGGCATTGCGCCGATTTTGTTGGATGTAATCCAACGTAGAGTTAGTTACTGGTCGATAATGCGTCATTAGGTTGGATGGAATCCATTCTGAGCGAGAGTTTGTGTTACCCGGATTGCACGGAGCCCCCGTGAAGCACCCTAGCGCCTAGCACCATAGACAGCTAATCACGCAGTCCCCGCCGACCGGCCTCGAACGAGCTGGCCCTGCTTCATCCTAATTCCGCAGCGGCTTGCCCGTGGAGAGCATGTGGCTCATGCGATCCTGCGTTTTGCGTTCGCCGCAGAGGCTGAGGAAGGCTTCGCATTCCAGGTCGAGCAGATACTGCTCGCTTACCTCCGCTCCCGGCGCGGCATCGCCGCCGGCCATCACATGCGCGAGCTTATTGCCAATCAGCGCGTCATGCTTGCTGATCTGCCCGCCCAGCAGCAGACTGTGCACGCCCATGCGAAGCACGGCTTTGCCCTCGCGGCCAGCCACGCGGACGCGAGCCTCGGGCTGCGGCGTATAGCCCGCCCGATCCAGCTCAAGCACCGCCCGCTTCGCTTCGGCAATCCGCGCGTCCTGCCGCATAATAACGCGGTCCTGCGGGCGCTTCAGCCCGATGCGGCCAACATCAAAGCCGCTGGTAGACGTTTTGGCCATCGCAACCGTCTCGAACAAGGCGTTCAAATGCGGCTGGATTTCGCCGCCTCCCGCCCTTGCCGCAGCCATAACGGCAGCTTCTTTCGAACCGCCGCCCGCCGGGATCAGGCCAACCCCGGTCTCGACGAGACCGAAGTACGTCTCCGGCGAGAAAATGATCTGGTCGGCAGGCAGGCAAGCTTCGACGCCTCCGCCAAGCGTCATCCGGTGAGGCGCGGCAACGACGGGACGGTCTAATTTTTTGATAGACAGCATGCTGCTCTGGAACATCCGGATGATGTCCTCGACTTCATCCCATTCGCCGTTTTGCGCCTCCATCAAAAGAAGCAGCAGATTTGCGCCTACGCAGAAGTTGCGTCCGTCGTTCGCGATAACAAGCCCGCGCCAGTTCTTGCTAACCTCCTCGGCCGTCCGCCGGATAGCCGTCAGAATCTCGCCGCCGATGGCGTTGTTCTGCGAATGGAATTCGAGGCAGACCACATCGTCTCCAAGATCGATAAGGCTGGCGTCCGAGGTGCGCAGCACCGCCCTGCCGGCTTCCTTCAGAGCAGCAAGCGAGATCTCATCCGGTGACGGCTCTTCGGCCGCATACCCTCCGCCCCCGCCGGCGTACACGGACCGTCTGCCCTCCTGTACCTTATAAAAACTTCCGTTCCCTTCCGCAATCCACGCCAGTACCCATTCCGGCACCGCGTCGCCTTCGGCCTTCATCCGGGCTACGGACTTCTCTAATCCAAGCGCATCCCACAGCTCGAACGGCCCAAGCTCCCAGCTGAAGCCCCATTTCATCGCTTTATCGATATCCGTGATGGAATCGGCGATAACGCCAGCCAGGGCTGCCGAATAAAGAAGCGTGCGCTTAACCGTCTGCCAGGCGAACTGGGCATATTTATGTTTCGGATCCGTGCCGATAAGCGCCCGGACCTTTGCGCCCGTGCCTTTTGCCGCCTTGGCCGCATCGATGATTGGTCCCTTTACCGAGCTCCGCGGCCGGTAAGCAAGCGATTCCAAATCAAGCGATTCGATCTCGCTGCCGCCCTTCTGCCCCCTGATTTTCCGGTAAAAGCCGCCCCCGCTCTTTTCGCCCAGCCGGCCCGATGCCACCAGCTGCCCCAAAAGCGGAGGCCTTGCAAACGTCTCGCGTTCAGCCGCATCCGTGCTTTTCTCCCGGACGTTGTCGACGACGTGAAGCAGCGTATCGAGGCCGACAAGATCCAGCATCCGGAACGTTGCCGTCTTGGGCCGCCCCATCGCAGGACCCGTCAGCGCATCCGCTTCCTCCACCGTAAGCCCAAACCTCAGACCCTCCTCCAGCGTCACCAGCATGCCGTATGTGCCGATCCGGTTGGCGATAAAGTTAGGCGTATCCTTCGCCACAACAACGCCTTTGCCAAGCCGTTCCTCGCATAACGCGGTCAATAGTGCCGTAACCTCGGGAGCCGTATCGCTCGTCGGCACTACCTCAACCAGCTTCATATAACGCGGAGGGTTGAAAAAATGCGTCACCGCAAAATGCTGCCGGAACGCATCGCTCCTGCCCTCCACCATCTCGGCTACCGATAAGCCCGATGTATTGGAGGACACAATCGTTCCCGGCTTCCACACGCTCTCCACCCGCTCGAACAGGCTTCGCTTTACGTCCAGCCGCTCGACAACCGCCTCCACAATCCAATCCACCTCGGATAATCCCGCCAGATGATCCTCGAGATTACCAGCCGTAATCCGCCCGGCAAAAGACGGCTCATACAGCGGAGCAGGCTGCGCCTTCGCCATACGGGCAACGGCAGCTTGCGCAAGGCGGCTGCGCACCTGCGGGGAAGCCAGCGTCAGCCCGCGTTTTTCCTCCTCCGGAAGCAAAGCCTGCGGCACGACATCGAGCAGCAGCACGCGCATGCCGGCATTCGCCAGATGCGCGGCAATTCCCGCGCCCATAACGCCGGAGCCAATGACGGCCGCGCGCCTCACCGTACCCGTTCGATTCATCGACATTGATTAGTCCCTCCTGAAAAAAAGTATCCTGCAAACAGCCTAGATAGGCGGTTCTTGATGGTTTTTGCTTTGACCGCATGAGCCGTCTTTTCAGCCGTGCCGTTAAGCCGTCTCCTTGCCAAACACGCTTGCCGCAAGCAGCTCCGCCACATCGCGTGCCGCCGTCTGCTCATCGGCCTCGAGAAGCTTCAGCCCGTCTTCCATCATCGTTAGGCAATACGGGCAGGCCGAGCCGATGACCGTAGGCCGCACCTCCAGCGCTTGCGATACTCTGGCGCGGTTAACGCGGACGCCGCTTTGCTCCTCCATCCACATGAGGCCGCCGCCCGCTCCGCAGCACATGCCGTTCTCGCGGTTCCTCGCCATCTCTTCGATCTCGATGCCCGGAATCGCCTTCAGCACCTCGCGCGGTGCATCGTAGATGCCGTTATAACGTCCGAGATAGCAGGAATCATGGTAGGTTACGCGTTCTTTGACGAGATGCTCGGGGGTTAACCGCCCATCCTTCAGCAGCCGGGCCAGCAGCTCCGTATGATGCTCGATCCTGACGTCCGACGGAAGCCCGAAGTCCGGGTACTCCTTGCGGAAAGTGTTAAGCGTATGCGGGCAGGCCGTTACGATACGGGTTATCCCGTAACGGACGATGGTCTCGATATTTTCACGGCACAACTCCTGGAAAAGCAGCTCGTTGCCAATCCTGCGAGGCGTGTCCCCCGAGTTCCGCTCCTCTGCCCCAAGCGTGGCAAACGACACTCCCGCCTGGTCGAGGAGCCGCACGAGATCGTACAGCACCTTCCGGCTTCGCGTATCGTATGAGCCCATGGAACCTGCCCACAGCAGAAAATGCGGCTTTGGCGCTCCCGCACGCTTGATTTCCTGCATCGTCTTAACCCGGACGCCGGTACGGCTCTCGCATTCGTCGATCCAAGCCGCGCGCTCGGCTCTCGGAAGTCCCCACGGGTTGCTTTGGCGTTCGATGTTTTGCAGAGCGCGCTGGCCGTCAGACGGCAGGCGGCCTTCCATCAGCACGAGATAACGGCGCATATCGATGATTTTGTCGACATGCTCGTTGCCAACCGGGCACATCTCCTCGCAATTGCGGCAGGTCGTGCATGCCCACAGCTCCTCCTCGCTCATGACGTCTCCGATCAGCTCCAGCTCATCCGGCTTTGTTCCCTCCCGGGCATTCCAAGCCTGCTTCTGCGCCGTCATGGTCGGAATAATGGAGGTTACGCTTCCTTCCGGACTATCCTCCCAGGACGGAATCAGCGCGCCCATCACATGCGCTCCTGCCGCCTGACCTCCCATAAACGTTGGAACCCACGGCGATTTGGACGTAATGGCGGCACCTTTTTCCGTAAGGTGATCCCGGAGCTTTGTCATGAGATGCATCGGCGACAGCAGCTTGCCGGTATTCGAAGCCGGGCAAACATTCGTGCAGCGGCCGCATTCCACGCAGGCGTACAGGTCAAGCAGCTGCTTTTGCGTAAAATGCTCGATTTTGCCCGCGCCGAAATACTCCGCGTCCTCATCCTCCAGATTAAGCGGTGCCAGCCGGCCAACCGGCGCATTGCGCCCAAGCCATAAATTCACGGGAGCCGTCAGCAGGTGAAAATGCTTCGACTGCGGCACGTACACAAGGAAAGACAGCAGCACCAAGAGATGCATCCACCAGAACAGCTCATAACCCGCTTCCGATGCAATGCTGCCTGCAGGCACGCCAAGCTTCCCGATCCAATCCGCAAGCACGGAGGAAACAGGCGCAAAACGGCCAGCTACGGCATGCGGATCTCCCGACAGCCGCTCGAAGGAAAGCGTCAGCAGGACAGTCAGCATCAGGCCGCCGATAAACCACAGGACAAGCGAAGGCTTCCAGCCGCGCTTCAGCCTTGGCAGCTGCTCGATATACCGGCGGAAGCCCCCGTACAGGACCGCAAGCAGGACAAGCGAGACCGTCAGCTCCTGCGACCAGGCGAACTGGCCGTAGAAGGGAAACGGAATCGGGCGACCGCTGAGTTTTTTCCAGATGATATCCGCCGCTCCAAACTGCAAAACGATAAAACCGTAAAAATAAATGAAATGCATGACGCCGCTCCGGATATCGCGCAGCAGCTTGCTGTGCCCGAGCACCTGTCCCGCTACCGAGGGACGTCCGGCTAATTCCCTCCGCTCATCCGATGGCATCGCCTCATGGGCGGCTGCCCGGCCAAGCTTGATATAGCCCACCCTGCGCAAGACGACCGTAATAAAAGCGACTGCGGCTACCCCCAATACCGCCGCGAACAAAATCCACCTGAGTGCAGCTGTCGCTACTTCTGCCGACCACCATTCCAGCAATGGCCACGCCCCCTTTTGCAGCCCTCGATTCGGACAAGCTTTTTAGCGTTGTGACAAAATGAAACGGCTGCTCCTTCCCGTGTCGGGAGAGCGCGTTTCAATCCGAAGAATTCCGAGCCATGTTTACAAGAGAAAACTTATAAACGCTTGGAATTCAAGGTGAACGGCTGCTCCGTCTTGAAGGAGGGGCAGCATTTTCAAAAAAACCGCGGTGCTCCAGTATATGAGCCCGAAAGCATGAACATGCCGCCCCTTTCGCCGGTGCGGACGGTCTATTTGGCCGAGTTGACTCATATCGTAGCACTGATGGAAAGCGGTTTAGCCGAGCCTTGCAGCCTGCCGCGGCCATGCTGCGGGAGAGGCGTGTCAGCCGGGCGAAATAGAGCATGGAATTATAGTCTGAGGAGGTTGCTGCAGTGCTGAACATTGTCGTTCTACTCAAGCAGACATTTGATACGGAAGAAAAAATTATCGTAAAGGATGGCTCCGTTGCGGAAGCGGACGCCAAGCTCGTCATTAATCCCTATGACGAATATGCCCTCGAGGAGGCGCTGCGCCAGCGCGAGGTGCATGGCGGCGAGGTACGGGTTGTCTCCTGCGGCGGCGACCGTTCGGAGGAGGCGCTGCGGACCGCGCTTGCGATGGGAGCGGACGAAGCGATCCGGCTCGACGCAGCTACCTTGGAGAGCGGCGACAGCTTCGCGCTGGCCGCTGCGCTCGCGAAGGTTATCGAGCCGCTCAAGCCGGATCTGCTGCTGGCGGGCTTGTTCGCCGTCGACAGCGGCTCCGGGAGCGTAGCGCTCCAGGTCGCGGAGCGGCTTGGTCTGCCTCATGCGTCCGCAGCGGTGAAGGTTGGCATAGCCCAGCCGGATGAAGCGAAGGCATCCGGCGAGCTGCCGCCTGGCGCAGCGTCGGCGGCGAGGTTTGCTGTCGTGGAGCGCGATGTCGAGGGCGACACGGAGACGGTTGTGATCCCGCTGCCAGCGCTGATCACCGCGCAGCAAGGGCTCAACGAGCCGCGGTATCCGTCGCTGCCGGGCATTATGAAGGCGAAGCGGAAGCCGCTCGCCCGTGTGTCGGCAGCCGCAGGCGGCGAGGAGGAAGGCGCGCGGACATCGCGCCTTGCGCTTTTTCCGCCGGCGCCGCGCGCAGCCGGCCGGCGCCTCGCCGGGACGCCCGGCGAGCAGGCGGCGGAGCTTGTCCGCCTGCTGCAGGCGGAGGGCCAGCTGCCGCAGTGAGGCGGCTGCACGGCGTTAAACGTTAAGGCGGTTAACGAGAGAGCTGCCTTAGGTTTTGGGCAGAACAGGTTAAGGCCCTAAGGGCTCTTAACTTGTGCGGATCCAACAACTTGGCGGCTGTTTGGCGATCGATTGCTGATTGTTAAGGTCCCTAAGGGACCTTAACTTGCCAGACTACTAGCTTATTTTGCTGGTTAAGAAACCTGAGGGACCTTAACCTTGTGCGGCCCCACCCACGTGGCGGCTGTTTGGCGATCGATTGCTGATTGTTAAGGTCCCTAAGGGACCTTAACTTGCCAGACTACTAGCTTATTTTGCTGGTTAAGATCCCTGAGGGACTTTAACCTTGTGCGGCCCCACCCACGTGGCGGCTTTTGCGCTCGCATGCTGGTTATTAAGGTCCCTAAGGGACCTTAAAGAGCCACACTACTAGCTTATTTAGATGGTTAAGTGCCCTGAGGGACCTTAACCTTGTGCGGCCCCACTCACATGGCGGCTTTTTGCGCTCTTTCGCTGGTTGTTAAGATCCCTAAGGGACCTTAACGTGCCAAGTAGCTTGCTCAGTGTGTACCTAATAAGACCCTCCCAGGGTCTTATCGAGGTATTTCATCTTCCTAATCGTTCAGATAAGACCCTGCCGGGGCCTTATCGTAACCGTAAAAGCCAGAAAAGCATTGAAAAGACCCGACTGCAACAGAAATAAGACCCTATGAGGGTCTTATCCTATACAATCGCAACCCAATCTAGTGCAATAAAGCCCTCTCAGGGTCTTATTGCCCCAACGACTACTCAGCAAGTTACTTCAGCAACTTTGGAGATCAAATTTCACTTGCAGCTCGACCTGCAACAAAGGAGGAAATAAGATGGGAAGAACGATACTCGTGTTCGCCGAGTGCCGGGACGGCAAGCTGCGCCGCGTAGCGCTTGAGGCGCTTGGCGCCGCGCGGCGGCTAGCCGGTGCGGACGGCTCGGTCCATGCCGTCCTCGCGGCTCCCGGCGGAGCGGCCGATGAAGCAGCCGCGCTGGCTGCGCGAGGGGCGGACGTCGTCCATGTAGCGGACGACCCGGCCCTTCGCGCCTTCGCGCCAGAGGCGTACATCGCCGCCTTGCGCGCAGCTATAGAGGCGGTAAGGCCGGACGCGCTGCTGCTCGGCCATACCGCCGTAGGGCGCGAGCTCGCGCCCCGCGTGGCCGCAGCCATCGGCGCCGGCCACGTCGCAGACGTGACCGCCATCGATGAAACCGATGGCGTGTTCACGCGGCCGCTCTACGCCGGCAAGGCGTTCGAGCGGCGCAGCTTCACCCCGGGCCGGCCGTGGGTCGTCACGGTCCGCCCGAACAACTTCGAGCCGGCCGAGACCCTGCCGGCCGGCGAGCCCCAAGGCACCGTGCAGGCGCTGCCGTTCACGGTGCCGCCAATTCTGACCGCGGTGCGCTCGCTTGTGCGCCGCGCCGGCGGTCAAATCGATCTCGCCGAGGCCGACGTGGTCGTCTCCGGCGGCAGGGGCGTGCGCAGCTCGGCCGGCTTCGAGCCGCTTCAAGAGCTCGCCGGCGTGCTCGGCGGCGCGGTTGGCGCCTCGCGCGGCGCCTGCGATGCCGGCTACTGCGGCTATGCCCTGCAGATCGGGCAGACCGGCAAAGTCGTTACGCCGCAGCTCTATATTGCCTGCGGCATTAGCGGCGCCATCCAGCATCTTGCCGGCATGAGCCAATCGCGTGTCATTATCGCGATCAACAAAGACCCCGACGCCCCTATCTTCAGCGTTGCTGACTACGGCATCGTCGGAGACCTATTCGAGGTTGTTCCGCTATTAACGGAGGAGTTCCGCAGAACGCAATCCGGTTAACTTAATGGATTTAAGCATTAACCAAGCTAATCATCGGTTCGGTTAATCCTGTTGATCCCCGCTAACGAAACTACAGATTCTTATTTCGCCAAAAAGAAGCCTCGCGCAATTCTAACGAAACTACATATCGCTATTGCGGCTAATTGACCCTCTAAACCAGTCAAAAGCACCAAATAGCGATACCAGGTTTCGTTAGATTCCGTAAACCGCTACTATCGGGCAAATAACGTTACCAAGTTTCGTTAGCGTAGTTTACCGTGATGGCCGGGGGTTCCGGGGTTCCGGGGTTCCGGGGTTCCGGGGTTCCGGGGTTCCGGGCTTCCGGGCTTCCGGGGTTCCGGGCTTCCGGGGTTCCGGGCTTCCGGGGTTCCGGGCTTCCGGGCTTCCGGGCTTCCGGGCTTCCGGGCTTCCGGGCTTCCGGATTTCCGGGCTTCCGGTTTTTCCGGTTTTTCCGGACTTCCGGTTTTCCTGCGTTACCCTGTTCTTGCCGGCTCATGGTTACCCGGTGCCGCTTTGGCTAATCCCCCCCTTTTGACCAATTGCCCGGTCAAGCACCGCCCCCGGCGTACAAAAAAGGGACTGCTCCCACTTGGGAGCAGTCCCTTTACTCGTTCCTATGCAAAATCCGGGCGGATCTCCCGGATACAATCCGGCGACTCGTAAGCTTCGTCGTTCACCGCGTTGGTGACCGGATAAGCTCTCATGCGGTAGCTGTCCATCGGCTCCAGATGCTTGCGCAGCGAACGGAAATCCGAGATGCTGGGATTCAGCCAATCCTCCATTCCCTCTTCGTCCATGATAACCGGCACGTTAGGCTGCCATTGCGACATCGTCCCGGTGGCCGGTGCGGTAATCATCGTAAAAGCGCGCACCTCTTGCCCGCTGTAATTCCGCCATACGTCGAAGAAGCCGGCAATTCCGAATACTCTATGGTTTGGCACCACGATATGCATCGCCCGCGAGTCCTTCTCCTTCTGTCCCTTCTGCCAGCCGAAAAATCCGCTGCAAGGCACAACGCAGCGCTGCTTGCGCAGCATCCGCTCGAAGAAAGGCTTGTTCGACAGCATGGAGCTATCCGCGTTTACGGAATCTTTTGCCCAGAACGGGAACAGTCCCCATCTAGCATCATGCATCGTCCGGAGTCCCCAGCGATCGTTCATCACAATGGACACCGTCTGCGTCGGCGCTACATTAAACCGGTTCGTGTAACAATTAATCAACTGCTCCACCTTAAAAGCCTCAATCATATCTCCAACATCCGCGGTAATGGAATAACGTTCAATCATGTGCAATAACCCCCAGCGCTTTTTAACCAAGTATTCTCTAAAGCGCGGGATGATTATGCGTACATTTCCATTAATTCGTGAATCGTTTGCGGAATTTAAGCGGCGGCATGCCGGTCTGCGCGGCAAAAAGCCTGGAGAAATGCGGCGTCTGACGGAATCCCGTCTCCTCCGCCACTCTTGCGATCGGCCAGTCTGTCTTGATAAGCAGCAGCTTCGCCTGGTCGAGGCGGTAATACAGCAAATATTGCTGCGGCGTACAGCCGAACACCTCCGTCATGCAGCGGGTAATGTAGTTCGTATGCAGCTGAAGCGCTTCGCTCAGCATCGTATTCGTAATCACGCTGCGGTAATTCATCTTCAGATAAGCGGCAGCGCGTTCCGCAACCGATACCCCGGCCTTCGCCGCATCCGAGCGCCAGCCCTCGTCAAGCATCTGCAGCAAATGGAGAAAACGCTGCTGGCGTTCCCAGAAGGCGCCATGCGAGGAGCTTTGCGCCGCTTCATGCAGCTGGGAGAACAGAAGCTTCGCTTCGTCCGGGAACGATAAATGCATTTTTTTCGGCAGGCGAATGGCATACGTGTAATAATCCCCGCGCAGCGATCCCTGGCTTGCCTCCGTTTCCTCCCAAGCTCCAACCGTCTGGAAATGCACCCAGTCGAATACGGTCTCCTCTTGGCAAGGCTTAAAAGAGTGATGCCAACGATCCGGCCGCAGAATGAGCACATCCCCGGCTTGAAGCGTCCAACGGTTGCCCTCCTCCGCGATGTAGAGCGAGCCCTGCTGAACGAACAGGAGATCAAATACGCCAAGATTCGTCCGGTTCGGATGCTCTTCCCCCGCTTGATAGGTTCTCCGATTCGATTCTATGAAAAATGGCAGCGGCGGTGACCGAAAGGTCAGCAGCAATTCCTCCGACACAATAAACCTCTCCTTGTTGTCTCAATGTTGTCTCAGTGGTGTGTATGTATGCAAAAACTTCATAAAAGCTATTGCCATGTTACCGAAATCATTGCCATTTGTCTACAATGTTCGACAGATCCAGCCTATGAAAAAAAAGCCCTATTCCTCTATTAGAAGAATAGGGCTTTCCTGTTACATGATGATAGCTTCGGCTGATTCCTCAACCGGGCTCAGACATTCTCCGAGAAACGGGCAGCGGCGGCATTCCGCGGACCCTTTCGATTTGCGCAGCCCTGCCGCGGACGATGCTTCCGGCATAAAGCTTGCAGCCAGCTTCATATAATCCAGCGATTGTTCAAGCGACTCCTTATCGGGATGCACAATGCGCCGATTGCCGCTTAAGACGGGCAGCACTTCAATTCGAAGCGGCAGCCGCCCAAAGGCGCTTGAGCAAAAAACCGCCGTCAAATGCTGAAACAAAGCGATGCTCTCTTCATCCTCGTCAATAATGTATTTGCGCACGATATAATCGGAAGGATCACCGTTCTCACTCTTCAACACCGCTTGAAAAATTTGCATCAGCTCCACCTGGAGCTCCGGCACAAAAACCTGATGCTGCTCGAACAGAATAATTGGAGTGTAGGATTTTTCGCTTATTAATAAGGAATGTAGACCGTCAATCAATTGCTGCCTGATGGACCAATAATGCTCCGGAGACTCGAATTTCGCTACCTTGTTGGTCCACCAGCGCTCCAGCCTATCCGGAATAGAGAAATTTGCCCGTTCTCCCTCAGGTGTCATAAAAAAAGCATTCACCACATGGCTGACAGCCACCTGGGCAAGCTGCATCCAATTGACCTCCGCCTTAGCCGATGACGCGGCTCCCTGCCGTTTGGCATACCGGTACGGACATCTCAGGAGCTCCTCCAGCTTATAATCTTCAATTACCGTCACCTTTGCCGCAGCATCCAAAGCCGGCCACCTCCCCCGGAACTTCATGCATCTATTTGACAGCAGGTACTGATCCCGCTATCAGCCAGCCTGCAGCCTTGCACTCGATAATCTGATCCTTGGACGGATCGAATTCAACCTTCAGGCCAGGCAGCACGAGCTCCGCTCCAATCTCCTTCAGCTTAGCTTCAATCGTATCCACTGCCCCGCAGAAGATCGGGTAAGAAGTATCTCCTGAGCCAAATACTACGGCCTTGCGTCCGCTTAAATCCAGATTGCTTAACGCTTCGTAAAAATCTATGAATTCATCGGGCAGCTCGCCGTCTCCCCAAGTGTATGCGCCAATCGCAATGCCCTCATATTGGTCCAGCTCGGATGCATCCGCATCATAAGCATCTCTTACGACAACTTCCGCTCCTGCTTCTCTTGCGCCAGCGGCAATGGCTTCCGCCATTTCCTCCGTATTTCCCGTCAAACTTGCATACGCCACAATGACCTTCATGAAGACCTCCTGAATAATGTGCGGGAAACTTAACCGCTCCTCTTAAGGAAGCAGCATCCCGCTTTTGCTTAGATATCTAAATATTGAATGCCTTGAAATAAGGTCGCCATGTACAGTCTGCCATCACGGAGCTCGACGTCCGTCACCGGATAACCAAGCTTAACCGACAGAAGCGCGAACTGGTTCTGAATCATGCTAAGCCGAAATAGACCATGGTCCGTACACACATAAGTATCAATGCCAATCGATACAACGGAGAAAACAAATTTGCCGCTGAAGCGGATCCGTTCGAACCGGCCTCTTTTATCCCCGACCAGCAGCTCTCCCTTATCGCTTGCTACAATCAGATGCCCGCGGAATACCGATAGGCTGGTGACCGCCCGGTTCAGCTCAAACTCGGCCCATTCGTCCATAAACCGGTCATACAGTGAAATTCCGCTCTCATGGCCAACAACGAGATATTGGGGAAGGTTCATGAAGTCGAATACCTTTTTGCCCGGGCATGCAAACTTTTGCCATTCGCCGCGCACTTCCGACCACAGCCCGTATTCGGTCGCCGCATAGCCGGTTCCGCCCAGAATGCGGTATTGGGAGCATGGAACAGCAAGCCCCGTATCCACCCACTCCTCATCCTCGTACAGGAATAACCCTTCACTCGTGCAGGCGTGCAAAATACCGCTATGAAGCTGAAGCCGGTTCACGCTCGCATGAGGCGGCAGCCCCGCCGCCAGCTTCGTCCACTCTCCGAATTCGTCAATCTCGTATACGCCATAACCAACCGAAGCAGCTATTATCGAATCTTGGCTAACCCGTACCGACGAAAAAGGAAACAGCATCCAGTTCCACGGCTTGCCTTCGTGATTGATCTGATCCGCCGTATTCCCCGGCTGACCGTTCTGATTAAACCGACTTTCCTTCACATTTTTCAGCTCCAATGCTATGTAAGGCCTGCCCGCGCAGGCTTACTTGTTGTGTTCTTTCCGGTCATCTGCCTTATGAATAATGATGGACTCGACCTGCCACGGCTTCGATTCCCGTTCTTCGCTCTCCGTCTGACGGACTGGATGTATTTGCTTCTTCTTCTTCAAGACCATTTCATACAATAAACCCAACGTTAGAACCTCCCTTTGCGCGAAGCCCGGACCTCTTGCCCGGTGGTGCGTATACAGCTGCTGCCCATCCCATGATTGATAATGATTATCAGTTTCGTTACATACATGATAACCATTCTCAATGGCACTGTCAACCGTACCCAAGTCCTTAATCTTCGCCTTCTTCTAAAGCTTTGGACGGCATGGTCAGCTGCGTTAAATTCGACACCAGTAGCAGCCATGCCGTACCCGCATGACTGCCTCGCTCGCAAATATTTGTGCATAATGTTACAAGGTATGCCCGCTCCCGCCAAAATATTTGTCTTGCTGACAAATTTTCCGTTCAGCTTGTCAGAACAGCTTGCCATTACATTGCACCTTATGCAGCATATTCCCATCCTATAAGCCAAATCCGCGTTTTACTCTGCCCGAAATGCAGTGTATTCCCCCGTGAGTCCCCCATATGAGCTTATTTAAGTGGAATATCCTGCATATCGTGTAACATAAACGGACAAAACAGGCGTTTAGGACCAATTATGCTGTAAAACGTGCAATGTAGCCTAGGAGTGATGTGCCGTACGAGTGGCGTGCAGCACGGGGTGGTGTTAATGTGCTATATGCGGAGTGCGGCGTGTGTTATACTGGCGCCGTCTGCGGGGCGCATGCGGAGTGCGGCGTGACGTGTTGGTGAGTCATATACGATGTCCTTGTGCGACCTGCCTCCCACCTCATAAAAACGCCCGACGGCTGCGGCCGTTGGGCGTCGTTGCGTTCCACACCAGAGTTAGGCGTCGAACGTTCTTAATCGTTTAATATCTTGAATCGGCGAAAGGCCGAACATTCTGGCATATTCCCGGCTGAATTGAGACGGGCTCTCGTAGCCTACCCGGAAAGCGACATCGGCGGCATTCACGGGCTCGGATAATAACAAGCTGCGTGCAGCCTGCAGGCGCAGATGCTTTTGGAACTGAATCGGACTCATGGCCGTGACTTCTTTAAAATGTCTATATAGCGTGGGAACGCTCATATTCGCGATTGCCGCAAGCTCATCGCTACGAATTGATTTTTCGTAATTTTTCTTGATATGGTCAATGACCTCTTTAATCCGAAAAGCTCCCCCGCCTTCAAGCGCCAGCTGCTCCAGGCTAACCCCATGCTTGCTTTGCAGGATGCGATACAGGATCTCTTTGATTAAAAGAGGCGCAAGCAGCGGAATATCATCCGGTTGTTCCAGCAGTTGAACTAACCGATGAATCGCATCCGTTAAAGAACGTTCCATCTGACCGATAAACAAGCCGCGTCTTGCGTGCTCCTGCGGCCGGGGCTGTATCCCCGATTCCTTCATGACTCCCAGAATTTGCTCCGGCGAGAATTCCAGCTTGAGTGCCAGATAAGGTCTCTCGGATGAAGCTTCAAGGATCCGGCTAATCACCGGCAGCTCGACGGAAGCCACAAGGTACTCATCCGGGCTGTACGGAAAACGCTCCTCGGCGAGCGATACTTCCTTCTTTCCTTGAAAGACAAAACAAATGGAACGACTGTGAACGCCATGCGAGGGTTCCGTCGGTTGATTTTGGCGAAATAAAAACAGGGATGAAATCGGAGTCTCGTGGACGCCGTTTTGTTGTCCGGCAAAACGATCAATAAGCTCAGCGGTTGCCTCATAATGCTCAAGCGTAGATTCAGCCATATCTTATCTTTCTCCTTGAACTGCCGATTAATGCTCCCATCATAATATACAAGCCATGCATGCGCAAATGGGTGTGATAAGATCGGGCAATCTTATGAGACGATCGTGATACCGGCTGCCCATTCAGCTGATGCATAATGAAGGAGCTCGAGCTAAGCCAACTACCATCCCACAACCATTCATTGGAGGAGATATATGATGTTAACCCCGCAAGCACCTATCGGCTCCGGATTCGGAGCTTCGTCAACTGCCGCCGAAGTCATTAAAGGCATCGATTTAACAGGTAAAATCGTTATGGTCACAGGCGGCTACGCCGGTATCGGATTGGAAACCGTTCGCGCGTTCCGCTCCGCCGGCGCCAAGGTCATCGTTCCTGCCCGCGATATGGAGAAGGCGAAAGCCGCTCTTGCCGACATGCCGGACGTCCTGCTGGATACCATGGACCTGCTGAACCCTGCATCCATCGATGCTTTTGCAGAGCGGTTCCTAAGCCAATTCGATAAACTCCACATTCTCGTTAACAACGCAGGTATTATGGCCGTGCCTCTGACACGCGACGAACGGGGCTATGAATCCCAGTTCGCAGCCAATCATCTTGGCCATTTCCAGCTTACATGCCGCCTGTGGCCGGCACTTGTCCGCGCGGAAGGAGCACGCGTAGTCGCGCTCTCCTCTTTCGCCCATCGGCGGGCGGGCATCGACTTCAACGACTTGAACTTCGAAAGACGCGAGTACGACACCTGGGCGGCTTACGGACAATCCAAAACCGCAAATGCCCTGTTCGCGGTCGCGCTTGACTCCATCGGCAAAAGCCAAGGCGTACGCGCCTTCTCCGTCCATCCGGGCGGTATCGCAACCGATCTGCAGCGTCACTTGTCGCAAGCACAGCTCAACTCCCTGGACATGTTCGACAAATCGGGCAAGCCGATTATCAGTCCGGAAAATAACCGGAAGACTCCTGAGCAGGGTGCCGCAACGAGCGTCTGGTGCGCAACCAATCCTAAGCTGGAAGGCATGGGCGGCGTCTATTGCGCGGACTGCGAAATTGCCATCGCGCTGCCAAGCGACGACTCAACCGAAATGCACGGCATCCGTCCTCGCGCAACCGACCAGGTTGCCGCCGGCCGTCTGTGGCAGCTCAGCGAGCAGCTTACCGGTGTTAAGCTTGATTTGAAGTAAGCGTAAGGTTAGAAAAAAAGGCTGTCTCCACGAATTGGAGACAGCCTTTTCCATATTCTTACCAGCGGTACGTACCGACGGTCCCGGCAGGAAGCGTCGCTACGAACTGCTTGCCGTCGCAAAGCACGCGGAACAACTGCTCTTCCGCCGTCTGATTGATAACGACCATAACAAGACTGCCGTCCGGATTGCGGAACGCCACATTGGTTACCGTCTCCGGCGAGCCGTAAGTGCTGCCGATCCGGTAAGCGCCGCGCTCGACAAAACGGGAGTATTGCGCAAGCAGGTTAAATTCCGGCGTACGCCAGAACCGGCTTGGCTCATCCGCATCCTGCACGAGCATCGTTGGGCCGGGCTGCCCAAGCCATTGATGCGTGCCGATCTTGCTGTCGAGCATCGTTACCCAGGCGTTATAGCTGCTGGCATAGTTGCGGAAATATTGCGCCATCCGGTCTGCGCCGGCCGTTCCCCATAGGGAACGCTCCGTCAGATATATCGGCTTCTCCGGATAAGCCGCATGAATCTCGCTCATGACTTCCGGAGAGCCGTCATAGTCGTGGAGAGCAATGCCGTCAACCGCCGCATAGCCTTCGGAGTCATTCAGAATCGGCGTGACATAACCCATCGCATCCGCAAAGTTGTGATCGAAGATCCATAGCTCCGTTGCTAGACCATGCTCCTCGAACTCGCGCTTGAGGGCAATCGCCAGTTCGCGCTGACGTTCAGGCGACATGTAGCAGCTTGGATAGTCGGTCTCGAGCAGAGGTTCGTTTTGCAGCGTCATCGCGCAAACCGGAATGCCATGCTCCTCGTACGCCTGAATAGCCAGGCGGTAATATTTCGCCAGCGCTTCCGTGTACTCGGCGCCTTCCTTCAGGCTTCCCCGCTTCAGATCGCCGTTTGTCTTCATCCAGGCCGGCGGGCTCCAAGGCGAAGCGAAAATTTTCGCATCCGGCACGGCCTTCAGCAGAAGCTGCACCACCCTGAAGATCGACAGATCGATATCCTTCTGAACACTGAAATGCTTCAGCTCGAAATCGGTCTCTCCCTCGGGAAGATCGTTATACGTATAGAACGGCTGCGCGGTGAAATCCGAGGTCCCGATCGTAATCCGGAACAGATTAAAGCCCAGACCCTTCTCCTTGTCCGCCAGCTGCTGAATAAAGCTCGCCTGCGAAGCAGCGTCCATCTTCAGCAGATTGTTGATCGTTGTCTCTTCCACCGAAGTCCCGATGCCCAGCATCTGTTGATACGAATGGGCAGGCGTTACCAGAATCGTAGTTTGATCCGAGACGGAAGGAGCGGTTAACGCCAGCTTCGGCTGCCCGCTCAACGCATAGGCCGGGTCCGTTGGCCCTTCAAACCAGCGGGTATTCCCCGGGGTCATTTCCGAGCTGAGCCACACCTCAACTTCTTTTGTGGTTACTGCCGTTTTGAGTATTGCAGACATTTGCGTCTCCTCCTCTATCCCACTTTGTTTTGTTATTTGCTGTTAGCCGTTCCCGGCCATACAAACGTAGCCACCGCGCCTGCCGGCATCGTGTAAGCAAACGATTTGCCGCCGAGCTTAACCTTCAGTTCTTTGTCTTCGCTTGCCGCGTTTAGCGCAACCAGTACGATCGTGCCGTCCGGATTCTTGAAGGCAACCTGCTCGATCTCCCCGCTCACCGATTCGCCGGATTCAATGCGGTATGCACCGGATTTCACGAATTTGCTCGCATGGCCAAACGAATAGTATTCCGAGTTAAACGCCACATCGCCGGAGCCTTGATTAATCGTTACGACGCCCATGCAATCCTTACAGCCGCCAATCGTGGGCCCATAATTCTCGTCGAGCGCTAGATTCCATTTCAAGACTACCTTCGACCAGTTGCGGGTTGCGCCGATAATCAGATTTTCCATATCCCATTTCAGGTTGCCGCCAAAGTCCGTTGACCAAGCGCCGCCGCTGCTTTCCGTGAAATAGAGATTTTTGTCCGGATGCGCGTCATGCACCTGCGCCTGATTGCCAACCTCTCCCGCATAACCGTGGAAGGCTGTTCCGTCTACGTATTTCGAGGCATCCGGATCGTTCAGAATGGTCAGCGGATAATACGGCTCATCCCAGTTATGATCCCAAACGACGATCTTGGACTTGATGCTGTTCTTCTCGAAGGCAGGACCAACAAAGTTCTTGATCAGCTCGGCCTGCTCGACCGGCTCCATCCTCATGCCCGGATAATCATCCGGCGTATAATGCGGTTCGTTCTGAAGGGTAATCGCATCAAACGGTACGCCTTCCGCTTCGTAGCCCTGAATCATTTTGACAAAATAATTCGCAAACGGCTCATAAGCATCGGGCTTCAGGCTCCCCCCGATCACGGAATCGGTTGTCTTCATCCAGCCCGGAGCGCTCCACGGACTACCCATCAGCTTCAGCTCCGGGTTAATCTTAAGCGCCTGTTGAAGCGTCGGAATGATGTATTCCTTATCGTGATCGATAGAGAAGTTTTTCAGCTCCGGATCGCTTTGACCGGCCGGCATATCGTCGAAGGTATAGTTCTTTACGGCAAAATCCGATGCCCCAAGCGGCACGCGCATATAGCTGATGCCAATTCCCTTATCATGGTCGAACAGCTTGTTCATCAGCTCTTCCCGCTGCGAATCGTTCAGCTTATTCGCAATAAGCCAAGCCGAGGAATCCGTCATGGAAGCGCCAAAGCCATCCATTTGCTGATAAACCTTCCGGTCATCGATCGTAATGACATTCTCTTCG
Source organism: Paenibacillus sp. JDR-2 (assembly GCF_000023585.1). NCBI lineage: Bacteria > Bacillati > Bacillota > Bacilli > Caryophanales > Paenibacillaceae > Paenibacillus > Paenibacillus sp. JDR-2. The sequence continues at coordinate 563,675 of NC_012914.1, read as the reverse complement.
GAATCCTTGGCCTTCGTCAGCTTCAGGCTTTCCTCCTGCTGCAGCAGCTTGCTCTTGTCCGGAGTCGTCAGCCAAACCTGAACCTGTCCGTCGGCAGAGCCTGAACGGCCTGAGTTCCCGTTGCTGCAGGCCGTGGCCAGCAAAGCTACCAGCAAGACGGGAAGTATAACCGTGCTAAACCTTCTCATTCGCCGCTCCCTCCAGCTTTTGACCCAAACCGCCCTTATGACGGGTAATTGCTCCATAATCGCGGCGGATGAGCGGTGCAACCGGCTTCTCCGTGCTGCGGTCCATATGAATAATGCCAAACGTATCGATCCAGTTGTTGTGGTTCACGTACCAGTCGTACATAATCCAGAAATCGATGCCGGCTACATAGCCGTCCGGATTGTCCTCTCCCTCTGCGCTCAAAGTCCCTTTCTCCATCAAGGCGCGAAGCGTTTCTTCATAAGTTAGGACCTGCTCGCCTTCATTGCCGCCGGAGGACCAATGGCCGAACTCGGTATTAAGGATGGGTTTATCCGGGAAGAAGCGGTTTGCTTCCTCTAGGAACTGCCGTGTTCCCTCGTAATACGTCCCGCCATGGAAAATGCCAAAGTACATCGTCCAGGCGGCAACATCCAGCGGCGCCATCGACGGATCATGCGGACCCGGCTGGTCGGCGGCAGAGCTTTGCGTCAGGAGGCGGCCATCGTTGTAATTCTCTCTTAAGTCACGGACAAGGCGTTCGTTGTAAGCGAGGCGAAGCCATACGTCCTTGGATTCGTTTTGCGTACTCCACATAAGCACGGACGGACGGTTATACTGGGAGAATACCATCTCGCGCCACATCTGATCGGCAAGACGTTTCTCGTTTTGCGCCTCATAATGCTCGGTCTCGAACTGCCAGAGCGGAATCTCGCTCATCGCCATAAAGCCCATCCGGTCAAGCAGCAGATACGTATACACATGGTTTGGATAATGTCCGGTTCTAACCATATTCACGTTTAACTCGCGAATCTGCTCCAGATCCGTGCGAATCCGCTCCCAAGCCGCCGTGCGTCCGGTATCCGGCCATTCCTCATGACGGGCGATACCGGCCATAAAGACGGATTGCTCATTGAGCAGAATTCGGGTCTTATCCGTCCGTACCGTCCGGATGCCGAATTGCGTGCTGAATGAGTCCTGCGCCAGAGTCGTGGATCCTGCCGCTGTCAGCCGGAAGGTAGCGACATACAGATATGGCTGCCAGACTGACCACAGCTTAGGATCCCGGACAGTGATTTCGAATTGCACAACCTTCGCTTCATCCGGCTGCAAGGTGAGTTCAGTATGCATCGGTTTATCCGTAACGGCCGGCACGCCAATAAGCGAGGAAGCCAGCGGGGATAGCAGGAAGTTAGGCGCTTCCGGGTCTGCCTCCAGCAGACTGCCTTCCAGTCCTACCTGAACCGCATCATTGCCGCGGTTATGCAGCACAACCTTCACATCCAACCTGCCGCTGACATCCAGCGGAACGATATCCGCCCGGACAATCGCGGCCTGAGGAGTGATTTCAATATAAAGATCATGAATAATGCCCGTATAATTGAAAAAATCCGTTCCCGCAACGGCCGGAATCGTATCATTCCGGCTTCCCCATGGCGGGTTATCGACGCGGATGCGGATCTCATTGTCTCCCGTGCGCAAATAGGCCGTTAGATCAAAGGCAAACGGAGTAAATCCGCCTTCATGGCAGCCCACCCATTCCCCGTTGATCCAAATATCCGCCACATAGCTGATGCCAAGCGATTTGAGCGTGTAAGCATAACCTTCATTTTTGCTTGCAATCGTGAACGCTCTGCGGTACCAGACGCCGTCCTCATACGTTTCCGCCGCATTCGCTTCAGGCAAGCCGGTCAGCTTGTTCTCCGGCGAAGGAACCGCATGCGGCTGCCACAGCTCGGACGCTGTACCGCGGACGTAATCCCCTTCCCGGCTCTCCAGTTCCTTCAGCCAGCTCTCGCTGCGGTCCGCCATCGAGAAATCGTGATCCATCGACAGGCGGCGCTTCTGCCACTCGCCGTTCAGCGTGATCTTGCCTCTTGTCTGGGGCTCGAAGGAAGGTACCGGAATACCGTTCTGAAACGGAACATTTACGCCATTTACTTTTTCCAGCGTTAAGGTTGTCTTCAGCATGATGTCTCTCCTGTCTCTCTTTAATTGAGTGAAAAATAAAAAGGAGGATGAGGACGAATGCGTACGCCGATCCCTTACGCACAGGTCACACATCCCCCTTGGTCATGCAAAACCTATTATTTTATTCCTTGCGCGTCAAACGATTTGTTCGCTTGCTCTTGTACGTATTTCAATACATCGTTCACGCCGGCTGCTTCCAGCTGTTTGCGGTAAGTCGCGAGCGCCTTATCCACGTCGGGAACAAGACCCATCATCAGAGGCATGCCGTATTGCTGAATAACCGAGTTAACGGCTGCTTGCTGCGATTTCACAGGAGCGTAGTCCATGATAACTTGCGCGAAGATGTTTGGTTTGCTTTGCGATTTGAACTCTTCAAGAAGAGCGTCGAACCCTTCCCATCCGCCGGCTTGCTTCACGCGTTCCATCGATTCCACGCGGTAGCCCCAGCTTGCGATACCATAGCCTTTGAAGTCTTTTGCCTCTACGCCGGCAGGAGGCGTAACGATATGCTTGCCGTCTGCATCCATCGAGTAGTCCGTGCCTTCAAGACCGTAGCTCATGAGATCATAGTACTTCGGATCGCTGCGCAGCTTGTCGAGAACCATCAGGGAACGCTCTGCGTTAGGCGCGCTCTTAGGAATAGCCATTGCGTTGTTAACCGACAGCGTAGGTACAGTCAGGTTGTGGAAACGGCTGAACGGGAAGTAGCCGAGCTTGATATCCGGATTGGATTTTTCCATACCCGTGATGAAGCCGCCTGCACCCGGAGCATTACGCCAGTACACAGCACCTTGACCGGTTTTGATTGCGTCGCCGGCTTCTTTTTGGTCAGACAGGGTATCGGATTTCCAGAAGCCCTTCTCCGACCAAGTCTTCATCTTCTTCACCCATTGCTCAAACTCCGGAGTGAACGGATAAGCTACGATATCGCGCGGAGTGTCGTACGATTTCGCTGCGATTACGCCGCTGTCGCCGCCGATTTGCTGGTAGCCTTCGAATGCTTTGAACATCGTGAATACTTCGTTGTAAGCTTTGCCGTTAATTGGAGTGATGCCTTTGGATTTCTTCACGCCGTCAAGGTAAGCCTCGATGGAGTCAACGTCCTTGATCTCGGGAAGACCAAGCTCTTGTCTCCAGTCGTCACGGTACACAAGTCCGTCCGGCGTATATTCCGGATAAGTTGCGGGAATCGCATAGATTTTGTCGTTAACCGTAGCTTCCTTCCAGTCCTGCTCCGATACGCTGCTCCAAGTTGTAGGAGCGTATGTTGGCAAGAGGTCGTTCAGAGGCATAAAGGCGCCTTGGTTTGCGAATTTATAAAAGTCCGCCCATGAGGAAGCGAAGATCATATCAACTTTCTCGCCGGAAGCAAGCAGCAGGTTGTATTTGGTCTGCCAGTCTGTCCACGTCGTGAAGTTCAGCTTAACGGTCGTATTCAAGTCTTGCTCAAGCATTTTGTTCCATTCCGCAACAACCTTCTCCTGGTCCGGAGCCGGATCGCCGAGCAGGTACCAAGTCAATTGAACCTTTTTCGAAGTGTCCGGAGTTTTTGCATCCGTGCCTGTGTTCGAGCTTGCTTCCGTACCCGGATTCGCGCTTGCATTCGAGGATTTGTTCGAATTGTTGTTGTTGTCGGAACCGCAGGCTGCAAGCATACTTGCCATAATAGCCGTCGAAACGAGCACAGTGCCCATTGTTTTTATCTTTCTTTTCATGCTTGATGACTCCTCCTTTTATTTAGTGAACCTATATGTTAGCCGGCCTTGGGACCGGTTCTAACCTTTCACGGCGCCGATCGTCAGCCCTTTTACGAAGAAGCGCTGAACGAACGGGTACAAGAATACGATAGGACCGGTCGCGATAACGGCTGCGGCCATCTTGAGCGTCTCGGCCGGAGGCTGGAACGTAGGAGACAGGTTGCCTGCCACGTTTGTCTTCAGGACGGCTGCGCTTGCGAGAATCTTGTACAACAGGAACTGCAGCGGGTAATGGGATTCGCTTGTAATGAACAAATTCGCCATGAACCAGTCATTCCAGTAACCGAGTGCCATAAACAAGCCGATTGTGGCAAGACCGGGACCGGAAAGCGGCAGGATCAGTCTCAGATAGATCGTAAACTCGCCCGCGCCGTCAATCTTGGCCGATTCAACGATCGAATCCGGAATCGACTTCATGAAGTTCTTCATGAGGATGATGTTCCATGCGCTCAGGAGCGACGGCACGATAAGCGCCATATAGGTATCTTTTAAATCAAGGTGCTTGGTGATCAGGATGTACCAAGGAATCAGGCCGCCGCTGAACAGCGTCGTGAAATAGATGAAGAACGACAGCTGATCACGGTATTTGAAATCTTTGCGGGACAGAACGAAGCCCGCCATGGAGGTCAGGAACAAGCCAATGGCCGTACCGGCAACCGTAATAAAGATCGTTACCTTGTAGCCTTCCAGAATTTGCTTCGGATTGCTGAATGCGGCTTTGTAGGCATCCAGGGAGAAGGTCTCCGGAATAAGGCTGAAGCCTTTCGATATAATCTGGATCTCCGGCGTAAACGAGCCGGAGACGATGAGCAGGAACGGCAGCAGGCACAGCACGGTCAGAATGGTGATCAACACGTAACCAATGATGTTAAAGACGATTGTTGCTCTTTCCATTTTAATTTTCATGTCGATTCCCTCCTTAGAACAGTGCGTAGTCCTTCTGCACTTTCCGAATGATATAGTTAACCAAGATAATTAACACGAAGCCAAAGAGCGATTGATAAAGACCGGCTGCCGTACCCATGCCGATATCGAAGTTAACCGCAAGCGAGCGGTATACGTACGTATCGATAATGTCGGTCGAGTTGTAAAGCATGCCGTTGTTGCCGATGATTTGGTAGAACAGGTCGAACTGGCCTTTCAGAATGCCGCCGAGGCTGAGCAGGATCAGCAGGATAAACGTCGGCACAAGCAGCGGAAGGGTAATATGCCTAACCCGCTTGAAGATGTTTGCTCCGTCGATCTTGGCCGCTTCGTGGTACTCATCGCTGACGCTCATAATCGCCGCCAGGTAGATAACCGTACCGTAGCCAAGCCCTTTCCATACATGGAAGAAGACGATGATGTATTTCCACGGCGCCGTATGCAGGTAGAAGTCGTAAGGCTGCAGGCCCAGCGACGTCAGCATCGTGTTCACAACGCCCGCATTCGAGAAAAGGTTAAATACGAAAGCGCCTACAAGGACGAACGAAACGAAGAACGGCAGGAACATAATGGACTGCGTCGATTTCTTGAACCATTTGCCCGGCAGCTCGCTTAGGAAGATCGCGCACGCCAGCTGCAGGACGTTGCTGATAATAATGAAGGCGATGTTGTAGAGCACCGTATTTTTCGTCAGATTCCACAACACCCCCGAGTTGAACAGGAATTCGAAGTTCTTGAATCCGATGAACTCCCCCCCGAACAACCCGCCGTCAAAGCTGAACCGGGTGAACGCGTAGTAGACCCCCACCATCGGAACGTAGGCAAAGACAATAAAGAATAACAAGGCAGGCGCAATCATGAGGAACAAAATTCGATTCCGTACGAGCTCCTGGAAAAAACCTTTCATACCGGCATTCCTCCGTGACTTCAAAATAAGCTGAATAAGTTGAAAATGTAATCGATTTCTTTCCTCTGCAAAAAAAGAGGCTTTACTGCGAAGCTTCGCTGCTCTTCACGGGATTTCTGTCGAACATGGACGATTCCCGGATCAGCAGTTTGGACTCGACCTTGAAGGTCCGTTTGTCCTTAAACTCATTGTTGTTCATCTGGTCAATCAGCTTCTCCGTGAGCAGCGCCCCCATCGTGTATTTGGGCTGATCCACCGTGCTGAGACGAGGCACAATGTACTTCGTAAGCCTGATATTATCAACGCCTACAATCGCCAGCTGATGCGGCACCTGGATCGATAACTGCTTGCAGGCTTTGTACACGCCTAAGGCCATCTCGTCGTTAGCCGTAAAGATCGCCGTAAAGTCATCATTCTTCTCGCGCAGCCGCATGAAGCTGAGATAACCGCCGTCTTCATTGAAATCTCCGTTGTCGATGAGATCCGGTACGAAGGGCATCCCTGCGTCCCGAAGCGCTTTCATATAACCTTCAAGACGTTCGTAGCTGTCGATGGCATCCGCGTATCCGCTCAGGAACGCGATCTTCTCATGCCCCTGCCCGATCAGATGATTAACAACGTCCCTGGCTATCTTCACGTTATCGGTGAAGGCGCAAGGAATTTGTTCATGGTCGATATTTCTCCCGATTACGCCAACGCTGTAGCCATCCTCCACCAGAGCGATGAGTTCCTTGCTCATCATCTCGGGGGTAACGAAGATCATGGCGTCAACGGTTCTGTTCTGCAGCAGGGAAACGTATTCGAGCTCCTTCTGCTTCTTGTTCTGCGCATCGCAGATAATGACGTTGTAGTCGAGAGAGTTTGCCATATTCTCGATGCCTTTAATAATCTCCGCGAAATAAGAAACCTCAATGTCCGCGACAACAACGCCAATCTTCATTGTCTTCTTGGACCGCAGGTTCTTCGCCATGGCATTCGGCGTGTAGTTCATCTCCTGAATGGCCTCGAGCACCCGCTTCTTCGTTTTCTCGCTTACTAGCTCGCTTCGATTCAGTACTCTTGATACCGTTGCTACGGACACTTTAGCGCGATTCGCTACGTCAATGATCTTACTGTCGTTCATTGCATCACTTTCTTTTTGCCTGACTTTTATAAACCGATATTAGCACGTGCTGAAATCGATTTCAATAACATTTTTCAAAGTTTGTCCGGATTTTTTTCAGAATACCGCGGAAACCGCGTAGTTATAGGCTTTCCTTTGTTTTAGTGAATGATGACGTAAATCAAATGTTTGTGAAATCGATAACAATGTTGAGGGGAAATTCGCTCGTTTTCTGAAAATAAGCTTGGATTTGCCCCGTTTTTGCGTTTCGATTACATTTTGCAACGCATTCTAGATGTCTGCTGATGTCGCACGGCAAAGTGCAGCATACATGCCAAGCTATTAATTAGTTGAGGGGCCGCCGCGCGCCTACGTTGTACGAAATGCACCATAATGCTGTAAATAGCCACAGTAACTCGAAATATCCTGCACGGAATGCAGGATATCGGGCAAAACCAGCCCTGATGAGCCCCTATCGGCGCAATATCCTGCACTCTGTGCAGCATAACTCACCCATTCTGCCCGTAATTGGCATATATCCTGCATTTCGTGCAGCATATAAATCGATCCGGCAGCAGCAGTATATGCTGGTGCGTACGAGCCAAGTAATAAGTTAGTTGAAAGTCCTGCCGCGCGCCTACGTTGTACGAAATGCACCATAATGCTGCAATTAGCCACGGCAATTCGAAATATCCTGCACGGAATGCAGGATATCAAGCAAAACCAGCCCCAATGAGCCCCTATTCGGCGCAATATCCTGCACTCTGTGCAGCATAACTCACCCATTCTGCCCGTTACGGGCATATATCCTGCAGTTCATGCAGCATATAACTCGGTCCGGCAGCAGCAGTATATGCTGGTGCGTACGAGCCAAGTAATAAGTTAGTTGAAAGTCCTGCCGCGCGCCTACGTTGTACGAAATGCACCATAATGCTGCAATTAGCCACGGCAATTCGAAATATCCTGCACGGAATGCAGGATATCGGGCAAAACCAGCCCTGATGAGCCCCTATCGGCGCAATATCCTGCACTCTGTGCAGCATAACTCACCCATTCTGCCCGTTACGAGCATATATCCTGCATTTCGTGCAGCCTATATCAACCAGTCCAGCAGCAGCATATGCTGGTGCGTACGAGCCAAGTAATAAGTTAGTTGAAAGTCCTGCCGCGGACCTACGTTGTACGAAATGCACCATAATGCTGTAAATAGCCACAGTAACTCGAAATATCCTGCACGGAATACAGGATATCAAGCAAAACCAGCCCCAATGAGCCCCTATCGGCGCAATATCCTGCACTCTGTGCAGCATAACTCAACCATTCTGCCCGTTACGGGCAGATATCCTGCAGATCGTGCAGCCTATATCAAAAAAGCTGCCAAAAGGCAGCTCCAATGTGAAGAGCTTGGCTGGGCGACCCAGCCAAGCTCTTTCTCTATAATACTATTAGCGCTTAAAGCCGGATGATTCCCTTTTGATCAGCTTGGACTCTATCACATATTTCTTCTGCGCGCTTTGTTCGTTTCCGTTCATCTGGGCGATCAGCTTCTCGGTGAGATGGGCTCCCATCTCGTATTTTGGCTGCTCCACCGTACTGAGGGAAGGCAGCAAATATTCCGTGATCCGGTTATTATCGACGCCAACGATCGCCATATCCTCCGGAATGCGGATTCCCCTCTCCCGGCAGGCCCGGTATACCCCAAGCGCCATTTCGTCATTGGCACAATAGACCGCCGTAAACGATTGATTGCGCTCAAGCAGACGATTGAACGCCTGGTAGCCACCGGTCTCCTCGAAGTCGCCATTGTCAATCAAAGTAGGCAGGAACGGAATCTTCCCTTCCTTAAGAGCCTTCATGTAGCCTTCCATCCGCTCATAGTTCTCTAGGGAATCGGAATAACCGCCGATATAAGCAATCTGCTGGTGACCCTGCTCAACCAGATGACGCACCGCCTCATTCGAGAACTTTACGTTATCCGTCTTGCAGCTGAGTATATTGTCGTGTACGACTGCCCGTCCGACCACGCCAATGACATAACCCTTCTGCACATACTCGTTGATGATGTCGTCGCTGACCCGAGGCGTAACGAGAATCATGCCGTCAACCGTCTTGTCTGGCAAGAGCCCCAGGTACTCCATTTCCTTCTCGATTTGGTTATCCGAGTCGCAAATGAGTACTTTATATTTATGCGCATACGCCTTGTTCTCAATTCCTTTAATAATCTCGGAGAAATAAGAGACGTTAATATCCGGAACGATAATGCCAAGCGTCATCGTCCGCTGGGAACGCAGATGCTTGGCTGCCGCATTCGGATGGTAATCCATCTCCTCGATTGCTTTGAGCACCTTTATTTTCGTTTTCTCCGATACAAGACTGCTCTCGTTAAGCACCCGCGATACCGTAGCGGCGGAGACGCCTGCACGCTTCGCAACATCCACTATTTTTTTGTCCACGATATGATCCCTTAACGTAACGTTTTTTCTAATTATATGAGTAAATTCTAGCAAGTTCAATATAGCCACTGTTTAGGAGAGCCGTTTTGTGCAAAAGAAAAACCTCTGTCATACGGACAGAGGCCAAGCTTACAGTTGAAGCCGCAGTTTGATCACAATCTGATCCTGCTGGAACTCCATATTGCCAATTGAAATCAGGCTTGGAAGCTCAATCGGGACAACGATCCGGTCAAGCCTATCCTTCCCTAGGTCATAGTTCTTCACGGTCAAAGATAAAGGCTCGAAAGTCAGATTCGGCGCCTGCCAGGTCATCTTGTAAGTAGCAAGCATGCCTACCGGCAAAATATCATGATAAGTCATATTCAGATGGGCAATCAGCCTGTCGCCGTTCACCTCAAAGCGCGCACCGTCCAGGGTCATATCCGGGGGCAGCGACGCGGGGCTGCTTTGCAGCTGGCTTTTGATCAGATTGTTCACATCCGCTTCCGACAGCACGATCTCCGGTTTCAGATTCGCAACCATCTCAACTGCTTTATCCTTTATGGAGACTGGATCATAAGATAAATCGAGCTTTTCCTCGGGAGCAACATAGGATTTAAGCCATAATCCCCCGCCTGCGGCAATGGCAGCAAGCAGCACCACGATAATAGCCAACCATTTCAGCCAGCGGAACATTTTGTCTACCTCCTTTTCGCCTACATAACAACAAAGATAATGCTATAATGAATCATTAGTGTTTGTCGAATCGCGACTATTAACGAGGTGACTTTTATTTATGGAATTCCAATCATCCTATTCCTCCAAGATCGGACTTGAAGATATCGTTCATGCCCAAATGCATCTGAAGGATGTCATTACGCGCACGCCGCTGCAATACAACCGCGTTCTCTCCGAGCGTTACGGCTGTAACGTATACCTGAAGCGCGAGGACCTGCAGATCGTCCGTTCGTTCAAAATCCGCGGCGCTTACCATCTCATGCGCTCCCTGCCGCCGGAGCGCCTTGCCGCGGGCGTTGTCTGCGCAAGCGCGGGCAATCACGCCCAAGGGGTAGCCTACTCTTGTCAGGCGCTTGGCGTACAGGGCAAAATCTATATGCCAAGCACGACCCCTCGTCAAAAGGTAAACCAGGTATCCTTCTTCGGCGGCGATTTTGTCGAAGTTATCTTGACCGGCGATACGTTTGACGATGCGTATGCCGAAGCTATCGCCGAGAGTAAGCGCAGCGGCATGGCCTTCATCCATCCGTTTGATGATCCAAAGATCATCGCGGGCAACGGAACCGTTGGCCAGGAGCTCATGGAAGCAGCGGAGACGGTGCCGGACTATGTGCTTGCATCCGTTGGCGGTGGCGGTCTTGTAGCAGGCATCGCTTCTTATGTGAAGACGGTGTCCCCTCAGACCAAGGTTATCGGCGTTGAGCCGGAAGGCGCCCCGTCGCTTCGCGTCTCCTTGGATGCCGGAGAAGTGACGCCGCTTGAGCATATCGACAAATTCGTAGACGGTGCCGCCGTCAAACGGATCGGCGATCTTACCTTCTCAATCTGCCGCGAGCTGCTCGATGACGTACGAACCATTCCGGAGGGCAAGATCTGCACCACCCTTCTTGATCTGTACAACGAGAACGCTATTGTCGCGGAGCCGGCCGGCGCTTTGCCAATCGCCGCGCTTGATGCTCTGCGCGATGAAATTGCGGGCAAAACGGTAGTCTGCGTCATCAGCGGCGGCAACAACGATGTCGACCGGATGCAGGAAATCAAAGAGCGCTCGCTCATCTATGAAGGACTAAAGCATTATTTCATGCTTAGCTTTCCACAGCGAGCAGGAGCGCTCCGAGAGTTTCTCGATGATGTTCTTGGCCCAAATGACGACATTACTCGATTCGAATACACGAAGAAGCATAATAAAGACAACGGACCGGCCCTTGTCGGCATTGAGCTCAAGCAGCGCGAGGACTACGCGGCGCTTATCGGGCGGATGCAGAAGAAAGGCTTCCAGTTTGTCGAACTGAACAAAGACCCTGTCCTCTTTAATCTCTTGATCTAATCATAGGCTTTATACGGCGCGCCGACGGCTTACCGCTTGTTGTACTTTTACCAAGCGTAGGCTTTCGGCGCGTCTCCGCCTGGACCCGGGAAAATCTCGTCGATCCGCTTCAGCGTCGACTCGTCAAGCGTCAGCTCAACCGCGCGCAGCGAACGCTCGAATTGCTCCAGCGTGCGCACCCCAATAATCGGTGCCGTAACGGCAGGGTTCGCAAGCAGCCATGCCAGCGATACCAGATCCTCCGGCGCTCCGAGCTCATCGCATAACGCCCCGTACGCATCCAGCTGCGGCTTCACCTGCGCGAAGCGCTCGTTTCTCTCGCCGCTTCTTCTGCCCGCACCGCCATGGCGGTGACTGCCGGACAGCATGCCTCCATCCAGCGGGCTCCACGGAATAACGCCGAGACCAAGCGCCTTCGAAGCCGGAAGCACTTCCAGCTCGGGCAGACGGCAAAGCAAATTGTATTTATGCTGTTCGGAGACCAGACCAAGAGCACCTCTCGCCTTGGCTTCCCCTTGCGCCACCGCAATATCCCAGCCTGCAAAGTTACTCGACCCCACATAGCCGATTTTGCCCTGATGAACAGCCGTTTCGAAAGCTCCCCACAGCTCGTTCCAGTTCACGTTCCGATCGACGTGATGCATCTGGTACAGCTCGATATGATCCGTTTGCAGACGGCGCAGCGAGCCTTCCAGATGGCGGCGAATTTTATAGGCAGAAAGACCTGCTTCACGGTTTGGACCGTCATAAGGATCATGCATGTCGCCGTATACTTTGGTAGCGAGCACTGTTTTCTCGCGGCGACCGCCGCCTTTTGCGAACCAGCGTCCCATGATTTCTTCCGTGCGGCCGGAATTCTCGCCCCAGCCGTAAATATTTGCGGTATCAAAAAAATTAATGCCTGCGTCAAGCGCCGCATCCATAATGCGGAAAGCTTCCTTCTCGTCCGTATCAACGCCAAAATTCATCGTTCCCAAGCAAAGCCGGCTTACACGAAGGCCAGACTGGCCCAGATAAGTGTACTTCATCTTCCGATTCACTCCCACTTTGTGAGTTTTCCCTGCTGCGCATGCGGCAACCCAAGGAAAATCTCAGATTAAATTTTGGATACATGTACCATTATACAAAATTAACATGAGGGAACCAACATGATCACAATGCGTTGACATTGTTCCGCTATACTTGCGGCAGGAGGTGTGCATCTATTGGTTCGTGCTAATAACGGCTATCAGCCTAAGGTGCTGATTTTGTATGCTTCGTATGGGGAAGGCCATTTGCAGGCCGCCAAAGCGATCCGTGACGCGCTGGAAGAGGCGGGTAATAACCGCACCGTCATGGTTGATCTGATGGCCGAATCTCACCCTTGGCTGAACGAGATGACAAGACGGGTGTATTTGAAAAGCTATACGCATATCCCTCATTTGTACGGCTGGGTCTATGATGTTACGCGGCCCATGAAGCATAACTCCCTGTTCGGCGGCTTCCTTCACTCCTTTGGCCGCGACAAGATTAAGAAGCTGCTGCAAAAAGAACAACCCGATGCGGTGATACATACCTTCCCTTTCTTCGCGCTGCCCGCTCTTCACCGCCGCCGGCTCAGCAAGACGATCCACCCTGGAGCTTCTATCCCTACCTACACGGTTATTACCGATTTTGATTTGCACCGCCGCTGGGTGCATCCCGGTATCGGCCGATATTTTGTCGCTACCGACGATCTGAAGCAGGAGTTAGGCTCGCTTGGCATACATCCTGGCCGCGTATCCGTTACCGGCATACCGCTTGGACGCGGCTTTCAGAGCAGCCTCACTCCTTCCTTCGAGCTATTCGAAAAATACGGACTTCACCCCGAGCAGCCCGTCATCCTTCTTATGCCTGGCGCACAAGGCGTCATGCCGGATTGCGATGAGCTCTGCCGCCTTCTCCTTGAACAACATCCACACGCGCAAATTGCGCTTGTCTGCGGGCGTAATAACCTGCTGAGATCTTCAATAGCCGACCAATTTAGATATCACCCTTCGGCGGACCGACTTCATTTGTTTGGCTTTGTGGATCAGGTTCATGAGCTGATGTCTCTTGCAACCTGTCTCGTCTCCAAACCGGGCGGCGTTACGCTTGCCGAAGCGATATGGGCCGGGCTGCCGCTCTTCCTCTACAGGCCTGTTCCCGGCCAAGAAAAAAAGAATGCCCGTTACCTGCAATCCAAAGGAGCCGCCACCATCAGCTACGACCCCGAAGAACTGGCGGCTGCTATCATGAAGCTTATCCGCAACCCCGAACAGCTGCAGCGCTGCAGATTGGCGGTACAGCGCCTCCGGACGGAGGATGCGGCTGCAGACAGCATTGCCCATCATATTTTGCAAGAATGCGGTTGGAATGCAAAATTTGGTCAACGCTATAGTTAAGGGTGAAATCGTAAAGGAGCCTGACCGCTGGTGAAAAATGTGGGGATGAGATTCGGAGCGGAGATGCGACTCATCTCCGTTATCTTGTTTTTGGTGGAATTCGTACGGGGCGCGGTGCTGATCAGCCTGCTCCCCATTTATGGAACGAAGGTCCTGGGTTTATCTCTGGATGTTATCGGCATCGCGATTACGGCGCATTATTTGACGGACACGCTGCTAAAGATGGTCATCGGCTATCTGCTCGACCGGTTCTCGATCCGGTTTGTTGTGCGGACAGGCTTGCTAATCTCGCTCGCAGGCGTGTTTCTGATTCAGTTCGCCAATGTAGCTTGGCTGTTTATACTTGCTGCCGCTTTGTACGGCATCGGCATGTCGCCCATCTGGATCGTCTGCCTGACAAAGGTCTCCGACGATAACCGGGCCAGCCAAATGGGCTTTCTGTACACCGTCTGGCTTACCGGGCTAGGCGCCGGCCCTATCGTATGCAATATTTTGCTCGACTATTATGTTAACGGCACGTACTTCCTGCTGCTCATTCTTTCGATCTTTGCGGCGTTTTTAGCCTTTTTTATGAACAGCGCAAAAGCCGGCGGGCAGCAGATCCAGGCCATTCCGTTAAAACGGCAACTTGTTGCCTTAATGGAACGTATAAAAGCTATGCGAATGCTTCTGCCGGGCATGATCCTGCAGACGGCGGGCGCCAGCATGCTTGTTCCCGTCCTACCAAGCTTCGCGGAAAGCGAGCTTGGCTTTGCGGGCGCGCAATATTCCCTTCTGCTATCAGCCGGAGGCGTGTGCGCTGCAGCCGGTCTTATTCCGATGGGACGGTTATCGGACAAGCTTGGAGGCAAGAAGTGGTTTCTTATTTTTGGCTTTGCCATTTTTGCTGCCGGGCTCTATATGTTGGCATGGCGGCTTCCGTTTTGGTATTGTTTAGTTATTGTCGTAATTCTTGGTTTGTCTTATGCAGCTATTCTACCGGCTTGGAATGCTTTGTTAGCGGCTTATGTGCCTCCCAAACAGGAAGGCTTGGGCTGGGGACTGCTATCGACCGTTGAAGGTCTTGGCGGCATGGTTGGTCCTCTGGCCGGAGGAATTCTCGCCGCAAGCTTTGGCTCTCGCACGGTTATTTGGGTAAGCGCCGCGCTGTTTGGACTCATTGCCCTGCTGTACGTGCTGATCCCGGCAACCAAGATGAACGGCAAATGAGGAAGAACGAAATATTTTCCCGGTTGGGGTTAAGTGGGGTAGGTAACAACAATGCATGTGATGGAGAGCATGAATAATTTGTACGTCCAAATGAAAAGTCTGGACCTTGAGCATTTGCAGCGAACGCTGGAAAGTTATTCGCAGTTTGGCATTTTGCCCGGCATTCTGCTGCCGCTTCTCGAATCGTTCCTGCCTTTCCTTCCCTTGATTGTCATTGTAGCGGCTAACGCGAATATTTTCGGGCTGTGGCTGGGCTTTCTGCTCTCCTGGATCGGAGTGTCCATCGGAGCAATCTGCGTATTTCTGATCAGCCGCAAGCTGGGGAAGAATGTAAAGTCCAGAATCGAACGCAGGTTTCCCAAAACCGAGCGGTTCTTCCGATGGGTCGATCAAAAAGGCTTTACGCCGCTTTTTCTGCTGGCCTGTTTCCCGTTCTCCCCGTCGTCAATCATTAATATCGTTTCGGGCTTCAGCAAAATCTCATTGCGAACTTTTGTCCTTGCGACCGTGCTTGGCAAAGGGGTCATGATTTTAAGCATCTCGCTGATCAGCTTTAATATCGGCAGCTTCCGCGAAGAGCCTTGGCGCATCTTCGTTACCTGTGCCGTTATTATCGTTATGTGGTTCGGCGGTAAAAAAATCGAATCCCGCTATCATGTGAATTAAGCAGTAATTTGTTCCTCTTGGCCCGGGCTGCTCATACATAACCTCCTTTCGTGGCACACTTCTAAAGGATTAACTGCCGAAAGGAGGATGGCAGCATGTCAGGTGAATGGCCGTCCCATAAACAAGTCGAAGCCAGCAAAGCGCAATCATTAGCCGACCGTACCGGCAAAGGAAAAGAGCAGGCTAGTCAGAAGCAATCTGAAGCCGATGCAGCAGCGGTACCGAAGCACGGATTATAAGCGAAGGAAGGACGAGTGGGCCATGAGCGAGCAAGAGCAGCAGCATAATCAAATGGAGCCGATGACAGGCGAGCATGTCGAGGTGTCGGGTGTTTATAAAAATGATATCGGCCGCGTAGAAAAGCTCGAACGCGGTGAAGTATTCCCCGCCGATCCGCAGAACGGCAATACCGAATGGGAGCTTGTCGAGCTTGATTTCGACAATCACCACGAGGGCCGTACCGATCCGCGTCTGATTGCAAAAGACGACGATGATGATCCGGAAGCTCATATGCAGCATCCGCGTCGCCATAAGGGGAGCAATAAGACGGATTCTTAGGTTTTCGTTTGCTGGCGGCTTGGGCGGCTTGGGATCGGGGGTGACGGGAATGTATCTCCTTCGGCTGCTGTTGCGTACACTTTGCGTGAACAACATTGTCATGTTGCAAACTGTACACAAAGGCAGACGCTGCGCTCCTCAGGAGACACATTCCCTCTACCCCTTTCCCCTGCGCTGCAGCTGAGCAAAACGCCGAAGAAGACCCCCTCATTGGATGAGGGGGTCTTCTTCGGTCGGCTGCTCACTCAGCCGACCGGCCACGGCCAAGGGCCAGTGCCGGCGATTATGCTTAACGATGTCGCGCATCGTTAGGGTGGCAGCATCCGTTCACCGGCTGTAGCACGGTTTTTCCGTCTTATTGGGCTGCTTTAACCCCGCGCTCAAGCGTCCGCACCCCTGTAACACGGTTTTTTCCTCTTATTTCGCGCCTTGCACCAGTCAGATCATCCGTTCACCGGCTGCAGCACGGTTTTTCCCTCTTATTTGGGCTGCTTTAACCCCGCGCTCGAGCGTCCGCACCACTGTAACACGGGTTTTTCCCTCTTATGTCGCGCCTTGCACCAGTCAGATCATCCGTTCACCGGCTGTAGCACGGTCTTCCCGTCTTATTGGGCTGCTTTAACCCCGCGCTCGAGCGTCCGCAACTCTGTAGCACTGTTTTTTTCTCTTATTTCGCGCCTTGCACCAGTCAGATCATCCGTTCACCGGCTGCAGCACGGTTTTTCCCTCTTATTTGGGCTGCTTTAACCCTGCACTCGAGCGTCCGCACCCCTGTAGCACGGTTTTTCTCTCTTATTTCGCGCTTGCACCAGTCAGATCATCCGTTCACCGGCTGTAGCACGGTTTTTCCGTCTTATTGGGCTACTTTAACCGCGCGCTCGAGCGTCCGCACCTCTGTAACACGGTTTTTCCCTCTTATTTCCGTCCACGCACCAGTTAAAGAATACAGCAACCTACTCCCGAACCGCCGCGGCATCGGCCTTTTCGGCGCTGCGGCGCTCTTCGGCTTCGCCGTGGGGGCGCTGGATATGGTCGACCAGCTTCTCCAGTCGCCGCAGGTGATAGGCGTATTCGAACAGTGCGGAGGCGACGAAGATCAGCCGCTTATGTTCGTCCGGGTCCTCGCGGACATAGTCGGTAAGCTCGGCAACAAGGCGTGCCTCCCGCTCCTCGCCAGGCTCCAAGGACATGTTCGGCTTCATCTTGTTCTCGATCTTCAGCACGATCGATTCATGGTACTTCGTCAAATCCTCGATTTGACGGTCGAAGCGAGCGGCCCAATCGCCAGCCTTCGGCACGGAAAAGTAATGCTCCTCTACGACCTCCAGCAAGTCCGATCCCTTCTGCAGCGCCTTGATCATCTGCTTGGACACCAGCAGCTGGCGGGCATGGCTGATTTTCGTGCGGGCCAAAATCTTCCGTTCTTCCTCGAACAGGTTGTAGCTGTCCTCAAGCTTGCGCAGTCTCTTGTGCAGCTTCTCTTTCTCCTTGCGGTATACCTGCTCCTTCATCTCGTTCGAGATCGCGGTCCGAAGAAGCAGCGACATCTCGGAGAAGGCATGATGCACCTGCTCGGTGAACTGCTTTCTCGGCCGCGGCGGGAATACAAGCACATTGACGGTAAATGCCGCTCCCATTCCCGCCAATACCATTAGGAACCTCTCAAGCGCCACCGTGGTTACCTGGCCGTGCGCTTCCATAATCGCAACTACCGTCACCAGCGTAACGCCGATGGTTGTCTCCATTTTCAGCCGGATACTTACCAGAATAACTAAGATACATACAAGTCCTACCGCAATCGGCGTTTGCCCAAACAGCTTCATAGCAGCCAGTGCCATCGCGGCTCCCAGCAGATTCGTCTGGAACTGATCCAGCACCTGCTGCCAAGAGCGGTAAATGGACGGCTGTATGGTCAGAATGGCTGCGACCGTTGTAATAAGCGGTGATGCAAACCCAAACATTCCGCTCAGGTAGATGGCAAGTGCGACTGCCATGCCCGTCTTGAGCACCCGCGCTCCAATCGTCATACTAACTTCTCCTTCATGAGCGAGACTCGCCCTTCCTTGTCTTCCCTTTATTATGCCACAAACGCTAAAATAGCCAAGGTTTTCCCCTTATTAACCAAAGGATTGGAGGCTGAATCAAAATAAAATTGCGGCTCCCGCCGTTCTTTGGCCGCGAATCGCCTACCCTTCCCGGATTCACGCAAAAAAAAGCCCGAGACGCCCTTACGGAAGCATCTCGGACCGTCCCGACCATTCATCTTCCCCAGCCAAACAGCTAGATCGTTCTGGCGATCAGCTCAGACAGCTGACGGGCAATAACCGCCGGTCCTGCCTGCAGCTGCTCTTCGGTAAATCTGCAGCGTACAAACGTCTCATCCAGGTCAAGCGCCTCCGCAAACAAACCGCCTAGCCCCCGCGCTCTTCGGTCAACCTGAAGCAGCAGCTCCAGCTCGCGATCGGAAGAATAGAACATAACCTCCAGCTCATCGAGCTGACCTCGGAACTGGCCGGTTGGCACAAATTCAAACTCCTGCACAAACGGCATTTCGCCGCCATGCCGCGGGGAATATTCGCATTCCGCCTGACGCAGCCGGAAACCAAGAAGATCCAGAGCATGAAACACCGTGTTAATGGCGCTGGTAGGCAGAACATCGATCCGGTCGTTATCCCCCGGATCAACGCCGCCGCGCACCTCCAGCTCGGTTTTTACCCATACGGGTGCTCTGCCAATCGTAAGCGGCGTTTGATACGGCAAGCGGAAGCTGAAAGGCACTTCCTTGGTCTCGCCAGCCTCCAGGGTAAAAGGCGTACTCACATCATAGCGCCCGATTTCCCCGTGCTGTCTGAATCTATTGTCGTTGCTTTCGCGGATGTATTCGGTCATGACTGACATTTGAATGGTATCTATGTTTTGCGGAGCGTTTCCCCCTCGAATATTGACTACACCCCGGACCTCTTCGCCAGGCACGTATTGTGACTTTTCAAGAAGCGTATCGATTTTGGCGGAACCAATTCCAATACTGGCCAATAAACGATTAAACATGTCATCCATCCCTTCGCTCTTATCGTTGGATTAATTATTGCTTAAGCCTACTACGGCGCACCGGGGAGGGAAGTTGCATTTTTCTAGATACCAATTTGGTCCTCTTGGACTGCTACACTTTCTATCAGAAGCAAGATCGACTAATATAGTAGAGTAGATTGCATAGAGTTTGGTTATAGTAGGAAGTAGAATGCTTTCTGCGAAAGAATCAGCTCCATTGTCACTGTAGGAGGAGTTTTATTATGAGAAAAATCATTCAGGAGTTCAAGGAATTCGCCATTAAAGGGAATGTAATCGATCTTGCAGTCGGTGTTATTATCGGCGGTGCCTTCGGCAAAATCGTTACCTCTCTCGTCAACGATATCATCATGCCTCCCATCGGGCGTATGCTCGGCGGCGCGGATTTCAAGGACTTATTCATTAACTTGGGTTCGGACAAGCCTTTGCCGGCAGGCGTTACGACGCACGACATCCACACCCTTACCGATGCGACCAAATACGGCGTAGCCGTTATCGCGTACGGCCAGTTTATTAACGTATTGCTGGACTTCTTCATCGTTGCCGTATGTATTTTCCTGCTGGTTAAAGGGATTAATATTTTACGTCGCATGAAACCCGAAGAAGTCGCTGCGCCTGCGGAGCCGACGGAAAAAGAATGCCCGTACTGCTTGTCCCAAATTCCGATTAAAGCTACTCGCTGCAAGCATTGTACTTCCGTACTGGAAGAAGGAACGGCAACAAGCAGCTAGTATTCGGATAAAAGATGGAGGTCCCAATGGCAGAAGAACGGTTCGATATTTATGACGAACAGCTTAACCCGCTTGGCACCGCAAGCCGTAGCGAGACCCATGCGCTAGGCTATTGGCACAGGTCCTTTCACTGCTGGCTGACGCGCCGCGAGGAGAACCGCCGCTTCGTGCGGTTCCAGCTGCGCCAAGCCGGGAAGGATACCTATCCCGGCTATTACGATATTACGGCCGCCGGTCACCTCTCGGCCGGCGAGACCATGCAGGATGCGGTCCGCGAGATCGAAGAGGAGCTTGGCGTTGCTGCCCGCTTCGAAGAGCTGATTCCTCTTGGCGAAGCACGCAAGGAAATGTCCGGCGAAGTAAAAGGCGTGCCTTTTATCGACCGCGAAGTCAGCGACGTTTTCGCGCTTGTATGCTCATTGCCGTTAGGCGATTTAAAGCTGCAAGCTGAAGAAGTGGCGGCTGTATTCGAGGCCGACGTCGAGCTGATGATCCGGCTTTTCGAGGAGGAATTGCCGGAGCTGATTTGCGAGGGCGTTGCGTCAACGGCTGATGGTGGCCTATCCAAGGCGACGCGAGCCGTCCGAGCTGCTGAATTCGTACCTCGGGAACCGAGCTACTACGCGTCGATAATGAGGGCTTTGCGCGATTGTACGTAACCGATACGCCGCTTGGGAATACTGGCTTGCCGGCGCTGCTGTCAAAGCTGTCGGAGCGGACTCCCCAGGCAGCTTCCCAGTTCCGGTACCATTGATCAACCATGCCATGGATGTTGTAGAACTCGGTCTGCCTTGTGCACAGGTCAAAGTTATCGATCTCCGGGTTGTTATACAATCGCGCAGCGGTGGCATGGATACAGCCGTGAACACCGCTGTACTCTATAAACCGGCCAAACTCGTCAAGCGAAGAAAATGATCGCGGATTGTAAAGAATCCGGTATAATGCCTGCTGGTTCATGCATGGCGCCCGTAATATTCCAGCCGGCATTTCCGGCCAGCCGGCAACGACCCTTTTGTCGTAGCCCACACGGTCGAACCAGTTATACACCTTATTGATATAATTTCTGTGGAACCGTAAGAACTGCTCGCCAAACCCGACCGGAGGTATAGTGCCCGGCGTCACATGATGCTGATGATGCCATACTGTATGCTCCTCCATCCATTCCCGCGGGAAGTTTGGGATAATCGGCATTGTCATTCGCCTCCTGTACCGTATCTTACATATCGTATGCGTAGGCGGATGAATAAGTGTAAAAGGCACTGTCAGCCCTCATCAGCTTTCTTATAAAGCCAGCAACAGCGCGGGTTCCGGGGATTCGGAGCATCGCGCTTTATTTATTGGCCATGTACTGAAGCCCGCTCATTGAGCTCCATAGTTTCATAGAATAAAGTACGATGATAAAGCGTGGAGCGAAGGAAGTGGCGGTATGTCGTGGGAGAGTATTACGAGTCTCATCGATCCCCGGTTAGTGATTGTTGTGGCAGCCTGCTGGGTAATCGGTTATATGCTGAAGCAGACACCGATTGTGCCTGATTGGACCATTGTGTATGCGGTTACGGCGGTAGCCATCCTCTGTGCCTGTCTCATCTTAGGCTTTCATGTGGAAAGCGTACTGCAGGGGATTTTATGCGGAGCCTTTTCCGTGTACGGAAGCCAGCTGGTAAAGCAGACGTTTATAAAAAGAGGAAAGTGATATGATCGACCGCGAATAATCGAAAAAGGCACAGCCGTCCAATGAGGACGGCTGTGCCTTTTTGTATGTTAGTGCTGGATTACGCCGCAGGCTATGCGGCTGCCAGAATTGCCTGATGGGTCAGTCTTATAGTCATCCGCTTTTTCATGAATAACAAGCGCGGTGCCGGCCGCTGGAAGCAGCGAGTTTGGCGCCTCTGTATCGAGCGTTACATTTTTCGAAATAATGTCTGCCTTCACAGTGCCGTCTTTGTCTACCGTAATATTCGGCAGATCGCCGTCATGGAAGCCCTGCGGATTATCAAAGCCATGCTGTTTGTTCTTCGGATTCAGGTGGGAGCCAGCGGATTCGAAGGACGGTGCCTCGCATTTGCCGACATTATGGAAGTGAATGCCGTGAACGCCTGGAGTAAGGCCTTTGGCCTCCAGCTTCAGATGCACGCCGTCTTTTTCCTCCGTCAATACGACAGTCCCGATCTGATTGCCTTTCGTATCGATAAAAGCCGCTTTTGCTTCCATCACATGACTGCGAGTGTGGTGGCCATGTCCTTGGCTTGCCATTGCTGCACTGGAAAACCCGCAGCTTGCGACGAGGAAGCCAAGCGAACACAGCATCATTGATTTGTTCATGTTATCCTCCTTGGGGCGTAATTTCCAAGTTATCTTTTACCAGTCCGAGGATAAATATTCATTCGTTGCCTAAATAATTTGCTCTATATATCTATATGTCTAGTAATTTATGCGTTTCGACTAAGTCACTCGTCCATACCTCTCTTTCAAATCTGAATAGTATAAAAGCAGACTCTCATAGTTTGTTTGAGAGTCATTGAAGGGAGGATTTATAAATGAGTTGTGGTTGTGGTGTTGGTAATACTGGAGGGTTTGGTGGAGCTCCAAGCATTCTATTCCGTCTCTCCCCAGGGGTACGTGTAGACGTTGTATTTGACCACACTGGTCCACGTGGGATCGAGGCTACATTCCTTGGATTCGTAGGGAATTCTGCAACGTTTTTGGTCAATTGCGAAGTCTTGTACATTAATCCTCGTAGTATTCAAGCAATCTCTGTGCATTCATCTCGAAATTAAAGAGAAGAATTCTATCCTTGTCGTTTGTTAACCTTTCATGATTTGTATGAGAATTGAAGGAGGATAAATATATGAGTTGTGGTTGTGGTGCTGGTAATTTCGATCGGTTTGGTGGAGCTCCAAGCATTCTATTCCGTCTCTCTCCAGGGGTACGTGTAGACGTTGTATTTGACCATACTGGTCCACGCGGGATCAATGCTACATTCCTTGGATTTGAAAGGAATTCTGCACTGTTCTTGGTCGATGATGAAGTCTTGTTCATTAATCCTCGTAGTATTCAAGCAATCTCGTTGCATGCACCTCGAAATCACAGAGATCAATGTTAAGTCAATACCTTTCTGCGATTGCCTGATTAGTACTCTCTTAATCTCATAAAATCCATTAATTCATTAGTAGATTAGCCTTGTCGTTTGCTAGCAAACTCTCATATTTTGTATGAGAATCATTGAAGGGAGGAAAAAAATATGAGTTGCGGTTCTGGTTTTAGTGGAGGGTTTGGTGGAGCTCCAAGCATTCTATTCCGTCTCTCTCCAGGAGTACGTGTAGACGTTGTATTTGACCACACTGGTCCACGTGGGATCAATGCTACATTCCTTGGATTTGAAGGGAATTCTGCATTGTTCTTGGTCAATAACGAAGTCTTGTTCATTAACCCTCGCAGTATTCAAGCCATCTCGTTGCATGCACCTCGAGGCTAAGTCAAATCCATTCTGCAGGTGCGTATTTAGAGGGTACGGAAAATAATCCGTACCCTTTTTAATGAGAATCCACGGGCATACAGACCATCATGAGATACGCAGCCCTGCTAAGGCATTACATTTGGAGAGGGGAGTAAAACTAAATGAGCAAAGAGGATGATTTCGCAGACTTCCGAGACCAAATGAAGAAATTAAAGAATGAGAAAAAGAGCAAAAACCACAGGGAACAAGATGATGTAAACGACGTGATAAAGCGTGTGAAGTCTGAAATGTTGCCTGTTATTAAAGCATTTGTTGATACTGATCGTTCTTTAGAAATGCAATCGAATAGATCTCGAGCTATTTATATCTCGTATGCAAACTCAAGAATATATGGCCTTTGGGTGTCGGCAACCAGTTTAGACAGCATCAACATCGATGCTGTGCATGATTCGTTTTCGACCCGTATATACTCAGGAAGTTTCATCGAAAAAGAGATTAAAACCACAGTTAAAAATGCACTTTTAGATTGGTATCGCATAATTATTTGAATGTAAGGGATACATTGATTTGACAACTTAAAGACCTTTCGCAGCTTTCGCGAAAAGGTCTCGTATTATGGGGCTACGCATGTCCGAATACTTGCGCGGAGTGCGTAGCCCCCGTATGTCCATCCGTAACATTCAACGCTGGAAAAACGTTGATTTAACGGACTATTCGTAAAATGATGCTGATGAAGGGAATTGAACCCCCGGCCTACGCATTACGAGTGCGTTGCTCTACCCCTGAGCTACATCAGCGAGACAATATTTAGGATACGAATTTTGGGAGTAAAAGTCAACCGCATATAATATTCGACATTTTGCTGTTTTATTCGTTATTTCCCGAGGAATAATGCTCCAGGATCTTACCTAATACCCGCTCGCATTCGGCTGCCGTCTGCCATCTGCTGTCAAGCAATCCCCGAACAAAGCCCCTGATTTCCGGCGCAAGCGTCAGCTCCTCCTCCCAGCTCCGTTCCTTCTCGCCTTCCTGGGGCGTATATCCGGCATACATCAGGAACAGGAAAAGATGTCCGAGGCCATATAAATCGCTGTTCCGGTCCGGCTGGCGCATGCGGAACTTTACAGCTCCCCAACTGTCGGCGAAGCCGCTTGGCATGACTGACTCTTCCCGCCCGTCAGGATTCTTTTCGCCAATCCTGCAGGCTAGGCCTAGATCGATCAGATAAATCCCCTTGCTATTCATCACAACATTCGGAATTCGTACATCCCGATGCACATAACCTGCTTCGTGCATATGCTTCAAAGGCGATAACAAAGCCTCTACGATTCGCAGGGCTTCCAGCTGCGTGAAGGTTCTCTCCTCCAGCAGAGCGGCTTGTTCTGCCGTAACGCCTTCTACATAAGTCATAACAAGCGCTTCTTCCCGGCGGTGGACAACCCAGTCCAACCGCTTCGGCATCTGCGGATGGTTAAGCTGCTGAAGAATATCGGCCTCCCGCCTTAGCAATCTCCGGCCGGTATCGCGCTTGCTTGGTTTTGCCCGTTTCAGAAGAACGGTCTCGCCGCTCCGTAAGTCCGTACATCGGTAAGCCTGACCATAGCTGCCCATCCCTAGAAATTCCTCGATCCGGTAAGTCCTGCCCCAGACTATCCCTTGTCCCAGCGGGTAGTCTATCCAATTATTAATCCATTGCTTCCACCAGATAGGAATCCCTCCTTGCCCTTTGCATACGGGAGGCGCGCAGGTTTGGTTTCCCCATGGAGGAGCGGAGTGGGTGTTTTTCATGAAACCAGCGTTTAGCGGCCTGCGTAATATTTCGTAAGTCTAAGATGTTTCAATTCCTTAACAAAGACTTAATTATAGGTAGGAGGTTATCCCATGATTAGACATTTGTTACAAAGACTCCTCGGCTCCGTTACCGGTAAACACTATAACAAACATGGACACCACGGCCATAATGGCCATAACGGTCATTACAGTCATAGCAGCAGCGATTACAAAAAAGGAAACTATTATCCGCCGAAGCAACCCCCATACGGTCACAGCCATTACAAGAAAAAATATGGCAGCTACAGCAGCTAAGGGAATTGTTAGGAGAATGTTAGCAAATTAAACAATAACCTTATGACCTTTTTATAAGCGGCTAAAACGTTTCTAGTAAACTGGAAAAAAAACGAGTGGAGGTGCGAATGGTATGATGAAAATCATTACCTTCAAAGACCGTTCGGTTCCCGTTTATTACGTTAACGAACAGGCGGCTTCCGTTGAACAACTTCATCATAAATTAGTCGAGATGGAATACAACTTCGATTTCCGCAAAAAGTGGAAACGTATATCGAAGGTCGAGGTTGTCCGCGATGTTGCCATTTTCCAATATAACGACGGGACGAAGCTGTATCTTGAAGTGAGCTAACAACGTATTAACCAAACAACAAACCAATGACCCGGCAAATACGAAAGCCCTGAACGATCCGCCAAGCGCGAATCGTTCAGGGCTTTTAGATTTTACCTTGTTTACTATTTACGCCGTTTGCGGCGACTTCCGGATGATCGACATGTCGAGCAAATCCGGCTGCATCGGAGATCCCAGGAGGAAGCCCTGCACAAAGTCGCAGTTCCATTCCTTCAGCAATTTATACTGCTCCTCGTATTCGACGCCGCCCGCAATAACCTCAATCTCCAGCTTGTGCAGAAGCCCGATCATCGCTTCAACGATATGGCGTTCCACGCTCTGCACATCAATCTGGCGGATGAACGATTTGCTGATTTTTACGCTGTTGACCGGAAGCTGCTTCAGGTTCGCAAGCGAGGCATAGCCCTCTCCGAAGTTATCCAGCGTAATTCTGACGCCTAACGCGCGCAGCTGACTCAGTGCGGCTAATGTTTTTTCGGTGAAATGAAGAATAACATCCTCCTTCACCTCAAGTTCCAGACAAGAAGGCTCGATCCCCGCCTCCTCCAGCACATGGGCAACCATGCTGCAGAAGCTGTTGTCCATCAGCTGGACATGCGACACATTAACCGCGATAACAAGCTCCTTCAGGCCATACTCCTGCATACCCGCCAGCATCTTGCAGGCCTCGCGCAGCGCCCACTCGCCTATCGGCACGATCAAGCCGTTCTGCTCGGCAATCGGGATAAATTCCGCCGGCCAAATCGCCCCAAGCTCCGGTTGATTCCATCTCAGAAGCGCTTCAAAGCCGCGAAGACGACCGCCTTCCGTGCGGAAGATCGGCTGATAGCTAAGATGGAACTGACGCAAATAAAGGGCCGGACGCAGCAATGCTCCAACCTCCAGCCAACGGTTCATCTGGGCCGTCTCTTCCTCGCTGTAAAACGTAATCCGGTTGCCGCCCTGCTCCCGCGATTTGAAGAGCGCTGTCTCGGCATGCCCGAGCAGTCTCTCGCTTGTCCGTCCGTTCTGAGGGAACAGGCAGGTACCAATGCTTGAGGTCAAATTCAATTCCGCTCCCTCATAGGAAACCGGGTATTGCGCTGCATATTTCATCTCTTCCACCGCGTTGGCACATTCCGCCTGCGAGTATCCGATTTCTCTAGCCATTAAAAAAGTATCGCCGCTGATCAAGGTAACAAAGGCCGTATCCGCCCCTTGACTTAACCGTCCTCCGATACTTTCAAGTACCTGGTTGCCTGCCTCTAAGCCCTTAGCCTCATTCACACCATAGAAACGATCGATCTGAATCAACGCCACAACGAGCCGCTGTCCTGATGCCCGCGCGCGGCTCAAAGCCACCTCCAGCTGAGCATAAGCCTCCTGCCGTTCAGGTAAACTGGCTAACCCATGCACGATTGCTACACCATCCTTTTGTCATTACTGTTAATCCTATAGTCCCATATAAGTATTAGAAAAATTGCGGATTGTTCTTTAGAAGTATGTTAGGTATTTGCCAGCATTCGGACAAGTGGGTATAAAAAAGATCACCCTGCAGCGGAGGTGATCTTTAGGTCGCTTACCTTAATCATGTTCCTGACTGTGGTCGGTCGTATATTTGTAACCAAAGCCCCATACCGTACGGATTAAACGGGGTTCTTTCGGGTTTTGCTCGATTTTTTTGCGCAGGTTAACAATATGTACATCAATAGCTCTGTCCGTTACAAAAGAATCGAACCCTCTAATCGTATTGATCAGTTCCTCCCTGCTGAATACCTTGCCCGGATGGGATAAGAAGAGTTTCATCATCTCGAATTCAGAAAAGGTTGTCTCAATCAGCTTGCCTCTGACAAGAAGCATTCTGCGTTCGGAGTCCAGCTGAATCGGCGCAAGATCCGCTTCTTCTGCTTCCGACGCGCTAGCCGCCTCTGCTTCCGTCGCACTAAACTGGGAACGACGGATCAAGGCTTCCACTCTCGCCGTCATTTCATGCATGCTGAAGGGCTTGCACATATAATCATCCGCGCCGGCCTTCAAGGCCTGAACGCGTTCGGAGACTTCGCTTTTCATCGACAAAATCATAATAGGTACATGCGATCGTTCACGAATAGAGGCGCAAACCCCCATACCATCCATATCAGGCAGCATCAGGTCAAGCAAGACAACATCAGGCGCAAATTCCTGAACGATCCGCAAGCCTTCTTCACCCGTTCCTGCTTGCCTAACCGAATACCCTTCTTCTGACAAGTACATCGACAGCATATCCCTCATCATGACGTCATCTTCAATTACTAAAACTTTATACACCGGCGCCACCCCTTAGGGAAAGAAGATTTCTGTCAAATAATATAAATCTATCTCTAATATACAATACGATTGTAAGGGTTAACAATAAAATGTTAGAAGATTGTTAGGAGAAACTGTCGAATGTTGATATTGATGCATGCTCCAGACCGGTTATCACGCGGTCAAGCTCCTTTTTCAGCAATTCGGCCGGCGCCTTCCAATCCTCTTCCCCATCCTCTTTCTTCAGAATCTCGTTCAGCCTTGCAGCGGCCTGCACCACATCATTCGCCGACAAGTGGCTGGCGGCCCCCATCAGCGTATGGATCATCCGTCTCGCGGTTGCAGACTGGCCATTCGTCAACTCCTCGATCAGCTTGTCCGCGAAGCCCTCGTAATCCTTCAGGAAATGAACTAGCATTTGGCGCAAAATAGCGATTTTGCCGCTTACTCTGGCCAGTGCGGTCTCCACCTGAATCCCGTCAAGCTCCGGCACCGATTGGCCCGAAGCACCCCATGATTGCTGCTGAAGCACCGGGAATTTCTTGTTGTTCAGCAGATTCATAATGACCATGCAGAGCTGATCCGGGTCCAGAGGCTTCGTCACCACTCCGTTCATGCCAAGCTGCAAATAATGCTCGTGATCCGCGCGAAGCGAGTTGGCGGTTACCGCTATAATCGGCAGTTGCTCGTACCGGGGATCATTGCGGATAATCGTTGTTGCTTCCATTCCGTCCATCTCCGGCATATGAATATCCATCAGGACAAGATGCCAGTCCCCCTGCTCGAGCTTATCGAGCACCTCCCGGCCGTTCTCCGCAAGTCCTACCTCGAAGCCCCTTTCCTTCAGCAGCTCGATGGCTACCAACTGGTTAATATGATTATCTTCGGCAAGCAGGACCCGTATTTTTTCCTGAGGCTCCGCGGATACGGCCGCTTCCTGCGCAGCCATCGTCCATTCCTTCACCTGCACCGGCCTTTGATCCAGCGTTCCCGTTAACGCATGGAATAGCGCCAGACGGGTAACCGGCTTGGTTAGAATCGCATAAGGACGACCGGAATCCGGCATTTGCATCAGTTCGTCACGGCCAAAGGAGGTCGTAAGCGCAATCGTCTTCACGCCTGCCGACGTAGCCTGCTTGTGGAATTCCAGCCAAGTTTCCGCTCCGTACATATCCGGCATTTCCATGTCCAGCATTATCAGCTTAGGCATCGCCCCCGCGCCCATCCGGCGCAGCTTTTCCCTCGCGCTTCCCCAAGAGGAGAATGCCACCGGGGTCAAGCGGAACGATTCCGCAAGCCTGCACCAATGCTGACGCATCTCATCGCTGTCCTCCACGACCCAGATGCATTGATCCTCCAGTTCCTCGCTGACAATCAGCTTCTCTTCCATGACAGAAGACAAGACAGGGAATGACAGGACAAAGCTGAACCGGCTGCCTAAGCCGGGCTCGCTGTCCACTTGGATTTTTCCGCCCATCATTTTGACGAGACCATTCGCAATCACAAGTCCTAAGCCCGTGCCGCCGTATTTGCGGGTCGTTGAGCCGTCGGCCTGCGTGAACGGGGTAAAGAGCTTGTCGATTTGTTTTTTCGTCATCCCGATACCGGTATCTTCGACGGTGAACTGCAGCTTTAATCCGTCAGAGCACTGCTCCATCACTTCGAGGGCCAGCTTCACATGACCGCGCTCCGTAAACTTAACGGCGTTCATGCACAGGTTAAGCAAAATCTGCTCAACGCGCATCTGATCGCCCAGGAGAGTAGTAGGCAGCTGCTCAGGCACTTCCAGAATAAATTCGAACTGCTCCTTGCCGCCCATAAAGACGCTTAGCTGATCGGTCAATCGGCTGAGCATCTCCTGAGGCTGGAACGCGACCCGCTCCACCTCCACCTTGCCAGCCTCGATCTTGGAGAAATCGAGCAGGTCATTAATGATGCGCAGCAGGGATTCCGATGAGTTGCCAAGCTTGTCCATATAATCCTTCTGCGAAGGGGACAATCCGGTACGGCGCATGAGCTGCGACAGACCGATAATACCGTTAAGAGGCGTACGGATCTCATGGCTGACCATCGCAAGGAATCGGCTCTTGGCCGCATTTGCCTGTTCGGCCTCCTGCGTCGCTTGAATTAATTCCTCCTGAATATGCTTCTGCTCCGTAATATCGCGGGCGATGCAGGAGAAGTACAGCTCGCCGGTATTTCGGTATGGATGGGCTACGATAACAAGCGAGACATTCACCTTGTCCCCGGCTTGCGTCAGAAGCTCGGCTTCTCCCTCCCAATAGCCCATTTTCATGGCAATCCGGGAGCCTTTTATGAGATACAGGTACATGGACGGTTCCACGTAGCTCTTATAGTCTTTCGGCTTGTAATCCAGCGGCAGACCCAGCATCCGCTTGCCAGCCTTGTTAATGTAGGCGACCTTCCCGTTATGATCGATGGAAGCGATCAGGTCTTTGGCCGAGCCGATAATATCGAGCAGAAGGTTGCGGGATTTTTCCACTTTTACATGCTCGGAGATGTCATACGCCATACCAAGAACCCCGGTCAGACGGCCCTGCTGATCGCGCAGCCCGTTCGAGAAGTGGCGCACCGGAATTTTGGTCCCGTCCTTATGGACATACGTCCACTGCCGTTCATAGGAGAAGTCCACCTGGCGCAGCATCCGGAATACTTCGAGTCCAGGCTCGACGTGTTCACCCAGCTTCTGCGACAGCCTCTCCGCTTCGCGCTCGATTTCATCCGGATCCATGAACAGAAGAGGCGTCGCGTGCCCCTTCAGCTCGTCCGTCGTATAACCGATCAGCTTCTCCGCCGCCTGATTCATATAACTGACGCGGTAATTCTCATCCAGCAAAATAAAGGAGTACTCGTTCTGATTGATAATCGCCTCGAGGCGTCCAAACATGTCCTTCAGATGCTCCATCATCCCGTTAACCGATTCAGCCAGCTTGCCGACCTCATCCCCGGGCTCCTGAGACAGATGCTCCACTTCGAATTGACCGTCGGCAGCCTGCTTTGTAACGGACAGGATTCCTTTCAGCCGGTTAATGATCATATTGAAATAGATGGAGAAGAGGATAACAATTACGACCTCGGACAAAGCGATCGTGGCAAAGGTCCACCATAATACTTTGGACAGACCTTTATTCAGGCTTGCCTGCGGTATTTCGAGTGCCGCATGCCAAGGCGCTGCGCTGTCTACGTCCATATACAGGAGCACGTGCTTCATATTCCCGCGCTGTATATGGATTTTCCCGGAAGGCTTGAGCAGCTTCTCGAGGCTCAGACCCGGCTGCCCGTTAAGCAGCCCTTGAATCGGCTTTATGCCCGCGGAGGTGGAGTACGAATGGAACAAGACCACTCCCCGGTCGTTATAGAGCCAATACTCCAAGCTTGGATCCTTATCTACAAGGAAATAGGGTGACATCGTCGACATCGGCATTGATGCGTATATCACACCGTTAATAGAGTTGGTCTGATCAAATACCGGAATAACAATAAGGGACTGCTTCAAGTTATCAAAGGAGGGAAGGAACAGGTCCGTAATCGCAGACTTGCCCTTCACCGCTTCGCGGAAAAAGGCTTGTCCGCTCATATTGACCGGATCGCCGTTCGTACGGATGGCCCGGCCGTTAAGATCGATATACCCAATCGCATGATAGGTATAATCGGAGCGGTACAACTCGTCCCTGAAATATTTCAGCTTCTCCGCATCGGTGCCGTAACGGACGATATCCGTACGGCTCATCACCACTACCTCGGCCCGTCTGATCTGCAGCCAGGAAGCCAGATAATTGGCGCTGACGCTCAGCTGGCTGGCCGCTCTATCGGATGCGGTATTGATCATTTCCTGCTTGACGGAGAGGTAGTTAATGACCCCCGCGATGCCAAGCGGGATGAAGGTGATTAAGACGATGATGAGCAAGCCCTTTGTCCGCAATGATAAGTTGTTCAAGCGCGCGGTCCCCTTCCCGAGTAAATCTACATGTATTATATCGTCATGAGGGGATGGAATCGATAGACGAATTATCGTTGGATGGAGTTCATCGGATGGAGTACGTAGAAGAACCGTGGGCTCACTCCGGGAGATGTTTCTCCTTACGCTGCTGTTGCGTACACTTTGCCTGAACAATTAGACAAGGTTGCAAAGTGTACGCAAAGGCAGGCGCTTCGCTCTCCAGGAGAAACATCTCCCTCCACTCGTCTTCGATTCGTTTGGAAGGGCGGAAGCCAACCGCCTCCGTTCCTTGGCGGTTTGCCTGCCTGTGGCAGGCATTTATTTTCTTCGCCTATTAGTCGAAGAACTGGTATCTTTAGCGTCGGGCATATTGCTTGCCGGATGCGGGAATGCGGGGCTGCTTAATGCACAGCATAAAGAATAAAGAGAAGCCCTTTGCAGGGCTTCCCTGGGGTAGCACATAAGTTCGCGCATTAGCCCTCCATCGGCAGCAGTTCGAGTTCATATCAGTTAGTCTCATGAGTTCAGCAACATAACCCCTTTGCACTAGTTCTCCATAACGTAGCATTTCGAACTCAAACTAGTTAGTCTTTGATGTGAACATACATAACCCGATTCGCACTCGCCTCCATGCGCAGTATTCCGAGTTCAAACTAGTTAGTCTCTGGTGCTCAGCAATATTAACTGGCTCGTACTAGCCCTCACTGGCGCAGCATTACGGGCTCATACCTTTTAGTCTGCGTCTGTTAATCTCTAATTCGCTCCCTTTACTGCGCCGCCCCCCGGTACGTTGTACGTTTTGCAGGATATATAAGGGGTTTGGGGGTGTAGAGGGAAATATGATGTATGGAATGCAGGATATTCTACTTATTTAGGGGAAAATAAGGAGTTTTGGGCATATATCGTGTATTTTGTGCAGCGTATTTTAGGATTAGAGACGTTTCGGGCAACTATAGTGCAAATCGTGCAGTGTAGAAGTGTATGGCAAGCAAAGAGAAGAGAATATTATTCGTTTGTTTGCGAGTACCAGGTGAGGGCGAGTTGTTCCATTTCGCTTACGAATGCTTTTTTGGCGGGGCTGTATTCGTTAGTTCGTTCGTATCGCCGAGCAAGCTGTTCTTTAAAGCTACTGTATCTGGCAGCTTCCTCCGGGTGCGACCGCAAATAATCACGGAAGATGAGGTGCCGGCCGATTTGGGGACTATCCGATTGGTAGAAGTGAATATGGTGGGTACGCTGCTCTCCGCCTTTACGGAACAGCCGTCTGCCGGGGATACCCCAGTCGCCTGCTACATCGTATCCGAGAGAAGCCGTCACATCATTGAACAAATCAATCTTGTTAATATCGTCAACGATTCCCATCATATCGATAACGGGCTTTGCTTTCATCCCCGGAACAGCCGTGCTTCCGAAATGCTCGAATCGGATCTCCACCCCATCGAAGATAGACCTCAGATACTCCGCTTCCTCACGAAACATCTGCGCCCATTCTTCCTTGTAATCACTCAATCGCACTTCCATGCTATTCCCTCCTTTTAATAAAACAGGCTAACGAAACCTCATATCGTTATTTACTATCTAAACCCCTCCATTAACCGAAAATCGGCCAAATAGCGTTACTAGGTTTCGTTAGATTTAAAAACCAGCTATTCTGAAGCAAATAAGAATACCCCGTTTCATTAGCGAATCGCCGCCCTTAGCAGGAGTAGCACATGGTTTTAAAAAAAGGCTGCCGAGATTAATCGGCAGCCTTCTGCTGTTCAGTTCAAAAGTATCGATGAGAGCCAGAGGAAATGTACCTCCTGCAGGAAAGCATATGCTTTCGAAGCAGCTTTCTTCCAGAAAGCTTTCAACGTTTGCCTTTGTCCGAACATGGTTTCCTTAAACCATAATTCATTCCATGTAAGGACAACAGCCACACCGAATTTCGTCAAATGGTTCAAACGTTGACGAAACTTCGGTGAATCGGAAGGAGATACATTCCTTAGGGCGATTTATCGATTAAGCCAGGATGTTCTCGATCGCCTGCAGCTCATCGTCGGAGAAATCAAGACGGCTGAGTACGGCAACGTTATCGTCGATTTGCTCGACGCGGCTTGCGCCGATCAGGGCGGAAGTTACGCGGCCGCCGCGAAGCACCCAAGCAAGAGCCATTTGAGCAAGCGATTGGCCGCGGCTTTGAGCGATTTCGTTCAGGGCGCGAACTTTAGCAAGCTTCTCTTCGGTGATGCTGTTCGAGTTCAGGAAGACGCTTGGTCCACCCGCACGGGAATCCGTAGGAATACCGTCGAGGTAACGGTTCGTCAGCAAGCCGCCGGCAAGCGGCGAGAATACGATAGAGCCGATGCCCTCTTGATCCAGTACATCTTGCAAGCCGTCCTCGATCCAGCGGTTGAACATCGAATACGATGGCTGATGGATCAAGCATGGCGTGCCCAGCTGCTTCAGGATGGCCGAAGCTTGAGCCGTCTGCTCTGCACTGTAGTTGGACAGACCGACATACAGCGCTTTACCCGAACGTACGATATGGTCGAGCGCAGCCATTGTCTCTTCAAGCGGAGTTTCCGGATCCGGACGGTGATGGTAGAAAATATCCACATACTCCAGGTCCATCCGTTTCAAGCTTTGATCAAGGCTCGAAACCAGATATTTACGGGAGCCCCAGTCGCCGTAAGGGCCTTCCCACATATAATAGCCCGCTTTAGTGGAGATGATCATTTGGTCGCGGTAAGCCGCCATGTCCTGCTTCAGAACTTTACCGAAAGTCTCCTCAGCGGAGCCCGGAGGCGGTCCATAGTTGTTCGCCAAGTCGAAATGGGTAATCCCCAGATCGAAGGCGCGGTGGATCATAGCGCGTCCGTTCTCCAGACGGTCATTTCCGCCAAAGTTATGCCATAAGCCAAGCGATACGGCTGGCAGCTTGAGGCCGCTTTTGCCGACGCGGAAGTATTTCATGTCTTCAAAACGAGATTTGTCTGCTGCGTATGTCATTTCTTCTTTTCCATCCCTTCTGAAAAAGTTCTCTATGTAATGCACCTCTATCATACACCTGCCGTCTACGGAAATAAACCCGGGCTATACGCCTAAGCCTTCCGCATAAACAATCAGCTTGCCGACGCTTTAAAGGCCCAGCCCTTCTCGCCCGCAATCCGCACCAACGCATCGACGCATAACGGGTCAAAATGCTTTCCCCGCTCCTTCAAAATTATCGTCATCGCTTCCTCATGCGACAAGGCTGCGCGGTAGGAACGGGAGGATGTCAAGGCATCATATACATCCGCAACGGCCGTTACGCGGGCCAGCAGAGGAATGTTGTCCCCGCTCAGCGCATCCGGATAGCCGCTTCCGTCCCAACGCTCATGATGGGAGCGGATAACGGCCAGCTCCTCCTGCATAAAGCCTAACCGACGGCATAGGTTGAACCCGGTCACCGGATGTTTTTCGATAATGTCCCGCTCTTCCGGCGTCAGCTTTCCCGGCTTATTCAGGATGTTGTCCGGAACGATCAGCTTCCCGATATCATGCACGATGCCGCCCTGCGCAATAGCCCGAAGCTGGTCGGAATTCAGTCCCAGCTCTTCTCCAAGCTGTATCGCGTACAACGCAACGCGGTAATTATGGCCCGCCGTATAAGCGTCGCGTGTTTCCGTCGTCCGGATAAGCTCGCGAACCGCCGGCGACATATAGGTGTGAATCCATTCCTTTGGATCATTCTGGAACAGCTGCTTGAGCGACATCGTATAGGAGCCGGAGCTGCGGTACTGATAATAAATGCCAATAATCATGGCGCTAATGGAAGCCAGCAGCAGCAAGTGGTAGATCCACCAGCTTAACATCCACATTTTGCCCATTACATTAATGAACTGCGCGGCAATCATCCATCCCGAGCTGTATACAATCGCCAGCTGCAGCGGAAATCTTGTAGACAGATACGTCTCCAGATATCGATACATCGTCCATCCGTTCAAACCGATAATAAGCAAGGTTGCCGTCCATTTGATTGGACCCTGCTTCATTTGAAGCCAGGACATCTGGTCGGAGAAGAGCCATAGCAGCGCGCAAATCACCGCAATCGATGCCGTCCAGATCGGGAGCAGCCAGCGCTGATGCGTCGACAGCCAGCTGATTATGCGGCGGTCCGAGGACATCGAAGACAGCCATAGCCACATCACCGCGAGCAAAATGCTCATTTGAGCCGCATTGCTTGGCAGGGCCGTCGTATGGTAAGCCTCTCGCGGAGTCGACAATCCATGAACAAGGAATAACGCCGCTAAAGATACGAAGGACAACGATAAAAAGCTGATTTTTAAATTGCGAAGCCGGATTGCAGCTACGCCAACCGCTATGGCAAGAGCAAAAGCCAAGCCGGACACTATGCTAACCACGTAGAAATGTCCGTTAGGAGAATGAAGATGATAATCCCATGCGGGATTCATATGAAGGACCATAAATACGATAAGCGGGACTGTGAGCGATAAAAGAAGATACAGATAGATTCTCGCCTGACTGTTCAAAATCTGACGCCCTCCTTGGCATACGTTATCCGATCAAGCTCTGCGACGTTTGACTTCTATCAATAACCATCGACTGCTGTAACCAAAGATCAAGATCAGCGCGCGACATCGGCTTGCTGAAATAATAGCCCTGCATCATGCTGCAGCCCGCGGATTGCAGAAACGCAATTTGCTGCTCCGTTTCGACTCCTTCGGCGATGACCTCCAGATTAAGCTGCTTGGCCAATATAATAATCGTCTGGATAATGGCGCGCTTCGAAGGCGAATCGCTCTGCTGCATGTATAGCTTATCTATCTTTAACGTCTGGAAAGGGATCAGATCAATAGAACCAAGCGCGGAATAACCTGCCCCGAAATCATCCATCGAAATCTGAACGCCCATCTCCCGAATGGGATTCAATTGCTCGATGACATCCTCGACGTTGTGCATCACAATGGTCTCCGTAATCTCCAGCTCCAGGAGATGGGCATCCAGACCGGAATGCAGGAGCGCCGAGATGACCATATCCTCGAGATTCTTGCTGTCGAACACGCTGACGGACATGTTAACCGAGACGCTAAGCGGCTCCGCTCTGCCTTCATTCCATTCGAAGCAATCCCGGCAGGCCTGTCCCAGCACCCATCGGGTAATCGGTACGATAAGTCCCGTCTCCTCCGCGATCGGAATAAATTCCTCCGGAGGAATCCGGCCCAGAAGAGGATGATTCCAGCGCAGGAGCGCTTCTACGCCGATTGCCCGGTTAGCGGCCGCATCCCATTTGGGCTGATAATGAACAACGAACTGCTCTCTTGGCAAGGCTAGCCGGAGATCCTTCTCCAGCTCCATCCGGCGCAGCAGCTCCCGCTCCATCTGCTCGTCGTAGAGGCAGTATTGGTTCTTGCCCCTGCGCTTCGCTTGATACATCGCGGTATCCGCCGCAATCAGGAGCGACGATCTCTCGATCCCGTGCTGCGGAGACAAGCTGATTCCGATACTGCCGGTGATATATAGTTCATTGCCCTCCAGCAAATACGGCTTGCGTATGTCCTCCAATATCCGATTGGCGAGCTTCTCCACCTCAGAGGGCTCCATCCCTCTTGTCACCAACAGGAATTCATCCCCTCCAAGGCGGAAGGTCTGAGCCCCTTCGCTCACATGGGAACGAAGCCGCTTCGCGACAGCTTGTACAAGCAAATCGCCGATATCATGACCCAGCGTGTCATTGATGATTTTGAACTGATCGAGATCGAGGAAGAGCAAACCGTACGAACGGGCTTTATCCAGCTTTTGATCGAAATACCGGTTCATCGCATGGCGGTTGGCAAGGCCTGTGAGCGGATCGCTGTAGGCCATACGCTCAAGCACGGTGCGGTCCAGATAAATCGCAATCCAAGTAACGAGCATGATTAGAAGGGTTACCAGGGTAACACTTATTAGAAGAAACAGATTAATCGGGATATTTTCCGTTAACGAGGAGGCAATCGGTTCGCCGCACCAGAAGGACGCGGCTCCCATTCCGGTGTAATGCATCCCGCAGACCGCCAGCCCCATTAGCGAGGCAGCCGCCCATTTGGACCATACCGCCTTGCTGCCGTCCCGGAAATTAATAAAGAAATACAGCGCCGCGCAGGAAGCCAAGATGGCGATCACGGCGGATAATACAACTATAATTGGGTTATATTGTATAGACATTGTGGGAGAATGCATCGAAGCCATTCCGGTGTAATGCATGGCGACAATTCCCGCACCCATGATAAAGCCGCCCCCAAGGAGCTTAAGGCGGTTAATTTCTTTTGCCAGCGTTAAATAGAAGGCAACGTAGGACGCGCATATGCTTGCGGTAATCGACAATAAGGTAATGGGAACGTTATAGGAAATAGGAATACCGATATGAAACGCCATCATCCCGATAAAATGCATGGTCCACACCCCGCTGCCCATTACAAAGGCGCCTGCGAGCATCCAGCCCAGCTGCACCTTTCCTTTGGACTGCGAGATTTTGTACACCAGATTCAAGGCAGAGTACGAAACGAATAATGCGATGATGAATGAGAGAAGAATAACCCAGCCGTTATACTCTCCGTGTAATATGACCAAACGTCCCCCACCTTCCGTGACTAGTTCTCCGGACACACCTGATGTGACTAAAGTCTAATGTAATTGTATACATATACCATTATACGAAAAGCGACTTAATGCAACATATTTTTATTTAGAATTAAGGTTATTCTACGATTGTTTTGTTATAGTAGGTGAAGATTGTAAATATAGAGCCATTTTGTTGAAGGGAGTTTATTGACAATGGAAAACAAAGACTCGCAGCACAAAAGAGAAAATGAGGAGCTTGACACGGCTGCGGAGCAAGAAAACCAACAATACGTCTATGAAGATGACAACAAAGACGATCAACACGTAGATGCCCTTCAAGACGAGAAAGATGAAGAGGTCGAAGAAGAAGAGCGCAAGCAAGCTCCTACTTCCGAAACTCCGGCGCAAGCAGCTGGCGGCCGCAGCGGCGGCAAAGCTTGGATCGCCGTATCGGCTATCTTGGCCATCGTGCTTATTATCGTTCTGATTAAACCACCGTTTGGCGCAGGCGACAAAGCTGTTGCAACGGTTAATGGCGCTAAAATTACAAAGGACAAGCTGTACGATTCCCTCGTGGAACAAGGCGGCAAGTCTACGCTGGACAACATGATTACAACAGAGCTGATCGACCAAGCAGCGGCAGACGCAAAAGTAACGGTTACTGAAGCAGACGTAGATAAAGAAATCGAGAACCTCAAGAAATCGTTCGGTTCCGAGGACGAGTTCAACCAAACGCTTGCTCAATACGGCATGACGGTTGACAGCCTGCGCGAAGACGCGGAAGTGCAAGTGAAAATCCGTAAAATTCTCGAGCCGCAAGTTAAAGTAACAGATGACGACATTAAAGCTTACTACGACGCGAACAAAGCATCCATGTCGACGCCTGAGCAAATCCGCGCTTCGCATATCCTCGTAGCTACGAAGGAAGAAGCGGAAGACATTCTGAAGCAGCTGAAAGCCGGCGCAGACTTCGCTACTCTGGCGAAAGAGAAATCGACGGATACAGGCACGAAAGACAACGGCGGCGACCTGAACTTCTTCGGGAAAGGCTCCATGGAGCCCGCTTTCGAAGACGCGGCATTCGCGCTGAAAAAAGGCGAGCTGAGCGGCGTTGTTCAGACAAGCTACGGCTACCACATCATCAAGAAAACCGATGAGAAAGCAGCTGTAACGCCTACGCTGGAAGAGAAGAAAGAAGACATCAAGTACCAGCTGGTAACGCAAAAAGTAAGCGAGCTGTCCTCGACTTGGATGGCGGACCTGAAAGCTAAAGCAAAAATCACGAATACGCTTGATCCTGCTGCGGCTGAAGAGTCCCCTGCGGCAAGCGCAGACGCAAGCCCTGAAGCAAGTGCAGCGGCTGGCAACGCTTCGACCAACACGGCGAAATAATTCGGAAGGCTGTCCCCTTGAGGACAGCCTTTTTGCTTATTTATGGTATGATGGTTCAAGGTGAAACGGCGATCGCCGTCCTTCGCGGAGCGCGTTTCAATCCGGAGAATTCTAAGCTATGATGATAAGAAAAACTTATAAATTCTTAGAATTTTAGAAAAATAGATCCATAGGAGGGCCATATGAGCCAGTTTCAAGTAACCAGCTACACCGACACGTTTAAGATTTACGAACTAATCGAGGAGAGCACTTCGTCCCGCATTCGGGTATGCCCGGAGCGCGGCGGCATCGTTATCGGCTGCCAGCTGAACGGACTTGAAGTATTCTACCTGGACAAAGCAACGTTTGATCATCCAACTGCGAACATCCGCGGAGGTAATCCGATCCTGTTCCCGATCTGCGGACAGCTCGAGAACAAAACATATACTTGGAATGGCCAATCGTACGAGATGGCTAACCATGGCGTAGCCCGTACTTCCGTATGGGAAGTTGCCGGCACCAGTACCGATGGCGAAGCTTCGATTACTATTGTACTGCGGAGCAATGAAGAGACTAAGCAAAGCTTCCCGTTTGATTTCGAGGTGAGCTTCACTTACGCGCTGGTGAATGGCGAGCTTCATATCCGCCAGCAATACCGCAACCTGACGGAAGGCGAAACGATGCCGTTCTATGCCGGCTTCCACCCTTACTTCAATGCCGATTCGAAAAAGCTTCCGTACGAGACCGATGCGACTACCTACCTCGACTACAACGACATGGTTGAGAAGCCATACACCGGCGAGCTGGATCTGGACGGCATGGTGGAGTCCGTTACCCTGCTTGGCGCCGAGAAGCGCGAGATCGCATTCCCGGTTAGCGGCGGCGCCCGCGTGCGCATGACTTATGACGATATCTTCAAATACGTCCAAGTCTGGTCCGTGCAGGACAAGCCGTTCGTCTGCGTTGAGCCATGGATGGCCATGACCGGCGAGCTGAACCGCCAGGAAGAGCTCGTAATGCTCCAATCCGGCGAGGCACTGAACTGCAACTTGACGATCAGCTGCGAAAGATAGAATAAGGAAAGGCCTTCCCCTGGGGGAAGGCCTTTCCTTATGTTGAGCGGGGATGCGCCGCATCGTTAAGGGACTAGCTATATTACCTTTTCGCCACCTTAACGATGTCGCACATCGTCTAGCCCCTTCTCCCCACGGTATCTGCCTTTCCTCCCGCCAAGTGGTATACATGAGAGCGTTTCTGCCTCATAATACGTGAGAATGGTTTAAACAGAAGGTGGCGCTTATGACCGATATAGAACAAACTATCGCGCTAATCACGAAATCGAGCGGCAGAAGGTCGGCTTATCATTTTACGCGGGCAAGTAATTTGCAAAG
Source organism: Paenibacillus sp. JDR-2 (assembly GCF_000023585.1). NCBI lineage: Bacteria > Bacillati > Bacillota > Bacilli > Caryophanales > Paenibacillaceae > Paenibacillus > Paenibacillus sp. JDR-2. The sequence continues at coordinate 522,256 of NC_012914.1, read as the reverse complement.
TATCGCCCGCTTCGACTCGATCTGGTCGAGTCAGCATTTGCTGCCCAAATCGACTGGCGAGCGCCGGGTCGCAAGAGAAGTGGTATCGTACGAGGGAGCCTCGATTACGGTTAATTCGCATCTTCGCATCCCCGAGGCAATGATGGAGACGGGCTGCTCGGTAGAAGAATTCCGTAATTTTATAGACAAGCATGTCTTCTTCTGGCCAACCGCAAGGGATTGCCTCAAGATGCTGACGACATACATGCGGCGAGAGCCTGACGAGGCATTTGCCGTGCTCGAATTCGAAGCAAGCGAACTGCTCCTAGAGCACAAGGAGTCTGTCCGGTTGTCCAAATACGACTCGGGCAGCTCGCCCCGTTTTCCAAAGAGCTGTAACTACCGGAAGAGTCCGGCGATGTTTGTAACCCTTGCTGATTTTGGCCGCAGAACCGATTACGCAGTCCCCGTCAAGCCTTCGGAGATCAAGGAAATTCTTATTGAGAAGCAGGCACACTTCGTTACCCGGCTGCTCAAGTCCGTTTACGCACCGACCCAAGAGTATGTGCCTCCGGCATGGCTGCCAAATTATCAACCGCTCGACCGCCTGCTGCCCGTTGATGAAACAGAAGCTTAACTTAGCTTGCGAGCTACATTGGAGTTCATCCTACAAAATGGGATGTTATCGGGCTATCGCTCGGGTTACATTCGATTGGCTACAGTAAAATCGGCCTATCTCGGCAATTTCAGCCCATTCCTAGCTCTTCTAGTGGATAGAATCCAACGTAGCTGCCGGAAACCACACTTTGGGTCTGTTTTTATTGGAAGAAATCCAACGTGCGAGTAAGGAACGCAGAGGAAGACATGACGAAGGTGCGACCAACGTGCACCGAGCGAACAATAACGACAAAACAAAGATAAGATGAACGCTCGAGCGAGGCACAACGCAGAAGGTACCACGAGGGAATAACGAGAGCACAACGAAGGTACGATGAACGCGCGAGCAAGGCACAACGAGGGCACAACGAGCCCAACAAAAAAGCCGCCCCAAAGGGCGACTCTCCAAACCATTTTAAACGCCTACAACCGTTACTTGCTTGCCGTTTTTTTGCAAACGGTCGACCGTCTTGCGAACGGCGAGGTTCGCCGTGTGATCCCATACTTTTGTGCCGGAGAGGTCGATGCGGACCTCTTCCGCTTCGCAGTCATGCTCGATTCGCTCCTCCAGCTCGGAGGCGGAGGCGAAGAACAGCTGACCGTGCACGCGGTACGTCCGCGTTGATCCGTTCCATTCGTCGTGAATGTGAACCTTGGAGGCTTTTACAGCGAATCCGATAAAGCTTACGAACACGCCGGCAACAACACCTATCGCAAGGTCATGCGTCAAAAGTACGGCGCCCACCGTCACCAGCATAACGACAGTCTCGCCCAGCGGCAGACGGTTCATGCGGAACACGGAGCTCCAGTCGAAGATCGCAATACATACCATCAGCATAATGCCCACCAGCGCAGCCATCGGCACAAGCGACAGCAGGTCGCCGAGCAATACGACGAGCAGCAGGAGGAACAAAGCCGCGACGAGAGTAGACAAGCGGTTTTTCCCGCCCATTTTCACATTAAGTACCGATTCCGCAACCAAAGCGCAGCCCGCCATCCCGCCGAAAAATCCGGCAACGATATTGGCAAGGCCCTGCCCTTTCATCTCCCGGTTCTTATCCGTCTTCTCGCCCGTCATCTCATCCAGCAGGTTATGCGTGAGCATCGTCTCCGTATAACCTACTACCGCCAGCGACAGGGAGTACGGGAGAATAATCCAGAGCGTATCCAGGCTGAACGGTATATCCGGGAAAAGGAACGACGGCAGCGAAGCATCAATCCGTGCAATATCGCCAATTCGCGTAACATCCCCCATGCCAAACGCCCATACGGCAAGCGTCAGCACCACAACCGCAATCAGCGGCGATGGAATCGCCTTAAAGAAGCGAGGAACAAGATAGATAATGCCAAGCGTTACGGCAACAAGCACGTACATGACCCAGGATTCGCCTTTGAAATACCGCAGCTGCGACAGGAAAATCATAATCGCCAGCGCATTGATGAACCCTGTCAGCACGCCCGAAGGGACAAATCGCATCAGCTTGCCCAGCTTAAACACGCCCATCAGGAATTGAATGATACCCGTCAATACGGTTGCCGCGAACAAATACTCGATGCCGTGCTCCTTCACCAGCGTCAGCATCAGAACGGCCATCGAGCCGGCTGCAGCCGAGATCATGCCCGGTCTGCCGCCTAGAAACGTAATAACAAGCAAAATACAAATCGAAGCATAAATGCCTACGACCGGCGGAACTCCCGCCATAAACGAGAAAGCAAGAGAATCCGGTACAAGCGCAAGCGTTGCCGTAATGCCTGCCAGTACATTCATTCTTACGTTCCCCGTCCATTGCTCCCGCCATGAAGTCTTCAAGCTCATGGTTCACCTCAACTAATCTATGATAACGTCCGACCAGGCCATCCCGGTCCGGCACCTCATCCTCGAAACCCAATGAAAAGCAAAAAAAACCAGCTCAACGAGCCGGTCATTCGACCATCTTCATGATACCCTGCTCTTCCGCAAAGGGTCAATCCCAAATGAAGGGACGACCGCAATCGGTCGTCCCTTCCAACATAAAGCTATCAGTATCCTTCGCCTTGACCGCCCGTCACAATCGCTACGCTCGAGCTTGCGCCGATCCGGCTTGCGCCTGCCTCAATCATCTTAAGCGCAGTTTCCAGATCGCGAACGCCGCCGGAAGCTTTTACGCCCAGATCCGGACCAACCGTACGGCGCATCAGCGCGATATCTTCCGCCGTAGCTCCGCCTTTGCCGAAGCCCGTCGACGTCTTCACGAAATCCGCTCCCGCTTCCTTGCAGATCTCGCAGGCACGCACCTTCTCTTCGTCGGTGAGCAGGCCTGTCTCCAGGATAACCTTAAGAACGGCTTTCCCTTTGCATGCTTGGGCAACGCCTTCCACATCCTTCTTCACGCCTTCGAAGTCGCCGGACTTGATCAGGCCAACGTTGATTACCATATCGACTTCCGTCGCGCCGTTTGCAATCGCGTCCTTCGCTTCTTCAGCCTTCGCAAAGGTCGTAGTCGCTCCAAGAGGGAACCCTACAACCGTCGTGATGCCAACGCCAGAGCCCGCAAGCTCCTTCGCTGCAAGAGCGACATAACCCGGATTTACGCATACCGTTGCGAAATGATACTGCTTCGCTTCTTCGCAAAGCTTAATAATTTCTTGTTTTGTAGTCTCCGCTTTTAGTGCAGTATGATCAATGTAAGCAGCTACTTCCCCTGCCGACAGATTCTTTTGATTACTCATACCCATCCTCCAATATTTATCTACTCTATTATCCTTTGAACTCCAGCAAATGCTGTGCCGTAATCTGGTCGGTTATTAACGTATTCGTATACTGGCCGTTTAATGCGCCGTATATCGCTTCGACCTTGCTTGGACCTCCGGCAACAAGAACGGACCATTCTTTCTTTTTCAGCTCGTTCAAGTCTATGCCGATTGTACGGTGGTCCAGCTCCTCGCTGCACAGCTGCCCGTTAATATCGATAATCCGGGAGCAGATATCGCCAACGCCGCGCGATAAAATAATGCCCAGATCCTCGTCGGAAAAATAATTCGCGCGGATCAGAACCGAATCTTCCGTCGGCGCCCCTACCGTGACAACCGCGATATTAGCCTGCTTGCCCATATCGAGGATTTTGCGGATATGCCTGTCCGCTTCAATCGCATGCTTCACGACCGCATGGTCCACAATCGCCGGAAGCGGAATTAAGTATGGCGAGGTCTGATACGCCTTCGCGAACAGCTGCGCAATCTCATACGCATACGTATTCGTCTCGGAATGGCTTACGCCGCCGTTCAGCTGCACAACCTTTACCTTCTTCGTGTGCTTGTTCGGCAGACGAGAGGCTACTTCATATAATGTTGTTCCCCAAGTGACGGCAATCGTATCGCCATCTTGTACCGTATCGTTCAAAAAATTAGCCGCAGCCTCGCCAATGACCTTCTTGACCATGGCGTCCTCGTATTTCGGAACGGAAGCTACAATTGCTTCCTTCAGGCCAAAGCGTTCCTTGAGCATGCGGGCGCGTTCCTGGTTATCGGAGGCCGGGTCCATAATGCGAATCTGCACGATGCCGTCTTCCTTCGCCTGCTGCAGAAAACGCGAAACCGTCGGGCGCGATACACCCAGCTTTTTCGCTATCTCCTGTTGATTGTAGTCCAGCTCGTAATACATACGGGCCGCTTCAATCATTTTTAACCGCTTATCGCTTAGCTCCTCCATCCGTCTTCCCCTCTCGCAGAGTTGCCTTAAAGTTATGAGAATATGTTCGAATTAATATGACAATATTTCAGGACTATTATACGTGCACCTAGTTGTCAGAGCAACAGTCGGCCCTATTTAACGCCAGGTTTTGACATATGTTCAAGGAACTAGTGTAACTATTGTGCACAGAGGGCGGAATGCCGCTGTCGAAAGCTAGGAAAGATGGACGAATGGAAAAAGGACTTACGACTCAATTTGCTAAATTTTCAGATAATTTACAAGAATTTGAAAGGAGATCCCTGCCAAATACCGAATACGTACTGTCGATAAAAGAAAAATAAACAGTGGAGGGATACGATGCTAATCAAGCTTAGAAAAATGAAGTGGGCAGCGGGGATGCTTGCCGCATCGCTTTTTGCTGCGTCTGTCGGCGTTGTGGCAGCAGCAGACGAAACGGCAGTACCCGCTTCCGCCAAGCACATCACGCTTCTGCACACCAATGACATGCATGCGCGCGCCGTGGAGGGAAACTCGGGAGAAATGGGTTATGCCAAGCTTGCCGGCATTATCGACAGCTACCGCAAAGCCAATCCGGAAAGCCTGCTGCTTGATGCGGGCGACGCTACGCACGGGACGACCTTCGCCACGCTGGTGAACGGCGAGAGTGTTGTGCAGGTGATGAACAAGATGGGCTATGACGCGTTTGTTCCGGGCAATCATGACTTCAACTATGGCTACAAGCGGCTGCTTGAGCTTGAACAGATGATGAAGTTCCCGGTTCTCAGCGCTAACGTTAAGGTCGCTAAAGACAATACGTCCTTATTCAAGCCTTATATTATTAAGGAAGTGGATGGCGTGAAGATCGGGATTTTTGGCCTGACAACGCCGGAGACCGCTTATAAGACGCATCCTAAAAATGTAGAAGGCTTGACCTTCGCCGATCCAACCAAAGAAGCTCAAGCTATTGTGGATGAGCTAAAAGACAAGACCGACGTCATCGTTGCGGTAGGCCACATCGGCCAGGACGCCTCCAGCGTCGATACAAGCCTCAAAATCGTCAAAGCCGTAGACGGCATCGACGTCTTTATCGACGGGCATAGCCACACCGTGCTGGAGCATGGTCTTACCGCCGGCCATAACACGCTGATCGCAAGCGCGGGCGAATACACGAAGTACCTTGGCGTCGTGGATCTGTGGGTAGACGGCGGCAAAGTCGTGAAGAAGGAAGCGAAGCTCGAGAACAAAGATACCGCAGCGAGCATCGCGCCTAACGCCGAGATCGCGGATATGGTTGCCTCTATCCAGAAGAGCCAAGAGACCATTCTGGCTGAAGAAGTGGGCACGGCCAGCGTGAAGCTGAACGGCGAACGCGAGCAGGTCCGCACCAGCGAGACAAACCTTGGGAACCTGGTCGCTGACGCGATCCGCGATGCAGCCGGAGCCGATGTTGCCATCACCAACGGCGGCGGCATCCGCGCTTCTATTGACGAAGGCACCATTACAAAAGGCGAGATTATCACCGTCCTTCCGTTCGGCAATCAGATCGTATCGCTGAAGGTCAAAGGCGCCGACATTAAAGCGGCTCTCGAGACCGGCGTATCCGATTACCCGAATTCAAAAGGCGGCTTCCCTCAAGTATCCGGTATCACCTTCAAGATTGACGTAGCCAAGCCTAAAGGCCAACGCGTCCACTCCGTTACCGTTAAGGGCAAGCCATTAAACGAGAAAGCCGATTATCTGCTGGCAACAAACGACTTCATGGCTGCCGGCGGCGATGAATATACAATGTTCACCCCATACCCGCAAGCCGGCATGTACGGTTCGCTGGATGAAGCGCTGATCGCTTACATCACTAAGCTTGGCACCGCCAATTCGAAGGTGGAAGGCCGCATCACCGCGGCAGCAACTCCTGTTGTTGCACAGCCACAGCCTGAGCCTAAACCGGAACCGAAACCCGAGCCCAAACCGGAGCCGAAGCCAGAACCGAAGCCAGAACCCAAACCGGAGCCGGCAAAGCCAGCTGTATATGTAGTGAAGCAAGGCGACACGCTCTGGGCGATCGCCAAGAAGAACAACACCACTTGGCAGAAGCTTCGCGACCTGAATCATATCAAGAACCCGAATCTCATCTACCCGGGTCAAAAAATCAAGCTGCCTGCTGCTTAAGCGGCAGAGCAATCAGGGCTGTTCCCGCCGGGAACAGCCCTTGTCTTGCTTCGCTTGAACGCCGGCGTGTGATCAAGCGCCGCATGGTGCCTCGATGGCCCCGCGCTTCGGGATGCGCGCGCGTTACGCGAACTTAGTAGGCAGCTTGGCTCGACAAGTCCGCGTTAAGTACCGTCTCCGCCTACGTTGCACGATATGCAGTATATGGAGCATTTGAGCCCAGTAGCTGGCTTTAAGTGCCGATGTCCGCCTACGTTGCACGATATGCAGTATATGGAGCATGTGAGCCCAGTAGCTGGTCTTATCCTGCACGGAATGCAGGATATTCGGACATAAGCAGCCGATACGGGCTCATTACGTGCAATATACTGCATTCCGTACAACATATCTCTCGAGCAACCTCTATTATCGCCCGTTATACTGCACTTCGTGCAGCATAACGCTCCCCCCTCGATTATTCCTGCCCCATTTGCTGCACTCCGTGCAATGTATGCTCCTCGGTTCTTACCTTGTAGAGAATCCCGCGTACAGATTGACCGACTAACTAGTTAGCTCTAAGTACCGCCGTCCGCCTACGTTGCACGAAATACAGCATATTGGAGCATTTGAGCCAAGCAGCTGCTCTTATCCTGCACGGATTGCAGGATATTCGGGCTAAAGTATCCAATACGGGCTGTTTTCGCCCGTTATACTGCATTCCGTGCAGTATATCTCTCGAGCAGCCTCTATTATCGCCCGCTATATTGCACTTCGTGCAGCATAGCACTCCCCTCCCACCATTCCTACCCCATATGCTGCACTTCGTGCAATGTATGCTCCTCGGTTCTTACCTTGTAGAGAATCCCGCGTACAGATTGACCGACTAACTAGTTAGCTCTAAGTACCGCCGTCCGCCTACGTTGCACGAAATACAGCATATTGGAGCATTTGAGCCAAGCAGCTGGTCTTATCCTGCACGGAATGCAGGTTATTCGGGCTAAAGTGTCCAATACGGGCTGTTTTCGCGCATTATACTGCATTCCGTGCAGCATATCTCCCAAGCACACTATATTCTCGCCCGTTATATTGCACTTCGTGCAGCATATCTCTCCCTCCCACCATTCCTGCCCCATATGCTGCACTTCGTGCATCGTAAATCAGTAAGAACGAGGTCGAAGTGGAGGTCGAAGCGAGACAAGACCCACAACAAAAAGAGCGGTGCCCCAGGCACCGCTCTTTCCAAGTTACCCTTGAGCCCGCGCGCGCTGGCGGCTCAGGTAGATGAAGTACACAGCTAGATAAATAACATATAGGATACCCGACAGCAGGAACATTGTCGTGTAGCTTGTCGCGGTAACCACTACCCCGAGCAGAATCGAGCCCAGCCCGATTCCGATGTCGAAGAAGTTGTAATACGTCGCGGTTGCGACACCGCGGCGTTCCGGCTGCACGAGGTTGATGACCCATGCCTGCAAGGCCGGGAACATCGCGCCAAAGCCCGCGCCGTAGAATACGCCGGCGAGCAGCAGCATAGCCATGGAATCGGTGTAATAGAGCAATACGCAGCCGATCATACAAAGGATCGCCGTGGGGAACAATACCCAGAACGGTCCCTTCCGGTCGAACAACGGACCGCTTATAAACCGGATCAGCACCTCGCTGATCGCTACAACCAAGAAGAAGTAGCCGGTCTGCGTTATGCCGATGTCCTTGGTGAACAGCGTTACGAAGCTGAGCATGCCGCCAAAAGCAAAGCCGACCAGCGAGCCCAGCATCGAAGGTACAAGCACCTTAGGCTCAATAACTTCAGCCCACGGCGAAGGCTTCACCCCTGCCGCATGAAGCTCCGCTGCTGCCGCCGCTTCAGCCGCGGCAATCTCGACGGACTGAGCGCTTTTTTGCCGAACCAGCAAGGTCAGCACCAATGTAATCGCGAGGAAGACCACTCCGGCTCCGAACAAGCCGGCATAGTCGTACTGATCCAGAAGCCATAAGCCAAGCATCGGCCCGATCGAGAAGGATACGGCATTACCCATTGCGAAATACCCCATCCCCTCTCCCCGCCGCTCAGCGGGAATCGCATCGGATACTAGCGTGCCGTATAGTGCCGTGGCAATACCGAAGCCAAATCCATGAACAACGCGGAGCGCAAGCAGCGCCGAAATGGAGTCGGCCGCATAATAACACGCCATGCCAATAAGGCAGATCGTTACGCCGATCAAGAGCAATTTGCGCTTGCCGAAATGCTTCAGCCCGATGCCAATGAGGAGACGCGAGACAACCGCGGAGAAAGTGAATATGCCCAGCATCATGCCGATCTGCGAGCCGCTACCCCCTTTCTCATCCGCGAAGAGCGGAAGGGTTGGAAGCAGCATTTCAAGACCGAAGAATAAGAATAAGTTAGAGCACGCCAGCAGAATGAAATTTTTCGTCCAGAGCTTTTCTGCCGGTTTCATTAAAATTTACGTTCGATCAGCTTGAAGTCATCATAATGGAAGCCCGGAGCTACGATGCAGGACACCAGAACCGGCTCATCGCCAAGCGGACGCGCCATTTGCCATTCGGTTGCAGGAACAAGCGCCTGCGGATGCTGGCCATTCGCAACGTCGCCTCCAACAATAATTTCTTTGCGCACTTCAGGGTTCTCACCCGTGCCGCCCAGAGTCAGCATAAGCGGGCTGCCGGAATGCCACAACCACAGTTCATCCGAATGGACCGTATGCCAATCCGAGAACTCGCCTGGATGAAGCAGGAAATAAATCGAAGATGCCGCAAAGCGCGGTCCGGAATACGGTTCGCCCAATACCGCCTGCGGAATTTCAAAATTCGCCTTCCAAATCTCCTTGTACCAGCCGCCCTCCACATGAGGCTTCAGTTCAAGCGCCGCTACTAGCGGGGATATTTCTTTTACAGCCGTTGCCGACAATATAGCCCTCTCCTCTCTATCTCTCGCACTATCTATTTGTTAGTTCAGTCCAATGTACTATGCAATGCCCCGATCGTCAATGCACGACTTGTGGATGCAAGGCCTCTTAATCCCAAATCTCGACCCAAATCCAGAAGTCAAAAAATGAGGGACTGTCCCTTATTTGGAACAGTCCCTCCGATCATTATTATTTTATTCGTCCACGTCTACGTAAGGCTGACCGTCCTTAAAGCGTACCAACCCGATACAGGTTTCACGGAGCACGCTCGTTTCCGGTTCGGCAAGCCGATGGTAGATCAGGTACCATTCATTTTCGAATTCAGTAAGAGAAGCATGTCCTGTACCCACCGCGCTTACGGATTCCAAGGTCATCCTGTTATTCTCCGGTACCTCGTAAGGACCAAGAATATGATCGCTGAAGGCATAAGCAATCTGGTATCTTGGATCGCGCGTATCATAGTTGCTCCACGTGAGCCAATAGCGGCCATCGCGCTTTTGCATATGCGGCCCTTCATTATATACCGCGATGTCGCCGGCTGCGGCATCACTGCCCTTGCTGTTATGGATTTGCACGGACAGTTGCACGGGCTCGGATTTGAACGTCGTCATATCCTCCTCCATCGGTACAATCCAGCACTTGCCTTGTCCCCACAGCAGATACGGCTGCCCGTCGTCGTCGACGAATAGATCGGCATCGATAGATTGGCAATGATACTGATTGCGCGTAATCAGCGGACGATCCAGCATATCCTTGAACGGTCCTAGCGGCGAATCGGAGACTGCAACGCCAATCTGCGCCTCAGCAGAGAAATACATATAATATTTCCCTTTGTATTTGGCGATGCCGGGAGCCCAAGCCTGCTTATCAGCCCAACTGACATCGTTTAAGTCGAGCGCCAAGTACGGTCCATCCCAGTTAACGAGATCCTTGCTGTGGAACACGTGAAACTTCTCGTACATCCAGCCGGCGCTGTCCTTCGTCGGGTATAAATAGTAATCTTCGCCGTCGCGCAGGATAAAGGGGTCTGCCCAGAACCCGGGCAATATCGGATTGTTAATTTGCATGCTGCATCTCCTCTATATGAAAGCTATTCCTTTACGGAGCCAAGGGTAATACCGTGAACGAAATAACGCTGCAGGAAGGGATAGATGATTAAGATCGGCAGCATCGTTACGACGATTTTCGCGGCGTTAAACGTCCGCTGGGAGAAGTTGATCAAATCCTCCGGCCTCGTGGAAGACGTGATGGACGGCGCAACTACCAGCTGTTGAATATAAGTTTGCAGGGGGATGTTATGCTGTTTGTTCATTAGAATCAAGCCGTCGAAAAATGCGTTCCAGTGGCTAACGATACTAAATAAGGTAACCGTAGCGATAGCCGGCATAGCAAGCGGCACCGCGATGGTAATAAGCGTGCGCCACGGTCCCGCACCGTCCATTTTGGCCGATTCGTTAATTTCCTTCGGCATGCCCCGGAAGAAATTCATCAGCAATATGACGTTGAAGATAGGAACCGCCGTCGGAAGCACAAGCGCCCAGATCGTATCCGTCAAATGAAGGCTCTTTACGACCATGTACCAAGGGATTAACCCGCCCGTGAACATCATCGTAAACACGATAACCCACATGTAGATGTCTCTACCCCGGAATTCTTGCCGTTCCTTCGCAAGCGGATAGGCCATCATAATGGTTAACACGAAATTAATGGCCCCGCCAAGCAGCACCCGCTTAACCGATACGCCAAAGGCGTCGAAAAACCGGCTGTCCTTAAACATATACTCATAGGAATAAAAAGTGAAATCCTTAGGGAACAAGGTGACTGCACCCGATGCTGCCGCCGACTTGCCGCTGAAAGACAACGAAACGACATTGACAAGCGGGAGCAGACACAGCAGGGTAATAAGCAGCATAACGAGCGTCAAAACAATATCAGTAGTCCTGATTCCGCGTTTGCCTGTAAGCGGCATGGGACACTTCCCTTCTCCATTACAAAAATGCGTTCTCTCGTGCTGCTTGCTAGAAAATGCGATAGCCCGCGAATCTTGCAGCCAATCTGTAGGAAACAAAGATAAGAATGAATCCAACGACCGACTTCAAAGTTCCCACTGCTGTCGCTAAACCATATTGATATTGTACAAGTCCGATACGGTAGACATAGGTGTCGATAATGTCTCCCGACTCATAGACCAGCGGATTGTATAGGTTATAAATTTGATCAAAGCCTGCGTTAAGAATATTACCAATGTTCAGCGTGGATACGAGAATGATCGTCGGCAGGATTCCCGGAAGCGTGACGCTCCAGATTTTGCGAATCCGCCCTGCTCCGTCTATAGAGGCTGCTTCATACAACGACGGGTTTATTGCCGTTAGTGCCGCTATGAAGATGATCGTATTAAAGCCGAATTCCTTCCATACGTCGCTCAAGACAACGACAACCGGGAACCAGTTGTTGCTGCCGAGGAAGAAGATCGGCTCGCCGGTAATGGACTTTATTACCTGGTTAACAATGCCGTTCTGCGAAAGCATATCGGTCAAAATTCCCGCCAAGATAACCCACGAGAGAAAATGCGGCAAATAAATGATGGTCTGCATCCATCTTTTCAACCGGTTAAAGACGATTTCATGAAGCAATAACGCGGTAGATACGGGAATAAGCACATTCATAAGCATTTTCATGACAGAGATAAAGATCGTATTGAAGAAAATGGTCTTGCTGTCATCCAGCTCGAACATATACTTAAAATTTTCTAAGCCAACCCATTTGGAGCCCCATATCCCTTTGACGGGAATAAAGTCCTGAAACGCAATCGCCATTCCAAATAGCGGAACTATTCCGAAAATTACAAGGAGGATCATGCCCGGCGCCAGCATCAGATGATAATGCAACGTACTTTTGGAATCTCGCAAAGCTCCCACTCCATCCTTAAGCAAACTCTAATTTCACCGGAGCTTAAGCCTTTGCCTTAAGCTCCGGTGCCTCGCCTTAATGATTATTTTGCTGCTTCGGCGACTTCCTTCGTAATTTCGTCGCCGCCTTGCGACTTCCATTTCCCTACGAACGAATCAAACGAATCGACCGGCTCGTTACCCATAATAATCTTCAGGAAGGTTTCGTCCTCCAGCTTGCGAAGGTTCGCCCACTTGGTGCGCATCGTGTCCGTCTGATCGTAATAGACGCCAACATTGCGATTGATCTTGTCATCCTGAATCAGAGGAAGAGCGCCTGTCAGGAACGCATGTCTTTGCGACCATGCCGCCAAATCCTTTTTCGGATTTTCTTTATCCTTCAAATAAGAGTTATAGATTTGCTTCGCTTCGCCTTGCAGCGTATCCGCGCCTGCTTTGCCGTCGATGACGTCTTGAACGAGCTTCGCCTTCTTCTCTTTATCGTCATAATTGCTTAACAGCAAAGAGAACGGCATATTCATCCAGTTGTAAGCATCTTTTTGAACAATGCCTTCGCCTTGCAGCTGGTCCGTATCAAATTGCATGTTGAGCGTTTTTAAAACAGCCTCCGGATGCTTGAAGCCTTTCTTCACAACCAGATATCTGGTTGTAGGGGAGGCCATATGCGTATTCATTTTCCCCTCTTGGTCAAGAGGCGCCAGATAAGATACCCATTCCGCCTTGGAATCCTGCGCAACCGAATCGGCCAGTACGCCAAACGGCAGCCACCATGGCCCGAAGAAAATACCCGCCTTGCCGCTGACGACAAGCTCGTTAACCTGCTCGTTCTTCTTCACCGCGAATTCTTTGTCGATTACGCCTTCTTGCACCCAGCCTCGGATTTTGGCCAGAGCCTCTTTCACTTCAGGCTGAATCGAGCCATAAACCGTATTGCCGCTTGCATCCTTCGTCCACAATTGCGGATAAGCGTTATAGGCACTAAAGATGGAGTCGAAGCCGAATACGCTCGTACCGATGTTGACGATCACCTGATTGCCCAATAGACCAACGGAGCCTTTCTTGTCCATGAACGCTTTCGTTACGTTAATAACGTCGTCCATCGTTTTTGGAGCTTCCAGCTGGAGCTCATCGAGCCAGTCTTGGCGTACCCACACCATGTTCTGGGCATCCGCGCCAGGGCTTACGTTAGGGAAGGCCATAAGCTTGCCGTCGAATGTCGCGGATGCAAGACTGTAGCCATTCGTGGAATCATAAGCTGCTTTCAGCGACGGCGATACGAAGCTCTTGTAAGTAGAGGTCAAATCCTCGATTAAATCCGCATTGACCAATTGCACCAGCTGCTGCTTGTCGACGATCATGACATCCGGGATGTCGCCGGTCGAGAGGGTAAGTCCAACCTTCTGCGTGTAAGCATCGCCGGTTGCCTGCCATTCGTTCGTATATTTCACGTTAAGCTTCTCTGCGAAATAGCGGGTCAGTTCATTATCTTCAATCGTCGAACCGCTAGGCAGCTTCGGGTCTACCGCCGCTTCCTTGCCGATGCTGATCGTTACCGTCTCCGACATCGGCGCGTAAGGATCCGCCGGTTCCGCCGTTCCGCCGTTAGATGCATTTCCGCCTGCGTTATTGCCGCTGTTAGCATTTCCGTTGTTTCCGGAGCATGCAGCCAATACCATCAGAGCGCTAATGATGAGTATGCTAAGTGCTTTTTTCATTTCTGTTTTCCCCCTGACACATCATTTAGGATTACATCCCCAGTATAAGCCCGCTGCCCGAAAGTAAGGGTCAGAGCAAGGTTCACAAACAGGTGTGATTTTGTATCCGCTCTCATCAAGGGTTTAGGGCAGCCGGCAACATTACTCTCCGTTCCGGCTGACAATCTTCTTACCTTGCCTTATTCCCTCTCCCATTGCTTCCGGAAGTCCGAAGGCAATACTCCTATTTCCTGCATGAACAGCTTGCTGAAATATTTCTCGTCCTTAAAGCCGACAAGCTGGGCGATCTGATAGATTGGCGTATTCGTGTGCGCGAGCAGCTTCTTCGCCCGGGACATTCGAATTTCCGTCGCATAGTCATTAAACGATTTCCCGGTTACGTTCTTGAAGCATTGGCTGAAATACGTCCGGCTCATGCTGGCAATGCCCGCAATCTCGTTCTGGCTGAAATCCATCTCTTCCTGTTCATGCATATACTGAATGGCTTTATAAATCACGCGCAGAATATCGTCGCTGTATTTGGTCCTGCATACGATGCTTCGGAGCTTGTCGCGCTCCTCATCAAGCACAGACCGGCATTCCTCCCACATGCGAAGCGGCTCCAGGCGAAAAATAAGCTGCATCGACCATTCGACCATGAGGAGCAAGCGGCCACTCTCGAGCAAAGCAGGGAACAGCAGGCTCTTTAATTCGCTCATCGGCAGTCTTATCGCCGTCGTATCCCGCAGCAATTCCTCGTACGTCTCGTTGCTATAGATCCATTCGAGCTTGTTCCACCGCTCTCCAAGCTGTATCTTCTCCGGGTTAAGCGGCTCCTTCTCTTCGTCGGCCCTCCACTCCCAGAACCTCAACATTTTCGTAAAATCGTACAGCAAGCCGGCGGCCAAATAGCCATGAAGCTTGTCCACCGCACCGCTCAGCGATTCATGCCCTAAGCCGTGCACGAGCACCGGCAGGCAATTCGCTTCCTTAATATCGTTAATCAATGATTGCTCCTCTGATTTCCCAACTCCATCGAGCGAGAGAAACCAGCATCGCCGCTCCAGATAGTGAATGATATGACCGGCTGACAGCTTGCGTATTAATTGACCAGCCTTCTCAACTTCCTCAAGCTCGAGAACGACCATTACGCGGTCAAACGTCCGCACTTCCGGCACAGGCCTTGCTTTTACCTTCTCCTCATAGCTATGCGCAACGCGTTCAAGCACCTCGTCCATCACATCGGTCTCCAGATCGTTCTTGACGATATAATCAATGGCCCCAAGCCTTATCGCTTTCTGGGCAAAGGAGAATTCCTCATGACAGGACAATACAACGGCCGAGGCGGCCGGATATTTCCCATTCATCTCCTCGATCAGCTCGAAGCCCGACATCTCCGGCATCATCAAGTCGGTAAAGACCAGATCAACCTCGAGCGTTTCCAGCAGTTCCAATGCCTTTCGGCCGTTACCCGCTTCGCCGACAACCTCCATATCGTATTTGGACCAGGGCATCATGGAGATCAATCCGCGCCTGACCAGCTTCTCATCGTCAACTATAATGACCTTCATGGCTTAGCCTCCTCCTCATGCATGGGCATATGAATCGATACCGTCGTGCCTTCCCCTATCTGGCTGTCTATCCGCAGCTGGCTGGCTCCGCCCGTGAAGCTGCTCAGCGTCCTCACCACATAATTAAGACCGATACCAAGGCCCGAAATATTGTTTTTCCTCGTATCCGACTCGAGCAGCTCCTTGATTTTCTCCGGACTGATTCCGTTTCCGTTATCCTTGACCATCAGAACGAGCATGCCTTCCCGCTCCTCCGCGGTTACCTCTATGATTCCTTTCTCGTCCATCATCCCGTGATACAGGGCGTTCTCCACAATAGGCTGCAAAATAAAGCGGGGGAGCGGCGTTGCCAGGAACGGCTCGGGGATACTGTACCGGACATCAAATTCGAAATCGTATCTGATCTTTTGCAGCTCGACATAATCGTTCAAGGATTCGATCTCATCCTTCAGCGTCACGATAGCGCCATCCTTGGCCAAATTATATTTCAACACCTTGGTGAATAACGAGAGGAAACGGTCGATTTCATGCTGTCCTTTCAATCGTGCGAGCCACTGAGCGGTATTAAGCGTGTTGTACAAGAAATGCGGGTTGATCTGGGCCATCAGCTTCTCCATCTCAATCTCTTGCTTCTCGCTTGCTTCCTTTGCCACTTCCATAATCAATTTCTGGATTCTGAACTGCATATCGTTAAAGTTCTGGATGAGAAAATCAAACTCTCGTAGTCCCGTCATTTGAAAGTTCGCGTTGGGCTCCTGACTGATGACGGCGGAAATCCCCTTGCGTATGCGGTGAAGCGGCGAGATGACGACCTTCCAGGTCCGGAAGGCGGACCAAATGCTAATTAATAGCCCCAGCACAACGATGAAGGCATATTTGACGAACCAATCGCGAATCTCCTTCTGGTATTCGCCTTTTTCCACGAATACGCCAAGTCTCCATCCCTGACTGCCCGTTACCTCGTGGAAATAATAACGCTTCAGCTTGCCAGGATCATAAGTACTGCCGATCGGAGTCAGCTCGGGCTTATCGCTGAAGAGAACGGTGCCGTCTTTGTCCATCAGCAAATGGGAGACCTTCATCCCGTACTGCTCTTTGTTAAGTATATTTTTAATGACGCTAACATTCGTTTCCGCATACACGAGCAGAGGATTGCCCGGATCCGTAATGCCCCCCACGCTCCGCACAATGGAGAATACGGGAATGTCATTGTATTTATAAAGGGTTAAGTGCGGGCCGTTGAAGACATGATCGGAATGGACGGAGAGCTTCGGCAGGCTGTCGAAATCCGGGTGCAGGTCTCTCGTAATATAGTTGTTGTACTGGATCTCTCCCGTGGTTGTATCGTAATAAAAGACCAATCCAATCGTTGGATTGGAGGCATTAAGAATCCCCATATTGCGCTGGATGTTAACCACGAGCTGGGATTTCTCGTAATTGTCCTCGCTTGTCTGCAGCGCTTCCATATCCCTTCCGACAAAGCCCTGGTAAGACATCTGCTGGGATACGTCATAAAGATTCTCTAACGTTTCCTCTAATGAGCGGCTTACCCGCTGCAAATTCTGTTCAATGCCCTTCTCGATTTTGTTGTACAAAATATTGTAAATGGAGTACACGGTCAATATCCCGACCAACACCAGCGGTATGACGGAACTGACCAGCAGCGTCCAATACAGCTGGCCGCGCAGCGTATCCCAGCCGAATAAACGCTTGATATAGGGGACTTCTCTCTCATCCATAGCTTTCACCTGCTCTGCTATATTTTGAACAACCACACTATATCACAATTTGCGCGCTGGTATTTTCTTAATACTTTGTTTTTCATTGCATGACAAAAAAGCGCACCGGTCGATAACCAGTGCGCTTTCCTTCATATCCCCATCCGTCAAGCCGGATAGTTTCGAATACCGAAATCAATCAAATCGTAGATGCCGATAAGGTTAATGACCGCCATCACGCCTAACAGCAGCCCGTACACGCCGAACTTCAGCGGCTGCACCCGGGCAAGCAGGCGGTTCGCCAGCTTGAAGATCAACGCGAAGAGCGCCCACGAATAGTAGAAAGAATACAGGATCAGACCGTTCTCCTTGGTCCCCCAGCCTACGGCGAATAGAATAACGAAGGAGAAGGCAAGCCAGAACATACAGATCTGCGCAAACCGGTCTTTGTAGTGAAGCAGGAAGCCGATTACAGCCAGCACCAGAATGATTACGCCAAGAATATTAAGCGAATCTACCAATCTAAGCTGATAGGAGGCATGCTCGAAGGTTGTCCGGTCCTCGCCGGCGCTTGGCCATACGAAGCAGGAGGCGAAGAAGTTAACGTACTGATACCATTTGTCGAGCGTCGTTACCTCAGCTCCGGAGAAAGCCATCAGTCCCTTGTACTCCGTATGGGTCTCGAGAATAACCGGAAGCTGCCCGAAGAGCGTAGCCGCAGCCAGGAACTTGAAGGCGTTCACCGCCATATCCTTGATCCATTCCTTCAGCTTCCTTGCCTGGGACAACAGCGGGAACAGGATACCCGTCGTCACAAGGGAGCCTACCGCTCCAATGAAGAAGAAATCCCTCCGCCCCCACTGGAACAGATACGAGTAGATGAACAGAATCAGCCAGAATACCGCGAATATGTACTGCTCGATATTCAACATAAATAACAGGAAAGGATAAGAGAAGGACATAAAGAGCAGGAAGAAGACTTTGTCCATCGACTGCAGCTTCATCATTCTGGCAAGCAGAATCATGGCGAACTGCATGACGAACACATGGATGATCTGCATCATAATCGGATAGCTGTTCGGGATAAAAAAGAGCACCTTCGACAGGATCATCGCAATCAGAGCGAACGGAGCGGCATACAAGCCGAACAACGGCTGACGGATATCGTTCTCGTACGTGCCGATATTCAGGAACGCGTTGCTCTCTACCTGGTCGATCGAGTCTGCCGTATACACGACGTCATACGGAATGATCTTGCCTGCTGCATCATGCGCTCCATAAAACACGTTCGTCAGGTTATAGATAATAAGAATGGCAACCGCCATGATTATACTTGCGATGATCCAATACCGCCGCTCCAAACGATCCAGACCGGTAATGAGCTCCTTCGCCGTTGCATAGAACTTCGGCAGGAACCAGCAGAGCACCAGGAACACCGCAAGAAGCGAGCAGATCCCAAGCGCAATGGAAATCACCTTGTCGTTATGGCCTCCGATATCGAGGCCGATTCGGTCGAATACCTCGCCGGAGAGCTTGCTGTACTTGATGTACGAGTATTGCGTCAGGTAATACACGCCCACCAGAGTAAACAAGGCGGCGAAGAAAATCCGTCCCGGACTCAGCTCCTGCGTAACCTTCTCCACAACCTGGCGCTTATACGTCAACCAATACAATAACAAGAGAGAGCATAACAGACCGATAAGCACATTAACGGCCGATCCCCTTAACGTAAGCAAGGCTGTCATGCAGGCTCCCGAAGCAATAAACAGCAGACGAAGAATAGAACTTCTGACTGGCATCTTGACTCCTCCTAATATGGCAACTCAACTCTTATACCGGGTAGTACTCCGCTCCAAACCGAATGAGATCGTACAGGCCCTGGGCGTTCAGCCCGATCATGACGACAAGAAGCAGCGCATGAACGGAATATTTCACCCAATGGTGCCGGGCCAACAGTTTATCTATCAGCATGAAGAGCAGAGCCATGAAAGCCCATGAGAAGTACAAGCTGTACAGAATAAGCCCGTTCTCAGCCGTCCCCCAGCCCACTACGCACAGCATAACAAAGGAGAAGCTCACCCACAGGACGCAAATTTTCATAAAACGCTGCTTGTAATGCAGCAGGAACCCGGCTACGGCCAAGATCATCAGAATTAAGCCGAGGATATTCAAGGAATGAACCGCATGAAGCTGATACGAGACATGCTCGAAGGTCGTTTTGTCGACACCGGCGCCGGGCTTCACGAAGCAGGAGGCTACGAAGTTCACATACTGCAGCCATTTGTCCCCGGAGCTGATGGCAGCCCCCGTAAACTCCATGTTCTCCTTCACCGACGAGACGACTTCAAGCAATAACGGCAGACGGCCGAACAGGACCATAATGACAAGCGCCTGCAGCGCTACCCTGCCCGTATCCTTAAGAATTCCCTTTAGCTGCTTCGACTTCGACAATAACGGGAATAATACCGCGCTTGTCAGAAGCGAGCCTGCCGCACCGATAAAATAATACACCTTCGGCCCCCAGCCGAACTGGCAGGAATAGAGGAAGAGAATCAGCCAGAACAGCGAGAAAATATACTGCTCCATATTCAGAGAGAACATCAGCACCGGATAAGACGCATTCAGGAACAGCAGGAAAATCAGCTGGTCGATCGACCGCAGCTTCAGCATCCGGCTGATCAGAATCATCGCCATCTGCAGCAGGAGCACCTGAATGATCTGCATCATAACCGGGTAGCTGTTCGGAACGAAAAAGAGCAGCTTCGAAATGACTACGCCAACTAGCGCGAATGGCAATGCGAACAGGCCAAACAGCGGCTGCTTGAGGTCATTTTGCACGGAGCTGATGTTGAGGTACACATTGCTGTCCACCAGATCCGCCGTATCGGTCGTGTACACGACGTCGAATCTGACAAGCTCCCCGCTCTGGTCACGGGTCTCATAGAAAACGCTGCTCACGTTAAACGCGATGATAACGACGACAGCAAGCAGGAGCGTGGAGATGATCAGGTACCTTTTCTCCAGCTTGGTCAAATTTCTGGCGAACTCCAGAACCACCGCGGCTAGCTTAGGCCATAGCAGATAGACGCACAGGAACAGGAAATAGAAAGCGACGATTCCCACGATAATCGAGATCGCCGCGGCAATCTCGTCGCTATACGGCATATAGCCCGAATCCTGCAGCATTTCCCTCACGTTCTTCAGCGTTCTCTGCTTATAGAAGTAATCAATCATGCTGACGTCTATCGCGACAGCAAAGATAAGGGGAAGAAGGATGTCCTTCTTCCGAATGACCGGGATCACCTTGTTTAGATACCCGGACGTATAGGCTGCCCAGCACAAAATAAGAAAGGAGCACAGAACACCGATGGCGACATGGAAGGCTGTTCCCTTCAAAGAGACAAGCCCCGTCATCGCCGTTCCGGATAGAATAAAGGCTCCTTTCATCAGATGCGCCTTGGCAGTTACCGTAGTCATATGTAAGCCAGCACTCCTAACCTTGGTGACATCGACATCATCTGCGACCGAATGCGGATACGCCATACGCTAACCCGCAATCCCATGTAGAAGATAGCCGAGCAGAATGCCCAGCACGAGACCCCCGATGATCTCGAGCCGCGTATGCCCCATGCTCTCCCGTAGTTTTGTAGGCTGAATCGCCGAAGAATCCGATGTCATGATATTAATCGCTACCGCATGGCGCCCGACCGCCCTCCGGAGCCCCGTCGCATCTATAATGACGATAAACGTAACCGCAACGGCGAGCGCGAACATCGGGCTGTTGAAGCCCTCCGACAAGCCGATCAGCATGGAAGGCGTCGTGACCACCGTCGTATGCGTGCTGGGGAATCCCCCGTTGCCAACGCGCTGCTTCGCTTCTTTGCCGAAGCGAATATAATTGATCATAAATTTCAAGATACCGGATACGAACCACCCGATGAGAGGTGCCAGAAAATAAGGCAGAACAACCACTCCCTGCTATGCTCTAGATATGAAGGCTATGCCGCCCACGATGAGGACAAGCCCCGCGATTTTGTACGTGTTGATGGATTCCCCGAAGAAATAATAAGACGCCACCAGCACGATAATATAAGCCAGACTGACAAACGGATACGCGTAGCTGAGCTCCACCTTGCGCAGCACGAACATCCAGATGAGCGCGCTCGCCCCGTACAGGAAGATACCGCCGGCATTATAGAGGTTGAGCATGCGAAGCGGTCCGGACATCGACTCGTTCGGATGCATCGCTCCGAACTTCAGAAGCACCTGCCCCGCCGCACCCATAATAACAGACACCAGAATCCATACCATATTCCACATGAGTATCACCACTTATTCCAAGAAGAGTAGAATCAAGATAACCGAAATACCGTAGAGCACAACCGTAACCAGAATAGGCTTATCCTCGAGAAGCACCTTATCCGGCTTGCCGCCCTTGCCTTCCATATGGACGAGATACAGATAACGGAATACCCCATAGATAACGAACGGGATCGTCCACATCAATTGGACCGTCCGGCCGGAGGTGAAGGTGAACAGCGAGTAAGCCATAATCGTAGCCGTCGTAACGATGTTACTCATCTGATCGAGCAATTGAATGGAATATTTCTCAAGCACCTTCCGGTGCCCCTCCTTCTCATTCTGAAGAAGGAAGATTTCGTGTCTCCGCTTGCTGATCGCAAGGAACAGGGATAAGAGCATCGTGCATACGAGAAACCAAGGTGTAAGGGGAACATCAATCATTAATCCGCCGCCAATCGCGCGAAGCACGAATCCGAAGGCGATAATCATAACGTCCATAATAACGACATGTTTGAGCTTCATGGAGTAAGCGACATTCATGAGGAAGTACACAAGAAGCAGTCCGCTGAAGAGAGGGTTGAAGATAAAGGCCGTTGTAAGTGAGGTCGTGAGGAGCAGGAAGCCAAAGACCAAAGCGACATAAGGGTTAACCGCGCCCGAAGCGATAGGTCTATACCTCTTCTCCGGATGGTTGCGGTCGGCTTCTCTGTCGAAGAAGTCATTTAGGATATACACGCACCCGGATACAAAGCAGAATAGAAAGAATCCGATGATAACCTGCCAGAACAACGACCAGTGCAATAAGCTGAGCGAGAATATGGGGGCTGCGAATACCAGCGCATTCTTCGTCCATTGTTTGGGCCTTAGAAGCTTAATTAATGATATGGGTACGCCTGGATGGGCCTGGGCCAAGCTTTTACCCATTTGAATTTCCGGTTCCAAGTCCTCTACCTCCTCCAACGATCTGTATAAGAGATTAACTTGGGGCTATCGTAACATTATTAACGTCATTAAATGTAGCATTTTCGCAAAAAAAAGTTACAGAATGGAGCAAAATTTTCGTAAAAAAGAGCCTGCCGCGATGGCAAGCCCTTAAATAAGCCTTATATTGCCCCAAATTGCGCCTGATGCAGACGGCTGTAAATGCCTCCCGTTGCTACAAGCTCCTCGTGACGGCCTTCCTCGGTGATGCCGTTCTCGGTCACCACTACGATGCGGTCAGCGTTCTTGATCGTCGCCAGGCGGTGCGCAATAACAAGCGTTGTCCGGCCTTCGGACAGCTCGGCCAGCGACTGCTGGATCGCCTGTTCGGTCTCGGTATCTAGCGCCGAAGTCGCTTCGTCCAGGATCAGGATCGGCGGGTTCTTCAGGAACATGCGCGCAATCGCCATCCGCTGCTTCTGGCCGCCGGACAGCTTCACGCCCCGCTCCCCGACAACCGTGTCGAGTCCGTCAGGCTGGGACTGAATAAACTCTTCCAGTCTCGCGCGTCGCGCAGCTTCCATAATATCCGCGTCGGATGCGCCAAGCTTACCGTAGGTAATGTTGTCGCGGATGGTACCGGCGAACAGGAATACATCCTGCTGCACGATACCAATCTGCTTGCGGAGAGATTCCAGCTTCAGATCGCGGATGTCGTGGCCATCCACCGAGATGCCGCCTCCATCCACTTCATAGAAGCGCGGGAGCAGACTGCAGAGCGTGGTTTTGCCCGCACCGGACGGTCCAACGAATGCGATGGTCTCGCCGGCGCGAATCGACAGGCTGATGTCCTTAAGCACCTTCGCTTCGCCTTCGTAACCAAACGTCACGCTCTTGTATTCGATATCGCCATGCAGACGGTCAACCGCCTTCGCGTTAGGCGCGTCCGCTACATCCGGTTCAGTCTCGAGCAGCTCCACGTAACGGCGGAAGCCCGCGATCCCGCGCGGATAGCTTTCAATAACGGCATTAATCTTCTCGATCGGCTTGAAGAAAATATTCGTCATCAGGACAAACGCGACAAATTCCCCGTACAGCAGATTGTCGTTGATAACGAACCACGTACCGGCAAGCAGTACAAACAGCGTAACCAGTCTCATCAGCATGTAAGTGATGGACGAGTTCAGACCGATGATTTTGTAAGAGATAAGCTTCGCCTGACGGAACCGGCTGTTGTTGCCTGCGAACAGCTTGCTCTCGTGCTTCTCGTTCGAGAAAGCTTGAACAACGCGGATACCGCCAACAGTATCTTCGACGCGGGCATTAAAGTCGGCCATATCCCCGAAGAGACGGTGGGAAGCCTTCGTCATTTTTCCATTAAAGAACAGAACGAGCACCAGAATAATCGGCACGACGATAAACGTCATGATCGTCAGCGGCAGATTAATATAAGCCATAATGCCGAACGCGCCCATCAGGGTCATAACGGCAATAAACATATCCTCCGGACCATGATGCGCCACTTCCCCGATCTCGAACAGATCGTTCGTCATACGCGAGATCAAATGGCCGGTCTTCGTATTATCGAAGAAACGGAAGCTAAGCTTCTGCACATGATCGAACAGCTTTCTGCGCATATCCGTCTCAATATTGATACCAAGCATATGCCCCCAATACGTCACGACAAAGGACAGGAACGTATTCAGCACGTAGACGGCAAGCAGAATCGCGCAGGCGCCAATGATATACTTCAGATTCCCTTCCGGAAGAAGCGTATCGATGACATGGCTGACCGCCAGCGGGAAGAGCAGCTCCAGAACCGCCAGAATAACCGCGCAGCCGAAGTCGAGCAGGAACAACTTACGATAAGGCCTGTAATAAGCAAAAAACTTCTTAAGCATCTGGATCTCCTTTTTTCTAGAAAAATATAAGCTTGTATGATTTTTCATCTACCAGACTTATATTTCACCGCGAAAACATAGGCTGCTCCTCCTATTGACGAAGCAGCCGTTTTCACTAGTTGATAATCATTATCATATATGGGATGGGCATGACTGTCAATTAATTCGGGTTCACTTGAACCGCCGCTTGCTTGCCGCTGAGCTGAATGCCGGTCTGCTTCGCGCCGTATGGCTTCAGATCCGCCAGAAGCTGCTCCAGGAGTTCCTTCGCCCTAGCGCCCTCTTTGCCTTGAATACGGATGACCAGCTGGACCGCGTTGCCCGATTCCAGCAGCTTCACCGCCTGCCGCAGCTTCGTGTCGTAATCATGCTGCTCGATATCCACGCTAAGCCGCAGCTCCTTCACCTTCGCGGGCTCGCTCTTCACCTTCTCCGCCCGCTTCTGCTGGCTCGCCTGCTGCTTGGCGCCGCCGCGCACGATCAGCTTGCACGGAGGCGGACTGCTCATCAGCGATTCGCAGACGAGATCCACCTTCAGCTGCTTCGCCATCTGAAGCGCTTCTTCGCGCGATACGATGCCAAGCGATTCGCCGTCGAGACCGGTGAGGCGTACCTCGGCTGCTTTTATTTTCTCATTCATAATTAACATAAATCGTATATCCCCCGTCTACTGTCTGTTAGGCCTCTAACGTTGCGCCTTTGCCTCCCGCACCGTTATGCGAGACGGCAGCCGGCTTCTCCTGGCCCGTCTTCATGAACTTCTTCTGTCTCCACCGTCTAAGCACCCATATGCCGCGGATGTATTCATCCATAATCATACACGCATAGATGCCAACAAGTCCCCATCCCAGCGTTATCCCAAATATATAAGAAAGGATAGTTGCGATCAAGGTCATCGAAGTAATCGAGGTCCACATCACGTAACGGGTGTCGCCAACCGCGTTAAGCGCATTGCCGATGCCCATGTTGAGCATTTTGCCCGGCTGCAGCAGCAGGTTCATCCCAAGCAGGGAGACGCCCATCGCGATAATCTCCGGATCGTCCGTGAAGATCTTGAGGATTGTACCGCCGATCAAATACAGCACCAGCGCGTTCACCGTCACGATCGCAAGCCCGATCCAAAGCGCACGGTAGGAATTCTTGTAAGCCTCCTGCACCTTGCCTGCTCCGAACAGATGCGCGATCTGAATCTGAAGCGCAAGCGCAAGCGAATAACCAAGCATGAAGCAGAACGATTCCAATGTATTCATATACGTACGGGCCGACAGCTCCACCGAGCCAAGCTGCGCGATATACGTATAGATAAGAAGCTGGGAGAAGACCCAGCAGGACATGTTAATGCCAAGCGGCCAGCCAATCTTCAGAATCTCCTTGAACAGCTTGCTGTCGAACAGCTTGAAGTCGCGAAGCGAAATCTGGCGTTCGAAGGCGCCAAGGAACATGATCAAGAGCACGATCACCGCAAGCAGGCGGCTGATGTCCGTCGAGATCGCAACCCCTTTGAGTCCCCACTGCGGAAATCCGAATTTGCCGAAAATAAACGCATAGTTCATCCCGACATGCACGATATTCATGCCAATGGCCGTATACATCGGGCCTTTCGTGTTGCCCGTATTGCGGATCGCATTGCTCAGCGCCGCCATAACGGCAACAAGCACCATCCCGCCGCCTACAATCGAAATATACGTTTTGGCCAGTGGCAATAATTCATCCGGCAGATGAAGCGCGGAAGCGATCGGTCCCGGGAACAGATACAGCAGCACGCTGATTCCAAGACCTATAATCGCGCTGACTTTGACAGCCATAATCGCAATTGTCCGGGCATCCTCATTCTTCCGCATCCCAATCCGCTGCGCGATCAGAATACCCGCCCCGCTCGCAACCGTCATGAACAGCGTCATTAAGGCGCTGAACAGCTGCGTCGAGAAGCCTACGACGGCAACCGCATTATCCGAAATCTTGCTCACCTGCAGCGTATCGGCTGCTCCTAACAGAAATTGCAGGAATAACTCAATAAATATCGGCCATGCAAGCATCCATAGCGAAAACTTGTGATGTTCACGCTTTTGCATTTTATAATCCTCCCGAGCGTACACATGCTGCAGCCGATGTTTAAGTAAACGGCAACTCCAATACGCCACTATAATAGTCATGCAATTTCATATTATAGATGCTATACTTCGGATATTGTATCAGTTTTACAACCGAAACTTTCAAAATTCAAACCTCCGTAAGGGGTATAAAAAGGTGCCGCTATGACCCTGTTTCATTTTACCGTTCCGCCGCTTCCGCACTATATCGCATCGGGCTATACGAAGTGCTCGGCCGGGTTCAAGCATCCCGGCAGATACCGGATTGGCGTATTTGATTTACTTGTCGTTACAGAAGGCTGTCTCTTTATGGGGGAGGGCGATTCCACGTTTGAGGTAAGGGCTGGGGAGGTACTCATTCTGGGACCGGACAATCATCATTACGCGACAAAAGAATGCGAAGAGCCCTCCGCCTATTACTGGCTTCACTTCCAGACAACGGGACGGTGGGCAGCTTCAGAGGAATATGCTCCGCGGATTATTCAAGGCAGGGAGCCTCATGGCTTAAATCCCCAAATTTTCACTACGCAAACCTTCATCAAGCAGGTGCCGCAATACACCAGGCTGCTTCAGCCCGCCAAGACAGTCGAGCAGATCCAGCAGCTGATGGAGCTTGGCCACGGCAACCATCTGGGCAGTGTCAGCTGGAAGCAGCAGGTGCTGTTCCAGGAGATTATCGAGCAGCTGTCCGCCTCTATCGAGATGCAGGGCACGACGCCAACCTCGCAATGCGCGGAGCTGGCCGCCTCGTACTTAAGGAAGCATTACCGCGAGGATATTAAGGCGCAGCAGCTTGGCGAGAGCATCAACTTCCATCCCGTCTATATCGCCAGATGCATGCAAAAGGAATTCGGCTGCTCGCCGTTCGACTTCCTGCTGCGCTTCCGCATTCAGCAGTCGAAGCTGCTGCTTCTGCAGACGAACTATACGATCGCAAGGGTGGCCGAAGAGGTTGGCTTCAACTCCGCCGCCTACTTCACCTCCTGCTTCGCCAAGTACGAGGGCATATCGCCCCGCAAATACCGCCAGCGCTTCTCGCATGGCTGAGGCGTATGCTTGCTGCATCAACAGCGCGCGGCGGGCGGTACGGATAACCGCTACTGCTGATGCGCCTTGATCAGATCCGTCTTCAGCTGCCAGGCCTGTTCGCTTAGATGAACCGGATACAGATCCGGATTCAGCTTGCGGAGGATCTCCGGCCGGAAGATGCTGAGCTGATGCTCGTGGTAGCTGCGGATCTCTTCCAGAAGCGGAAGCTTGTACACGATCTCGCCTTCCACCACGATAGGCTTCAGCAGCGGCACCGCTTCATAGTCGCTAATGAACCGATGGATATACGGATGAACCGGGTCAAACAACTTGATCCGCTCGCCATTCAAAATATCCGTCTCATCATGCAGCGTCATATAATCCGCTTCGGCAAGTCCCGTGGACTTGTTCATAATCCGGTATACGTCCTTCTTGCCCGGAGCGGATACCTTCTCGGGATTGCCCGAGATCTTGATTACCGGTATGTATTGCCCGTCACGCTTGCGGGCGGTCAGCTTGTACACGCCGCCAAGCGACGGCTGATCGGCAGCCGTAATCAGCTGCGTGCCAACGCCCCATGTATCAATCTTGGCGCCTTGCGCCTTCAGGTTGAAGATCAGCGTCTCATCGAGGTCGTTCGAGGCCACGATCTTCGCATCCTGCAGCCCTGCCGCATCAAGCATCTTCCGCGCTTCCTTGGACAGATACGCCAAGTCGCCGCTGTCGAGCCGGATGCCGCCAAGCCGCTTGCCGATGCTCTCCAGATAGCGGGCTGTCTTAATCGCATTGGGCACCCCGCTTCTCAGCGTGTCGTAAGTATCCACGAGCAGCGTAACGCCATCCGGCAAAGCCTTCGCATACGCCAGGAAAGCTTCCTCCTCGGATTCATGCCCCTGCACCCAGGAATGGGCATGCGTTCCCTTCGTCGGGATGCCAAACATCATGCCGGCATGCATATTGGATGTAGCGTGGAAGCCGGCAATGTAAGCCGCACGCGCACCCCATACCGCCGCATCCGCCTCCTGTGCCCGGCGCGTTCCGAACTCCAGCAGAATATCTCCCGATGCGACCTGCTTGATCCGCGAAGCCTTCGTCGCAATTAACGTCTGGTAGTTCATGAAGTTGAGCAGCGCCGTCTCCACCAGCTGCGTCTCGAAGATCGTGCCTTCTACCCGCACGATGGGTTCATTCGGGAATACCAGCGAGCCTTCTTCCACCGCATGCACCGTTCCCTTGAAGCGGAACTGCCGGAGCACCTCCAGGAAGCCCGGATCATAATTCTCCTCCTGCTTCGCCAGATAAGCGAGCTCCTCTTCCCCGAACTTCAGATGCCGGATGAAATCCACGATTCTCTCGAGGCCAGCGAATACCGCATAACCGTTGCCGAACGGCAGCTTGCGGAAGAAAGCCTCGAATACGGCGCCTTCCCCGTCCGTGCCATTTATCCAATGAGCGTACATCATATTAATCTGATATTTATCCGTATGTAGCGTTAAGTTATTAGAACCGTCCACTGCTCCTCGACACACCTCTCTAAGTTGATCTTACTCACAGCATATCCATAATAAGCAAAAACAACAGCCTTCCGCCACATCAGCGAAAGGCTGCCGCTATTGCTGCCTGCTTTAGAACTTCCGGACGAACCGGTATTCCGGCCGCCGGCGTCTTCGTTCAAGCCAATAATTAATCGAAATGCAGATGATCAGGCCAATACAGCCGCCCGTCAGGTCCACAATCACATCCGTCGGATTCCCCGTCCGCCCAACCTTGCTCAGCTGGTTCGTCTCATCCATCGCCGCAATCCCGCCCGTCAGGATCAGCGCCATAATAACCGGCAGCACCATCTGCCTGCGGAACATCAGATTACGGATGAACATGTACAGCGAGACGCATAACACGGCGTACATGAACAAGTGAGCTCCTTTGCGGAAGAAGAACTCCACGAAGCCGTACGGGTCTTCTTTGGCTACGACCGTGCTGCCATGATACGTCACGGAAGTATCCGGAAGCTTCTGAGCCAATTCCTCTTTGGTCACCCATTTATTTAAAGTAGGTTTAATTGACTGCTGATTATAAGATTCAGATGATAATGTAAATATGAAAAAAATCCAACAAAATACGACAAAAAACCATATTATAGAATTTTTTCTATCCTTTTTTAACATTACTCTTCAACACTCCTTCGACACAATCCGACCCGCCCATTATCTATCTCTGGTCTGTTATTGTATCAGATTCATGAAGGAAATGGAAATCCGTTGATCTACCTGCAAAAAACAAGACTAAGGTAATGTAAATTTGAGCAAAAAGTCCTATAAACTATTGTTTTTAGCATCCATTCTTTGGTATTATAAATCTAGCAAATATTAGATTTCTGTTAGGCACATGCTTACGAAGCATGAACCATCACGAATGTCCTTGAATACGGCCATTTGTGTAATCATTCATTTTAGGAGGTTAGCGAATGGCTGGCTATTTGATGTTCTCCGAGATTTGGACACCCTTCAAGATGGTAGGCATACGAGTATTTAAAGACGAGAACGGCGACTACTGGTACAAATACCGAAACAACAAACGCTCTCGGCTATTCCGATAATCTCCTACTGCCATACATAAGATTATAAATAATAGAAAAACTCCCCCGATGGCTCGAAGCCATCGGGGGAGTTTTTGGTTATTTCAATTTTGCTGCAACCGAATCAATAACTGCAAGATCATTTTCGTATCTCGTTTGATATTCCGCCAGCACATCTAAGCTATAGCCATATTTCGTCAAGTCAGCCGTAACATCCGCGATAATTTTTTGGAAACCAGCCTTACACTGAGCGATTACTTGATTTCCTTGAGCTGCAAGACTCGACTTCACCGCGCTATCTGTCGCTGCTTCATATTGATCCTTAAGGCTGCCCAGAGAAACTGCGCATTGTAATTCTAGAGAAGTAAGCTTTGCGTCCGTACTACTCTTGATTGACTCGTAGGATGGCTTCGTTCCTGTAGATGGATCCGTACCCCCTGTTCCTCCACCCGTATTTCCTCCAGGTGTTGTACCTCCGCCAGCTTGCGCTGCTTTGTATGCCGCGGATTCGCCTGTAATGCTATTTGTCTTCTGATCCCACTTAATGTCCGTTCCTACAGCTTCAGACATGAAGCGCAGCGGAACATAGATGCTGTTGTTGATCGAATAGAGAGATTGACCTGTAGGAAGCGCTTTTGCCTGTCCATCAAATACAAGCGTGGCTTGAACCGGCTTAATGGTAATGCTCTTACCAGCAGCAGGTTGTGCACCACCAGCAGTTGCTCCTGCAAGCAGCTTCGCAAGAGCTTCCTTCTCAGTAGCAGTTGGTTCGGATACCGTTACTTTAGAAGACTTCTGATCCCACTTCACCGACTTCTGCAGAGCGTAAGAGATAAAGCGAACCGGAATGTAAGTACGATCTTGATAAATGAAGGCATATTGTCCATCCGGCAAGGCAAGAGACTGTCCGTCGAACTTCAGGTTAACCGCTTGTGTCTTAACGGTAACCGAGCTGGATGCAGCACCAGCTGTCAGTGGCAGAACGGTACATAAGGCGACAATTAACAGCATGAGTGTGTAATGGCGTAAATTTTTCATCATTTGGATTCTCCTCTTATTTATTATGATTTAATAGCTGTGGCAATAGCGCTAATTGCGGATGCTCGTACACTTTGCTTACTTTCTTCATACTTCGCATTCCAATCCGGCATTGCACTGCTATCAATTCCCGCGTCAGCATAACTAGAGGCCGATTGACTCACGATGCCCTGGAACTGCGCATCACAAGAGCCCTCTGCCTCCATGACTTTACCTAGATATTTATTTTGAAGATCCTCTACCGTAACTCCGTCTGCACTACCAACGATCTGCTGCACAATAGTGTTACTTTTAGCCCTACAGGTTCCGGAAAGCGAAGCTAATTGTGACTCCGTTTTGGAGTCGATGGATTGTTTGACCTTCTTCAAATCCGTAGATAGCTCCGGAGTTGGTTTTTTTTCTGGTTCCGTAGGCTTACTGGATTCTGCAGGCTTGTTATTTACAGGCTTTGTCGAACCGTTAGATTGCTGTTTCATCTTCTGCCAGGCTTCATTGTGCTCTTTAATTTTCTCAGGATCCCTTTCTCCTACCCATTCAATCGGGAAGTCAGGATTAAGGATATTAAGTGCAACACCATACTGCTTTGTAATCGAACTTAATAACTTTATCTCCTCATCAGAGAGTTTAGTTAATAATAGATCACGAATATTTTGCTTCTCCTCAACTGACAAATCCGTTGTAGCATTGCCTTGAAGATAAGAAATCTGCTTCAGGCTAAGACCCGAGTTAAGTAAAATAGCCGCTACATCTAGAGCATCTGCACTGTCGATCTTTTTGCCCCCAATTAGCTGACTAGCTTTCTCGACTGGCTTCTCAATAATAGTCGGCAATTTCTTAGGCTCTGATTTCTCCTCACCAGAGCCGTTCGCCACATCAGTGTTGTGTCGGGATGCAATATCCTTAATATCAATGGATTTGATGTAATAATACGTGACTCCCATAAAGATCAAAGCGACAACAACAAAAAATGAAGCGGTACCGATCACCCACTTCATCCAAGGCTTTAGCTTCTTTTTTGGTTTTTGCTTACGTGGTATATCCATGGTGTCTCCTATCTACTTTAATCATAATTTAGAAAGAAAGAATAGGATTTGTCTCTTTCACTCCATTATTCATCTTAGGTCTTCCTATGGAATAGTAAGCGAAAGGAGTCTCCTCCAAATCCTCTTCCCGATAAATATTCCGGCCGTCAATGAGGTTCGGCGTCTTTAACCATTTCTGAATATCCGACAACGGAATGTTAATAAACTCCTTCCACTCCGTTAGAATACACAGCGCATCCGCACCTTCAGCAGCTTCTTGAGCAGAGGTACAGTATTCTACCTCAGAACGGTCGAAAGCCTTCTCAAAGTTACTCGAAGCAATAGGATCATAAGCTTTAACCAATGCTCCCCGCTCCAGTAATGTCTCCATAATCTCAAAGGCTGGGGCGTCACGCACATCATCCGTTTCCGGCTTGAAGGCCAATCCCCAGATCCCAATCGTTCTTCCCGTAACGTCTCCCAGTAGTTCATCCAGCTTCCGAATAACATTAAAGCGTTGATCCCGGTTCACTTCAACTACGGACTTCAACAGCTTGAAATCATAATCCATCTGTCCCGCGATCTGAATGAGCGCTTGCGTATCCTTCGGGAAGCAAGATCCGCCGTACCCGATACCCGCCTTCAGGAAAGAAGATCCGATACGCCGATCCATCCCCATCCCCTTCGCTACTTCCTCCACATCCGCCCCTACCTTCTCACAGATATTGGCGATCTCATTAATGAAGGAAATCTTAGTAGCCAAGAAGGCATTCGAAGCATACTTAATCATCTCCGAGCTGCGGACGTCAGTTATGGTAATTTGATCGGTTAATGGACGATGCAACGCAGTAAGCATCTCTGCCGCGCGCCCACTTTCCGTCCCGATAATAATTCGATCCGGATTCAATGTGTCTTTAACAGCTGTTCCTTCTCGCAGGAATTCAGGAACAGAAGCAAAGTCAAAGGATTCCGTCGCATAATCTCGAATGATGGCTGCAACCTTCTCATTTGTTCCTACCGGTACCGTACTTTTCACAACGACAACCTTGTATCCATTAATGGCACGGCCAATTTCCGCAGCCGCTTGCTCAATATAAGCCAAATTGGCCTTTCCATCTGGCAAGGACGGAGTGCCAACAGCAATAATAATGATCTCTGAATCATTCACCGCAGCAGCGAGATCCGTTGTGAAGGACAATCGCCCCGCAGCCGTGTTGCTTGCTATCAATTCCTTAAGACCAGGCTCATGAATAGGAACTTCACCATTATTCAATAACTCGATCTTCGATGTGGCATTGTCTACACAAACAACTTCATTGCCCAGTTCAGAGAAACACACCCCAGAGACTAAGCCAACATATCCGGTACCAATTACCGCCAGCTTCATTCTCACTCACTCCCTACAATTTGTTTGAGATATTCAGCAATATGAGCAGCCCCATTACGTTGTCGAATATCTTCAAAGAAATGCTCTCTATCTATAAAGTCATGCATGTTATCTTCCATTAACTGCCCCCACTCTATCATTCGATAGGGGTGACGGTCTTGAAGAGCCTGAATAGTATTCTTGTCTTCTTTCATCTTGCTTCGATGAAGCAGGTATAACGGCTTTCGAAGCGCTACCGCTTCTCCAACCGTACTCCATCCCGGCTTACTGATAACAAGATCCGATGCTGCAACATAATTTTGCGACTCCGTATAGAAAGCTGGTATAGCTATAATATTCTTATGTTC
Source organism: Paenibacillus sp. JDR-2 (assembly GCF_000023585.1). Lineage (NCBI taxonomy): Bacteria > Bacillati > Bacillota > Bacilli > Caryophanales > Paenibacillaceae > Paenibacillus > Paenibacillus sp. JDR-2. The sequence continues at coordinate 488,377 of NC_012914.1, read as the reverse complement.
CACCTTCATGTTGCTTGACACAATAAAAAGGCAAGCCTCATCCTCCCACAGCTTCAACGCGACCAAATCTTGTACATTTATACTCATTCCAATACCGAAATAGACGACTCTCTTCTGCCTACCAGGATTAATGGTCTGCAAAATACGACTTACTTCCTGTTGATCCACTTCCCTGCTAAAAAAATCCGCTCGAAGAGTTCCTCGTTTCCCCCAATCCGGTTCAACAGCACCTTCTAAACGAACAAAATAGTCCATTGCAGCATAGACTTCAAATAACGGCTGTAGAGCAGAATGATTGATCATTTCCAAGTAAGCGGTATACCAGGTGAAATTAGATATTCCTACCGAAGGTATGTCAGCCTGTCTCGCAGCTGCAAAGGCAATTGGAGAAATATCTGAGATTACGAGATTGACCTCAGCCGTTCGAAGAAAATCCGCCTCCCGCGCAGCTTCATGAGGCAATTTCTCCAAATACTCGTGATACTTTGCTATAAAGGCCACTGTGTCAGGTTCAATACTGTCTGGCTGAAGAACATAACCCACGTCCGAGATGCATCGGCGATACTGAATAACCTCTTGATAATCGGAAAGTGAAGCCTTCATAAAGGCCAATATTTTGTCTGAAGAACAGATAGTAAGCATATAGAATTGTTCTGCAACAAGGAGCATTGCACGGATAACTGCAATGCTCCTTGTTGCATGTCCATAACCGTAGTCTGAAATATAATAAGCTATTTTTATTTTCATAATTTAAATTAGACAAAAGTCATATTCCTTGGTTATATTTTTCTAGTATTAAGGGTTCACCAAAAAATTGATCATACTCAATCGGACTAAATCTTCTTGCTCCGTTTCCAGGTGTGAATGTCATTTCTCCAAATAATATTTCACTTTCATTTACACAATAAAGATCAACACGAACAAAGGCAAATCCTTTAGAAAGTTTTCTTGACAATTCAACCATTAGATCTAACATTTTCGGTTTTTCAATTGGGGTATCAAAATTGTTATAACCATATCTAACATTTATCTTATTCCAATCTGTGTCATACATATCTCGTTTATGTGTGTTGTACCTACCTCCGTCTAGTTGAACATATTTGGGTTCACCATGATAACAAAAAAACTTATAATCCTTTAAGTCACCAGAATCATCATGTATCAACTCTTCTATTACTACACGTCCACGTATATTTTTATAGTTCTCTTCGCCTGTAATTCGATAGAAACTCGCATTTATCCATTTATCGATTTTTCGACACGTGATAGACCAATTTAATTTTGATTTGTCACTAACTATTAAATTCCACCCTGAAGAATGTGTCGCTTTGATAATAAACTCTTTAGGTAGTTTGTTGAAATCAATTTTACGACTATTCTCGTAGACTCCAATTAAGGGTATAAGATATTCTTCCCCAATAATATTACCCACATATCTACGAACTTCATATTTATCGACTAAGTCTGAAAAACGAGTTAATTTCCCATTGATTTTAATCCAATGAATTTTCTCTGATAGCGTTTTTGGATAATTTAAATTTAGCTTATATCCATGATTGATATAAAAATTTAATCTAACTTTATTTTCATTGCTTATTAATCTGCTTCCGTTCAAAATTTTCATTAATCTAAACATCACTATACCTTTTATCAATTTGAGGATTTTTAGCATTGAGTTCCCCCCTTATTTTGCTGCACATATCATCTATTAATAGACCCTACTTTCCTCTTAGCAAAGGTATACAACAATTCATCCTTAAATATATATAAATAAATTAAAGTACCAAGACTGTATATCAATACTCCAGCCATAGTTTCCAGGATCATGTATAAAGCTGAATCCGGAAGATTCATACTAATTACACTTACAATAATAAACATTAGAAATCCCAAGAAAACAAAATATACTGAAGATTTAATATGTTTTTTTATTGAGAGTTCCCTTCTAACTGCCCAACATTGATAAGCACATACCGATATCTCTGCTAATACTGTCGCCACAGTAGAGCCTAAAGCTTGATAATGAGGAATTAAAATAATATTTGTAATAACGCTAATAACTGCACCAATTAAAACTGATTTCACAAATATAGAATCCAAATTATTTGGAATCAAATACTGTGTTCTTATTACATTTGCAAAAGCAATGAATGGAATAGTAATCGCTAAACCCTGCATTATTGCCCCAGTTTTTTCGAATTCTATTCCAAAAAAAACTGGTGCAAATTTAGGAGCTATAGCACTAACCCCAAAGAACCAGCCTAAAGAAACTATTATTGCAAACTTCATTGAGTTTGAAAAATATCTTTCAGCTCTAGCAAAGTCTGAATTCGTCACTAAATTAGACATTCTTGGAAGCATTACTGTCCCTAATCCTGTAATTAATGCTAATGGTATATTTATAATTTTCTCAGCATTATCAAACAACCCTACTTGAGAATGGTCCGTTAATGCCCCCAACAAAACTTTATCCATAATCCTGTACAAACTTACTGATAACGTTGGTATAAACATTATTAGCATAGGTTTGAAATGTGTTGTTATTTCACTCCAGCTGGGTTTTACTATTTGTACATATTTATTTATTAGTCCCCATATCATGGATTGACTAATAAAGGTTCCTATCGCCATTATTAAAATATAAATTACTAAATCGTTTTTATCCTTTACACACAAAAATATTAACAGCACTGTCAGTATTTTTATTATAATATTCCTTGTTACAGTTATTTTAAATTTCTCCATACCAAAGAAAAACCAATTTACATCAAATAACGCAGCTAAAATATAAATAGTCGATATCAATGCAAATAAACTGTTTTCTTTCACAATGAACAATGAATAACCTAAATACAGAATTATCATTATTATGGATGATATTATATGTATTGTTAATATACTGCTAAAGGTTTGATTTAGCTTTTCTTTATTATCCCTAACCATAGCAATTCTTCTACTACCATGATTGTTTATGCCAAGCATGGCAAACAACACAAAATAGTTTGCAACTGAAAAAGTATATGAGTATGTACCCACTCCTTCAACACCAAGTACTCTTGAAACATAGGGGGCGGTAAATATCGGGAGAATTATAATAAGAATTTGATAGGAGATTTGGAATATATAATTCTTTTTAATGCTACTCATAAAAACTATCATAGCCCCCTTTCATTAGTCAGGATCGTTCGATATACTTTTTTTGACACTAAACTTTAATGACATTTTTTCTCTTAGGAGCAATTTTTTCATCCAATCGAGATATCGTGAAAATATTTCCTTACCTCCGACCACGATGAGTAAAGTTCTATTGTCTGATCTTGATTAATCTCTCCTGTATTAACTACTATTATTTCTACATCACTAATTGCTTTTAAACTATGTAATGTTTTGGCTGGAATATGAAGAACATTGCCTGCCATCACTTTCATTGGAGTACCATTTTGAATAAATTCTCCTTCACCCTTCACAATTGTCCATACTTCTTCACGATACATATTCATCAGATAAGAAAGATTTTTTCCTTCCTTAATAGCTACGCGTTTAGCTATCACAGAACGACCATTCTCATAACGTTCTTCATCTAATATTCGAATCCATCCCCATTCTCTCTCTTCGAACATTGGACCTTGGTCATAATCAATGTATTCTTTTATTCTCGGACTGGCACTTTTATCAGTTACAAGAATTCCATCAGGGCTAGCAACTACAACAATGTTTGATAATCCGAGTATGGTAACTGGAATATCTAGCTCATTAATAAGATGAGTATTTACACAGTCTTCACTAATGGTTCCCTTACCTAATTGACTCTGACCCATTTCTTCCGTTAATGTATTCCAAGTACCAAGGTCCTTCCAGTATCCATCATAGGGCAAAACTACAATATTTTTGGATTTCTCTACTATTTCATAATCAAAACTAATTTTAGGTAATTCATGATATCTCTCTACAAGTTGTTCATAACTCAACGGATAACCTTTATCCTTAAGTATATTAATTAAATAACCTAACTTAAAAGAAAATACTCCACAGTTCCATAGTCCATTTTGCTCTATTAAATTTACAGCAGCCTCCTCTGTAGGCTTTTCTTGAAAATGACTGACTTTTAAAACATCATGATTATCCACTTGATTACTAAAAGGAATAATATAACCATATTTAGCCGATGGATATGTAGGCCTTACTCCAATAAGTGCCAAATCTGCATCTGTCTGCTGGATAATCTCCTCTAATTGTTTCACTGCATAAAAAAATTGACCCTCTACATAAGGGTCAACTGGTAAAATCGCTACTACTTCATTCAAATCAAGCTTTGCTACAGAATATAAATACGATGCTGTTAAAGCAATCGCTGGAAATGTGTCTCGCCTTTCTGGTTCAATTATTAGTGGAACAGATGTCCCAATCTGACTATGTATCATCTCTATCTGAGATTTTGCAATTGTAACAAAACATGATTCATCTAATCCACTGTCATTAATTTGACTCCAAACTCTCTGTAACATTGAAATACGTTCTTGGTCTTCATTGTCAAGAACTCTTAAAAACTGTTTTGAACGGGAATCGTTTGAAAGTGGCCAAAGCCTCTTACCCGAACCGCCAGAAAGAAGGACCATTTTCATTGAAAGCACCCTCTCTTTAATTTATTCATTCCTTTTAATACAATAAATTTGTCACTAGTTATGTTACAGATATCATTAAAATTTGTGGCTACGATAGCGCACTTTTGGTGCGTCAGAAACATTCTGCAAAATTTGATTTACGATAAAATAAATTAAATAAAGTATACATAATAGAAGTATCGGTCTAATTAAACTCAAAGGTGTATACAGATACCAGCGTGGTAATGAATAGATAAGACAAACGGTTGCAAGTCTCCAAAAATCACTTTTCCCTTTTCCAACCGCATTAAAAATAAGCACCATAATTATTGCCGCTATGATAACTCCAGACCAACTTAACCAAAAGTAAAAATGAGATGGCAAAAACCCACCTCCAATATTAAAGAAATGCTGTTTTGAATAGTATGTAACATTCCCCATGTTCTTGGATGAGCCAATAAATATTGAAATGATAAACTGTAATAATGAAATTGCCTTATCATGAAATCCTATTATTTGAGATGTTGCAACATGTGTGGAGGACGAATAAAAGGCGAAAACTGGTGTATTAAAAACGAAGTAATTATTAAATAGACTAGCTATAATATCTAATAAATATGTCGATTTTAATGAATAGTTTTGCCTATATACATCCACAAAAGAATTAAGGACAATCCCTACAATAGCCCCCATAATTACTAACTTCAGTTTCAATCGTTTAAGAAATATAGTCATTAATAATAATATAATAAGTTGCATAGAAGTAATTCTTCCACCATAGTAAAAATCCTGGATAATAAACAATAAACAGAACACAACTATTATATACTTTCTTAGTTTTATACCTCCTGATGTATAATAACAAATTAAAAATAACAAAGTAGAATATTCATATAGAGGAGTAACGCTTACCTCATATGAAGAATAATTACCTCTTTTTACTCCAAATAGAAAAATATAAAGAAGAACAGCTAATAAAGAATAATATATCAGTGCGTTGTTTTTATGGTTTATTACGAAGGCTTCTAACTCAGTTTTTTTGGCGTTATAGAATACAGAGAGGATACTTATGAATAATAGCAGGATTTTTATAGTTATCCCATATATCTCGGTAGTTTTAGTTTGATTAAAAGTAGCCCCTAACTCCCCTCCAGTAAAGTATTCTCCTACCACAACACTGTAATTACAATAAAGAATAAATAATGAAGCAATAAATATTGGGATGCTTTTTCTGGCCTTATAGCAAAGTAACAGTGAAAAGGCTAACGCTAATCCCGCTGTTATTTGATTTGTATAAGTTGAGCTTGTTGAAAATATTAAATAACAGCTTAAAAGCATGATAAGTGAAATTTTAAAAGCATATATTGATGGATTTAAGCTTCGCATTGTGCAACACAACCTAATTATTATTATTGAACCAAGCAATTATTTATATTTAGTGCCTAGTTCATCGCTGTAGACTATTATTACTACCTTTTTTTGTCTTATCAAGGACTAAATTAACTTCTTACGAGTTGACAGGATTCTTACGGCTTTTTTCGACATCTTGGACAACAACATAAAATTATACTTACTTATTAATTTTGTTTTAAATGCTCTTAATGTAAAGCTAATAAATCCATTAAAATACTTACTTTTAAAACAACAGTATGCTATATAATTTAATCTATAGTTATGGAGATCTTTCTTCTTTAAATACTCATCTTTATATTTATTAAGCAGGAAGTTAAATCCCTGAAGCTTATTCTCCATATTAGAAGATATGGATTCCTCGCTATGATAATAATTTACCAAAGGCTCATTACAATACACTATTGGATATTTTCTTGCAATTCGCAGCCATAAGTCATGATCCTGAGAAGCTTTTAAATTAGTATCAAATCCACCAACTGTTTTAACTGCGGATAATCTAAGTAATGGATATGAAGTTGAACCTACAAAATTGGCAAGTAATAAGCGCTCAAATTCATCTTGATGAATCCCCTCTCTTGCTAGATCTTCTATCACTAGCGTTCGAGTCCCCTCTTGTCTAATTTCATAATGTGAGCAGTATACTAACGCAACCCGCTCTTTGGTTATCAATGCATACTGTTTTTCCAATTTATCGGGGAGCCACTCATCATCGTCATCTAAAAAGGCTACATATTCACCTGATGCTTCTTCTATTCCTGTGTTACGAGCTTGACATGCCCCCATATTTTGATGCTGAACAATATATTTAATAGGTATATTAGTAAACTCATTAAGCATGATGCGAATATCTTCAACTAACTTTAATATCTGCGGTGCATCATTTACAACAATTAATTCTAAGTTGGAGTATGTCTGATTTACTATACTAGCAACAGCACGCTGTAAAACTGGAATAGGTCGTTTATAAGTTGTCACTATACATGAGATTTTTTCCATATTAAGATTCTTCCTTAAAAATATTTTCTAAATTTTTTATGTAGCTTTTTTCTTTGTAGTTTAATAGACAAGTTGTTCTATTTACCCTTCCAATTAAATGTAACTGGCTCCTACGCATAAGAAGTGCTTCAAAAGTTTTATTGATATCAATTTCTTCCCTTACAACAATTCCATTGATCCCATCCTTCACAATATCAGGTATACCTGCATGATCCGTCGTCACAATTACCATACCGTTACCCATTGCCTCCAAGATTGAAATTGGTTGGCCTTCATTTGGATACCTTGTAAGTAAAATGAATATGTCACATTTATTTAATAGTTCTTTCTTCTGTTGACCAGTAACTACGCCATGATATGAAATAAAGTCTTGAAGTTCGTTCTCCTTAATATAATCCTCAAAGAACTCTCGTTCACTAACTTCAAAAAACTTACCTGCAAAATTAAAATGAAATTGTTTGGTCCCCCCTTCGCTAACCCGTTCTTTTTCTAACTTTGCCATCTTCAGTACCTCTGGGTAGCCTTTACTCCTGATAAAATTACTTAGATATAGAACATTTAGTACTTCTTTCTGTTCTAATGCAACATTTTTCTTCTCGAATTCTGCTTCAGATATCAGGTACTCATCATCGATACAATTTGGAACTATATGAATCTTCTCTTCATTAATTATCCCCTGAAAATTGAACTTAAGAGATGGGCCAAGAACAATTACACCAGATAAGTTTTTGATAACATTGATATTAATTCGTCGTTGCCAACCACTTAGTTCTTTATCAATTAGGTGACGATAATATCCTCCATGGAGATGTACTAAACATTTTTTCTTTCTAAACTTCAATAAGTTAAGAATAATTAAATCCCTTATGTTCCCTGCTTTAGTTTGACTTATAGTAAAGTAAAAGATATCCGCTTTACTATTCCAAATTAAAAATAGGTTCTTCACAAAATCCCTATTTCTAGTAATATCTATCTTATCAAAGTCAAACACTTCATTAAGATCAGATCTATATAGTGTATCCACTGCTTTTGATAAACCGTGAATGGGTGGCGGAAACTGTGCTATAAAACAAACCCGTTTCTTTTTCATATTGTTACCTTCACTTCATTTATCTCTAAGTAACGAATTACTTTAACAGGGTTGCCAGCAGCTACACAATTGGCTGGGATCTCTCCGCTAACCACACTTCCTGCACCAATTACGGCATTATCGCCTATTTTTGCACCTTTTAGAATTAAACAATTACAGCCAATAAAAACATTCTGACCAATTTCAATTGGCCGGACACCAATATGGTCATTCGGAGTAATACTTCTTACATTCGGGTCAACCGGATGAAAGTCATTGTCTATAATCTTCGTATTACCACCAATTAATGTATTATTACCAATTTGAATACTTTTACGTGCATATATCGTAGCCCCGGATATTCCAACATTACTACCAATTCTAATCCTTGCATCTGCTGTGCGTGTTACAATAATTGTCCTCTGATATAAACCAACCAGGTTAGATAGGAACGACGAGTTAATTGTTACATTATCGCCAATTATTAGTTCTGCACCGGACTTGTTGAAGATTACTGGTATACCCTTTAACAATAATTTTTTTCCGTATCTAACCTTAGTTACTTTCATTAAAATCTTAAACCAATTACTATTCATATGAATAACCTCAGCTTTGTTAAATACTGATTTCTTGAATATATTTGCTAATCGATACATCCTTCGTCAGATTCTTAACTAAGAAGGCTCTTCCACGCTTGCTCATTTCAGCAGGAATATTGGTTTCTTTCTCACTGATGAACTTCTCAATAATTGCCTCAACCTCACCATAGTTTGCAGGTTCAGTTACATAGCCGCAATTCGTTTCTTCAATAATAAGTCGAGCTTCGGATCCTTGTTCTAGCACTCCCAATATCGGTTTCCCGGCTGCCATAATTCCATAGAGCTTGCTTGGAACAGATACTCCCTTAATGCCTTTAGCATTAATACACCAATGAACATCACCGGCGTTAAGACTATAAATGAGATCCGACTTCTTCTGATAAGGAATAAAGGTTACATTGTTAAGCTCATGTTCTTCTTTATAAGCAACCAAGTCCTTCAGAACAGATCCTTCACCGATAAAGGCAAATACAACGTGGTCCCGATCCTTGAACTCCTTAATGACAGGCATCATGTTCTCAAGGTCATAGTACAGACCGATATTGCCGGAGTACATGATTACGAACTTATCCTCCAAACCATACTTCTTTTTAAATGCAACCACTTGTTTATGATCAGACGGCAGAGGATAAATCTCCTTCTCGTCGATCCAGTTATTAATGAAGGAATGATTCGGAATTTTTTTTCCCTTGAACCGTTGCTTGACCGTTTCAACCATATCTCGACCAACTACAATGACTTTATCCGAGCATCTGCAGCTGAATTTATCGAACCACAACATAGCATTCAGAATTAGCTTGTTCTTGCTGTATCCAACAGCCATCGTTTGTTCCGGATTGAAGTCCTGGATGTTGTAGATATACTTGGCCCGCTTCATCCACTTGCCCCACACCCCAATAAGTCCTCCAAGGACTGGAGGCTGTGAGATGGAATATACATAATCCATTTTGCCCACCTTGAATGTAGCCAGCATAGCCCCAACAAAGTAAGCCAGAATGTTCTTAATTCTGCTCACCTTGTTGTTCTTACTGAACTCGGGTACACGAATTCGCAATACTTTAACACCGTTAATCTCTTCAGAGTAGAACATTTTGTTGTTATATTCTGGAGCTATGACGCCTGTATAAGAAGGTACAACACAGATAACCGTTATATCAAAAGAATCAAGCATCCCTTCGGCTAGCTCCTTCAGGATCTGGCCGGTAGATGCGACGTCCGGGTGATAATAATGAGCGTAAATAAGCAGCTTCTTCTTTGAACTCGGTTCGGTTGTCATACTTACACTAGCACCCCATCGAACATCTTTCTGCTGCCTTCTTCGGAGCTTACTTTTGCTACGTCGTATTTCACCATTACTCTTACGAGTTCTTCGAAAGAAGTCTTAGTAGGATTCCAGCCCAGTAACGTTCTGGCTTTAGTTGGATCACCAAGTAATTGTTCCACTTCGGCCGGTCTGAAGAAGGTAGGATCCACTTCAACAACGACTTCACCTGTTCTCTTATTGATACCCTTCTCCTCTACGCCATTGCCTTGCCATTCGATTGAGATTCCTACATGCTTAAAGGCCAGCTCCACAAACTCACGTACCGAGTGCATTTCGCCTGTAGCGATAACGAAGTCCTCTGGTTTATCATGTTGAAGGATCAGCCACATGCATTCAATGTAATCCTTGGCATAACCCCAGTCACGCAACGAGTCCAGGTTGCCAAGCATCAGCTTCTGCTGTTTGCCTTGTGCAATACGGGCTGCAGCAAGAGTAATCTTGCGGGTAACAAATGTCTCGCCGCGGCGTTCGGATTCATGATTGAACAGAATGCCGTTAACAGCGAACATATTATAGGATTCACGATAGTTCTTCGTTATCCAGAAGCCATAAATCTTCGCAACGCCATAAGGAGAGCGAGGATAGAAAGGAGTTGTCTCTTTCTGAGGGACTTCTTGAACTTTGCCATAAAGTTCGGAAGTGGAAGCTTGGTATACACGAGTCTTCTCTGTTAGGCCAAGGAATTTGACTGCTTCAAGAATATTCAGTGTTCCTTTACCATCAACATCAAGCGTATAACCAGGCATATCGAAGGATACACGTACATGCGATTGTGCAGCGAGGTTATAAATCTCATCCGGCTGGATCTCACCGATTAAACGTGTAATGTTAAGAGCATCCGTAACATCGCCATAATGAAGATGGAAGTTCTGGTTGTTCAGAATAGATCTTGCCTCTTCCTCCGTAAGAAGATCTTCCAGACGTTCTTGGTTATACGAGGAGCTGCGACGTATAACACCGTGAACCTCATAACCTTTCTCTAATAAGAACTCAGCCAAATAAGAACCGTCTTGTCCTGTCACACCTGTTATTAATGCGCGCTTTGCCATCGTTTCCGCTCCCTCTAATCTCTCTTTGTAATATTACCGTACCATATATTCATTTTGAAAGGTTTCGTAAACCGCATTAATTCCCTCTTCCAGAGGAATCGTTGCCTTCCAGCCAAGTCCGTTAATCTTTGTGACATCCACAAGCTTACGTGGCGTACCGTCCGGAGCGGAGGTATTAAATACAACTTCGCCCTCATAGCCCACTACGTCTTTAATTAAATAAGCCAGTTCCTTAATGCTGATATCTTCACCAACACCGATATTCACGATCTCATTCTCTTCGTAGGTATTCATCAAGAAGAGACAAGCATCGGCCAGATCATCGGAGTGGAGGAATTCTCTGCGTGGTGTTCCCGTTCCCCATACTTCCACTTCAGGAGAGTGATTCACCTTCGCTTCATGGAATTTGCGAATAAGTGCAGGAAGCACATGCGAGGTCTTAAGATCAAAGTTATCATTAGGACCATACATATTAGTTGGCATAACCGAGATGTATTTCGTTCCGTATTGGCGGTTATAGGATTGGCACATTGTAATGCCAGCGATCTTAGCTATAGCGTAAGGCTCATTCGTAGGTTCAAGTACACCTGTCAGCAAATATTCTTCCTTCATCGGCTGCGGTGCGAACTTCGGATAGATACAAGTTGAGCCCAGGAATAGCAGCTTCTTCACCTTGTTGCGGTATGCGGCATCAATGACATTCGTCTGAATCATAATATTGTCTCGGATGAAATCTGCCGGATACTCATTGTTAGCGACAATACCGCCAACCTTGGCTGCTGCCAGGAATACATACTCAATGCCTTCTTCCTCGAAGAAAGAAAGAACCCGATCTCTGTCCAGCAGATCGAGTTCAGCATGGGTGCGATAGACCAGATTGGTATAACCCTTCTCTTCGAGAGCTCTGAGAATAGCTGAGCCTACCAGGCCCCTGTGTCCTGCTACAAAAATCTTCGAATTGAGTTCCACTCTCTATCCGCTCCTTCTCCTAGTACGCATTATCCGATCCAACCATCGCTTTAGCTGTCTTCGCGATGATCTGCAGATCAAATAACACATTTCGTTTCTCTATATACTCAAGATCCAGCTCCACCATTTCCTTGAAGCTCAGTTCATTCCGGCCACTTACCTGCCACAGTCCGGTACAGCCCGGCTTCACGCGAAGGCGGAGTTTATCATAGCTGCTATATTCAGCAACCTCTCTTGGAAGAGGCGGGCGCGGACCAACAAGGGACATCTCGCCGCGAACGACATTCCACAATTGAGGGAGTTCGTCTATACTCGTACGGCGAATGAACTTCCCAATACGAGTAATTCTCGGGTCATCCTTCATCTTAAACATGGCGCCTTCGATTTCGTTCTTATGTAGGAGGTCCTTCAATAGGTTCTCGGCGTTCGGAACCATGGACCGGAATTTGTACATCCGGAATGTCTTCTCGTTAATGCCCACCCGTGTCTGATAGAAGAAGACCGGTGCATTCCGATTCTCCAGCTTAATCAGTAGGGTAATTACCAGCAGCAACGGGGATAATAACAGGATCCCGCATGCCGCACCAACCAGATCCATCATGCGCTTGACCATAAGATAAGTGCGCTTCGTACTTCTCGTCTTGGCATGAACACGTTGAGCAATGGATAAATGGCTGTCTATAGTCATCTCGGATTCTTTCCGAAGAGGCGATAACGCCATGTTGTTGTCTCCCCCTATTTACTTGAATTTATGGATAAGCTCGCGTTCTAAAATTTCCTTCATAGCTTCTAGCAATGGACCTTTAAGCGATTCATTACGTAGGGCATAATCAAGTGTCGTTGTAATGAAGCCCAGCTTCTCGCCTACATCGAAGCGTCTGCCTTCAAATTCATAAGCATATACGCCTTGCGATTCATTCAGCTTCTGAATGGCATCCGTCAGTTGAATCTCGCCGCCGGCACCCTTCTCTTGCTTGGATAGAAACTTGAAAATATCCGGAGTAAGGACATAACGGCCCATAATAGCAAGATTGGACTCCGTTGTTCCTGGAGTCGGCTTCTCAATGAAACGATCAACCAGGCTTAGCAATCCGTTCTTCTCACTGTATTCCACAATGCCATAACGCTCCGTCTCATTTGTTGGAACCGGCTTCACGCCAATAACCGACCGGCCCGTCTGTTCGAACTGGTCCATCAGTTGCTTCGTGCACGGAACTTCTGAGTCCACAATATCATCCCCAAGCAGTACCGCAAACGGCTCATCTCCGATAAAGTTACGCGCACACCATACGGCATGTCCGAGACCCTTTGCTTCCTTCTGGCGGATATAATGAATATCTACTCTCGAGGACTTCTGTACTTCATCCAGCAGCGTAAGCTTGCCCTTCTCCATGAGATTATGCTCAAGCTCGAAGGCGCTGTCGAAGTGATCTTCGATTGCACGCTTGCCCTTGCCCGTGACGATAATAATGTCCTCGATTCCCGCAGCAACAGCTTCTTCCACGATGTACTGAATCGTGGGCTTGTCTACAATCGGAAGCATTTCCTTCGGCATAGCTTTAGTCGCGGGCAGGAACCGGGTTCCAAGGCCCGCGGCCGGGATAATGGCCTTTTTCACTTTCGTCATGTTTTGTTCCCTCTCTTTTCTTTCTTTTCTCTCTCTATTTTGTCTATGTATGTGGTGGATATTGGATAAATGATGGATATAAATATACGAGCTATGTCTTCCTTCGGCAGAAAAACATAGCTCGAACATTTAGTTATTGAAAATAGGGGCATTTAACCCCTCCTCACATCACACCCTTGGCAATAATGCCTAAGGTTTGCTATTAAACCCACAGCGTGACCGAGTGCCTGCAGTGATAAAGGTGCAGCAGACTTGACCTTGAGCAGTTGTTGTAGCCGCTCTCCCTACTTCACATCAGCACTATAGTAATAGTAGTAAGCCTCTTCATTCGACCGGCGTTTCACGTTATTAAGCACGACGCCAAGAATGCGGGCATTGACGTTCTGCAGATTCTGAATCGCCTTCTGTGCGAACTGGCGCTTTACCCGGCCTTGATCGACAACAAGGACAACCCCGTCGCTCTTCGTAGCCGCAATCTGCGCATCCGTTACTGCCAAGAGTGGCGGTGTATCCACCAGGACGATATCGTACATCGTACGAAGCTCATCCAGCAGTGCGGTCATTCGCTTCGACGCCAGCATCTCTGCTGGATTCGGAGGAATCGGTCCCGCTGTAATCACGTCCATGTTAGGAATATCCGTTGCTTGAATAACCTCTTGCAGGGTACTTTGCTGTGAGATGACTGACGACAAGCCGAACCGGTTCGAGATTTGGAACGTCTTATGAGCCGTTGGCTTACGCATATCGGCATCAATCAGGACAACCTTCCGATCCGATTGGCTAAACGTTACGGCCAGATTAGCAATGGTTGTAGACTTCCCTTCCCCCGGTCCTGCGGAAGATACCATAATGACCTGCAGGGCAGAATCGATGGCAGCAAATTCAATATTCGTACGAAGCGTACGGTACGTTTCCGATACCGGCGAACGCGGGTTGGCGACGCTAATCAGGCGGCGTTTATTCTCCGATTGTGACATTCTCCAGCCCTCCTGCCTTCTGTCTGTTCTCTGTCCGTGAAGATCCGGTCTGGAATTCGCTTGCTTCCACTCTTGCAACCATAGCCAAAGTTGGCTGACCCAGATAACGCTGGACATCGGTTTCCGTCTTGATCGTGTCATCCATGTATTCCAGCAGGAAAGCAATGCCGACTGCAATCATTAGGGACACAACAAAAGCGATGATAATGTTCAGCGTGACATTGGGCGATACCGGTGCAGGCTGATCATCGAGCAGCGCTTCGTTCAGGATAGATACGTTCTCTACTTGGAAGATGTTTGGAATCTCTTGTTGGAAGACAAGCGAAATTGCATTAACAATCTTTGCAGCTTGCTGGTACGATACGTCTTGTACAGCAAGTGTCATCACTTGCGTACCGTTCACTGAGCTAACACTAATCTTTTTTGTAAGCTCCTTGGCAGAAAGACCAAGCTGAGGGTATTTCTCAGCGACCTTACCAAGAATAGCAGGAGTCTTAATTACCTCTTTATAGGTATCTATCATCTTGATATTGGAGTTAATCTGGTTAAGATCTAGCTGGCCGACAGCAAGCTGTTGGCTGGGTTGGTTCACGACGATTTTGGTTGATGCCTCATAAATGGGATCCTTAAACATCTTGGTGTACACACCCGATGCTACGGTGCATACCAGTACAAAAATAACGATAAGCAACAATCTCTTCCTCACGATAAGGAAGTACTCCCTTAAGTCTAGTTCCTCGGACACTATTAACCTCCTCCTGATTGCCTAGTTGCCTATGATGATTGTAATACGTTAGTCCTAAACTTTGTAGACATTATTTGTAAAGAAACCAACATTTTCTATAATTTCGCGAAAAAATACCTTCCTCCCAACTGCTGCATCTGAGAGGAAGGTCTTAAGTCCTATTTATTACTTAAAGTTTACTGCACGGTAGATCATAACCGCAGCTTCTGCGCGTGTTGCGGAAGCATTTGGCGAGAACTTACCGTTGTTGCCGATTACGATACCGTTCTTGGAAGCGAATGCTACGCCAGCTTTCAAAGAAGCGCTGATCGAGCTAGCATCCTTGAAGCTTGCCAGTGCTGCAGTCACGTCCGTTACGTCTTGAGCACCTTTCGTTACTTTCAGTGCGCGAGCGATCATTGTTGCCATCTCTGCGCGAGTGATTTGAGCGTTAGGATCGAACTTCGTAGCCGAACGGCCTTGGATAATGCCAAGCTTAGCCGCTGCACCGATGTAAGGTGCGGACCAGTCCGTATCCTTCACGTCCGCAAAATCTTCTTTCGCGGAGCTGTTATCGATATCAAGAGCACGAGTCAGCATTTTCGCGAACTCTGCACGAGTTACGTTATCTTTTGGAGCAAATACGCCGGCTTTCTTGCCTTCGATTGCGCCTTTGGCTGCGATTACTTCAATTGCACGGCCAGCCCACGATTGAACGGAAGCGATGTCCGTGAAGCTTACTTTGTTCTCAACAACAACATATTGGGAGAACGTATCGCGATGCTCAACAATCAGGTTGCCTTCAACTGTACCGCCTTGGAATACAAGCTTGCCGTCAACGATCTTCGCGAGGGACAGAAGCTCTTTGTCCACGCCATCAACGTTACCAAGCGGAATAGCAACCGTTACTGGTTGAGCGAACGAAGTAACCGATTGGCCGCCAATCGTCAGACCAAAGCTGTATACATCGGAAGCTGCTTTCAGTTCGCCGGTTGTCGAGGAATCAGCCTTCGATTTGTTGATGTTGAAGTCAACTGCACCGTTGAACTGTCCGCCAACCGGAAGAACTGCACTCAGGCCGTTAACGGTCAGGTTGATACCGCCAAGACCTGCTTTGATTGCTTCTTGAATAAGGGCATTGTTCAGGCCGATCTTCACATCGTCTTGCGCAACATTGCCCAGGTTAAGGTTCAGAATAGGTGCCGGAACCGTAACACCAGGAGCCAGTTCTTTCACGTTCTTCAGGATCTCGCCGATACCCGCGATTGCGGACAATACGGACGAGCTGCTTACTTGCACGGAAGCTTGACCGTTCGATACTTTCACGTCGCCGGACAGATCAAATGTCGACAGCTTCGTTACGAGTGCAGTTGCTTGTTGAACCGCTTCCGCAAGGATAGCCGCTTTCTCAGCATCTGTTGCATTTGCAAGCTTGTCTTTGAGTTTACCAAGGAGTTCCGTAACTTCTGTTGGAACTTTAACCGTACCTGTATCTTCATCACCAGTGCTAGGGACACTAGGGCCAGTGCCAGTGTTACGAGTGTTCAGGTATGCGGTAATAACAGCATTGATTGCATTAGGAATAGCTGTAGAATTTACGGTAGTTACCTTAACGACAAGGTTTCCGGCAGCTTCCGTCAATTTCGATTGATTAATTCCATAATAGTTGAATACTTGCTTTAACTTGCTTGCCGTATCATTAGTATCCGGCACCGCTTGAATGGCATTCTGAACAAGTGTCACTACGCCCAGCGGATTAGTAGCGAGCGCCTGAACTTGCGATACCGAAAGAGCATCAAGGCTGGCAAATAGATTAGTTTTTACTTTAAGCACGTAAGCAGCCAGATCTTCGAAAGTCAGACCAGATACATCAGCTTCATCAGCAAGTGTACGCAGGACATCGAATCCAGCTGACGATTGAATACCATCGAAATAAGAGAAGTCCGCTGTGTAAGTAAAACCAAGCAAATTAATATATAGATCTTCAATAGCAATCTTCTCGTCAGTGGACAAGGAGTACTTGGTTGCAATGCTGGATGTAACCGGAAGAACAATCGCCTTCACTTCGGCTGGAGTCAAGCCTTTAATGACATCACGCAATGTCTTCAATGTTGCCAAACCGCTAACGCCTAGCGCATCATGCCATTTGTTAGCTTCAGCAATAAGCTGGTCTGTAGAGGATGTTGCCGCATAAGCCGTATTACTAAACCCCAGCTTTTCTGCCAATCCCTTGCTGCTAAGCGGAATTCCTGCGAATGCGGTTGCCGCCATGCTTGCTGCGATTGTGGATACGATAATCTTCTTTTTGATCGTCATCTCGTAAGTTCACCTCATAGTTTGATAGTTGTAACAGTATGTAACTCTCTTACTCGCTATACCAAATCCTGGTATATATAGACACTAATAACGTGACAAAACGACTAGAGTGAGCGCTCTACCCTCTAGTTGATTGCCAATTCGTTATCCATTTCTGTTAACCGGATTCCAATATTGGTCGATTCCGCCATAGGGATCCTTGGGAAATCTGTGCCTATATGCTTGCAATTGCTAAAATGTACCTAGGTAAATACTTGAAGCCCATTATAGCAGAATAGAACTGGGGAATCAGCACTTTCGCAATATTTCCTAGTATTCGACAAAAAATGATCGGATTGTACTATTTTTGCGGGATAATTTCCCATGTTGGTAGCGTTTTCAGTCGATATTTAATGCTGGAAAATAAATTTCCTTCTCCCATTCGACAAAATAAAAACCGTGCCATCTGCCGGTAGAGGTCCTATTCTGTCACGAATAAGAGACTCTCGTCGGCCGATAACACGGTTATTACAATAAATGTAAAACTTTACTTTCGATGCATCTTAAATTCTAGAAATAATTCGTTATAGTGCACGAGCATTTTTTTGCCTAGATTCTTATAGACTTCAAGCTTTTCCGTCAATTCTTTGTCCGGATAGAAGCGTTTGTCGCCCGAGATTTCCTCCGGCAAATATTCAAGCGCCTTGGCGTTAGGCGTAGAGTAACCGACATACTCGGCATTCTGCGCCGCATGCTCCGGATCCAGCATAAAGTTGATGAATTTATGCGCGCCTTCGATATTCTTCGCCGTCTTCGGAATGACCATGTTATCGAACCACAGGTTCGAACCTTCCTCCGGTACGACGTAGTCGAGCTTCTCGTTCTCGCTCATAATCTCCGATGCGTCGCCGGACCATACCAGGCCCACCGCCGCTTCTTCGTTCGCGAGCAGCAGCTTGATCTCGTCGCCCACAATCGCCTTCACGTTCGGAGTGAGCGTGCTAAGCTTCGCCTTCGCCGCCTGCAGATGCTCTTCATTCGTATCGTTCAGCGAGTAATGAAGGCTGTTCAGCCCCATCCCGATGACCTCGCGAGCACCGTCGAGCAGCAGGATCTGATTCTTCAGGCTTGGATCCCACAGGTCATTCCAGCTATGGAACTTGAGGTCGGTCAGATCGGGATTATAGACAATCCCAACCGTTCCCCAGAAGTAAGGAATCGAGTATTTATTATCCGGATCAAAGCTCAGGTTAAGGAAGCTGGGATCGATGTATTTCAGATTCGGCAGCTTGCTCTTGTCGAGCGGGATGAGAAGATTTTCCTCCTTCATCTTGTCAATAGCATATTCCGAAGGGATACTGACGTCGAACGTCGTGCCTCCCTGCTCGATCTTGGTCATCATGGCTTCGTTCGAATCAAAAGTCTGGTAAATCACCTTGATGCCGGTCTCCTTCTGGAACTCATCCAGGAGCTCCGGATCGATGTAATCGCCCCAGTTGTAGATCGTCAGCGTATCCTTGCCCGTGTAGCCCGCGCTCGAATTGAGGTAAGAGGTTAGGTACATCAGCCCGAAGGAAACGACAAGCACGGCGATAAACGTCTGAACTAAAGATTTCATCTCCGTCCCTCCGATCGCGCCGAAGTCCGGTTATTCCGCTGATTGATGAAGTAGTAACCGATAACCAGCAGAATGGTGAACAGGAAGATCAGAGTCGACAGCGCATTTATGGAGAGCGCAATCCCTTGGCGGGCCCGCGAGTAGATCTCAACCGACAAGGTGGAGAAGCCGTTGCCCGTTACGAAGAAGGTCACCGCGAAGTCGTCCAGCGAGTACGTTAACGCCATAAAGAATCCGGCAAAGATGCCCGGCTTGATAAACGGAACAATAACGCGCGTCAGCACATGCCAGCTGCTAGCGCCAAGGTCGCGGGCCGCGTCGATAAGCGTTGGGCTCATCTCCTGCAGCTTCGGCAGAACCATGATCACGACAATCGGCACGCTGAAGGCGATATGCGACAGCAGGACGGACACGAAGCCAAGCTTAATGCCGATAATGGTAAACATGATTAAGAACGAAGCGCCGATAATGACATCCGGGCTGACGATCAGCACGTTGTTGAGCGACAGCAGCGCGTTCTTCGGCTGGCGTCTTCTAACATAGTGAATGGCAAGCGCGCCCGCAATGCCGAAAATAACCGAGATGGCCGACGACAGCAGCGCGATCACAAACGTGTTGAGTACGATAATAAGCAGCCGCGTATCCGCGAACACTTCCTGGTACCACTCTAGGGTGAAGCCTTCGAAGTTGCGCATCGCTCCGCCGCTGTTGAACGAATAGAAGATCAGATAGAAGATCGGCGCGTACAGGATGATAAATACGGCGATCAGATACACATTAGACAGCTTTGCGGTTTTCATTCTGCAGCCCTCTCTTTCTGCTGCCCGTTAACAGCATAATAACCGCCATCGCGATAATGAGGAACACCGCGATCGTAGCGCCCATGCCCCAGTCCTGGGTGACGAGAAAATGCTGCTCAATCGCCGTACCGAGCGTAATAACCCGGTTGCCCGCGATAAGCCGCGTAATCATAAAGAGCGACAGCGCGGGGATAAAGACGGCCTGACAGCCGGACTTCACGCCGCTCAGCGTCAGCGGGAAAATAACCCGGCGGAACGCCGTCCAAGGCGATGCCCCAAGATCCCGTGCCGCGAACACCAGCGAAGGATTCATCTCCTCCAGCGAGTTGAAGATCGGCAGGATCATAAACGGGATAAAGATATAGACCGATACAAAGATAAAGCTGAAATCGGTGAACAAGATCTGCTGCGTACCGATGCCGATGAACTTCAGCATCCCGTTAACCGCGCCGTAAGTGCCGAAGAGGCCTAGGAACGCATACGCCTTGAGCAGCAGGTTAATCCAGCTTGGCAGGATGATCAGCAGCAGCCATAGCTGCTTATGCTTGGTCCGCGTCAGCAAGTAGGCTGCCGGATAAGCGACCAAGAGCGAGAACGCGGTAATCAGAAAAGCGTACCAGAACGAGCTCAGCGTCATCTTCATATAGACCGGCGTGAAGAATTTCTGGTAATTGCCGAACGTGAAGTCCCCCTCTACGTCGAAGAAGGAGTAGTACACGACAAGCACGATTGGCGTAATAACGAATAGCGCGATCCACAAGAGATACGGAATGAGATAGAAATTACGCGTATTAGTTCTCATCTTGACCCTCGCTGTACGCGTCCAGACGCTTATCGAATTCTTCCTCCGTCTCGCCGAAGCGCATGACGTGAATCGCTTCCGGATCAAAGTACAGGCCGATTTGCTCGCCTACGGCCGCTTTTTTCGTAGAGTGGACAAGCCATTCGTTGCCCGCTTCATCGTAGCAGGAGATCTCGTAGTGAACGCCGCGGAACAGCTGGGAGTCGACGCGCACCTGCAGCTTGCCCTGCTCCGTTGTCGTAATTTCGAGGTCCTCCGGACGGATCATGATCTCCACCGGTTCGTTCGGATTCAGACCTTGGTCGACGCATTCAAACGCACGGCCCGCGAACTCCACCTCGAAGTCCTGCTTCATGCGGCCGGGCACAATGTTGGATTCCCCGATAAAATCGGCTACGAACCGGTTAATCGGCTCATCGTAAATATCGTTAGGCGTGCCGCTCTGCTCGATCTTGCCCTGATTAAGGACGAAGATCTCGTCGGACATCGCAAGTGCTTCTTCCTGGTCATGCGTGACGAAAATAAACGTGATGCCAAGACGGCGCTGCAGCTCGCGAAGCTCGTATTGCATCTCGGTGCGGAGCTTGAGGTCCAGCGCGGAGAGAGGCTCGTCCAGCAGGATAACCTCCGGCTCGTTCACGATGGCGCGCGCAATCGCAACGCGCTGACGCTGGCCGCCGGACATTTCGCTGATATTGCGCGTCTCGTAGCCTTCCAGGTTGACGAAGCGGAGCGCTTCTTTTACCTTGGCCGTGATGGCCGCGTTCTTCAGCTTCTTGATGCGAAGGCCAAAGGCGACATTTTCGAACACATTAAGATGAGGGAACAGCGCGTAGTCCTGGAATACGGTGTTCACTTGGCGTTCGTTCGGCGGAATCCGGTTAATAACCTTGCCGTTGAAATAAATCTGACCCTTGGACGGTTCGATGAACCCGGCGATCAGCCGAAGGATCGTTGTTTTGCCGCAGCCCGACGGGCCTAGCAGCGTATAGAACTTGCCTCTTTCAATCTCGAAGCTGACTTCGCTTAAGACGGTCGTCTGATCGTCGTATTGCTTCGTAACTTGCTCGAATCGGATGATCGTTTGATCCGACATGATGGCTGCACTCCTTCATACCCGGAGGTAAACATAGTTAATGGTTTAGGTTACTAACGATTGCTTTCAGCATTTGATTATACATGATGCTTGCGTGTGCGCGCATGACTTTTTGCTTATCCGGGGGTATAATACAGAAATAAGTATCTATCAAAAACCTATTTACAATAAAAAGGAGTGTATAATCCTATGGCACAGTACCGTGAGATTGATTCTATGGAAGGCTGGAACGAAACGTTCGAGGCTTCGAGCGACCGTCCAACCGTTATTTTCAAACACAGCACAACTTGCCCGGTAAGCGCGAATGCGTACCGCGAGTTCAATGAATATTTGAACGGCAGCCCGCGCGAAGATGCTGATTATGTACTTGTTAAAGTTATCGAGTCCCGCCCTGTATCGCTCCAAATCGCGGAAGACACTTCGGTGAAGCACGAATCGCCGCAAATCATCTTCCTCGAGAAAAAAGCGAAAGTATGGTCCGCGTCCCACTGGTCCATCACGAAAGAGCATATTACAGCGGTATTGGACTAGGATTCGTTGTAAATGCTGTAAGGCGTACAGCAGTGTCGATTCCCTTAGGGGGATTGCACTGCTGTTTTTTATTAGGTTGGCTATAATTGCCTGGTTCTAATCAATACCCGCTTCATTATGCGGGAAAACGGCTTCGGTCACACTTCGGGGCGGCCATACCGCCATCTGGATACGTTGCACGAAATGCATCATACGGCGGGACACCGCCAAGTAGCTAGTTAGTTTAGCGTCGCTATACGCATACGTTGCACGAAATGCATCATAAAGCGGATCACCGCCAAGTAGCTAATTAGTTTAGTGTCGCTATACGCATACGTTGCACGAAATGCAGCATAATGCGGATCACCGCCAAGTAGCTAGTTAGTTGAGTGTCGCTATACGCATACGTTGCACGAAATGCAGCATAAAGCGGATCGCCATCAAGTAGCTAATTCGTTTAGTGCCGCTATACGCATACGTTGCACGAAATGCAGCATAAAGGTGTACGGCAGCCCAGTAACCCGAAATATCCTGCACGGAATGCAGGATATCGGAGAAAAAGAGCCCCGATCATTGCAAATTGGGGCTATATCCTGCATTTCGGGCAGTATAACTCGCCGAGTATGCCCGAAATGGGCCTATATGCTGCATTTCGGGCAGTATATCCTGTAAGCTACAGGATATTACTTTTGTTGCTAAAAAAGGTATGTTACACTAAACTTCAGACGAAGAACGTCCCAAGCCATTATTGGCAGCATTGGGGCGTTCTTTTTTTATTTTTCGGGGAGGTTGGTTGTATGACGGTTAACGATGAGTATGAAGAAGCGCATCGGCGGTTTATTGAGACTCATATGGAAGGAAGAACGGGAGAGCGTAGGGGGAGATTGGCTAGAGGGCATAATTTTGCTGAGAAGCTATTCCTTCAGAACGTGTGGTGGCCGCTATTAGGCAACTTCGAGCATTTGCATCCCGAATATGAGGTTTATGATTGGAATCGCAAATCGCAATTTGTAGACTTCGCTTATTTACCCCCACAAGGGATGTTTGCTATCGAGTGCGACGGCTTCCAAAGCCATGTGAAAGATATGGACCGAGAGAGATTCAGCTACTCCTTAAATCGAGATACCTTCCTGACGGGGATGGGGTGGAAGATGATTCACTTCTCCTTCGACGATGTCCAGAACCATCCAGAGATATGCATGATGCTGCTGAAGCATGTTCTCGGTACGCATATAATTCGAGGCCGGCAAAACGTCGCGAGCCTCTTAGTCCCATCGGCTGAGAGAGACATTCTTCGGTTTGCTTTTCACATGGGAGGACGTGTCGGTCCCAAGGATTTATCCGATCATTTCGGAATCAGCTTCCGCACAGCGCGCAAAAGACTGCAGTCTCTATCCGCAAAAGGAATGCTGAAGCCGATCGAGCGTGGAGTCCAGATACGATATTATGAGCTGAACGACCGCGCTATTGAGCATCTGTAACCGCACCGATTCCTAGTCATCTGAAACAGGTCAAGTCCCCCTCATCCCCAATAGCTTGCCTATTAGGATAGACTGCACGAAATGCAGCATATTGCCCCATTTCGGACTAACTGAACGGGTTATCCTGCATAGAATGCAGGATATAACCCCGATTTGTTCCTATCGGGGCTGATTTTCTTCGATATCCTGCAATCCATGCAGGATATTTCGGGTTACTGGGCTGCGTTGCGCCTTTATGATGCATTTGGTGCAGCGTAGATGGACGGTGGTACTTCAACTAACTTGTTACTTGGTGGGCATGCACTACTTGGTGCACAATGTTCTACTTAGGCACTCGGCGGCAATTCAACTAATTAGCTACTTGGCGCATACCCACCATATGTTGCACGATGTACAGCGTAGGGACGGTGGCGATGACACTTCAACCTCTTTCCCTCATCCCCAATAGCTGCCCTGTTAGGATATACTGCTCGAAATGCAGCATATTACCCCATTTAAGGCTATCTGGCAAGTTATCCTGCATAGAATGCAGGATAACTTGCCAGATTTGTCCCTATCGGGGCTGATTTTCTTCGATATCCTGCAATCCATGCAGGATATTTCGGGTTACTGGGCTGCGTTGCGCCTTTTGTGCAGCGTATGCGGACGACGGATCTTCAACTAACTTGTTACTTGGTGCATACCCACCATACATTGCACGATGTACAGCGTAGGCGGAAGGTGGTACTTCAACTAACTTGTTACTTGGTGCACTCCCACCATACATTGCACGATGTGCAGCGTAGGCGGAAGGTGGTACTTCAATTAACTTGTTACTTGGTGCATACCCACCATATGTTGCACGATGTGCAGCGTATGGCGGACGACGGTACTTCAATTAACTTGTTACTTGGTGGATACGCACCACTATGGTGCTCAACGTGCTACTGAGGCGATTGGCGCCAATTCAACTAATTAGCTACTTGGTGGATACGATCTACTATAGCGCTCAACACTCTACTCAAGCGCATGGCGCTACTTCAACTAACTAGCTACTGAACGAGCAATAGGCCACGGGAGTAGCCCGTGGCCTAATCTTTAAAGCAAGCTAGCCGGGGCTTAGCCCAGCGTCAGCTCGAACAAGCGCGCGGTGCGCGGGCTTGACAGCGTCACGCGCAGCTCGCCAGCAGCGGCGTCCCAGCTGCAGCCGGTGTCGCCTGCGGCTGCCGGGTAAGCGCAGCGCGCAGCAAGCTGCTTGCCGCTATGCTCCGGCAGCGGCAGAGCAAGCTCGCTCGCCTCGCCGCCGATGCGCCATACGGCGAGGTAAAGCTTGTTGCCGCGGCGCAAGCCTAGCGACAGCCAGTCGTCGCCATGCGCCGGCAGGCCAAGCGGCCATACCGGCAGCGCCTCGCGGATATCGCCGCGAATGGTTTTGTAGTAATCGAGCGCTTCCTTCACCAGCTCCCGGCGGCGCGGACTCAGCTCGGCCAAGTGGCCGGATTGGTGTACGCGGAGCAGCAGCGCGTTAACCATGTTAAAGATGACTTCCTCGTCGTCGCCTTCGCGAAGCGGATACGACCATACGGCCGCCTGCTCCGGTGTCAGTACGGCAGGTGCACCCGCCGCGATCGACGCGTATTTCACGTAATCTTCCTGGTCGCTGGTCGATTGAATGCTGTACCGGCTCAGCATCGAATAGTCCATCCGCATGCCGCCGCTGGAGCAGTTCTCGATCACAAGCTCCGGATAACGCGCAAACACGCCGTCCAGCCAAGCCAGGTAAGCACGGTTATGCTGGAGCAGACCGTCGCCTACACTATCCGCGTCAGTCTCCGTACCTACACCCGCATTAATGTTGTAGTCCATCTTGATGTAGCCTACGCCATAGTCCTCGACCAAGCGGCGGATCACCTCATCCGCATGGGCGATGACGGCCGGATTGCGGTAATCCAGCTGGTAGCGGCTGCGGTCCTTCACCCGCTTCCCGTGACGCATGAAGAACCAGCTGTCGTCGGTATCCGCCAGCTTCGGCGAGTTGATGCCCATAACCTCAAGCTCTAGCCACAAGCCAGGAATCATCCCTTTGCCGCGGATATAATCGAGCACGTATTTGATCCCTTCCGGGAAGCGTTCTTCCGACGGCAGCCACTGGCCTACGCCATCCCACCATTCGCCCGGCGCGTACCAGCCGGCATCGATACAGAAGTATTCGCAGCCTACATCGGCAGCCGCATCAATGAGCGGAAGCAGCTTTGCGGTCGTCGGCGAACCCCATAGACAGTTCATGTAATCATTAAAGATAACGCGAAGCAGCTTGTTATCGTCATTCTCGCGGCGAATCCGGCGGCGGTACACGGTCAATTGCTCAGCCGCTTCCTCGACTCCGCCCTCTACCGCGCCAATCGCGACCGGCACCGATACGAATGTCTCGCCCGGAGCCAGCTTCAGCCACCAATGATTGTCATGCTCGGTTGGTCCGCTGATCAGCAGCGTCAGGCGGTCCACCTGGTCGGTCAGCTCCCAATGCCAAGAGCCGTTATGCTCGATCTGCCAGAACAGGCTTTCACCCGAAGCCGTGTTCGACATAATCGCCATCGGAATAAGCTCGGCCGCCGACCAAGAGCCGGTGTTGCTGAACGCCAGACGCTTCGAGCCGCGGTCGATCAGATGCGACATGCCCAGCTCCGGCAGCGTATACGTCCGCCATTGCAGCTCGCTTTGCCAGGCGTTATGCGCAAGGGTAAGCGTTACCTTGTCATCGCGGTCGCCTTCGCCGTCTTTATCAAAACCGGTCAGCGCGAAGGAAGATACGTACTCGACACCAACCTCCTCCTCGCCTTCGTTCACCAGCTCCGTCCAGCAGCGCGCAACCGCTACGCCGTCATAGAACTGAACGTTCCACAGAGCGGATACGCCCGTAACCGGATCCTTGAGCCCTAGCACCAGCTTCCGTCCGAACTCATTACGGCTATCGGTCAATCCGTCATACACCATCCGCAGCCCCGGCTGCGAAGCCCGGTGTGTACGGCCATGATATTCCGCACGGTCCTCGCCGGTTAGTTGGAGCTCCATCAGGCGGAAGCCGTCTTTTTGCTTAGCCGTAATTGACTCTTCCACCCATGGTTGCGTGCCAAAGTGAAGCAGCAGCACATCGCCATTCTCCCGCACCTCATACACCAAATGCAGGCCATTCTCTTCGATCTTCGTTATCCCCGCCGCCGTAGCCAATTTCTCCATCTCCTATTCCCGCCTTTCCGTTTCTAACGAAACCTCATATTCTTATTTCGCTAAGTTCGCAGCTTTTTCAAATCTAACGAAACTCAGACACGCTATTCACCTTCAAATCATGCTCAATCAACAAAAATAGGCCGAATAACGTTACCTCGTTTCGTTACACTCACAAATCCGCTCAAAATGCCCAAATAACGTTACCTAGTTTCGTTACGCCCCGCAGGTGGGGCGCACCTCAACGGGTATCGCATGCCTTTACATCCCGCAGGTGAGGCTTGCCCCAATGGGCATCACACGCCTCTTCAACCCGCTAGCCACGTAGGTGGCAGCATGCCCCCATTGGCATCGCAAGCTATCATCAGCCCGTTAGCCCTGCAGATGGCGCATGCCACAACCGGCGAATAAAAAAAGACTGTCCCATCAGCCATTGGCTTCTGGGACAGCCCCTCGTTAAAGTAGCTTATTCGGCCGACCCGAATTGCTGCCATGCAGTTTGGATTTCTTTGATTGCTTGATCTTTGGACTTGCTGCCGCCGATGTAAGCCTGCATGATTTCGCCGAATTTCTGATGGAACGTATCGAGCGAGTAGTTAACCGACAGGTCGCCGGATTTTTGCGTTTTCAAGATCTCTTCCATTTGCTTAGGCATATCCAGGTCAGGAAGCGGAGCGTCCTTGATTGGAGGAATAACCTTCGCTACGTTAGAGAACCATTGTTTGCCGTAATCCGAAGTGTACAGCCAGTTGAAGAAGTCGATTGCTTCGCGGGCTACTTTGGAATCTTTGTTGATGCGAAGCGCTTGGTCTGCGCCCGTAACGATTTGCGTTTGTTCAGGCTTGTCGCTTACAGGGTAGCCGGCGATGCCGATTTGGATGTCCGGGCTGATTTTCTTGATGGCTTCCTCATCCCATGCGCCTTTACCCGTCATGAACGCTGCTTTGCCTTGTGCAAAGTCGCTTACTTCCGCGTTGCTGTCGCGCTCAAGCGGCTTGTCCGTGCCATGCTTAACAGTCAGATCGATGAAGTTGAAGAAGTTGTCCTTCAGAACCGGATGATCGTTGAAGGTTGTTTTGCCGTCGATGAATTGTTGTACCAATTCTTTCGGTGCGATACCCGCATCTTCAGCAGCTGCGTTTACATAGTGTTGGAAGATGTGCTTCCATACCCACCACTCTTTATAAGCGTTGGCGAATGGCGTAATCTTTTTAGCTTCAAGCTTCGCGATGTCGTCGTTCAGTTCCGCGATCGTCTTAGGAGGCTCAGCGATGCCTGCATCCGTCAGAAGCTTCTTGTTGTAGATCAGGGTCATCAGGTTGCCTTTAACCGGCAGACCCAATACTTTGCCGTCCGAAGAAGTCATGTTCGTCCTAACGCCGTCTGTCATTGCAGCCGCAAGAGGCTCGTTAGTCAGATCCGCGCTGTACTCAGCGAACGTATCGATGTCGCCGCCAGCCGTAGTCTGGAATACGTCAGGCGTGCTGCCCGAAGCGATCTTGGATTTCAAAACTGTATTGTAATCGGCTTGCATGATTTCAAGGTTGATGGTTACGTTTGGCTTCACTTTTTTGTACTCGGCGATGTACGCGTTGAACGCATCCGTGTACTCCGGAGAAGCTGTGAACATGTTAATCGTTACCGGTTTGTCGGAAGCTGCGCCATTATTGGCTGTGCCACCGTTATTAGCTGTATCGTTGCCATTGTTGCCGCCGCAAGCAGCGAGCATACCGCCGACCAGCGCAAGGCTGAGCGACACCGAAGCCATTCTTTTGAACATTGTAACGCCCCCATTTCTCATAGTTGCCAGCATTCTGACTTCCCGTCTTGATTGGCGGGCTGTTGTTATCGCTGACCTTATGCACACGTTTATCATAATGAATACGGATCGGGATAAAAATGCACATAAGTGACTAGTTAAGGGTAAAAAAGCGGAGTGTTCCCCTAGTTCACTTTTTATCCTTCCTTGCGAGCGGTTCGATACTCCGTCGGTGAAATGGAGAAATAATTCCGGAATGCTTTGCTGAAATAGTTCTTGTCCTTGTAGCCAAGCATCTCGGAAATATCCTGGATCTTCAGGCTTGGATCATCAAGGAGCTCCTTCGCCTTGTCCATTCGAATACGCTGCACGTACTCATGGATCCCGCATCCGAACTGCTGCTTGAACAGCTTCATTATGTATTCCCTGCTTAGAAAATATTTATCAGCGAACATCGAAATTTTAATGTCCTCATAGTACCGGTTGTCGATGTAGGCTTTGATATCTCCGATCTCGAAGGGACGATTCGCGGACTGCGTCAAGCGGAGCTGCTCCAGATAGAAGTGCAGCGCGTCCTCCAGCAGCTTGCTGAACTGCTCATAGCTCGCATAGTCATCGGACAAGCCCATGAAGCGGACCGGATGCTCTTCCATTAAAGGCAGCTTTTCTCTAGGCACGCCAAGCTCCAGCGAAATATCGTTCATCAGAATAATAAACCGGCCAAGCGACTGGTCCGCATCTCCAAGCGTAAACAAATCCGCGCCGCCCCATTTCCGGAGCTCCTCGGAGAGGATCGACTTCGCGCCTGCCGTGTTGCCCGACTCCAGCGCTGCCCGGAACATCTGCATCCGTCCCGTAACGGGATAGCCTTCGTTCGCGGATTTGGCCACGGCGTTGGCAACGAAATAGCCTTTGAGCTTCAGTAAATCAATTCCGTTAATCGCCGCTTTGGCTGTCTCGTAGGAGGAGGCAATCTCCATAATGCTCTCGCATGGCGTGCCGATCCCGGCTGCAGCCACAATGCCAAGCAAATCTTGAAGCGCCGCCAGCGCTTTGTTCATCTGATGCAGCGACCGGTACGCGATATCCTCCTGGTAAGCGCCCTTCATCGTCAAGATGACGATAAGCTCGCGGTCCATCTTCGGGCTGGCGAAGCTGAATGCCTGAAAGTACTCGCCCGCAATCTCGTTCAGCATATTCCCCACGGCAAAATGAAGCAGGTCCACGTCCGAATGGAACCGGGCTTTGCGCACCTTCTCCATATTCAGCATTCTCAGCACAACGGCGGCAAACCGGTTGTCCGGATCATCCGCTCCGATCAGCGGAAGGAAAGCCTCGTTCGTCTGGCTGCGGAAGCTTCGGTCGATGATAGACAGGTACATTTTCTCCTTCAGCTTCGGCAGGGACATATTGAGGGTAATATTGCGGTTAATGAACTCGCTCTCCCGCACGCGGCGCGCTTCCAGCAGATCAACCGCCTTGCGCAGCGCGGCATTCAGGTCAGGCCGGTTAATCGGCTTGAGCAGATAGTCAACGACCTTGGAGCGAATGGCTTGCCGGGTATATTCAAAATCGTTATAGCCGCTAATCACGATGGCAGGCATATCCGGGTAGTCGCGTTCCAGCACCTGCAGCAGCTCCGCGCCGCTCATCCCCGGCATCTTCATATCCACCATCACCAGATCAACCGAATGATTGGCGATCATCTCAAGGCCCATCTTGCCGTCCGTGGCTTCCAGCACCTCGGCTACGCCAAGCCCCTTCCAGTCGCCCAGAATCCGAATGGCCTCCCGAAGCGGTTCTTCGTCGTCGATAATAAGAACTTTATACATGTTGCCCGCCTCCTCGCGGTATTAGCATTTCCATTTCCGTGCCGGACGGACTTGTACGGATCACCAGCTGCGAGCTTGTTCCGTATAACAGCTTCAGCCGGGTATTCAGGTTAACCAGTCCCACGCTTCCCTCTTCTTCCGCCCGTTCATTCCAGTCGGCTTCGAACGATTCGAGTACGTCTTTCAGCCTGCCCGGGGCAAAGCCCGGTCCGTTGTCGTTAACAATAATAAAGGCATGTCCGCCAGCAGCCCTTGCGCTGATCCGGATGGCGACTGGGCTTGAGACCATCTCGACACCATGCTTGATCGCATTTTCCACCAAGGTTTGAAGCGACAGCTTCGGAAGCTCCAGCTCCTTCAGATCCTGATCCCAATCGATGACCAGCTGCAGCCTGCCTCCGAACCGCGCCTTCTGCAGCGACATGTACCGCTCGATATGCAGCAGCTCTTCGCTTGCGCGGACAATATCCTTGCCGCTGATGCAATACCTGAGCGTAAGCGCCAGCGCATCCACCATATCGGCGATATCGAAGCGTTCCGCCTTAAGCGCCTTGGTCGAGATCGCCTGCAGCGCGTTATAGAGGAAATGCGGGTTAATCTCCGCTTCCAGCGCCTTCAAGATCGCGTTTTTCTCCACCAGCTTCATCTTGTACCGCTCGGTAATCAGCTCATTCGTCTGGCTGACCATCTGATTGAATTGGCGGGATAGATAAGCCAGCTCATCCCGGCCGACTACCTCGGTAGATGCCTCGAAATCCCCGGTACTAAAGCGCTTCATCTGCTGTGAGAGCAGCTTGAGCGGCTTAGTGACCGCATTGGAGAAATAGGTAATCAGCACAACCGCGAGAAGCAGGAACAACAGGCCAATCATAAAGTTCAGGTTACGGGTCGTTTTCGCGGCCGCGTAAAGCTCCTTATAAGGAATTGGCTTCACTAATTTCCAGCCTTCCTGCGCGCCTACGTTATAGACCACCAGATATTTGTTATCCTCCGGCGACTTCCAAGTAAGACCGTTCGCGCCCGTTCCATCCGTCTTGATGATCTGCTTCAGCAGGCCGCTGCCCACCATCGACTCGTAAGACGTCCTGTTATCGAGCGCGAACGGCACATTATCCGGGCTTAAGAAGAACAGATGCTGTCCCGTGTCCTCGGGAATGTCCTTCATGATTTTGTTGATTGTGCTCTTGTTGTAATAGAAGGAAACCACCGCTTGCGGCGCCCGGGTCGAGATCGAGCGAAGCACCCGGTGATAGGCCATAAAGCTGCGGCTCGGGTCCATATCGTAGCCTCGTTCTTCATTCGACAGAAGGAAGGATTGATATGCCTGATTCGTCCCGCTGTCCATCGCCTGCTTGTACCAGGACATCGTCGGAATGCTATCCGCCTGGCCCGACCGGATCTTGATATCGAAGTTCTCCTTGGCAATCGTGTAGTACGTGCCGCTCCGGACGAAATACAAATAAATAGCTTCCAAATCCTCATTGCTACGGGAGAAGTACATGTTGCGGAGGTAATCCTCCACGTACATCTTGGATGCATAATCCGTGGACGCATGCGTAATGGCAAAAGCCAGCTCGTCATAGTTAATTTGCGGCAGCGACAGCTGCTCCATCCCCGCGAGGTAATCCTCCAGATTCTTGTTGACGAGGAGTAAATTGTTCGAGGTGCTGGCGATGCTGTTATTTAGCGCTTCCCGCTGCAGCATCTTGTACGAGATGAAGGTCAGAGACCCTACAACCAGAATAATGATCGTCGTAAAAAGCAAAATAAGCTTGTTCACTAATCTGCTGGACACACGCTCGGTCAAGGCGTTCCAGCTTTTTGCGATACGATTTGCGATTGCCATCCACTCCCCCATGCTCAAGGCGCCTGTCGTACAGTTCACCTTTTTACCCCTAACAGATTTCATATATCCATTTTGGCTGCCTTAAGGCGCAATTATAATACACAGTATATCGAATAAGGTACTGATGTATAGTCGGCTAACGACAACAGGACATACTAGGCGACAACTGACGACATCGAGAAGAGGTGCAAATATGTTTAAGAAAATGGGGAGAAAAGTAAGCGAGAAGATCGAGTTCGGACTATTCACGCTGCCGGTTCTCATCTGTATCGCAATCGCCTTCTATATTCCGTTCGCGATGACGATCCGCTATTCCCTGACCAAATGGAACGGGATCTCCAAGCATCCTAAATTTATCGGACTTGATAACTTCAAGCAAATTTTCCTGCATGACACGAACTTTACCCAATCGGCATGGTTCACGATTAAATACGCGGTTCTGTATATCGTACTGGTGAACGTGCTTGCTATCTTGCTCGCGCTGGTACTCGACATGAAGCTTAAATCGACAACTTGGCTGCGTGCGGCGTTCTTCATCCCGTACATCCTGAGCCTTGTTATCGTCGGCTTCATCTGGAAATTCATCTTCATGCAAGGTTTCGAATCGCTTGGCGCAAGTACAGGCTGGGGCATCTTCAAGCTCAGCTGGCTGGGTGAACCGGGGCTTGCGTTTATCTCTATCCTGCTCGTATCCATCTGGCAGTCGGTCGGCTTCTACCTCGTTATTTACATCGCGGGTCTGCAATCCGTTCCGGATGATCTGAAGGAAGCAGCTACCGTAGACGGAGCCGGCCCAATCCGCCGCTTCTTCAACATCACGCTGCCGCTTCTTGCGCCTTCCATTACGATCTCGGTCTTTATGGCGCTGACGAACTCGATCAAAGTATTCGACGTTATCCTGTCGCTGACCGGCGGCGGTCCCGGCGGCACGACCTACAGTATCGCTTACGACATTTATCGCGATACCTTCCAGAACAACCTGTACGGCTATGGTACAGCCAAAGCGCTGATCCTGTTCGTTGCCGTCCTTATCGTAACCATCATTCAATTGACGATCTTCAAACGCAGGGAGGTTGAGGCATAATGAACCGTCAATCCAAAGCCGGACGCATCATTCTCGAAGTTGTTATGGTGCTGTTCTCTCTGTTGTTCCTGTATCCGCTGTTCCTTGCCATCAACAACTCCTTCAAGAGCTTTGGCGAGGTTATGACCGACGTTATCGCCCTTCCGAGCAAGCTGGCGTTCGGCAACTACTCGCATGTCTGGTCCTTTATCAATTATCCGAAGCTGTTCTTGAACAACTTCGTTATTACCGGCGTAGGTCTGATCGGGATTGTATTCGTCTCTTCGATCGCTGCCTATAAGCTGGCGCGTACCAAATCGAGATGGAGCGGCTTCTTGTACCTGCTGTGCATTATGCCAATGCTGATTCCGTTCCAATCGATCATGCTTACCGTTCTTCAACTGTCGAAGGATCTTCATATTACCGAGAGCACTTGGGGACTTGGCCTTCTGTACTGGGGCTTCGGCGCACCGCTGGCCGTATTCATCTACCATGGCTTCGTAAAAGGGATCCCGAAAGAAATCGACGAAAGCGCAACGATCGACGGCGCTTCCGGCTTCCGTCTCTTCTTCAGCGTAATCTTCCCGCTGCTGAAGTCGGTAACGACAACGATCATCATCATCGACGTTATGTGGATGTGGAACGACTTCCTGCTGCCGCTCCTTATGGTTAACGGCTCGCCGGATACGAAGACCCTGACGCTTGCGGCTTACACCTTCGTTGGCCAATATACGTCGGACTGGCAATATGCAATGACCGCTATGGTTATGGCTGTTCTGCCTTCGATCGTCGTGTTTATCTTCCTGCAAAAATATATCGTTAAAGGCGTTGTAGCCGGCGCCGTTAAAGGTTAATGGCGTTAATGCCCGTCCGCTCCTTCCGCATCCTTGCATGCGGCGGGTCGGATGGGCATTTTTTACGTTATAATGAAGAACGACGATAGTCAGTCTATCCGCTGGAGGATCAACCCATGTCATTCGAAGAGATCAATTCCCTTATCCCTTGCCTGGATTACATAGAAGCTTATACACGCTCTACTCCGCTGCCTGCCGTTCTCGGTCAATACCATCTAATTGTTGTCAGACGCGGTCACGTTACGGTCTTTCTAGAGTCAGGCGAATCCGTGATCTGTACGCAGGGCTATGCCTGCCATCCGGGATCGGGCGATTACCGGATCGAGGTCCCGCGGACGAAAGCTGCCGAATACGTCATTTTTACTTACCGCATGCTTCCGCTTGAGCAGGAATGGACACTGGAAGGGCCGCTTGGCACTTATAGCGAGGTGAAAATTCATTATATGGTGGACGAGCTGCTGCGAAAAATGCAGGAGGAGCTTCCCGAGGAGGGCAGGCCGGAAGCCGCCGCATTCCGGTACCGGACACGGCTTATGCTCGAACGGATTCTTTATATTTTCCTGCGGGAATCGCTTATGAAGAAGAACGAAGGTTCGGTTGCCCGCTCTATCGAGGATACGATTACATATATGAACGAGCATTATATGCTCCCTCTTACGCTGTCGATGCTGGCCGGACGGGCCGGTATGAGCGAGGGGCATTATACCGTGCTGTTCAAGAAACAGACCGG
This sequence comes from Paenibacillus sp. JDR-2, assembly GCF_000023585.1. NCBI lineage: Bacteria > Bacillati > Bacillota > Bacilli > Caryophanales > Paenibacillaceae > Paenibacillus > Paenibacillus sp. JDR-2. The sequence continues at coordinate 453,139 of NC_012914.1, read as the reverse complement.
CCGTACCATGACGGTTTATCTCCGCAGTCTGCGGATTGAAAAAGCGAAGCAGCTGTTCCGGCAGACCCGCCTTCCGGCCAAGGAGATTGCGCAGCAGGTCGGCTTCTCCGATTACTTCTATTTCAGCCGGATGTTCAAGAAAGAGGTTGGCATGTCTCCTTCCGAATATCTGACTAGCGTCAAACCCAATCAAATCTAAAAATAAGACATGTCCCATCTTAAGATAAGATATGGTCTAACGGTCTCCCAGCCATTACAATGCTATTAATTGATAATAATTATCATAATCATTTGCTTAATGGGAGGAACCTTTTGTTATGCCATTCATTCGTACATCCAAATTTTACGTGCTTGCGTTAATCGCGGTACTCGCCTTCACCCTTGCCGCTTGCGGCAATACAGGCAATAATGCCGGATCGGCTGCTTCGGAGCAGCCAGCGCAGGAGACCGCAGCCAGCGGTAAAATCGTCGTTAATGATGAGTTAGGAACTGTCGAACTGGACAAAGCGCCTGAGAAAATCGTCGTGCTGGAGTTCAGCTATGCCGATGCGCTTGTTACCCTTGGCGTTCAGCCGGCGGGTCTGGCCGATGACGACGACCCTTCCCTTCTGATGGACGAAGTGAAGGACAAGCTTGGCAGCTATACCTCGGTCGGTTCGCGTTACGAGCCTAACCTGGAGAAGATCAGCTCGCTGCAGCCGGATCTGATTATTGCCGATTCGGATCACCACAAGAATGTGCTTGATCAACTGAAAGCCATTGCGCCAACCATTGTGCTGAACGACCATTTGGCCGACTACGATATGGCGCTGGATAACTATTTGGTTATTGCCAAAGCGCTTGGCAAAGAAGCCGAAGGGCAAAAGCGTCTGGAAGAGCACAAGGCCACGATTGAAGCCGAGAAGCAGAAAATCAAAGAGACCGGCTACACGATTCTGCCGGCCGTTGTTAATCCGAAGGGCTTCTTCGCCCAATCCGACCATTCCTTCGCGGGTTCGTTCCTGACTTCTATCGGCTATGCGGATCCGGTGAAGAACGAAGAGGCTTATCCGCAGTTGAGCCTGGAGCAGCTGTCCGAGACGAATCCTCAGGTAATCGTTCTCCTCCCTACGGAAGAGAAAACGATTGTTAACGAGTGGGAAGCAAATCCGCTCTGGAGCAAGCTCGATGCGGTGTCCGGAAATAAAGTGCTGACGGCTGAACGCCGCAACTGGTCGCTGTCGCGCGGCCTGATCGGCTCCGAGCATATTATTAAAGACATTGCGGCCCAGTTAGGAGAGTAATCCATGACAACGGCTGCAAGTCAGGGGAAGCAGAAACGTTCCGCGTTTCTGCTCTTCCTGTTTTCTTTTCTTCTATTAATAGTTGGTCTGGTCAGCAGCCTGAAATGGGGGCAATCGGCGGTCTCCTGGCGGACTTTATATGAAGCGGTTACGTACCAAGGCTCTGATAAAGCTCACCTCTATATCCAGACGCTTCGCCTGCCCAGGGCTATTATGGCTCTTGTGGTAGGCGTTCATCTGGCACTGGCCGGGCTGCTTACCCAGCTTATTACGCGTAACCCGCTTGCCTCCCCGCATATCTTCGGCATTAACGCGGGAGCATCGCTGGCCGTTGTGATCGGGCTTGTTGCCATAAATGGCTTGTCCTTGCTGGGCAGCATTGCGTTTGCCTTTGCCGGAGCGGCGCTTGGGGCACTGCTTGTCTGGTCGCTCGCCGGCGCCCGGCAGCAGCATGTCCGGCTGGCGCTGGCCGGCATTGCCGTCCACTTCCTGCTCTCTTCCCTGACCGAGGGCATGATTGTCTTGAATCAGCATTCCACCGACAGCATTATGTTCTGGCTGGTTGGCTCCTTGAGCAGCGTGGTATGGGGCGACGTCCATACGATTCTGCCTTTTACCGTTGTTAGCCTGATTGTGCTTATCCCTATGATCCCCTCCTTCCGGCTGCTGCTCATGGATGATGCGGTGGCGACCGGCTTGGGACAGCGCATTGCCTTTGTGCGCACGGTTGGCGGAATCCTTGTTATTACGCTGGCGGGCTCCGCCGTCGCCTTATGCGGACCTATCGGCTTCTTGTGCCTCATCGTGCCTCATATCGCCAGATACCTGGTCGGCGGCCGGCTGGCTTTGCTTGTCCCGCTGACAGGATTGCTCGGCGGCTGCATGCTGGTCTACGCGGATTGGATAAGCAAATTTATCGCGTTTCCTTATGAATCTCCGGTTGGCATTGTCACGGCGGTCATTGGCGGGCCTTTCTTCATCTATCTGGCTCGCAGAAGCAGGAGCAGGGGGATCGCCGAATGAGAAAAGGAATTTACGCTATAATCGTTGCTGCCGTGCTGCTTCTGCTGCTCGCTGCCTTATCCCTTCGTGTCGGTGCCGTATCGGTCCCGCTCCGTGAAGTATGGAACAGCCTGACCATGCAGCATTCACCGGATTCCTTTATCGTCCTTCAATACCGCCTGCCGCGCGTGGTTATCGCCGTGCTAGCCGGCATTGGGCTTGCGGTTGCCGGGGATATTCTGCAAGGGATTGTACGCAATCCGCTCGCCAGCCCCGATGTGATCGGCATTACGAAAGGCGCCGGGTTTATGGCGGCGGCCGTTATCTTCCTGTTCCCTGGCGCGCCTAGTTATGCCCTTCCGCTTGCCGCCTTCCTTGGTGCCATTATCGCGCTCGTCATTCTTCTCCTGCTCAGCAGACGGATGACGTTGTCCCCGTCTTCGTTCGCTTTGGTCGGGGTAGCCGTTGGCGCGGTATTCCAAGCGGGCATCCAATACTTGCTCGTCAAGCATCCTTCCGATGTGAACATGGCGCTTCTCTGGATGTCCGGCAGCTTATGGGGACGCGACTGGCAGGATGTGCTGTCATTGCTGCCCTGGATTGCGATTCTGACGCCCGTGGTCTGGCTCAGTTATCCGAAGCTGAACGTACTGCAGCTTGGCGATGAAGGAAGCGCCGCGCTTGGTCTCAACGTGCCGCGCCAGCGCTTCATTCTGCTCTTGCTGGCCGCGCTGTTGACCGGCAGCTCCGTTGCTGCCGTTGGCTCGATTGGCTTCATCGGCCTGATTGCACCTCACATCGCCCGACTGTTCGTTGGCGGCCGGCATCAGTGGCTGGTGCCGCTATCGGGCTTGATCGGCGCGGATCTGCTGCTGCTCGGCGATGTGATCGGCCGCGTCCTGATCATCCCGCGGGAGGTGCCCGTCGGCATTACGACGGCCGTCATCGGGGCGCCCTACTTCATCTATCTGCTGCGCCGAGAACGCAAAAACGCATAATATGCTTAACCGGGAGCGGTTCTGCCTTATCGCCAGCTATAGCTGGGATAGGGCAGAATCGCTCTTTTTTAGAACGATTATCGTAACTTTCGACAAAAAGTGATACACTATCGATTAGTAAGAATTGGGAAGGAGCATTACCTACCATTTATGATCTACAAGATCCGGCCGCGCAAAGGCTTTAAGCTGTCCTCTATCATTTCATTTGTAGTTATTCTTTCTGTTCTGATTACGATCTTCATCAGTACCATTATCGGCTATAATACCGAGCGGAGATCGCTCTTCAATAATACAATCGAACTGAACGGCATTGCGGCACTGAACTTAAGCAAAACAACGCAGTCGCTTGTTATATCCATGCAGAAAAGTCTCAAAGTCACCGCGAATTACTTCTCGGACATTGAGCTGAACGATAAGAATGTCTTGTCCCAGCTGGATTTCTTTATGGGGACAAGCCCTTACTTCAATTCGCTGACGATTGTAAACAAGAATGGCGTTATTGTCTCTACATCGCCGAACAATCTGAATCTGATCGGCAGCAAGCCGACCTCGGAAGCAACAACGGAATCGCTCCGGCTGAAGAAGCCGTATATTTCGAAGCCGTTCCATGCCATAACAAACCGCATGATCGTTATGGTAAGCTCGCCGATTTTCGATCATAACGGCAATTACAAAGGTTTTGTCGGCGGATCGATCTACCTGCAGCAGGCGAATATTTTCCGCGATATTCTTGGCGTTCAAGCGAGCACCACCAGCGGTTCCTACTTCTATGTGGTAGACTCCTCCGGCTACCTGATCTATCATCCGGACAAAGACCGCATATCGGAAAACGTAAGCGGCAATCCGGTTGTTCAGAAGCTGATGAAGGGAATGTCCGGCGCGCAGCGCGTCATTAACTCGCAGGGGCAGAATTTCCTTGCGGGATTTGCCCCGGTACCGGCTGCGGGTTGGGGCATCGTATCGCAGACCCCGCAGGATCATGTTACGAATATCTCGGAAAATGTCGTCCAAGAGATGATCAAATTCTCGGCACCGTTCGTGCTGCTGCTCGTCATCCTCTCGTTCTGGCTGTCCCGCAAGCTCGCCCATCCGCTTAACCGGCTTGCTACTTACGCCTCCCGCCTCTCCGGCGGAGACGAGAAGCTGAAGCCGCTGCAGGCGGATGTCAGCTGGAATTATGAAGCGAACCAGCTTGTAGATACGGTAGCCGTAGCCTTCAACAAGCTGCGCGCGCAGAAGGAAGAGCTTCATGCCGAAGCGAATACCGATGCGCTCACCGGCCTGACGAACCGCCGGACTATGGGCGCGATCACAGCCTTATGGAAGCAGCAGGGCACTCCGTTCTCCGTGATTATTATGGACCTCGACCATTTCAAGAACGTCAATGACCGTCATGGCCATCAGATGGGCGATGAGGTGCTGAAGTTTGTGGCAGGCATCATGGTAAGCGAGAGAGGGCCGGACGATTACTGCTGCCGGTTCGGCGGCGAGGAGTTTACAATGCTGCTGCCTCATGCGACAGAGGCCGAGGCCGTTCAGGTGGCGGAACGCATCCGGCTGCGGATCGAGCAGTCCGTTACGCCAATTGGCGAATCGGTGACGATGTCGCTCGGGGTTGCGACCTTCCCCGATGCAGCGGAGGAAGTCGTCGAGCTGTTCAAATACGCCGACCAGGCGCTCTACCAAGCCAAGCGCGACGGCCGCAACCGCACGGTTGCCTACAGCAGCCTGATGAATATGGCGCGAATCTAAGCTCTGGCTGTCCACCTTCAGGTGGGCAGCTTTTTTTGTTCGCTGCGGTTCAGGCAGCGGAGGTCCAGCAAACACCGGCTGGCCCACTTGCCTAGTGCAGCAGGCTTTTTGACTGCTACTCCACTCGCAGCCGGCATCGACCGGTTTACTTGCCTACTGCAGCAGGCTTTTTGCCTGCTATTCCACTCGCGGCCGGCATCGACCGGTTTACTTGCCTACTGCAGCAGGCTTTTTGCCTGCTATTCCACTCGCGGCCGGCATCGACCGGTTTACTTGCCTACTGCAGTAGGCTTTTTGCCTGCTACTGACTACTCTCTACCTCACATCGGGTCGCTCACCTCGCTACAACTCGGTTTCCCTCTTAATCGCTCGCATCCGTCTCACCTATCCTCGCCCACCTCACCTCACCTCTCTCGCCCACTGTAACTCGGTTTTTTCCTCTTATTCGCTTGCTTCCGCACCAACTCAGTTCTCTCGCCCCGCTGTAACTCGGTTTTTTCCTCTTATTCGCTTGCTTCCGCACCTCTTCGACTCTCTCCCCCCACTGCAACTCGGTTTTTTCCTCTTATTCGCTCAATGCCGAATTAGAACCGGTAGGGGTAGGTGACGTTTGTTGGCGGAACTCTAGCCTAGCTAAACATCGCTACTACCCACTAATCAAACATCTGGTTACTTTTGAATTATCACCGTCCGCCTACGTTGAGTTCATCCGCATCATGGGGCGCCACTGCCCGGTAACCTTTGCTACATTGGACCTCTTCCTTCTAACGGAGTGTCTTTTCTCATACCTTAACTACAACTACTTTAGAAGAAGGAGACGGAAGCCTTGAATTATTATATTGATGTTGAGCCGGGCGTTAGTCTGTACGTGGAGGACACGGGCGTGGGGCAGCCGATCCTGTTCGTGCACGGCTATCCGCTGGATCACCGTATGTACGAATACCAGATCAACGAGCTGCCCAAGTACGGATACCGCTGCATCCGGATGGATCTCCGGGGTTTTGGCAAATCGGATTCCCCGTGGGAGAGCTACAGCATGGACCGAATGGCCGATGACGTGCGCTGCATTATCGATACGCTAGGCTACAAAGAGATTACCCTTGCCGCCTTCTCGATGGGCGGTGCGGTAGCCGTCCGCTACATGGGGCGGCATGCCGGTCATGGCGTCAGCAAGCTGCTCCTGTTCGCCGCGGCCGCCCCTTATATTACGAAGCAGCCCGGCTTCCCGCAGGGCATGCCGCCCGAGGGACTGGACGCCCTCATCAGTCTCGCTTACCGCGACCGTCCGCTTATGCTGCAGGAATTCGGCAAGCTGTTCTTCCATAACGAACCGACGCCGGCGTTCAGGCAATGGTTCGACTCCGTGCAGCTAGACCAATCGCCCCGGGCTATTATCGCCTGCGGATATACGTTAAGAGATGAGAATGTGAAGGCCGATCTGGCACGGATCAAGGTACCGACGTACATTTTCCACGGGGTGTACGACCGCATTTGTCCGTTCGAGCTGGCTATAATAATGAAGGAAACAATCCCGAATTCCATCCTGCTCCGGTTCGATAACAGCGGTCACGCGATTTTTTACGAGGAGCTGGATCTGTTCAACGCCTGCCTGCTTGAGGCTTTGCGGTATTAATTTCACATCGTTAATTAAGCTTCCGCCAGCTTGAATCCGGAGGCTTTTTCTCATGGAACAACCGCCTTAATTAATGAGGTTAACGAAGCTGCCGCAAGGACAAAAGTATTGTTTTTCCCGCCGAACATGGAGATTCTGTAAAAATAGGTTTACAATAAAAGAAAAAATCGTACTCTGACGTACTCTTTAGGATGTGACTGACATGACCCAGCCTTACTCGTGGAAACGCAATTTGATCGTTTTATGGATTGGTGTTTTCTTTTGCAGCACGGCCTATTCCGTATCTATTCCGTTCATTCCGCTATTCCTGCATAATGATCTCGGAGTGAATAATCATCTGGAAATGTGGTCGGGGTTCGCGTTTGGCATTACGTTTCTGGCCAGTGCGCTTATCGCGCCTTATTGGGGATCGCTAGCTGACAAATATGGCCGCAAGCCGATGCTCATTCGTTCGGGCTTCAGCTTAGCGGCACTTTATTTCATTACGTTCTTTGTCCATGATCCGTATGTATTCCTGATTCTGCGGGTGTTCCAAGGCCTGCTTGCCGGCTACGTGCCTGCGGCTATCGCCCTTGTCGCAACGAATACGCCGGAGGAAAAATCCGGCTACGCCCTTGGCATCATGGCAACCTCCGGCGCAACGGGCGGCATTATGGGACCGCTCATTGGCGGTACGGTCAGCCATTATATCGGGAACCGGGAATCGTTTGTTTTTTCCGGCTGTATCGTCCTTGTGGCTGCGCTTATCGCAACCTTCTTCGCTACCGAGCATAAATTCAACCGCTCCGGCGTGCGCTCCTCGGTCCTGGATGACCTGAAGCATGCCTCGCATAATAAAGCTTTCCTGACGCTCCTTGGCATGTCAGGACTTGCGATGTTCTCGGTTATGATTCTCGAGCCGCTGCTTACCGTTTACGTGCTTCAACTAGGGACAAACGAGCATGATGCCTCGCTGCAAGCCGGGATCGTGTTCTCGGCCGTCGGGATCGCGACCTTGATTGCCGCTCCGCAATGGGGCAAATTCGGCTCAAGGATCGGCTTCTCGAAGGTGCTCTTTATCGGCCTGCTTGGCGGCGGGATCGGCAACTGCCTGCAGTTCTTCGTCGGCCATATAGCCGAGTTCGGAATATTACGCTTCGTGTACGGCCTCTTCTTCGCCGGGGTGACCCCGGCTATTAATGCGATGATCGTGAAGTCGACGGAGACAAGCTTCCGCGGCCGAGCTTTCAGCTTGAACCAATCGGCTACCCAGTTCGCCACCATGCTGGGACCCGTTATCGGGGGCGTGCTAGGCGGCATCATCCCGATTAAATGGGTATTTATTATTAACGGCCTTATGCTGATGCTGGCCGCCATTCTGGTGAAGAGACAGCATATGGAGGAAAAAATGGCCGCTTCCAAAGCAGCTGCGGAGCAGTCTTAAGCTACGTTAAGGATAATCTAGAATATTCCCCCATTCCGTATATATAATGATAGAGTGATTGAATCTGCCTATGGAGAGGAATGGTAAGATTGTTCGGAAAAGTAGCTGCCGACCTACTCGGCCTCAGCGATATCGGGTCGGTTATCCGGCCGGAGAATTATGATAAGGTGGATTCTGATGATTACGTCATGCACGAAGACGGGGAAAAGATTTATTTTCTGATCAAATCGAAAACCGATGAGTATTGCTTCACCAACTTCGCCCTTATTCATCTGGACGGCACCAGCGCGGTCAGCAAGAAACGGATGCTGCACCGTTATCCATACGCAACGAATAAGATCAGCAACGTAGCGCTGGAGACAGCCGGCACGGTCGATCTGGATGTCGAGATCAAATTCGTTATTGGTTCCGTAGCGTTCTCCATTGACGTGAATAAGAAGCATATCGAGCAAGTGAAGGACTTGTACAAATCTCTTTTCAAAATCTCCGAAATCCACCACGAGAACGAAATCAGCCTCGGCTTTGCCCGCCAAAGCCTGGAGCTGGCGTCCTCGACGTTAAGCCATGCGCATAAAGGCGACTACGATGTAGCCGATACGTTCGACAAGCTGAACAAATCCGCATTCAACTGGCTCGAAGGCGCGCAAAAGCAGTACAAAGTAAAAGACTTCGGTGCTATCTTCGATCGTTATATCAATCTTTAACGCGCAACAATAAAACGCCGCCCAATGAAGGGCGGCGTTCTTGCGTTGGGCTGGGCGTGTTCCGGCTTAATGGTTACTCTCCGACAGAACCAGAGCATTGGTCACGATCAACGGGCTATGCAACTAGGAAAGGAAGCCCACCGTATATGTAAAACCGCTATTCCGCTCCACCAGTTACAGGCTTGCTGAAAATACATTGTACGATATGCAGTATTTACGCAGATTTGCAGGCCGATAGAAGAGTTACGTTGCACATAATGCAGTATATTGCGTCAATACGAGCCGATTAGGGCTATAAATCACTAATATGATGCATTCTGTGCAGTATAGTTCAGGTTACTGGGCCAATATTCATTTATATCCTGCATTTCATGCAACGTGGGCGAACGGCAGTACTTTCACTCTGCACAGAGCAGCTTCAATGCTCGAGATACAGCTGTACATAGCCGCCGCACATTGCTCGCATCGCTAACGGCTGCAGCACCTCGGGGCTCCCGCTAAACCTGCAGCTCCATATGCCGGATACGCGAGCTCTCCACTTGAATCGTGGAATGCTGGATGCCAAAGCGCTCTTCGATCAGCACGATCGCGGCCTGCAGCACTCCTTGGCAATCCGTTCCGTCTGCGACCTGCAGGTGGCAGCTCAAGGAATCCAGACCGGAAGTAATCGTCCAAATGTGAAGGTCATGCACATCAACGACACCTTCGATTTCTCCAAGCGCAGCGCGCACTTCCTTCTCGTCCACGTTAACCGGAGTCCCTTCCATCAGAATATGGACGGTATGCTTGAGCACGCCCCAGGCGCTTTTTACAATAAGCACGGCTACCACAATCGAAATAATCGGATCGGCAATATTCCAGTCGAACAGGTAGATCAGAAGCCCCGCAAGCACAGCCCCAACCGAACCAAGCGCATCGCTGAGCACGTGCAGGTAAGCGCTCCTTACGTTCAAATTGTTATGAACATCCCCTTTGCGCAGCAGTGCCCAAGCGCTTACGAGGTTGGCGAGCAGGCCAATGGCCGCAATCAGCATCATCGAGCCGCTGGCCACGGACGGAGGATCAAACAAACGGCCAATGGCTTCCCAAATAATAAACACCGAGATAACAACAAGCGTAATCCCGTTAAATAAAGCCGCCAGTATCTCAAACCGGTGAAAACCAAACGTACGAACTGCCGAAGCCGGGCGCGCCGCAAACCATACAGCCACAAGGCTAAGCGCCAATGCGCTTACGTCGCTAAGCATATGCCCCGAATCGGACAGAAGCGCAAGGCTGTTCGTCACCAGCCCCCCAACAAACTCCAATACCATAATGCCTGCGGTAATGATTAACGCAATAAATAATCCGGTCTTGTTGCCCGACATGTCAAAATGATGATGATGCCCGTGATGCCCATGGTCATGACCATGATGCCCGTGACTATGCCCGTGGCCGTTGCCGTGGTGATGTCCGACGCTGCAGCTTGGCTCATGCTCCTCGCCGGAATGCGTATGGGCGTGCTCCTCTTCCGGATGGTTATGTTCATGACTCATAAGACTGGCACCTCACTTTATATATATGAACAACTATTCATATGTTTATGATGCCGTAACTGCACTCTTTTGTCAATCCATGGATTGACATTTTAGCTTCTTTTCGCACAAACCGCCCGGACTCGGAGTAACCGAAGACACGGGCGGAACCGTTCATTGGACTAAGGATTGTTTGTATGCTGCACATTTTGCAGCTTTTGGGACGCCTTGCCTTTGCCATGATGAATCTTGTTTTTCTTCTGTTTAGCTTGCGTGGCATGAACCTTCGCTACAAATTCGCTAGTCGATTCCATGTTCAAATCCCCTCCTTTGCCATTAAGTAGGGTATCCGCGGAGAATTCACCTTATGCGTTCCGTAAGCCGAATGCTACAGTCTCATTATGAAATGGCATAGCATCTTAAAAATCCAAATGGGTCAGCGCGGTATTCACGCTCATCGCCGCTTTGCTACCTCCGGCAGCCGCAACAATAAGCTGGGCAGGCGAGATTGTTGCCGCATCGCCGGCTGTGTAGACATGCTCTACGGTTGTTTTTCCGTAATCATCTATCGCCAGACCACCGCTTTCATTTAATCTGCAGCCTAATTTCTCGGCAATGCGGATCGGGAGATACCAGTCAGACGTTACAAAACCTCCCGTACGCGCTACTTCCGTCCCGTCGGCAAAAACGATCTTTTGCAGACGGCCGCTTTTTCCCCTCAGAGAAGCGATGGGCTGCTCGAAGATCCGCACACCCCGGCTCATAAGCTTCGCCCGTTGCTGCGGCTCAAACGTTCCGACCCCATTGGTGCACACAATGAGATCTTTGCTCCAGTTGTAGACTGTGGACGCCATCGAGAAGCGATGGGACTCATTCTCTGATATCACGGCAAGAGGCTGGTCCCTTAGCTCCCATCCGTCGCAGTAAGGACAGCTGAACAAGGAAGAGCCGTAATAATCGGCGACACCCGTTATGTCGGGCAGCTTCTCCTTTAGTCCAAGCGCCAGTATAATCGTCCGTGCCTGATACACCTCTCCGGTACTTGCCTTTACGAGAAACAGGGCGTGCCCCCGCTTCACCATATCCACGGCCTTATTCCGAACCACTTGCACAGAAGGATATTTGCTTATATCAAGATGCGCAGCCCGCCGGAACTCATCGGGCTTCACGCCATCTCTTGTAATAAATCCATGCGATTCCCGGGTCACCGCATTCCGCGGCTTATTATCGTCAAACAGCACAACGTGCCGCCTTGCTCTCCCCAGTACAAGCGCCGCATTAAGACCAGCCGGCCCGCCTCCTATAATAGCGCAGTCATACAGCTTCATTTGTTATCACTCCTTAAAAACCTATATCCCTACTCGCTATTCGTTCAGTATGGCATCTTTGCGCAAAAACAAAACGCTTATCCAAGCACAAAAAAACCGCGATGCTTATGAAGTCTTGCTTCACTAAGTACGCGGTTTATTCGGGATTTATGCTTGGTTGGGGAGAAATGCGGGAAAAAGTTTATCCTCGAATCGGGTGGATAGTACGACCAGAGTCGAAGAAAATCCAAAAGTATGACATTTCTCAAGGAAGTTCTCCAAGGTCTCGCTTGTTTCCGTCACAACCTTTAATAAATAATTGAATTCCCCGCTCGTTCGGTAGAAATCCACGATCTCAGGTGCGGCCTCGCTAAAAGCTTCAAATTCTTTGCAGTTGTTCGACTTAAACAATACAAACGCCGTTGTATACTTGCCAAGCTTGGATAAAGACAGTTCTGCCCGGTAGCCCGTAATGACTCCCTGCTCCTCGAGCTTTCGAAGCCTCTCGGTAACAGCCGGCTGCGACATAGCGATGATGCGGCTCATCTCCGATATCGTAATTCTAGCGTTATCATGAAGGATCGACAGTATTTTATGATCAATTTGGTCCATAAATGGGGATCACCTCTTAATTAAAGGTTTGGGACAGCTACTACAGTAATAATGAAGCTTTCGGGCGTCAAACTCCTTAATCTTCTCATGTAAATTGTAAGCCGATTCCAATAAACTGTCACTAATAACCAATGAGGGAGATGGATGACGATGACTGCGACCTTTAATGAAACAAATAGAACGAGCGGGGTAAGCTTTTTTACGACCGGTGAAGGGATACGAATTGCTTTTCGAATCGATGGGGCAGCCGGCAAGCCGATACTGATGCTCGCTAACTCTATTGCTACTTCCATGAATATGTGGGACGGACAGATCGCTCGGTTTACCGAGCATTTCCGCGTGCTGCGCTACGACTATCGCGGACACGGCGACTCGGATACTCCAGCCGGACCTTATTCCATGGACCGAATGGGCAGAGATGTCATCGAGCTGCTCGACTCGCTTCAGATCGGCCGCGTCCATTTTCTCGGGCTGTCACTCGGCGGTGCCGTCGGACAATGGCTTGGGATTCATGCTCCCGAACGGATCAGCCGGCTGGTCTTGAGCAATACCTCGTCCTATCTGGGACCATCTGAGCAGTGGAATGGCTTAATTGACTCGGTTCTGCAGGCGGAGAACCTGAACGGATTCGCAGATATGTTTATCAACAATTGGTTTCCTTCGCCTATGATCGAGTCGGAGAGCGAGATTGTCGCAGCCTTTCGCCAAATGGTCCTCGCCACCCGCGCAGAAGGAATCGGAGGCAGCTGGGCCGCAATCCGCGACATGGACCTGCGCCGGACCGCTGCTCTTATCAGCAGCCCCACATTAGTCATTGCCGGTCAGCATGATACGGTAACGCTCCCCAGCCATGGCGAATTAATTGCCGAGACGGTGCCGCACGCAAAGCTTCTTATACTGCCTGCCGTCCATCTCCCCAATGTAGAGTTTCCTGATGCGTTCGAGAAAGCTGTAATCGATTTTCTGTTGTCGGAGTAAAGAAGTAAGCCTGCCGTTTGGATAACAGGCAAGGTATCATAAACCCCAAATCCCGTCCCGTCAAGAGATAATGTGCGAGTAAGCGACGTAGCCAGGGCTTCCCCCTTTCGCTTGGGAAATAAGAAGAAATTTGCGAGTCAGAAGCACGCTATCGCTTTTTCGTATTCGCCTTGTATCATGTAACCTATTCGTAGGCCAATTGTAAGATACGGTCATTACTTATATAAAAGGAGAAGTTACATGAACAGCGTGGATAAAATCAGATTTACGCTTCTTTACGGCGAATCACCGGAGGAACAATGCTTCGGATATATGGAACGAAACCGGAATGGCACCATGATTGCGCTCTATAACGGGTACGGCGAAGAAATCGATATGTACGGCGGACATGAATTTGTTATTCTTCGGACACTTGGCAAATTCGATGACGAAGACCGCGATCATTTTTATGACCTGTTAGAAAGTGATGGCGTAGGATGAACAAGGGCCGCCGAGATTCTTAGCGGCAGCCCTTGCGGTAGCATTTTTATTTGATTTTGATATCAATGTCCCCATGAATCCGGGTCGGGTAATCCTGAATGAAGAGCGTGAGCGGGCTTTGGTAGTTTTCTTTCGGGATGTAATACTCGTATTCAGCATCTGAACCGTTGCCGGAGGAACCTGTCATATGGGACTCGAAGGATTTACCGGAAGCGTCCTTGTACGTACTTTCGAATAAGCTGTACATCCGGTTCTGATCAAGCGTATCTTCATTTTTCATCTCAAAGATTAGAATGCTTTGGCCATCCTCGGCACTGGTACCGATATCTTTCAGAGTAAGCCGATCATCCGGGCTGGCAAGCAGTTTCTTATGGCTAAGATCAACCTCTACTTCCCGCTTATCCTTATCCAAGGCTCGGATACTGCTCGCCCGCAGATAGAGATGTTTGGGCTTACGGAAGTAATTGCTTTCGAGGTACAGGACTTGACTGTTCTCACTTAAGGTCGAACCGGATACGCCATTTGTGATGGAACCGAATTCTTCTCCCTTCTCATCCTCAAGCCTAAGGTCATCAAAGTAGAACAGCTTCTTCGTATTAGCCGGGTCATAACTCACTTCAATTCCTATCCTGGTCGGGTAAACGGTCATTTTCCCGAAGATGATCTTCTGACCTTCAACCAAGACGGTCTGATTGATATCGTAGGTTTCCTTCAACCCTTCAAACTTAGCCTTGTCGATTGGAATGGCAAAATGCCATGCCGTGCCGCTTGTTGCGGCTTCGCCAGTCTTCTTCAGCTCGAGGTCGACATTTAAGGTATCCGGAATCTGAACGCCTTCCACAAAATTAAAGTCAATGGTACCTTGCTTGGTATCCCAGTCCTCCCTGAAATCAGAAGATCCATGCGAGATGGAAGCTTCCAAATGCTCAGTAAGTTTCACGCCTTGAAGATTAACCACACTCTTCTGCCCATTCATATTCTCTAGCGAATAGAACGCTATGATTCTCGATTCATCGGCGATGATGCCGTCAATCGTCATTTTCATTCCGTCCCGCTCTTCCGAAAGGCCCACTGGCTGCATGAAATCATTGTCCATCGCCAGCTCAAGGCCTTTATCATAATGAATGAGCTCGACTAGCGGCTTAAGGCCCGGTATCTCCCCCACATAAGCGGCTACTTCAGGTGAGAAGCGGACGGAAACAACCGATACGAGAAGCAAGAGACAAGCGGTATAAGCTGCTACTCTGGAAAATACTTTGCGTCTTCTGCGCCGCCTGCCGGCCCTTATTCCGCTCCAAATTTTCGCGTCAATCTCGGACGGAATAGGCATGTCCTCCATATACTCCTTCATCGCTTCCAGCTCCGGAAGCTCGCGCGCCTGCTCATCCCGATATTCATCCATTCGGCTCCCCCTCCTTCCCCAGCCGCTGCCGTAACCCGCCTAGAGCTTTATGCAGCCATGTTTTTATCGTGCCTTCCGGCTTCTGCAGCGTTCTTGCAATCTCCGTAATGGTCAGATCATGATAATACTTCAGTTGAATCACTTTCTGATAGTTTGCATCCAGCTGCTCCACCGCCGACTCGAGCATAACCCGCTCCAGCAAGGCCGACTCGCCGCTTGTTGCATGCAGATCAAGCGCAGCGGCAGCTGCTTGCTGTCCGTCCGTTCTTCGCGCCTTCCGCTTCGCTTCATCCGCGCAATAATTCATCAGAATCCGGATCAGCCAGCTGCCGAAAAACTCCGGCTCCTTCAGCTTGTGAATCTGCATATATGCGCGGCAGGTCGCTTCCTGCACGGCTTCAAGAGCATCGGTTTCATTCTTCAAATAGGAATAGGCAATCCGGTACATCTTCTCTTTCTGCTGCGTAATGAGACTATAAAAGGCAGCATCATCGCCACGTTTCGCTGCGGCCACCAGTAATTCGTTCCCCACACGCTTCCTCCCCTGCCATTTTGCATCTAATTATTAGACTCCCGGGAGGATCAAACGGTTTTGGCAACAAGACAAATAAAATAAGCAGACGAATTCGCCTGCTTAATCAACCAGCTTCATAAAGGACTGTACATGTTTCTTTAGCTGCTCGAGTTCGTCACTGGACAATTGGTCCCCCCGGAAGTTCTCGGCGTCTTCGTCGGGTATCAGAATCGTTGACGGCTCATGAAGTTCCTCCGTGCGATCAAATCCATCCTTGCTATCCAATACATTCGACTTATAGCCCTGGCTGTGCGTGATTACCGTCTTAATGTATTTGCCTCCCGTATCGTAAAAGTCCTCTACCGTCTTCAGATCCACCCTCGTATAATTTTTGTCTGCTTTAGTCGTGGTGATGGCATTCACCTTCTTATAGCCGGTTGGTTCATATAGGCCTTCCGCATTCTGATCCAGGACCTCAATCCCGAAAGCTTCAACATGCTGAACCTCTTCAGCTTGGCTACCGCAAGCGTTTATCAGGAACAGGCTGCATAAGAACAGAAATAGTTTAATGAGCTTAGCTGCATGGTTTGCATTCCTCATTTCTCCACCTCCCCCATGTAAAGACGAAACTGGTTCCCAAAAGTTTCTATATTTATTGATGCTAACCGCGCTATTTACTTCTTGCTGCCTCCCTTCCCATGCGATAGTAGGGCTAGACTCACTATTTGTGAGGCTCAGCGCCGCCTCTAGGCGGACCTCCTCACTCCTGCACGGCAAACAGCCGGTTTGCACACCTCTACGGCGAATAGCCTCATTATTTAATGAGGCTAACCGCGCTATTTTACTCTTGCTACCTCTCTTCCCATGCGATAGTGAGGCTAGACTCACTATTTGTGAGGCTCTACGTCGCCTCTAGGCGGACCTCCTCACTCCTGCACGGCAAATAGCCCGTTTGCACACCTCTACGGCGAATAACCTCATTATTTAATGAGGCTGGTTCATTATTGGTATGGAGCTAGTTCAAGATAAAAGCTTGGCAACGTAGAAAGCAGTAGGCAGAAGGAAGTCCGTTCCTACTCTCGTAGCAATCAGCCTCAATTATTCCAAACCTTTAATATACCAGGCGTCGCACGCAAAATGCTCCGATCCGGCCAGCGGCGCAGCCAGCGACTCGAAGCCATGCTTGGCGTAGAAGCGGTTGGCAGCATGCATATTTTGCAGTGTTTCAAGATAGCACTGTTTATAATAAAGCCGGGCAAAGGCTAACGCCGTATCGAGCAGCTTTACCGCCATGCCTGTACCGCGTACTGCCGGGAAAAGATACATTTTCTGCAGCTCGCATACTTCCTCCGAGTCGGCAAACGGCGCAATCCCGCAGCCGCCAACAACTTCGCCATCCTGCTCGATGACCCAATAGGCCCGGCCTGCGCGATTATAATAGTCAGACAGATGGCTCAAGCTTTCGTCTGCCCATGCCAGTCCTTCCCGATTGCCTCCAAATTCGATCAGGCATTCTCTGATTACGCGTTCAATTGCTGCGTTGTCTTTCTCCTGAAGCTCTCTGATAATCATGATGACAACCTCCGTTTCCGTACCTATTATAATCCGAAAACAGGACAGAAAAAACCGCGCAACAGAGATTATCTCCATTGCGCGGTTCTTCTTTTTCAGCAAAAAATTATTTACCTACGATTGCGTTAAGCTGTGCACGGCCTGCGATGATCTCTTGTTGATAACGATCTTGCATCGGTTCAAGGATCGAAGGCTCGCCGCCAAGAGCAACGATTTGCGCGCTTGCATCGTTCATGACTGTTTTGTACTGAGCTGTGCAGCTGCTGAATGCGGCTGTACCGGTTTTGTACAATTCCGTCTTCTCATGCGTAGACGTTAACGTCGTGAACTCCACGGCAATGTCCGTCAGGCCGGCTTGGCACTGGTTGCGCAGCTGGAACAGCTTCGCGGAAGTGTCATTGTACACCTGTTGGATTTGTTTCTCGTTGTTGCCGTTGTTGCCATTGTTGCCGTTGTTGCCGTTGTTGCCGTTGTTGCCGTTGTTGCCGTTGTTGCCGTTGTTGCCGTTGTTGCCGTTGTTGCCGTTGTTGCCGTTGTTGCCGTTGTTGCCGTTGTTGCCGTTGTTGCCGTTGTTGCCGTTGTTGCCGTTGTTGCCGTTGTTGCCGTTATTGCCATTGCCATTACCGTTGTTACCGTTATTGCCATTGCCGTTGCCATTGTTGCCGTTGTTGCCATGGCCATTACCGTTGTTGCCGTTGTTGCCATTGTTGCCGTTGCCATTACCGTTATTGCCATTGTTGCCATGGCCATTGCCGTTGTTGCCGTTATTGCCATTGCCGTTACCATTGTTGCCTTTGCCGTTGTTACCTTTACCGTTCTGAACGCTCTCAACAGCCTTTTGCACTTCTTGTGCAAAGTTCTGAATCACCTTCTGAATGAACGTATTAGCAAGCGGTTGGAACGACGATTGCGAGAAAAAGCTCGACAATGACGATCCTGTTGTAACGGCAGCTGTTGCTGTTTTGGATGCGGCTGCTGTGCTGGACGCGTTAACGATAAGCGCCGGCACAAGCAAAGCCGTAGCAGCCAACGTTACCAGTGCCCGGAATTTCTTTTTCATACCTTCCTCCTCCTGCATTTCCTGCAATTTCGTTTTATAAGGTAAATCCGCACTTCACATCCGCCCGGCCGAAGCGGACCTTCTTTCAAGTGCTCACCCCCTTTCGAGATCAGGATTTGCAGTAACTTACTGAATCACCTTTGAGCTATTCTTATAAATTCGCCTTGGGCTCATCCTACAAATTCACGGATTTGCGCTCTGCCTCCGGACGATTCACCGGACGGCGTCCTACCGAGTAGTAGACAAAACCGTGCTGCTCCATCACCTTCGGATCAAAGCTGTTGCGTCCGTCAATCATGATCGGCTGCTTCATCCGGTCGCGGACTTTTGCCAGATCCATCGTCAATACTTCATTCCATTCGGTCAAAATCACGCAAGCATCGCAGCCAGCAGCCGCAAGCTCCGCCGACTCCAGATAAGCGACCTCCGCAGGCAGCTGTTTCTTAGCCGCTTCGGCTGCAATCGGATCAAACGCGCGAACAACCGCGCCTTGCTTCAGCAGCTCCGGAATAATGCTTAAGGACGGCGCCTCGCGCATATCGTCCGTGTTAGGCTTGAATGCCAGGCCCAGCACGGCAATCTGCTTGCCCGCAAGTCCGCCAAGCGTCTCGCGAAGCTTGTCCATGACGACGAAGCGCTGGCGATGGTTTGTTTTGATAACCGACTTCAGCAGTTCGAAATCATACCCCGACTTATCCGCGATATGCGCTAACGCGTAAGTATCTTTCGGGAAGCAAGAGCCGCCGTAGCCGATGCCGGCCTGGAGGAATTTTTCGCCGATCCGGCTGTCCATGCCCATGCCTTTGGCTACGTCTTCCACGTCGGCGCCGACTTTTTCGCAGATGTTGGCGATGGCGTTGATGAACGAGATCTTGGTCGCGAGGAACGTGTTCGCCGCGTATTTGATCATCTCCGCGCTTTCCAGATCCGTCTTGAAGATCCGCGTCTTAAAAGGCGCATGCAGCTGCGCGATCTGCTCCGCCGCCTCCGCGTTGTCCGAGCCGATAATGGCGCGATCCATGTTCATGCAGTCCGACAGCGCCGTACCTTCACGGAGGAATTCCGGATTGGACACGACGTCAAAGCTTGTCCAAGGGTACTTCTTATTCGCCTGAACAACCTCGCGCACAAGCTCGCCGGTGCCGACCGGCACGGTGCTCTTGTTCACGATGATTTTGTGACCGTTCAGATGCTCGCCGATCTTTTTCGCCGCCGACATGACGTAGCGCATATCCGCTTCGCCCGTTTCCGACATCGGCGTGCCAACCGCGATATAGACGATGTCCGAAGCTTCGATCGCTTCGCCTACTTCGGTCGTGAAGAGCAGGCGGCCTTCGCTCTTGTTGCGAAGTGCCATTTCTTCGAGACCCGGCTCATAGATCGGGATGACGCCGCTATTGAGCAGGTCGATTTTGCGCTGATCCACGTCGCAGCAGATAACCCGGTTGCCTACCTCGGCAAAGCAAGTACCCGAAACAAGACCGACATAACCCGTACCGATTACTGTAATTTTCCGCATGTTAGTTCGCCGCCTTCGTAATAAAATGCTTTTCGTATACTTGCTGCAGGTAGCCCAGTACATCCTTCTGCAGATCGTCGCGCTGCAGCGCGAAGTCGAGTTGTGCTTTGATAAAACCAAACTTATCGCCTACGTCGTAACGGACGCCTTCAAAGTTGTAAGCAAGCACGTTGCGCTGGTCGTTCAGCTTCTTGATCGCATCGGTCAGCTGAATTTCGTCTCCCGCGCCCGGGGATTGATGCTCGAGAATATCGAAAATCTCCGGCGACAGCACGTAACGGCCCATAATCGCGTAATTGGAAGGAGCGGCTTTTTTCGAAGGCTTCTCCACCAGGCCATCCAGGAAAAAGACCGACGGCTCGATCGACGATCCGCGAGGAGCGATTATCCCGTATTTGGATACATCCTCATCGGCTACGCGCTGCACGCCAACAACCGAAGACTGATAGCGGTCATAGACGCGGATCAGTTGGCTGAGGCATGGATCCTCGGACTGTACAATATCATCGCCAAGCAGTACGGCAAACGGCTCGTTACCCACAAAGCTGCGTGCGCACCAGATGGCGTGGCCAAGGCCTTTAGGCTCTTTTTGACGGGTGTAGTGAATGTTCGCCATCTCGGAGATGCCGCGGATTTGCTCAAGCTCCTTCGTCTTGCCTTTCTTGGCAAGCATGTCCTCAAGCTCGTACGACTTGTCAAAATGGTCCTCAATCGCCCGCTTGCCGCGGCCGCTGATGATCAGAATGTCCTCAATGCCGGAAGCAATCGCTTCTTCAATGATGTATTGGATAGTCGGCTTGTCCACGATCGGCAGCATTTCCTTCGGCTGAGCTTTTGTTGCAGGCAGGAATCGGGTGCCGAGACCGGCAGCTGGAATTATCGCTTTACGCACTTTCATGGGACATCCTCCTCGATTTCATTTGAATGGTTTGCTTGATGCAGGTGATCACGCGGTCTTGCTCTTCCCACGTGAGACTGGAACCCGACGGCAGGCAGATGCCTTGCTCGAACAGCGTGTCGGACACGCTGCTGCCCGGCTCATGCGGGAAGTACGGATAATATTGCAAAAGCGGCTGGCGGTGCATCGGCTTCCATACCGGGCGCGCTTCGATATTGGCTTCGGTGAGCCGCTCCAGCAGATCGGCCGGTGTGCAGCCGGTAATAATCGGATCGATCGTCATCGTTGTCAACCAGCGGGTAGCGTAGCCATATTCCGCTTCCGGCATCATGTTGATGCCTTCGATGTCGGCAAAAGCCCGCTTGTACCGGTCGAATACCGCACGTCTAGCGGCTACCCGGTCGTCCAGCAGTTCCAGTTGTCCGCGGCCGATTCCCGCGAGCACGTTGCTCAAGCGGTAGTTGTAGCCAAGCTCCGCATGCTCGTAATGAGGCTGCGGCTCGCGAGCTTGCGTCGCCCAGAAGCGCGCCTTCGACAGCGCCGCGGTATCGTCGGAGACCAGCATGCCGCCGCCGGAGGTGGTAATGATTTTGTTGCCGTTAAAGGAGTAGATCCCGAATTTGCCATGGGTTCCGCTGGATTGGCCTTTGTACATGGTGCCCAGGGATTCGGCGGCATCTTCAATGACCGGCACGCGGTATTTGGCACAGATCTCGTTAATAGCGTCCATGTCGGCGTTTTGCCCGTACAGGTGGACAACGATAACCGCTCTAGGCAGCTGCCTGTTGCGATGCGCCTCCTCGAATGCGCGCTCAAGCGCCTGCGGCGACATCGTCCAAGTCTCGGCGTCGCAGTCGATGAAGACCGGCACGCCGCCTTCGTACAGCACCGGATTCACGCTTGCGATAAAAGTAAGCGAGGAGACGAAAACGCGGTCGCCGCGTCCAACTCCCAGCAGCCTAAGCGCCATATGGATGGCCGCGGTGCCGGAGGACAGCGCAACTGCCCCCTTCGCTCCTACCTTCTCGGCCAGCTCGCGCTCGAACTGGTCGACATTGGGACCAAGCGGCGCGATCCAGTTCGTGCGGAAGGCTAACTCTACGTATTCGCGCTCCCGCGTTCCCAAATGCGGCGGGGATAAATAGATTCGACTGTTGTTCACGTCGCGATCAGCTCCTCTTGTGCTGCCCGCCTCTGTCAGGGCGGGCTATGTGGTACGCGCGGCTCGCGTTGGCAACGCCGCGCGCTTGGGTTTGGTTTACTGCGCCGCCAGCAGCGAAGGCTGCGGCGCGGGTTTTGACTTGCTGTAAGCGGCTTTTGGCGCTTACAGGGGCTGGTTTGCCGCGGCAGCGAGGGCCGTAAGCTCCTTTTGGAGCTTACGTAGCCCGGCGCTGCGCGCTTAATGGTGCTGAAAGGCGGGCTCCAGCAGTGTAAGGCGGGCTTCCGCCCTACACTGCCTCACTCGTACTGCCTTACAGCGCCTTCTCCACGCTAAGGCGTGGCGGCACGACCCGTGCCGGAACGCCCACGGCGGTCTTGCCGCCGGGGATGTCCCGGACGGCGACGCCGCCCGCGCCAAGCACGGACCAGCTGCCGACGCGGATGCGCGGGATGAGCACCGCGCCGCTGCCGATATGCGCGCCTTCCTCGGCGGAGGCGGCGCCGGCCATGGTCGCGTTCGGCGATACATGCGCGTACGGACCGACCAGCGCGTCATGCTCGACGACCGCGCCGGAATTGATAATGGCGTGCGCGCCAACTACGGCGCCCGGGCCAATGACCGCGCCGGGCATCACCACGGCGCCAAGCCCGATTCGCGCATCCTCCGCGACAACGGCCGCGGGGTGCACCAGTACTGCGTAAGAAGACTCGGGCAGAGAGAGCAATTCTACGATTGCCCGTCTCGTCCGGTTGTCGCCGATGCCGATTACCACATGCATGCCCGGCTCATCCGCGAGAAAATGCTTCAGCGTCGCGATTGGACCATACGGCAGGCCGCCCCGCAGCTCGACGCCGGAGAAGCGGTCGTCAAGAACTGCCGCCAATCGGTAAGTCTTCGATACGCGGGCGATGTCCATCAGCACCCGGCCATGTCCGCCCATACCCACTACGATTAGAGGGCGTCTTGCAGGCTCCTCCATTACCCGGTATTGCTCCGTATGACCGCTAATCATGATGCATTCCCCATTTCTCTGCTTCCCGTAAATTTTTGAACGGTGGCCTGACCCGCGCTCGAGATTCCGTCACGCTTCAGCACCTTTCCCACAGTCCGTACCAGTATGCGAAAATCAAACCAGATACTCCGCCGCTCCACATACAAGAGATCAAGCTTGAACTTGTCTTCCCAGGAAACGGCATTGCGTCCATTAACCTGCGCCCAGCCCGTAATGCCCGGACGGACATCGTGACGATGCGCCTGCTCTTCGGTATAAAGCGGGAGATATTCCATCAATAGAGGCCGTGGCCCCACCAAACTCATATCCCCGCGAATCACATTAAATAATTGCGGAAGCTCGTCCAGACTCAGCTTGCGCAGCAGCTTGCCGAAGGACGTCAGCCGCGCTTCGTCCGGCAGCGGTTGACCGAACCGGTCGTACGCGTCCCGCATCGTGCGGAACTTCAGCACATAGAACGGATTGCCGTACCTGCCCGGACGCTGCTGCTTGAACAAGACCGGCGAACCCAGCTTCAGCTTCACCAGCAGCGCAACGATCAACATCACCGGCGACAGCAGCAGCGCAGCAGGTACGCTGGCTACCAGATCGAACAGCCGCTTGCCAAAGGCATTCAGCCTGGCTCCTAGTCCGCGGCTCCGATTCACTTGAGCCTTCGTACTGCGATACAGCCGCATTAGACGCTCCACAACCCGGGCTTCCGTAAACGTTGCCTCAATCCGGCGGCGTCCCGCATCACCCATCCGCTTCCTGGCTTCCGGCGTATTCATCATCGCCGCAAGAGCTTCGCCCAGCTGCATGGAATCCCGGTAAGGGACGAGCAATCCGGTCTCGGCATGCGCCACCAGCTCTCTAGTGCCCAGCACTCTCGTGGCAACAACCGGCTTGCTGAGCGCCATCGCTTCCATCAGGGAGCGCGGGATGCCTTCTTTTTCCGAGGTCAGCGTTACGGCATCGGCCATAACCAGCCAAGGAATAATCGAGGACTGCTGTCCGACGAACAGTACATCGTCCTCGAGGCCGCTCATTTCCGCCTGAAGCTTAATTTCCGCCTCCAGCGGGCCTTGTCCGGCTAGTACCGTTACCCAATTCAAGGCACCAACCCGCTTGAGCTCCGATAAAGCATCGAGCAGCAGGCTATGATCCTTCACCGGTTCAAAGCGCGCCGCCATAAACAGCACCTTTTCCTCCTGATCGATCCCATGCTTCCTGCGAAGCGCCGCTGTCTGCTCCGGCGTTACCCTACCTGCCAGTTCGTCCAAATGCTTAAGGTCTACTCCGTTGCCTTCCACAAACACCGGCCGCCAAGGCGCCAGCTTGCGAAGCACGCCGGCATCCTCCTCGTTCTGCGAAGCTAGCGCATCGCAGCATACCGCGCCAAACTTCTCTAGCATTTTGTATAACCAATACGTCTTCTTCGACTGCCCTTCATAGAACGGCAACCCGTGGCTCGTATGAATAACCACCGGAACCCTCGCCAGCTTCGCCGCAATCCGTCCGATCAGACCGGCCTTGGCCGTGTGGGTATGCACGATGTCATACCGCTCGCGGCGGAACAGCTTGTACATCGCAAGGATCGAACGCAGGTCGGCAACCGGCTGAATGGACCGCGCCATCGGGAGCAGCTTCCATTCGAACGGGTAGGCTTTTTCCTTCATCAGCTCCGCATCTACACCCTCTGGAGAGGAGATGAAGGTTACCTGTACGCCTTCCTGCTGCTGAAGCAGCCGAAGCTTGTCGCCCATAATTTTGTGGCTGATGCCGGAGGTGCAGATATGGGCTATTTTTCGATTCATTGTCCCGCCGCCTTTACCGCCGTTTCCAGGTCGGAATGGGCGCCATAATAGGACTTATACCACTCGGCAAAACGTCCGATGCCTTCCTCAATCGTTGTCTCCGGACGGAAATCAACATCCGCCATCAATCCGTCGATGTCCGCGTAGGTCGCTGTTACATCGCCAGGCTGCATCGGTTTAAACTCCATAACCGCTTTGCGTCCCAGCTTGTCCTCAATCGTGTTGATGAACGCCATAAGCTCAACCGGCTTGTTGTTGCCGATGTTGTACACCTTGTAAGGCGCATAGCTTGTGCCCGGATCCGGATCGACGCGATCCCATTCCGCGTTCGGCTGCGGCGCCTGGTCAAGCAGACGGTAAATGCCTTCCACAATGTCATCGATATACGTAAAATCGCGCTGCATCTTGCCTTCGTTGAACACCTGAATCGGCTCTCCGGCCATAATTTTCTGCGTAAAGCTGAAGTACGCCATATCCGGGCGGCCCCATGGGCCGTATACGGTGAAGAACCGAAGTCCCGTCGTAGGCAGGTTATATAAATGGCTGTAGGCATGCGCCATCAGCTCGTTGGATTTCTTCGTTGCCGCGTACAAGCTTACCGGATGGTCGACATTGTCGCTGACCGAGAACGGCATGCTGACGTTGGCGCCATACACGGAGCTGGAGGAAGCGTAGACCAGATGCTTGATGCCTGCCTGACGCGAAGCTTCCAGCACATGGCCGAAGCCCTGCAGATTCGTCTCCAGATAAGCAAAAGGATTCGTGAGGCTGTAACGCACGCCCGCCTGAGCCGCCAAATGCACGATTGTCGTAACGCCTTCCTCCCGGATCAACGCCAGCAGACCTTCGTAATCCGCCAGATCCTGCTCGGCTCCCTTGAAGGACGGTGAAGCGACCAGCTGCGACCAGCGGTCCCGCTTCAGCTGCACATCGTAATAGTCGTTGAAGTTGTCCAGGCCAACGACACGCTTGCCTTCCTTCAGCAATCTCGCGCTCAAATGGAAGCCGATAAATCCGGCTGCACCCGTCACCAAAATCGTCATATAGCCCCCACCCTTTCTCTGCTCTCGCTTGTGCTTGTTGTTTCGCTGCCTGTATAGGCCTCGTCTTGACCTGTTTTGTCTGAAAGAATTTGTTCCCCTGCGGCTGCGGCTTCTGCTACCGAATCCTTCAGAGCCCCTTGTCTCACCATATCGCCAAAAGACTGCCAGAAAGCCTGACGCTTCGCATCCAGCCGCTGCTTCGTGAATTGCTTGGACTTGCCGAAATTCTGTTCCGCCTGCTCCTTCAGCCATTTGCGGTCAAACGTCGCTCGTTTGATCTGCTCGGCCAGTTGGCCGACTTGGCCCGGACGATGAAGGCAGCTCTCGTGGATCAGCTCCGGAATTCCGCCTGCCATAGAACCAAGCACTGGGCATCCCCGGCTCATCGCTTCAATCGTTGCCCGCGGCAGCCCTTCCTGATAGCTAGGCTGCAGATACAGATCAATACCGTCCAGCCATTCGAAGACGGCCCCGCCGCTAGGCAGCACGCCTTCGAAAGAGACCATGCTTCCGATGCCCAGCTTTTCGGCCATTGCCTGCCAGCGTGCCGGATCCCCGTCGCCAAGAACTCGGAACTTGGCAGATGGCAGCTGCTGCTTCGCCTTGGCAATTGCGCGAAGGGCAATGTCGATCCCTTTCGTGCGGCCGTTCAGCGACCCGATCAGCCCAATCGTCATCGGCGCATCCGGGCTCATCGCCTGCAGGCGCTCCAACCGGCGTGTCAACACTTCATCGCCCGGCTCCGGAATTTCCACATTGGAGCAGGATTCCGTCTTGCCGCCGATATTCGGATAACGCTGCTGCAGGAAACGCTCCGTTACATACAGCGCGTAGGGCGCATCCTTCACGATCGTCCGTGTCTGGTTGAGCGAGAACGGCGCGTACAGCTTGCCCTGCAGATTGCCGTAATTCCATAGTCCGTCCCAAGCGCAGGCCACGACTTCAACCGCATAAGGCTTGCCCATTTGGCGCGCAACCCGGATCGCTTCGGCACCGATTTCGCTTGGCACACGCGCGATAACGGCGTCAGCCTTGCCGATCGCCTCTTGCAGCAACTGCTCGATATAGCCCCGCTTCGTCATTTTATTGACCGGATTACTCAGTGACGGAAGCACAAGGAAATCCACATTTGGTCCACTCGACAACGTCTTGCCCGCCATATCTTCATCCGAGGATGCCTTCTTGCCCCGGGCTGCAACCGTAATCTGATCGAATACGCCTAGATACCGTTCCCACACTGCATAAGGCAGCTTGCCTCCGGAGAAAAATTTCCCCGATTCGTTAAAATAAAACGTATGGTCATGTGCCCACAGCACGTTCATGTCTTTCCCTCCTTCTGTTTCTATTGCCCGTAAGGCGGTTATTGCCGTCTCGGGCGTGTCCAACATTACCCTAAGGTCCCGTAAGGACCTTAAATACTCCATGACTGCCGCTTTCCGCCGACTTTTGCGCCTTCTCCCACGCCTAAGGTCCCTCAGGGACCTTAACGACCCTAACCAGCTGCTATTTCCGCAGCTTAAGATCCCTTAAGGACCTTAAATACTCCATGACTGCCGCTTTTCGCCGACTTTTGCGCCTTCTCTCACGCCCTAAGGTCCCTCAGGGACCTTAACGACCCTAACCAGCTGCTTTTTCCGCAGCTTAAGGTCCCTTAAGGACCTTAAATACTCCATGGCTGCCGTTTTCCGCCGACTTTTGCACATCTCCCTATGCGCCTTCCGGCGCGGGAGACGTTCCTGTCCCGATGCTCTTCACGGCGCGTGCCGGAACGCCGGCAGCCAGCGTGCCGGCGGCGACCGGCTTATTCACAACGGCGCCGGCAGCGATTACCGAACGGGCGCCAATCTCGACGCCGGCCAGGATACGAACGCCGCAGCCAACCCACACATCGCGGCCGATCCGGATAGCCGAACCCATGACCGGGTTATCTCGGATCGGAAGCGACGGATCGTTCCACGTATGCTGGAACGAGACAACCGAAGACTGATGCGCGATCGATACTTCGTCCTCAATGATCAGTCCGCCATAAGCATCGATGTAGCATTGCTTATGGATGCTTACATTCGAGCCAATGACCAGCCGTTCCGGATAACGGAGCTCTACCGAGCGTCCGATCAACACGTTATCGCCGCAGCGCTTGGCCATTCTTCTCAGCAGGACGTACCGCATTGCGACGCCCGGCAAATCCGGCAGCCAGTCGCTCAGCACCCACATCCACTGCAGCAGCGGTCTTGGCACCGGCTTCAGCGCGGCTTCCGCTACACGCAGCAAGCCGCGGAACCGGCCGAACTGGTCGCGGCCTCTTTTTTTCGTCTTATGGACCGCACTCCGTTCCAATCGATCTCCCGTCCATTCACCTGCCCTGCGTCGTTGTTCTTGTTCACCCATGTCCTTGCGCCCCCTTTCCGCCGGCAAGCCTTTCATGCCAAGCAGGTGCTGCCGCACCTCCAGCCGGCACGCGAGCAGCTTCAAGCTGCTTCGACTCGCGGTCTTGTTCAGCCTTCAAAGACTGAATTTTCCGATGTTTCAGAATAAAGATTCTGCGGCACCACATAATGGCGTAGGCAGCAATCGTATAGAGAACCGGCAGTACCGGCAGCTTTTTGCGAACCATGTTGTCCCCTATCGTCCCGACGCCATAGTCCAGTTCCCGGCCTGTAATCGTGACATAACCGACTAGTACCAGCGTGCAGGCGTAGGTGAAGATAAGCGCCGCTGCCATCAGATAAAACTTTCTTGTCTCCTTGTAGACGATCGCCTGATAGACCGAGATCATGAGGATAATGCCCATAAACACCGCTTCCAGTGTCCGAAGCAGCAGCTCCGGCTCCCAGTTGCTGAAGTTGATCGGATTCGGACTGATGAACAGGAAGATCGACAGCATCGTAGCGTTAATGATGCCAAGCGGCCCGATTTGCAGGAACAAGAGACCAGCCGCACCCGCCATGACGCACAGAGAAGTGCGGACCTTCTGGGTGTACAAGAAGTAAAAACTCAGCGTATAGATAATCGCGTAATCTCTCAGCCCCGTCGCGTAGAGGATGACAAGGATGAACAGCAGCCATCTCTTGCGAACGAGCAGCTGTGCCCCAAGCAGTCCCAGCCATACGCAGGTAATGTCTTTTGCGAACAAGGAGGACATGTACATCAGCGACGGACTAAGCATTAATCCAACCACCGAGACGATAATAAAAGGCTGCCTCGCGTTCTCCGGATCCGGAAGCTCGTACCCGAAGCGGCTTGCGTTCAGCTTATACGTGCTGTTGACGATCAGAATGAGCAGCACCGTATTGAACAAAATAATCGCCAGCGGATCGTCCAGCTCCAGCCATTTGAAGAATGGCATATACAGCAGGCCAAACACCGGGTACGCGGAGATGTTCATCCAGCTGGTCTGAATCTGCTCCATGGCATACGGCATAAATTGCGACAGCTTCTCGAAGGTTGTCACCTGCTCGTAATAGTGGATCTCGTCCGGCCCAGCCAGCGGATTAACGGTTGCCGCATAAATCGCTTTGCCCGCCAGCGTAGCCGTAAAGCTCACCATTAGCAGCACCGGCGCATTCGGCCAGCGCATGAGCACGAAGAACGGCAGCAGCAGCCCGCTGTAAAGTATAAGCGAGAGCCTTTCATCCGCGGCAAAAGCCCACTTCGCCGTCAGTATCAGCAGAACGGAATAACCGACCAGCATGATTTTCCGCGTATCGACTAAACGGTCAGCCTGCATACAGACGCTCCAGCTTTTCCGCGCTTACGCGGATATCGTAGCCGCGCTCGCCCAGCGCTGCCGCTCTTTCCTGCCATTCCCCGCCGCCCCGGGCTCTTCGCTCGCCGATGCTGGCCATTGCTTCCGCCCAGCGCTCCGGCGGGTCATTTAGCGCAAGTCGCTCGATTAAGCCGATTCGCAGATCCGCTTCTCTCGGTACCGTCTCGGAGATCAGGCACGGCACGCCAGCAGCCTGCGCTTCAATGAGCACGATGCCAAGTCCCTCATAGAGCGACGGCAAGACAAAGGCATCAAGCGCCCCTAGCAGCTCCGGTACATCCTTGCGGAGCCCAAGAAAGTTGACTTTGTCCGCTATCCCAAGCCCGCGCGCCTTCTCTTCCATCTCCGGCCGCAGCGGTCCGTCTCCGCAGAGCAGAAGACGGGACTTCGGATGCTGCTTCACCAGGCTTGCGAAGCTGTCCAGCAGCAGTGCGTGATTCTTCTGCTTGCTGAACCGGCCGATATGGCCAATCAGCAGTTCATCCTCTGCCGCGCCAAAGCGGCGGCGAAGCTCCTCGCGGTTCTCCTGTACAAGCGACTCGTAAGGAGCCAGCGTAATGGCATTCGGGAACACGTCCACGCGTCCGTCCTTCCAGCAGCCGTTTCCGAAGAGAGACTCGCATGCCGCCCGAGAGCAGCCCAGCATATTGGTCGAGTGGCGGCTGATCAGGCTGCGCATATAAGAGCGGTACAGATTGCGAACCAGCGATGTTGACTTGCTGTCGCTCGTGTTGTGACTGTGACTGATCCGCACCGGCACGCCAAGCTTGTCCGCCAGCTTAAGCACATAACCGCTGAAGCCGAATACATGACTGTGTACCGCGGCGTAAGGACCGTATTTGTTCATGTTAGCCGTCAGCTGCTTGCGGAAGGAACGGATTCCGTCCTTTGGCGGCGGCTGAACGAAGATGGTTCCCCCCAGCGCCCGAATCTCGTCATCGTAGAAGGAAGGCTCCGGCGACTGTACGGCAAAATGAAATTCATATTTGTCCCGGTCTATGTTCCGGTATACATTCATCAGCAGCGTTTCAATGCCGCCGGGATGCATGCGTCCAACGACATGCAGCACTTTGATTTTGGTATGGCTCATGGCAGTATTCTCCCGATATGTTCATAGAGCTGCAGCTTCTTAGCGTCAATGGCCGGTCCCGAGTCCGCCATCCGGCCGTCCACCGCCGCGGCAAGCTGCTGCCTGCTCTCGCGGAAGTCGATCAGTTGGCTCTTCATGCCCAGATCGGCGAAAATATTCTCAAGCTTCCGGTCCCAGATCAGACCGTACGTCGGCTTGCCCATTGCAAGCGAAGGAATGCAAGCATGAAGCCGCTGCGCAATAACGGTATCGCAGGCAGCAATCGTGCCGACCAGCTGTTCTACCGTTGTCGGATACGGAGTGAACTCGACGCCCTTCAGCCCAGCCAGACGCGGCTTCACAAACTCCTCGACAAACGCGTTATCCGATGCCGCGCCGTTGGTGAAGAAGCTAACGTTATGGCCCGCTCCAATTGCGACCTTTGCCGCCTGCAGCCACCAATCGGCGCAAGCCTCGCGCTCCCAGCGGAGCTCGCAGTGACGGTTCATCTCATGCGGATCCATTACGCCAAGGCCAACCTTTCGCCTCCCTGGCTTCTCCTGCCCCGCCGCTGCCTCCGTCAAGCCAAAGGCCTCCGGCGTGAACAGTGCGGGGTCGGCTAAAGTAACCGTCTTGACCGCAAGCTTCGGATCAAGATCAATCAGGAACCGCCGTGAATCTTCATCCCGCACCGCAATCGACGTGGCATAGCGGCAAGCCCCAAGCAGCCAGCGTTTGGCCTGGGTGCTCCAAGGCCCGCGCGCGCCAACAAGCAAAATATGAAGCGGCTTGCCTTGGCGCTTCGCCTCATCCGCTACGCGGCGGACAGCCAATGGGAACGTCCAGTACGTATCGATGAGCAGATGCCCGCCCCCGATAAATACTGCTTCCGACTCCTCAACAGCCTGCTGAAGCTCGCGGTTCAGCTTCTCGTTCTTGCTGCGATGAATCCAATACGCCTTCAGGCGCCGGAGCAAATCCGGCGTCATCTTCTTGCTTGAGCCGGCGCTGTTCAGCTTCACGGCCGGTGCCGAAGCATATTGCGCGGCCGCCGATGCCGGAGGGCCGGCTAACGCATAATGCAGCCCTCCCCGGGCCGAGTAGATCGGCATCGATTGATCGCAGCGGCCGTCGAGCAGATCGAAATGAATAACCTGATGTTTGCCGCGCATGGAGATAATCCGGTTTAACGTATAAGCGATGAGGCCATCGCCCAAATTCGGCGATTTCGGAACCCCCGCCAGCAATACTTTCTTCACGAGTAATTCCCCCTCTTTCTTGCGAATGACAGGCTTGGCGCCCAAGCCAGCGTCTGAACGCCCGGTTTGCGTCTGACCAGCAGCACGGCCGCCGAGTTCCAGACGATAATCGACAGCGTAGAGGCGAGAGCCCCGCCAAGCATACCCATTGTTGGAATCAGCAAAGCATTAAGCGCCGCATTCAAGATCGCAGCGGCTATTAACACTTTGGTGAGCGCGTTCTGGCGTCCGGTCATCGTAGCGACGGTGCCGTTCTGCCCGCAATAAGCGCTAAACAGCTGGCCGAAGGCCAGAATCAGCAGGGACGGATAAGCCTTCGTGAACTCCGGACCAAACAGTCCAAGCGTCCAATGGCCACGTACGACGAAATAGGCAAACACAACCGCTGCGAAAGCAAATCCGATCCGTCCCGTCCGGATGCATACCCGCTGGAGACCGGCCATGTCGCCTTTTGCATACTTTTCGGATACAAGCGGCGATGCCGTCATATTCACGGCGGTCAGCATAAACGACACCAGGACGGCCAGCCGGACCGCTGCCGAGAACAAGCCCGACTCGGTCTCTCCCCGCATAAAGCCCATCATTAACACGTTTAATTGTCCAAGAATCAAATACATGCCGGCATTAATCATTAACGACGATGATAATCGCAGCCAGCCTCGTGTCTCGTAGTTCGGCTTGATCGCAGCCGTCTGCGTGCCAATCCGCTTCTTCAGCACAATCGCGCCAATCACGTAGGTGACTGCCGTTGCTATCGCGAAGCATAGCAGCGCCATCGCGGCGCCAAGCTTCACGCCGGCAGCGCCAAGTGCCGCGACAAAACCAATCGTTAGCACCGGGCGGATAATCTTCTCCGGCATTTGAGCGAATAACGCATCCTTCATCGCCTGCAGCGCGCTTTGGCGCAAGGTAGCGAGAGTAAGTAGCGGAATCGCGGCAAAGCCGGCGATATAAGCAATCGACTTGGCGTGGGCTTCGCTTCCGCTTTGTCCGCCCCTGCCCCAGTCCATCAAGGCAACAACGGCAATGCCGATAAGCGCGGCAAGAACGGAGAGCGTGAAGCCAATCTGATTGCTCCGGCGAAGCAGCCCTTTGATCAGCGGCCAGTCCCCTTTCACCCGATAGGCGGAGACAAGCTTTACCGTTGCGGTATCAAAGCCAAGCTTCGCCGGGAAAACCATAAACGTTACGACCGTCGTTACAAAAGCATATATTCCGTAATCTTGAACGCCGAGCAGCCGGGCAAGCGCAATCTGAAGCAGCATTGCCAGCCCCATCCCAACGGAGTTGATCAGGAAGCTGGCGCCTCCTCCCCGGCTGAGCCGCGAAGTAATTAGCGTTCGAATGGAGCCCGCGCCCGTGCTTGCGCTTGAGGCGCTGCCCTCCTTACCGCCGAGTTTCATGCTGCACACTCCTCAAAAACATTAGTTAACTGGGTTAGCCGGCAGCCGTTGCGCTGCCATTGCGGTAGGTTGGTACCAGATGCTGCAGAACCGCGCGGATATCATCCGGATGCTGGCCGAGTACCTTTTCCATCTTGCGAATCTCGAAATCAAGCTCTTTACGGTTGAGCTGTACAGGTCTGCCGATAAAGATCCGGTTATGCTTCGTGGAAGAAAGACCTTCTTCATTCGTCAGCAGCTCTTCATACAGCTTCTCGCCCTCGCGCATGCCGGAGAACGTAATGTCGATATCGACATGCGGTTCGTAGCCCGACAAACGGATCAGGTCGACGGCCAGATCGTAAATCTTGACCGGCTTGCCCATATCGAGGATAAATACCTCGCCGCCCTTGGCGAACGAGCCCGCTTGAATAACGAGCTGAACGGCTTCCGGTATCGTCATGAAATACCGCACCATCTCCGGATGGGTAACCGTCACCGGACCGCCTTTGACAATCTGGTCCTTGAAGCGCGGAATAACGCTGCCGCGGCTGCCAAGCACGTTGCCGAAACGTACGGCTACAAACTTCGTATTGCTGTGCATGTCGAGGGATTGAATAAACATCTCGGCGATCCGCTTGGTTGTACCCATTACGCTTGTCGGGTTAACGGCTTTATCCGTCGAGATCAGCACGAAGCGTTCCGCTCCGTACGCGTCTGCGCATTCGGCGACGTTTTTTGTTCCGAATACGTTGTTCTTAATGGCTTCCGCCGGGTTGCGTTCCATCAGCGGCACATGCTTATGCGCTGCGGCATGGAAGACAACCTGCGGCTTGAATTTGGCAAACACTGCGTCAATCCGCGTGCGGTCCTGTACATCGGCGATAACCGTCTCGATAGCCAGTTGCGGGAATGCGCTGCGCATTTCCATTTCAATCGTGTAGATACTGTTCTCGCCATGGCCAAGAAGCAGCAGCTTGCTTGGTTTGAAAGGCGCGATCTGGCGGCAAAGCTCGGAGCCGATCGAACCGCCCGCTCCCGTTACTAGAACGACTTTTTCCTGTACGTATCCGGCAATGTGCTCGAGATCGGTACGAATCGGGTCCCGGCCAAGCAGGTCCTCTACGCTGACATCGCGCATGCGGCCTGCCGCGCCGCGGTTATCAATCATATCCTGAAGATCCGGAACGATCTTCAGCTTCGCTTTTGTTGTTTTGCAAAGGTTAACCAGCTCGGAGATTTGCGTCTTCGATACCGAAGGCATCGCGATAATAATCTCGTCGATATGATGCGATTCCACAACACAAGCAATCTCCTTGCGGTTGCCAAGAACCTGCAGCCCCAGGATATCCATCCGGTGCTTGTACGGGTCGTCATCAATAAATCCTACCGGCGTTACGCTAACGCCGTCGTTCTGCATCATTTCCTTCGCGATCAAGGTCCCGCAGCTTCCTGCTCCGATAATTAGCGCGCGGCGGCCGCCGGCCGGTTTTCTCACGCTGTATTTATCGCAAAAGATACGCCATGCAAGGCGCGGAGCGGTAAGCAGCAGGAAAGTGCCTGCCGCGTGATGCAGCATAAGCAGCGGATGAGCTTCTCCCTGCATCACCCACCAGGCAGCAAACGGAACAACAGCCGAGATCAGGGCAACCTGCAGCAGGCAAAGCATGTCCGAAATACCGGTATACTGCCAGATCCGGCGGTGAAGACGGAGCCGGTGGAGCCGCCAGAAGCCAACGACTGCCGCTAACGCTGCATAGGACAACCATGCAACGGCCCCGCCTTGAGGCACCGAAGGTTCAAGCGCGTACGCGATGGCGAAGCTGGCAAGCACGGCTGCCAGATCCCCCGCCACAATAACTTTTGTCCGATAATGAGCCCGCATTATTAATTCCTCCTAAAATGAATTACTGTACCAAAGGTAACAAAGCTACGTTTGTGGTAATTCATACTTCGTAAGCATCAGCTTTTCCCTTTGTGTTTATCTATATATGGTTCTGCTTTAGAGTCTGATTCGTCTCACGTCCGATCGACATATTCGTAATAAGGTCCCGCTTCGCGATGAGCGGTCTGGTTAAGCGCGATGCCAACGATTCTGGCCTGTACGAACTTCAGGGCATTTTTCGCTTTGATGGCATGCTGCTTTTTGCCGGTGCGCGCATTGACGACCAGCAGTACGCCGTCGCATTTGTTTGCGACAACCTGCGCATCCGCTACGGCCAGAACCGGCGGAGTATCGATCAGCACCATATCGTACTGCTCGCGAAGCTTTCCAAGCAGTTCTTCCATCCGGGAAGATCCCAGAAGCTCCGAAGGATTTGGCGGTACCGGCCCGGAAGGCAGCACATCCAGTCCCTTAATGCGGGTTTCCTTGATGACTTCACTGAGGTCGGCCTGCCCGGATAACACATGCGACAGTCCCGTCCGGTTGCTGAGTCCAAAGTTGTAATGAGACGTTGGCTTCCGAAGATCGGCATCCACCAGTATGGTGCGCCGCTCCATCTGCGCATAAGTAACGGCCAGATTCAAAATGGTTGTCGACTTGCCCTCTTCCGGACCCGCCGAGGTGACCATCAGAAGCTGCAGCGGACGGTCCGTCTCAGCGTATTGCAGGTTCGTACGCAAGGTACGGTAAGCCTCCGAGATCGGGGAGGTCGGGTTGGCATCGGCAACGACCGGGCGAAGCTTAAGATCACTGCGAGACATTGTTTTTCTCCCCCTCCTTTCCTATCGTGGTTTTGCCTATGGCCAGCGCCTTCGGCTTCAGATCGCCTTGCTTAATATTCGGTATGGCTGCCAGCGTAGGAAGGCCAAGATACCGTTCCACGTCGCTTTCCGTCCGTAATGTATCGTCAAAGTAATTAAGAGCCAGTACCAGCGTGATCGACAGCAGGAAGGCGGCGACAAATCCGATAGCAATGTTTAGCTTGGTCTCCGGCTTCACCTTCACCGGCTGATCGTTGGAGTCGGCGGTATGAAGGATATACACGTTGTCGACCTTCATGATGAGCGGAATCTGCTGCTGGAACACATAAGAAACGGTATTAACGACTTGCGCCGCTCTTTTGTAATCCGTGTCCAGATAAGAGATGGTAACCACCTGCGTACCATTCACCGAGCTGAACCGGATATTATGCATCAGCTGCTGCGTTGTCAGCCCAAGCTCAGGATGCTTCTTTACCACCAGGTCCATAATGGCCGGGGTCTTGATAATTTCCTTGTACGTATTAATTAAACTTAAATTCGTGTTGATCATATTCAGATCGAGTTTGAATGATCCCGCCTGACCCGCTGTCGAATTGACGATCAGCTTCGTATAGGCTTCATAGACGGGCTTCATCACCCAGGCGCTGTAGGCTCCCGCCGCAGACGCACCAAGTACAGTCACGAGAACGACCAGCCAAAGCTTCTTCCGAATGAGCCACACTATTTCCTTTAAATCCAGTTGGCTGCTCAAAACGACAATAACCTCCATCCCTTTCCATCAACATTCGACTTTGATTATGTCACAAGGGTTATGGGGACATAGAGGGAAGAAGGTAATATTTTCAAATAGGAGGCATTAATCATTTTTTGTCTATGCATTACATGCTGATTTTCCTAACGTTTCATATTTCTAATCAAGAATTAATCGTTAAACATAAAAATTTCCAGTAATTTTTATGTTTATCACATGCAAAAACGATGTTTATCCAGGTATTCCATGCACAACCTAAGGCACAGAAACAGGACGGCCGGGAAAATGGCGTTGCGCCGCATAGTAACAGGCTTTCGCGGGGATGGAAGGATAGGGGAATTGCTACAGACAGTCGCATTCAAAACCTTAGGCAAGGGACTTTCGCCATAAAGCTATCTAATAATCGGGATATTGCCCGGGAGGGTAAAAAGGATAAGAGGATTCTCATATTCCCTAACCCTCCCGATTTCCTGCCCGTTGACCTAGGTTTGCCGCTAATTCAGAGTCCATTGGCCCCTGAAAAGGCAAGTTCGGGCTTTATTTGAGTTGTCGGAAGAAGGCCTTTCCCCTATGAAACAGATAACCGACCGATAATTCCGACCGTTTTCATAGAAAATAACCTCTTTTCCGCTTCATTCCCGCCTTTGTCTATAAACCAATTGTAAAATAAGCTAGTCCAGCGGTAGGACGATGGGTAATGGACTCGACGGCCGAAGCGTTCCGAACTACGGTCCCGTAGTCCGCCAGGACTGATGTTCGCGACAAAATGTAACCGTTTCCAACAGGTGCTTAACATTCCGACATCACTCTGCGGTGTACTATCTTCCCCCTATCGATTGCGGTTTTACATATAAAATAAGCCCAGCCGGATCGTTGAACGACCCAACTGGACTTGTTTCTTCTATATAATAGATGAAGGAATTGTTAATTGCTTGTTTCGATTCGCGGTGTTGGACCAGATGCTTCGCTTGCGGCAGTCGTCGCAGGTTTGCCCCGGCGAACCAGGAACGTAACCGACAGGAAGCCGATCGCAAGCATAGCGGCAAGGACAAAGAGGGCTGGAACGATATGATCGCCAAAACCTTTAGGCGAAGTGATGGCACCGCCGCTTTCGAAGATCAGCCCGCTGATCGCTACGCCAAACACGCCGCCCAGTTCACGGGATGCATTGCTTAAACCGCTGGCTTCACCGGCCGCATGCTCGGGAACAGACGTCAGAATACCGTGGGACAGCGGCGTAAAGCTAAAGCCCATACCCGCGCCGGCAGCAACCATCGCCGGAGCGATATAGCCAAACGGGAAGATAGCGCCCTTGCCGATAATCATAAGGGCAAAATAGATCATAGCCGCTGTCTGGAGGAATAGACCAAAGAGCAGAATCTTTTTGGAGCCGTATTTGCCAACGAGCAGGCCCGCAAGCGGTGCGCAGATCATCGTGCAGACGGTCCAGACCATTTCTCTTACTCCTGCTCCTAGAGCCGAATAGCCTTGTGCTTGCTGCAGAAACAATGTAAGCAGGAAGATCGCTCCAAAGATACCCGCATTCATCCAAAAGCCCGCCGATAGGTAGGCGCTGTAAGTCCGGCTTTTGAAATATTCGAATTGAATAAACGGCTGCTTCCGGCTGCGCTCCCAGAAGTAGAAGCCAAGCAGCAGGACCACGCCGCCTGCAATAGCACCCCATACGTTAAAGGCATCCCAGCCTTCCGAGTTGCCGCGCATTAATCCAAACACGATGCCGAACAAAGATACTCCGAGAAGCACAATCCCCGGCAGGTCCAGAGGCTTGCGTTCTCCCTTCGACTCCGTCAGCCACAACGCGCCAAGGATAACGGCAATAATACCAACCGGTACGTTAATCCAGAAGACCATTTCCCAAGGCGCGCCATTAATAATAATTCCGCCGACCAACGGTCCAATCGATAGCCCTAGTCCGGAAATGCCGGACCATAGGCCGATAGCCGCGGCGCGTTTTTCGGGAGGGAAGGCCGCATTAACAAGCGTTAAGCTGAGCGGAATGATAGCCGCGCTGCCTATCCCCTGCAGCGCCCTCGAGAGCGACAGCTCGATCGAGCTGGTACTGAGGGCGGAAGCAAGCGAGCCAAGCGTGAACAACACGATACCGAGCAGGAATATTTTTTTTCGTCCAAAACGGTCGCCAATCGCGCTGAACGGAATAAGCAGCACCGCAAAAGCTAAGGTATACGCATTGAGGAACCATTGCAGATCGGACATGCTGGCGTGAAATTCCTCCTGGATCGATGGCAGCGCCACCCCGATAACCAGATTGTCGAGCATGGCCATAAACAAGGCGATACAGGTAACAACAAGCAGCCGAACACGAGAAGCGGTAGAAACCATGTTTAAATCTCTCCTTTTTTTGGTTTTTTATTTATTGATTAATAAATACAAGCATAAAAAAATATAGATTTAGATGGGATGGCGGATCAGATGCATGCTTGCTCCTCCTTCTGTTAATTATTTATTAATCAATAAATGAATAGCCTTTAAAAAAATCCGCTGTGAAGTAAACGGATTTTTTCACGCAGCCGGAATGGCTTGGGTTCGGATGTTACTCGGTGTGGCCCAGTTGTCCCAAATCGCCAAGTATGGGAAGCTCGAGAATCTCGGACATGGTAATGACCATCCCGCAGGCGATAAAGGTTGATGCTTGCTGGCTGGGATTCGAAATCCCTGCCCGCTCGAACCGTTCTGTGATCAGTTGATGCACCTCGGCGAATCTCTGTTTCACGATCACGCGGACGTTCGGCTCCGGTGTCGTATAAGACTGCATGCAGAGCAGCGTCTCATCGCGATGAGTGGCCATCAGCTCGTTGAAAGCTTCCCCCATATGATGGTGGAGCATTTCCGCTGGGGCTTCTACCTGGGAGAAAGCATGCAGCAATCGCTTCTGCGCTCTCTCGAGGACAGCGAGATATAATACTTCCTTCGATTTGAAGAAGTGAAACACGTAGGGCTGAGTGACCCCAACCTCTGCAGCAACCATAGCGGTTGTTGTCTTGTAGTACCCGTTATTCGCAAATAGCGAGGCAGCTGCATCTAATATCTGTTCTTTCCGATTCGTTACAGCGTGGAAGTCTTTTTCTCTTGGCGTCATAGGCAACCTCGTTTATTTATTTATCAATAAATTACTGTATAGGATTGGAAATGTCAATAGGCTCCATCGAGGAAAATTTCTTTGACATGTAAAAAGCCGACGTCCGTCGGCTTTTTTTGATGGTCGAACGGTAAGCTGGCCTCGGCGTGCAGGCGCTATAGCAGGGAATTTGCCTGCTATTTGGCTTGTTTGCCCAGCGTTCGGGCGTACAGACTGCTGCAAGACGGTTTTTCCGTCTTATTGGGCTACTTCTGTCCCATAATCGAGCGTCCGCTCGACCGTAACACGGTTTTTTCCTCTTATTCAGCCACTTCATTCTCGTGTTCGCGCGCACTCCCTGCTGCAAGACGGTTTTTCCGTCTTATTGAGCTGCTTCTGCTCCACATTCGTGCGTCCGCTCCACAGTAACACGGTTTTTTCCTCTTATTCAGCCACTTCATTCTCGTGTTCGCGCGTTCGTCCCGCTGTAAGACGGTTTTTCCGTCTTATTGGACTACTTCTGCCCCACACTCGAGCGTCTGCTCCACTGTAGCACGGTTTTTTCCTCTTATTCAGCCACTTCATTCTCGTGTTCGCGCGTTCGTCCCGCTGTAAGACGGTTTTTCCGTCTTATTGAGCTGCTTCTGCCCCACACTCGAGCGTCTGCTCCACTGTAGCACGGTTTTTTCCTCTTATTCAGCCACTTCGTTCTCGTGTTCGCGCGCACTCCCTGCTGCA
This sequence comes from Paenibacillus sp. JDR-2, assembly GCF_000023585.1. NCBI lineage: Bacteria > Bacillati > Bacillota > Bacilli > Caryophanales > Paenibacillaceae > Paenibacillus > Paenibacillus sp. JDR-2. The sequence continues at coordinate 412,707 of NC_012914.1, read as the reverse complement.
AGACGGTTTTTCCGTCTTATTGAGCTGCTTCTGCTCCACATTCGTGCGTCCGCTCCACCGTAACATGGTTTTTTCCTCTTATTCAGCCACTTCATTCTCGTGTTCGCGCGCACTCCCTGCTGCAAGACGGTTTTTCCGACTTATTGAGCTGCTTCTGCTCCACATTCGTGCGTCCGCTCCACCGTAACATGGTTTTTTCCTCTTATTCAGCCACTTCATTCTCGTGTTCGCGTGTTCATCCCGCTGCAAGACGGTTTTTCCGTCTTATTGAGCTGCTTCTGCTCCACACTCGTGCGTCTGCTCCACCGTAACACGGTTTTTTCCTCTTATTGTCCTTGATGCAGTTCGTCGAGCAGCTCCTCGAACCAAGCTGCTCGCTCCAGCCCGGCGGGGATATCGCCGACGCCGTCTTCGTCGCACCATGCGGTGGACAGCACCGCATGAGCGAAACCCCACGCCAGTAACCTGGCGTGGTCCAAACCAAGGGCGCCGCATAACAGCTCCACGCGGCGCCGGATCACTTCCCGCTGCCCCTTCGGCGGCAGCTGGTTCAAGAGCAGCGGAATCGTTCCGTATTCCGCTTCCCCAACCACACCCTTCGGGTCAATGGCCAGCCATCCCGGCCCGCCATGACCCGAAGACAAAATATTCCCATGGTGCAAGTCACCATGGAGCAGCAATAACCCGCCGCCGCCCTCTCCGAGCAGGCGGCGAAAAACTTCCTCCGCGCGGCCGACCACGCGCTCCGGCAGCGGCCCCGTGCCGCCGCCATGCCGCTCGCGCAGCCGGGCGAGGCCTGCGGCCCAATCCGCTACGGACGGGAATTCTCCCCCGTCCGGCGCGGGAACCGCCAGCCGCCGCATCACCTCGGCGGCCGCCAGCACGGCATCGTCGTCGCCCAATCCCGACGACGACAGCATCACTCCCGGCTGGACGCGCTCAATCAATAGCGCGCCCCGCTCCTCATCCGCGGCAAGCACGCGCACCGCGCCGCGTCCGTCATATAGCCGCAAAGCCGCCAGCTCCGTGCGGAACTCCCGGCTTGGCACGCCAAGCTTCAGCACGGCAGGCGTTCCGTCCCGAAGCACGGCCGGGGCTACAAAGTTAAACGACAAAACAAAAGGAGACGGCAATTCCACCGTCATCCCCCATTTTTCCTCGCAGTCCTGCAGAAGCTTATCGAAGCCCGCCAGCCACTGCTCGCCTTTTTCGCCGTGAACCGATCTGATCGTCTGACACAAATGCTCTGGAATCTGCATCATTCACTCTCCCCCGGCATTCTTACTCTCGCCATTTCACCGCTAGCTCTCTATTCGCCTACAGCTGAACCGGAATGACGCATACCGGCTGGGAAATCTCGATCGAATAGCCCGTATACACCGGCATACCCGACTCGCTAATGCGGAATACCGCTACATTATTGGTATCCTTGTTCGCCGTGATCGCGAAATGACCGCCCGGTACCAAGGCAAAATGCCGCGGATGTTTTCCTTCCGTCGACACATGTCCAACCAGCGTCAGCTGGCCGCTCTCCGCGTCCACCGCAAAGACGGCAAGGCTGTCATGACCGCGGTTTGAGCCATAGAGGAACCGGCCATCCTCGGAGATCGCGATTTCCGCAGTGCCATTGGCTTCAGCGAACCCTTCAGGCAGAGTCGATACTGTCTGCACGGCCTCGAGCGCACCTTTTTCCGCATCGTAACGGAAGGAATTAATAGTCGAATCCAGCTCGTTAATCACAAAAGCAAACTGACCATTCGGATGGAACGTCATATGACGCGGACCTGCGCCAGGCTGCACCACGGTCTCGCCGTGACGGACCAGCTTGCGGTTTTCTTTATCCAGCGTGTAAGCTACGATCCGGTCGATTCCGAGATCCGGTACAAAAATATATTGGCCGTCCGGGCTGAAGTTCGTGCTGTGCGGATGCGGCGTTTTCTGGTTCGGGTGAGGACCGCTTCCTTCATGCTGCTGAATATCGAGAATCTCGCCGATCTCCCCGTTATCCGTGAGCGACACAAGGCTGATCCGGCCCCCATGGTAGCTGCACAGCAATACAAATTCACTGTCCGCATCACGCTGGATATGGCAGGACGGCGCCGTAATGGCAAGCTTACGGTTCAATTGCGCAAGACCGCTGCCTTCGAGCGATAAAGCAACCGCATCGCCAACCTTCGCTCCTTCCGCATCCGCGCCTTCGGCAATGGCATACAGTCTGCTCTTTGCCGCATCAACGTTAAGGAAGGTTGGATTTTTCAATCCGGATGCCTGTTCTTTGAGAGTCAGCGTCCCTTCTGCCGTATCAAATTCATAACGGTACACGCCGCTGTTCTCCGCTTCCGCGTAAGAGCCGATAAATACTGTTAATTTGTCATTATGTAAGGTCATGAATAATATCCTCCTGCTTTTATAGAATGTTCCTTATATTGTACCCTCTCATCCGGCATAAACCAAGCCTTTCGCTCCGCATGGACAACGGCCCGAAATAAGCCTACACTGTTTTTAACGAATCCGTTATTTTACGAAAGGGGCGAAAACAAAAGTGGCTATCAACCGTAGACTGACGACTGATCCAGACTTTGAAGAAGCCGTAAAGCGAAAATATCCGGTACGCGTATTCAAGGACGACTTTATTGTGAACAACGGCGGCACAGTCATTCGTTTTGACGACAATATCGTTGTCATTCAGTCCAGCGTAAGCGACCTCGTCTACTATACAAGGGCGGAATGCGAGTTTTTTGAAGTCCGGAAAAAATGACAGCCGCCTTTATTTAGCGTTATAATTATTTTAGTACTAAGATGAAACAACCTCGCCGTCCAATGACGGCTGAGCGCGTTACACTTCGGAAAATTCTAAGCCCTATTAATAGTCATTGCTATAAATGCTTAGAATTTAAAAGATTAAAGGAGTTTGCAGCATGAGCGAAAATGGTAAAATACTCGTCATGACCGCCGTTGCGGTTGAACGGGATGCCGTTCTGCGCGGCCTTAACGGCGACGACCGCTTCGAGGTGATGGAAGCCGGCGTTGGTCCGGTGGAAGCCGCCGTCAGCACGGCAACGGTCCTGGCTTTGGCTAGTCCCGATGCCTACCGCCTTGTCATTTCCGCAGGCATCGCGGGTGGATTTAAGGAACGTGCCGAGGTGGGTACGCTAGTTGTCTCGAATGCAATCATTGCCGCCGATCTTGGCGCCGAGACGCCGGAAGGCTTCCATAGCGTGGACAAGCTTGGGTTCGGTTCCGCTCATATCGATGTTGATGGAGAGCTCGCCGAGCGTCTGACTTCGGCGCTTCAGGCTGCTGGACTGCAGACCGCTCTTGGCCCTGTCCTTACCTTATCTACGGTTACTGGCTCTGCCGAGACTGCAGCCGGGCTGGCTGAACGGATTCCCGGCGCTGCCGCGGAAGCGATGGAAGGCTTTGGCGTTGCCGCTGCTGCCCGCCGTGCGGGTCTGCCCGTGCTGGAGCTGCGCGCGATTTCGAATCCGGTTGGCCCGCGTGACCGCAGCGCTTGGCGGATTAAGGATGCTCTGCAGTCTCTCGAAGCTGCAAGCTCCGTATTACGGGAGGTTATTGTATGAAAATCGCTTTTTCCCCGTGTCCGAACGACACGTTTGTATTCCATGCCCTGACGCATGGTTTGGTTCCCGGTGCGCCGGAATTTGATGTGATGTATGCCGATATCGACATTACGAACAATCTGGCGGCAAGCGGCGACAGTGATCTTGACGTGCTCAAGATTTCTTATGCTGCTCTGCCTTGGGTATTAAAAGACTACGCGCTTCTTCCATGCGGCGGCGCTCTTGGCCGGGGCTGCGGCCCGCTTGTTCTCACAAAAGACAAGCTGGAGGACGCGTCCTACCTCAGCGGCAAACGAGTGGCCGTTCCTAGCGAACGCTCGACTGCCTATCTGCTGTTCCGTCTATGGGCAGCGCAAAATGTTCCCGGCGGCGTAGGCGAAATTATCGTAATGCCGTTCCATGAGATCATGCCTGCCGTACGCGACGGCAAGATCGACGCTGGCCTTGTTATTCACGAAGCCCGCTTCACTTATCAGAATTACGGCCTCTCCATGCTGGTTGACCTTGGCAGCTGGTGGGAATCCGATACCGGCCTGCCGATACCCCTTGGCGCCATTATCGCCCGCCGCTCGCTCGACCTCGGCGCCCTATCCAGCTGGATCGAACAATCCGTCGAGTATGCATGGAAGCATCCTGAAGCATCGAAGGACTATGTCATGCAGCATGCGCAGGAAATGGATCCTTCCGTTGCCCAGCAGCACATTAGCTTGTACGTAAACGACTTCACGGGCAACCTGGGCAGCAGCGGTTATGCCGCGATCTCAACCCTGCTGAACCGCGCAGCCGACGAAGGCCTCGTACCTGCGATCGACCCGGCTCTTCTCGAGTTCCCGGGTTAAAATAAACGAAAAAGAGCTGCCCACAAATCGGGCAGCTCTCACCTATTTCCTTACGATCCGACTACACGTCGGAGTCGTCCCATTTTTTCGAATATGCTTTCTTTGTGACCCAAAGGGTCATCCAGGTGAGCAAAACAACGATGATGGCAGCAAAAATCCAAACCCCAACAGGAACATTCATCTGCAACTACCCCCTTCTCGCCTATTACTACTATATTAACGGACAATACGGGAGCATATACAGTCTAAATATTAACAATTTGCAACGGTTTACACCGGAATCTGTCATTTGGAGGCATTCCTCCTCCTGCATAAGGGCAGACTATCGCTAAATCCCTTACCGGAAAGCGCGAAGGAACTCCACCGCCTTGCGGATATCCTCCTCCGGACGCTGTCCGACTTCCCGCTCAATCGTCAAATATCCTTTGTATCCAATCTCCTGCAGCGCCTTCAAATAACGGTCAAACGGAACGCCGCCTTCCCCAAGCGGAACCTCGCGGAATAAAGCGCCGTCGCTGGCCATATCGGCAATAATGTCATGACTCATCCCCGCAAAGCCCAGGTAGCCGTATACGACACGAGGATCAATCTCGGCCGCCAGCTTAATTCCGTCCTTCGCATGCGTATGCACGATATAATCCTTCAGCAAATAAACGCCCTGAACCGGATCATCGCCAGTCACCATAACCATATTGGCCGGGTCGAAGTTAACCGATACGCCGTTTGTCGTAAGCGAATCAAGGAAAGTCTTCAATCGAGCAGCGGGCTCTGGACCCGTCTCAATCGCGAAATAAGCCCCCATGCTGCTTGCGTAGCTGCTTAACTCTTCGCAAGAAGACTGCATCGCAGCGTAGATTGGCGAATTCGTATCGTCCGGCACGATACCGATATGCGTCGTTACGATGTTGGTTCCCAAATCAAGCGCCAGTTCGAGAATCCGCTTGGACTTTTCGATTTTGGCCGGATTAGCCTCTGCGTCCTGGAAGCCATGTCCCCCAAGATCGCCGCATAAAGCCGATATCGTAAGTCCAAGCGACGCAATGCGGTCCTTCAGCTCGCGCCGAGCCGATGCGGACAGATTGGCAGGATCGGTCTCGCCGCTTACCGCGTAGATCTGAACGCCTTCCGCTCCAACCTCAACCGCCTTTTTTACCCCTTCGTTTAAGCCAATTCCAAAGCTCTCGACAATTACGCCAATCGGATTGTTAATCTTTGTGTTCGCCGGTTCCGTCATGAGTTAGACTCCTTCCTTCGCTGCAGCGGCGGTTGAAGCCGCAGCCTCCGTATTCAAGACCACTTCTGCCCCAAGCGCCGCCGATTCATAAATCGCTTGAAGCATCCGCATCAGCTCAACGCCATCCTCTACCGGGCTGATCGGCTCGGCTTTGCCGAAGCAGCACTCAACAAAGTGAGCAACCTCCAGATCAAAGCTGTCCTGGAACTGGAACGCCAGATGATCCAGCTGCGGCTCGATATTCACGATTTTATTGAACTGCTCGGTTACGATCACCAGCTTCGGATCAATCTCGGCTCCGCCTTTGGTTCCGTAAATTTTGCTGCTCATTTCGTTCTGCGCGGCATGCAGCGTGTAGCTGATATCAACATACAGCGAAGCGCCGTTCTCGAAGCGGATGAGCGCATTCGCCATATCCTCGACATCGTTAAGCGAAGCGTCGTAATCCGCCGCTTTATAGAAGCTTAAACCTTCAATATGCGACCGGTTGCCCAACTTCCGGTACGTATTTCCGCTGACCGAAACCGGCTTTGGCTTGCCCATCAGATACCAGCACAAATCAATCATATGTACGCCGACATCAATCAGTGGACCGCCGCCCGAGCGTTCGGAATCCGCAAACCATCCGCCCGGGTTGCCTAACCGCCGGATTGCCGATGCTTTGGCATAATAAATGTCTCCGAGTTGTCCGCTCTCCGCATACTGCTTCACAAGCTGCGCCTGGTCGGCATATCTGCGGACGAAGCCTACAAGCAGCTGTTTGCCGGAACGCTGGACAGCCTCCTGCACGGCTAGTGCCTGCTCAACCGTCTTGGCAAGCGGCTTCTCGCATAGCACATGCTTGCCGGCATCGAGCGCGGCCACGGCAATCTCGGCATGGCTGTTATTCCAGGTACAGATGCTTACCGCATCAATCTCCGGATTCGCCAGTAAATCTTTATAGTTATCGTAAACATGGGGGATGCCGTAAGCTTCGGCCTTCTCCCGCGCGCGTTCCCCGTTCAAATCAGCGATTGCTGCAAGCTCTACCTCCGGATGAACCGAATAGCCATGCAAATGCGAGCCCGATATCGACCCTGCCCCAATAACTCCAACCTTTAATTTCGTCATTGCCAGCATCTCCTCCATGTTTCCTATAATCAGTTGCAACCTGCTCTATGTTCAATTTATCATGAGTATAAAAAGAGAGGAATGAACAGCATGGCTCAAATCATGGATTATATGATCAGTTCGCAGCCCCTTCGCATGATCGATTTAACGGTGGATCCCGCCAAGCTATCCGTTCGTTCTCTCGTTATTAGGAACGTAGGCTATTTACCCGGCCGAACGCATTTCCGGCAGGGGGCGGTTTTTCAATATTGGGCAATCGTTTATATCGCGGGAGGCTCGGGAACTTACCGCGTCGACCACGGAGAGGCGCAGCGGGTGACGGCCGGCAGCCTGTTCTTGTTCCAGCCCGGCTTTCATTACGACTACGGTCCGGACCCAGGCGGCTATTGGGACGAGTATTACTTTACCATCGAGGGGACGCGGTACCGGGAGTGGCTGGAGCATTGGCCGATCCTCCCGAACACGGTCATGCACCCGGGTGAGGACGCTTCTTCGCAAAACCGGATTGACCGTATCTTTGCGCTGATGGACAGCGGTACACCGGCCGATGCCGACCGCGCCGCGCTGACGCTTGAATCCCTTCTCTACGACTGGGTGCAGAGCTGTCAGTCCTCGCCTGCCGCACAAGGCAAGACGGCCCGCCTTGCCCAGCTCCTCGAAGCTTTGTCCGGCACTTTGCATGAACCTTTCGATGCGGCGGCTTTTGCCGAGCGCCATCATTGGGCGTTATCGACGCTCCGCCGCACGGTCAGCGAGTATACAGGCTTCGCCCTGCACGAATACGTCCATCGGCTAAAAATGGCCGAAGCCAAAAACCGCCTGCTCAATACCGAGCAGACGGTCAAGGAAATCGCCGCGGCGCTTGGCTACGGCGACGTCTTTTATTTTTCGAGGCTGTTCAAGAAGATTACCGGCGAAGCGCCCCGGCTGTTCCGACGCAACATGCGCTCGAAATGAAATAAGACCCCGAGAGGGTCTTATTTCATCTATGAGCACCTGAGATGGCCCATCTCTAATTCATTTTACAGTCTTACCGCAAAGCGGCTGCCCCGAGCCGCGATCTGCTTCAAATGCTGGAAGTTCGGATGAACGACCAAATCGTCGAGATAAGCCGATTCCGTGCTGAACGGCTCGCGCATTCTATTTAATGCGCTGACGATCTGTTCACCCGTCTCAACACCGATGCCGTGGCCGAAGAACAGATTATCCGACAGCTTCACGACGTTCTCCCCTTGCCATTCCGGCGTCTCCCGGTCGAAATCGGGATTGCGGAAGTACATCACGTCGCCCGGGTACGATTCGTTCTTGTTATGTGTCGTAATAAACCACAAGTCGCTGTCATGGTTCCAGTCCCGCAGATACAGCGGATTAAACAGCTTGTTGAACGCTTGCTCCCCGATTGTATCCAGCACCGCTTTGTACAGCACGATTACAATCGCGGTCGCGCATTCGAACCCGTAATTCTCGCCATTCTGAAAAATATCGTTAATCGCATCCGAAGGCTGGACATCCGGATTCATCTGGAAGCCCCCGTTCTCCGTCCGCGTCCAATAACGCGGATTGCATCTGGAATTACGGAATACCGCGAAGTCCGCCCGGCTGTCCTGCAGCATTCTGGCCGCATTCACCGTACGGTCCCGAAGGCGCAGCTCGAACCGGAGCGAGTCCATTGAATCATATTGGTAGACAACGGGACTGTTCTGCTTGCCTTGCAGCACGTCCCGCTCGACCGGCGTTAACGCAAACGGGTTAATATCCCCGGCGTCAGTGCCCGAAATTTGAAGCATTCCCCTACCCCTCCCATGATCTTGCCATGGGTTATTGTACGTGTAAGGGCAGGGATTGGTGCTCTTCCCTAGGCAGCGAAATGGGTATTATAGGCGGATGGCTAATGGCTGAAGAAACCGATTTGGATAAAGAACAGAACCGCGAATACGTAGAAAATCGGATGAACCTCTTTGCCCTTGCCGCGGATCAGCTTCAGAATCGGATACACGATAAAGCCGATGCCAATCCCCGTTGCGATGCTGTACGTAAGCGGCATAAGAACAACGATCAGGAATGCCGGGAATGCTTCTTCAATGTCGCTCCAATCGATTTTGCGCAGGACGTTTATCATCAGGAAGCCCACGATAATAAGCGCCGGAGCCGTAATGGCCGGAATACCCGCGAGAACCGATACCGTCGGGGAGAAAAAGAGCGTAAGCGCCAGCAGCACGCTTACCGTAATGGCCGTCAGACCGGTTCTGCCGCCTACGGCTACCCCCGAGCTCGACTCGACATACGCGGAGGTTGGGCTTGTGCCAAGCAATGCGCCGGTAGTTGTGCCAATGGCATCGGCAAGCAGCGCGCCGCGCGAACGCGGGAACTTATTGTCCTTGAGCAAGCCGGCTTGCTCCGCAACGCCAAGCATCGTGCCGGTTGTATCAAATAGCGTAATAAGCAGGAAAGTGAAAATAACGGCATAAAGCCCATTTTGGAACACGCCGCCAATATCCAGCTGGAAAGCCGTCGCACTGAGACCTGTAGGCAGCGCAGCCCATTTTTCCGGCAGATGCATCTGCCCTGTGATGACCGCGATAATAGCCGTGATGATCATGCCGATAAACAGGAAGCCCTTCACCCGGTAAGCCATCAGAATAAGCGAGATAATAAGACCTACAATCGTAAGCAGCGTCATCGGCTGCGACAGATCCCCCATCGTAATCAGGGTCGCTGGCGAAGCAACGACGATTTTTGCATTTTGCAGACCGATAAACGTAATGAATAAGCCGATACCCGCCGTAATGGCATGCTTCAGGCTTGATGGAATGGCATCAAGCAGCATGTAGCGGAAGGAAGTCAGAGACAGCAGGATGAAGATAACCCCGGCGACAAAAACCGCGCCAAGCGCCGTCTGCCAAGATACGCCTTCTCCCCCTACGACAGAAAACGCGAAATAAGCGTTAAGCCCCATGCCGGGCGCCAGTGCAATCGGGTAATTCGAGAAAAGTCCCATAATGAGCGTTGCCACGATACTTGCGAGGACGGTTGCGATAAAGACGCCGTGGAAGTCCATTCCCGCTTCGCTTAATACGCCGGGGTTAACGATTACGATATAGACCATCGTAAGAAAGGTCGTAATTCCCGCGAGCAGCTCCGTTGTTAACGTAGTACCCCGCTCTTTCAGTTTAAACAGGCGATCCATTGCTTGTTCCCTCCAGGTTGTCCTTAATGTCCGGATTGCGTGTTACCTATTGTCCCCTTGAATGCGCCGGATTAGTAAATCTGGAAAACAAAAAAATCCTACGCCGCGAATAAGGGAAGATGGTACACGTATCCCTTATTCGTAGTTAGGATTTTTGGCTCCTTGTAGAGACCCTCACGCCATATTGATGAGGATATACGAATGATAGTGATGTTAGCTGTTCAATTAACCTTCATAAGGTTACTGGACAAACCTAGGCACTGTCAATCCTTTTTTCGCAAAAATACGTTCTATTCACGAACTATTTATCCTCTATGATATATAACGTTCGCTTTTTAAAGGAAGAGTTGTCTATCAGAATCCTTTGCTGAATACTGTCGAACGTCCCGGATTTTGCGAATCGAATCGGATGAACACTTCTTTTAGCGATATACCACTACCTTTGTCAGGCGGGCAGGGAGATCGTTTTCGAGGACGAATAAGTCTCGTAAGTGACAAATGAATGAGGTGATGAAATGACGTTGCTCAAAACGAAAGAGGCAGCCCATCAGCTGGCTGTCAGTGAAACAACCGTCAGGCGGTGGGTATCGACCTTCCCGGCTTCCTTCCGGAAAGATATGTTTGGACATTATATTTTTGACACCCCGGCCATGGATAAGCTTCGGAAAATCAAAGGCCAGTTGGATTCCGGAACAGCCCTATACGACATCCGGCTGCTGTCGCTGGCGGAAGAAGAGACATTGGCGGCGGTCGCCGCTGAGGTCATGGGAACGGCCGAAGCCGCTCCGTCTGTTGTGGCGGAACGCCCGGCAAGCAAGTCAGATGATTCCGGTAAGCTGGCAGTTGCCTCGAGGAATATTCCTGTATCAAATGAAGTGGTTGGTGCAGGCGTAGGCCGAGCTGGCGGCTTTGTGGACAATGCCGGCAACCTTCATACGGTTGGCGGCAACTCTTCTACGGGCGCAGCGGCTAATCCAATTGGCAGAAGCGGCGTTGGGGCGCTGGTGGTGGATAGCGCCGGTAACGTATACGCGGCAGGCGGCGAAGCCGAAGCCCAAGGAGCCGAGGCGTCGGCTGAGATTACAACCGGCCTTCAGCATGCTGCGGCAGCTATTGATGTGACGGCCGGTGATCGGGTGAGCCCAGCAGCTCAATCGCCGGTGGAATCCGCTTCCCAATCGTCTAAAGCTTCTCAAGTCATCGTCCCTTCTGCCCCTGTCCATCCTTCATCCTCCCTAATCGACGAACCAGATCCGATGCTCGAACGTCTAAATGCCATAGAAGCTGCCCTGTCCCAGAAGGCCGATGAAGTCGTAACCGTCCAATTGCTCCATCATCGCAAAGAGCTTGAGGAGCTCCGCAAATCGCTGACCGAGCTTTCCGCTACCATTGAAGCCCTTCGCACGCCTCAGCAAGAGCTGCTTGCTTTCGGAGAAAGCGCCAAAGCCGCCGCCGAGAATGAAGGCAAACGCAAAAAACGAGGACTGCGCTCGTTCTTTTTCTTCTAAACGTTGGCTTATCGCAGGGCCTAGCTTCCTTCACTCCCGCGTCCCCCGCATCAGAGTGAGGCCAGGTTAGGTCCTATTGGCGTTGATGCGTATCACCCACCCGTCCCGCCAATCGACAGCCTGTCTTTGTAGTCCATAGCGGCTTGCGCAATCTGCGGGAGATCATGGCCTTGCGCTAAAAGCTGCTGGTCATCGAACAAATAGTACGCGGGATACCCTCCGCTGCCTGCTCCGAGCTGCTCCACTGTTTTCTTTCCTTCTTCCGTATTCACATCGTAGATAACCGGCGTGAAGCGACCCGCCATTGCGGCCACCATATCGTTGACTGCCCGCGTTTCTTCCTGCACCTTATCCTTCGCCAATACAACGACAAGCAGCTCCCCGGCCTGTTCCGTGAGGAACGGCGCATAGTCCGGTATCGCGGCTGTATCCGGCACTATCTTCTGACTGCAGCCTGCCGCTATAACCAGCACCAGCGCAACAAACCCTGCTGCTACCCACTTTCTAAACACATCATCCAACCTCCTTCCCGTCCTTTAAATAAAAAAAGAGCCAGCCCCCTGAATGGGCCGGCCCTTCCATGCATTCCTATTCCTTCGAAAGCTTCACGTCCTGCGGATGAGGCTCGCTCGCAAGCTGCGCGGCAAGCGCATTGGATGCCACCTGCTCCGGATCCTTGCAGCCCGGAATTACAGCCGTTACGGCCGGGTGCTTGAGGCACCATGCGAGCGCCCAGCTGGCCATGTCCACGCCTTGCGGCACTTCCTCGCGCTGAATGCGCTCGACTTCCTTCAGCTTTTCCAATGTGCTTTCCGCATCATGACGATGACGCACATCCGTGCTGCTGAACACGGCTCCCGGCTTGTACTTGCCGCTGAGGTATCCGCTCGCCAGCGGTACGCGCGCAAGCACGCCGAGGTCCTGCCGCTGGCAGGACGGGAAGACCTGTTCCTCCGGCACGCGGTCCAGACGATTGTACACGACTTGGATCGCACGGGAGCCTACTTTCGTTGAAGCCTCCGTTTGATGAATATTGGCGTTGCTGCCGATCGAAGTGCCAAGGAAACGGATTTTGCCCGCCTGCACCTGCTTGTCCAGCGCCGTCCATAAGTCATCGTTATCAAACACTTGGTCAGGTCCGGAATGGAACTGATAAAGATCAATGTAGTCAACTTTTAACGCCTTTAAAGATGCATCCAGCTGTTCGATCACACCAGCCGGGTCAAAAGAATCCGTACGCGTGAACCGCTCATGGAAGTGATGGCCGAATTTCGTTGCGATAATCCAGTCCTCGCGATTGCGGCGGCTGATATAATCGCCAATAAGCGATTCCGACAGATGATCGCCGTAGCATTCAGCGGTATCAATCAGATTGATGCCAAGCTCATGTCCTTTGTCGAGAATCGCATCCGCCTCGCCTTGCGTATACTCGCGGCCCCATTCTCCTCCGAACTGCCACGTTCCGATCCCAATGACCGATACGTTAAGATCCGTACTTCCGAGTCTCCGGTATTTCACAATCGCCACTCCTTCCAATTTTCGCGAACTAAACTGCACCTTATATTACCACATTGTGCTTGCAAGTTTCGAGTTGCGGAAGGCCCAGCGGTTCTCTTCCCGCCTAGTACTACACGCCGGAGTAAGCCATAAAGCCGCCGTCGACCGGAACGGTAATGCCGGTTACGAAGCCGGACACGCTGTCATCCGCCAGCCATACGAGAGTCCCCAGCAGATCCTCCGGTTTGCCGAAGCGGCGCATCGGCGTATGGGTAATGATTTTATTCGAACGCTCGGTCAAGGAGCCGTCTTCGTTCGTTAGAAGCTTACGGTTCTGCTCCGTCAGGAAAAAGCCCGGCGCAATCGCATTTACGCGAATGCCGACATCCGCCATATGAACGGCCAGCCATTGCGTGAAGTTGTTGATCGCAGCCTTAGCCGCGCTATACGCAGGCACCTTCGTCATTGGACTCGGAGCGCTCATCGAGGACATATTGATCACCGTTGCACCCGGTTTGTTGATCATTTGCTTCGCGAAGACTTGCGTCGGAATAAGAGTGCCGAGAAGGTTCAGATCGAATACAAAACCAAAGCCTTCTTTTTTCAGATCGAAAAAGCTCGTCACGTCAGGGTTCTCCAGATCGTCCGGATGGAACGTCTCTTTCGTTGTAATGCCGTCCGGATGGTTGCCTCCTGCGCCATTGATCAGAATATCGCAGCTGCCAAGCTGCTCCAGCACAACCGCGCTAGCTTCCTTCACGCTCTCCGCATCCACCACATTGCACGCAACCGCGATCGCCACGCCGCCTGCTTCGCGGATTTCGCGCGCTACGGCCTCGCCTTTTTCCGCCGTGCGGTTCAGAATCGCTACCTTTACGCCTTGGCGGCCCAGCTCTCTTGCCATCTCGGCGCACAGCACGCCGCTTCCTCCGGTAATAACGGCAACCTTGCCTGCCAGATTCTCATGATTCGGTACCATCTTAAACATTCCCCTTTCGAATTCGCTCAAGTCCGTCCCAAACGCCCCACAGATACATAATGCCAAGCGCGCGGTCATACAGACCGTACCCCGGACGGCATTCCTCATCCCAAATATGGCGGCCGTGGTCAGGTCGCGCATATCCCGTAAACCCGCTCTCGTGGTACGCGCGAACAACCTCCGCAATATCTACCGTGCCATCGCTCGATTTGTGGGAAGTCTCAATAAAATCGCCATTCTCGTACACGCGCACGTTGCGGATATGGGCAAAAGGAATCCGGTCCGCGAACTCCCGCACCAACGCGGGAATATCGTTATCCGGGTTCGCGCCAAGCGAACCGCTGCACAGCGTCAGTCCGTTATACGGGCTGTCTACGAGTTTCAATAATCTGGCCAAATTATCGCGGCTGGTCACGATCCGCGGCAGGCCAAATACCGAGTATGGAGGGTCATCCGGATGGATGGCCATTTTAATGTCATGCTTTTCGCAAACCGGAATGATCTGCTCAAGGAAATACTTAAGGTTGTTAAAGAGATCCTCCTCCGTCACGTCCTTGTACGCTTCGAACAACGGAGCAAGACGCTTCAGGCGCTCCGGCTCCCAGCCCGGCATCGAGTAAGAGGAATTGCCCGCGATGTTGGATACCAGTTCTTCCGCGCTCATGCTTTGGATTTTGGCTTTGTCGAAGAACAGCGCGGTTGAGCCGTCTTCCATCTCTTTGAACAGATCGGTCCGCATCCAGTCGAATATCGGCATGAAGTTATAGCAGATGACTTTTACGCCTACCGTTGCCAGCTTCTCGATCGTCCGCTTGTAGTTCTCGATGTATTGGTCGCGCGATGGCAAGCCTAGCTTGATATCATCGTGCACGTTTACGCTTTCTACTACTTCCAGATGGAAGCCGTGCTCGTCGGCCAGACGCTTGTATTCCATGATTTTGTCCATCGGCCATTCTTCGCCCGCCGGAACGTCATGCAGCGCCCATACGAGGCCTTCTACCCCCGGAATTTGCTTGATCTGCTTCAGACTTACCGAATCATTGCCTTCTCCGTACCAACGAAAAGTCATTCTCATGATAGTTGTCCTCTCCCAAGGAAATTTGAATTTAATCTATGAAATAATCCGGATTCGCTTCTCGCAGCTGCGGAAGCTCCTGGTCCAGCTTGCGGATATGCTGCTCCAGCCGCGCCGCGACAAGCTGCTCATCCCCGCTGCGGATCGCCTCGAATAGCTGGCGGTGTTCTTCAATCACACGGTCCGTATGGCCGAATTGATCAATGGCCAGGTAACGGGCGCGGTTAAGATGCGCGCGCATGTAATAAATCATCTGCATCAGCGTTTCATTGCCGGCAATCTCCAGAACCGCGCGGTGAAAAGCCTCATCGAGCTGCATGAACAGCGCAATGTCTTTCGCTTCGGCTGCGGCACGCTGCTGCTCCAGGAGCGAATCGAATACGGCACTTTCAGCGGAGCGGTCACGCTCGCCCCATTTGACGGATGCCAGACGGAACGCCCCAAGCTCAAGCTGCTCGCGGATAAAACGGGCCTCGCTCACCTTGCGCGCCGAGATAAGGGCGATTCGCGTGCCCCGCTGCGGAAGCACCTCCAGCAGCTGCTCGCTGACGAGCAGCCGGATCGCTTCCCTTATTGGCGTACGGCTTACCTTCATGCTCTCAGCCAGCTCATTCTCGTAAATCATCGTACCCGGCGGCAGCTTGAACGAAACGATGCTCTCCCGGATCGAGTCATAGATCTGATCGCCCAGCGTCTTGCGCTGCTGTGGCTGCAGCGAAGAAATGATGTTCATCTGCACTCCTCCTTACACGTATGTCTCTTATCTTTACTTTACTTGTATTCTTGTATACAAGTAAAGTCCTATTTTTTTATTCGCGATTAAAAGGGATGAATGGCGCCCGCGGAGGGCAATTGTTTCCCTCCCACCGGCGGACGGCCTCTATGCTCTATTCGCCCTAGCCCGCCCCTGACGCTCGCTCTCATCGCATCGCACCCGCTTCCCGCGCATACAAAAAAGCCTTACCGATGCCATTCATCGTTAAGGCTTGTCCACTCATGCCCACATTCCTATCGCCTAGCTGAACTCCGTCAAAATCAGGATCAGCGTCAGCGCCGATATGCAAATAATGCCGCCGATAGCCGAGAACAGCATACTGGCCGTTCTTCCGCGCCTCGCGTCTTCGTAGCTTTGAATAAACAGGACAACGCCCAGCAAAATAACAACCAGGCTTGTCGATAAACGGCTCGGTATCATTCCCGTCACGCCTAGAACAATTAGTACCAGATAGGCCACAGTGGCCGCGTATTTCGTACTTCGCCATCGTTTCAGTCTCATCCCGCACTCAGATCCCCTTTTGCCCGGATTCCACATCGCCAGCTTGTACTAACGATTATACAGGATATGGAAGGGTTCGGCGACAAAAAAAGGACCAGCGGCCGGTCCGATTCAGACGTACCATAAGTACCCGCTGCCCCAGCAGGTCTTTACCTTGGGGTCTCTTCGCAGGCTGCTCTGTCCGTCGTAACCGAAACCTTCGCTGATCCTCTGATTTTGCAATACATTAGCCGTAATACGTAACATTTACCGTCGAACCGATCGGCATAAGTTCCTCGGCGTAGTGGCGGATTTTGCTCTTGGCCGTCTCTGTGAAGGGGGAATGGCTGTACGCGGCCAGATGGACCGTCCCGGTACGGACATCATACCGGTTGAAGGAGACAACAACTCCGGCAAACAAATTGTTCAACACCGCAAACACGGCCGACTGGTCCAGTCTGCCCCGCAGCGCCGTCTTCGCAAGCTCCTCGTCAGGCTTCGCGCATGATACCTGATCCGCAACCGCTTCATTGTACGGCTTCACCGATACGCAAATATCCGGTGACATCCATTCCATCGCATAACGGTGCAGCTTAGCTGCATCCGCTTCGGACAACTCAAGCTGGTCATCCCATGCATAGATCGTCGCCTTATGATGTCCACAGCTGCGAATGGTGACATATCGAATATGCGGAAAACGTTGTCTGACTGCCTGCTCCCACCAAAGACGAGTTCCCATCGCAATACCACCTTTTCGTGTAAATTGGCCTCCCAACACGTTGACAGCGCTTACAATATTGTATGGCTCCCCGTTCAAACTATTCCACCGCAAGCAGAATGGTTCAAGCAGAGCAGAGGAGAATGAGCGCACCTTTACCCGGGCCCCTCGAAAATGAGCGACCGCGTACATAGGTAAAGGGAAAGGTTCGACATCCGCCTCCCCTTTCCCTTCTGCTTTTTCAATACGGATTCAATACACTGTCGCGATTGTTGATCAGATCGGAGACCGTTACCATCTCGTAGCCTCTTCGCTGGAGCTCCGGCAGGATGATCTTCAGCGCTTCCACCGTCTGCACCGAACGCGGCACATAATCGTGAAGCAGAATAATGTCCCCGTTGCGGGCATTGTTCAGCACCTTGTTCACAATCTTTTGTACGCCGGGGCTGCGCCAGTCATTCGTATCCTGATGCCAGGACCACAAGACGGTGGTATAGCCGTTTTTCTTGGCGATTGCAAGCATCTGATCGTTATAAAAGCCGCCCGGCGGGCGGAACAATAAGGGCTTTTTGCCGGTCACCTTCTCTAAAGCCTGCTCCGTCTTCATGATCTCGTTCTGCACGGTTGCGTAGTTCTTTTTCTGCAGGAAGTAGTGGTTAAACGTATGGTTCGCAACCTCATGCCCTTCTGCAATTTCCCGTTTGATCGTTTCCGGGAAGTTCTCTACGCGGTTGCCCACAACAAAGAAAGTCGCCTTCGCATGATATTCCTTCAACAGGTCCAGGATCGGTTCCGTTGTGTCCGGATAGGGCCCGTCATCAAACGTTAACGCGATTCTCTTGTTCTCGCCCGGTACTTCCCAAATGATCTCGCCGCGCTTTTCATAGTAGGCTCTGTCCTTGGTTGCCACTGGTGCTGAAAAACCGCATAAAAGCGCTGTGACCGTTACACCTAATACGAATCGTTTCATACCTATGAAGTTACTCCTCCCTGGATGGCATCATAGGTATTATTCCGCAATTACCCCGCCATATCCCTAACCGGCGAATTCCTTCCCTTGATCCTTCGCAAACCTTGCCACTTCTTCTTCCGCAGGCATGCCCGTCTGCGCCCCGAATTTGGTAACCGCCAGCGCGGAAGCCATCGAGGCATAATCCACCGCGTCACGCAGGTCCCGTCCGGATGCAAGCGCCACGGCTAGTGCCGCATTATAGCAGTCTCCCGCTCCAGTCGTATCGACAACCGGCATCTTATAACCGTTGATCCGAACAAGCTTGCCCTCTTCATCCAAATAAGCCGAACCGCTGGCACCCAGCGTCGTCACCACATGAGCGGCTCCAAGCTCCATCATCCGGCGTATTGCCGGCTCCAGCGAATCGCCGTCCGCGCTCATATCCGCATAACCGCTGAGCTCCGTCCGGTTAGGCGTAAAATAGTCCACGAGCCCAAACAGCTCCTCAGGCAGCTGCTGCGCAGGCGCAGGGTTCAGAACGACCAGCTTGCCGAGCGCCTTTGCCTTGCGGGCGGCATACAGCACGGTCTCCACCGGAATCTCGAGCTGAAGCAGCACGAGATCCGCTTCCTTCAGCTTGTCCTCGCTGCGGTCGATATCCCCCGGGTCAACAAGACCGTTAGCCCCCGGAACTACAACAATGCTGTTGTCTCCTTCCGCGACATAGATGGAGGCAATTCCGGACGCCGTTCCTTCTATCCGCTTCACGCCGGCAATATCCACGCCGTCCTTCTGAAGGCTGCCCAGCAGCTCTTCGCCAAAGGCATCGTCGCCTACCGCGCCGATCATCACCGTATCGGCGCCAAGGCGCGCTCCGGCTACCGCCTGGTTAGCCCCTTTACCGCCAGGAATAAAGCGGACGCGCTGGCCGGTTATCGTTTCTCCTACCTGCGGGTACGCACTCGTCTCTACCACGATATCCATATTCAAGCTGCCGATAACGACAAGCTTTGGTCGACGTTGATTCATCATTGATTCCTTCCTTCGTCCGTAATTGCGGCATAAACCACAGCATTCTAATCCGGGTCTTCTTTGCTATAACAGCAGCTTGGCCAATTGCTCATAATTTACTGCCGTATGATTCGGCGTATGCTCGCGCGATTCCGGGCTTGCCTCCCTGTGGTTGAACCAGATCACCGCCCAGCCCGCTTCGAGTGCGCCAACGACGTCATTGCGCCACGAGTCGCCGATATAAATACTGTTCTCCGGCCTTGTCCCGGTTGCTTCATTCACATGATTGAATACCCGTATATCCGGCTTGTCCCAGCCAATCTTGCCAGAGACGAACTGCCGCGCCGGGGGAATGAGATGATCAAGCTCCATCGCCCGGATTTTCCGGAGCTGATGATTCTCGGCGCCATTCGTCAGTAGACCAACGACATAACCGGCTTTAACCAGCCGTTCAATCAGCTCCTTGGCACCTTCAAACATCGCAATGTTGAACTGGCAGCCGATATAAGCAGCCTGCATAGCCGACGCCTGCTCTTCGCCGAGCGCGATTCCAAACTCCGCAAGGGCCAGCTCGAACCGCCGCCGGCGCATCAGCTCCGTGCTCGAGCCGCTTTCCATTGCGCCTGCACCGCCCATCTCGAGCGACAGCATGTCGCTATAGTAACGCATCCGGTGATAAGCCTCTTCATAAGGAAAGCCTTCCCGGTCGCCAACAATGGCGATAACCGCCTGACGGAAAGGGGATAAATGATCGTACAGCGTATCGTCAACATCAAAAAAGACGCCTTTTTTCTCCAAACTTATCTCTTGTACCATGCTCTAAGAATACCGCTCCTCTCTTGCTATGCCTTTTATTGTACCACCGGAACGATAAAAGACCCAGCCATAACGGCCGGGCCTTCTAACTTCAGGATTCGGGTTCCCCCTGATCGGGATCGGATTCCGGTTCTTTATTATCTTCCCGTTCCGCCGCTTCTTCGATTGGTTCCGCCGCAGGCGGAGCCGGCTCCTTGGCCCTGGCCGGAGCAGTTGGCGTAACGGTCACCTTAACCTCGGAAGGCTCCGGACGAGGCCTGCCGTACAGATCCTGATAGATCTGCTCGATTTCTTCGCCGGTCAGATCGCCGTGCAGAAGCAGCTCTTCCGCAATCTTATGCACAAAGTCGGCGTGGTCGCAGACAAGCTTCTTGACCTGCTGCATCTGATCCTTCAGAAGCTCGTTAATCTGCGGACGCAGAGACTTCAGGGCATCCATTCTGGATCCGGCCGCCAAGAAGCTGTACAGCTCGTCGCCCATCCCGACCATGCCCAGATAAGCTCCTGCGCTTTCCGTTGCCTGGCGCAGGTCGGAGGTTACGCCGTTCAGCTTCTTGCCGAGGAACTCTTCCTCAACGGCGCGGGCAGCCAAGCAGACCTGGATATGGGCCAATATCTCGCTGTCGCTCCGGTTATACCGCTCATGCGTTGGCTTCGTAGCCGCTAGCCCAAGCGATCCGCCGCGCCGGATAATGGTCACCTTCCATACCCGTTCATGCGGCTTAAGCAGGAATTGCGCAACCGCGTGCCCTGCTTCGTGATACGCCACATTCCTCTTCTCGTCGTCCTTCATGGAACGTAAAGGCTGCTTGAGGCCCCATTCATACGTCTCCATCGCGGCGCGAAAGTCCTCGTATCCCGCTTCCTGCGCACCCCGCTGATGCGCAATAACGACGGCTTCGTTGACGATATGCTTGATTTGGGCCGGGCTGTATCCGATCGTATCCATTGCGGCCTTCTCCGGCGTAAGCGTCGAGTCGGTTTTTATCTTAAGGAGATAGTATCCGAACACGTCAACGCGACCGTCATAATCCGGCGAGTCCACCCATAGCTGGCGGTCGAAACGGCCCGGGCGGAGCAAAGCCTGGTCCAGCACATCCGGCAGGTTGGTTGCGGCAATGGTCAGCACGGGCGGGCGTTCCGCCTTCTTCCGCAGCAGGCCGAGCTGGCGCAGGAATTTCTTAAACCTCGAGCTGTCGAGGTTCGGAGGATCCATCTGCAGGAGCAGCTCGTTCAGAAGCCCGGTACCGCCGCCCATGCCGAACATGCCGCCACCGCCGCCGCCGCTTTGTCTCGACATGCCTATGGCATCTACTTCGTCGATGAAAATAATGCAGGCTCCATACATACGCGCCAGCTTGCGGGCTTTTTTGTAGATCCTCATCACCCTCAAATTGCCGACGCCAAAAAACATGTTCTGGAAGCTTGGAGCGGAGGCATACGCAAACGGTACTTGCGCTTCGTTGGCAATGACTTGGGCCAGATAGGACTTGCCCGTTCCCGGCGGTCCGCACAACAGCAGACCCCGTATGGCCTCGCCGCCCATCTTCTTGAAGTCCTTCACGCCTCTCAGCAGGCTGACGATCCGCTTGGCGTTCTCCACGATCTCCGGGTTGCCCCGGTAATCATCCCAAGTGGCGCCCGTCTCCCCAGGCAATACCCAGTATGTGCGCCCCCTGGACAGGAACCAGAACAAGGCGGCAAACTGAATAATCATGAATAAGACGGCGAACAGCAGCTGAAACAAATAGCTGGAAACAACAAGCGCAGCATTCCAAGCCGTTGGTCCTCCTGACCAGATAAGCGATACAAGGATGACGAGGACTACTAGCCTGAGGAGGAATCTACGCCACTTGATCCACTGATAACTCCTCATGGCTTCACTTCCTTTTAAGGTATGCCTTATTCTATGAAATGGCATACCGCCCCATGACTACCTTTGAGGGAAGGAAGATTAACGCTGGCTGTCAGAAGGACGAACACAACCCTTAATAGCCAAGCTCCTTCAAAATGCGGGATAACGTGCTCAGCCGTTCCCCGTTTAGTTCATCGTCGTCGCTTAACGCCTGGTTAAACAGCTTGATATCCTGATTAATCTTCTCGTTATCCGTACACACCTCGACTGTCATTGCATCTCCCTGCAGGCCGATGCGGTCAATGACCGGCTTCTCCGGATCATAAAGATTATCGTACCGGTAAGACTCCTCTCGGAAATGCTGCATCGACCGGGTGATCAGGATCGCTAAATCCAGCACGCGGTGAAGAGGCAGCTCTTCGGATTGGCGTGACCATTTCTCGCCGGTGTAACGCCATACCTTCGCCGAGATTTCAACCTTGCCTCTGTCATTCCATTGGGCAAGTCCAAGGGACAGCCCTTTGGCATCCGTATGCTCCGCGTAACGTCCGTCTACCTGCTCGTAATTTTCAGAGACGATCACCGGTTTATGCTTTAACGTTGTAGGGATTTTCATGGGAAGTTCCTCCGCTTTCGAAAAAGTTATTTATGTCATTTTTATTTACTAAATTACTAAATTAGTAGTCTAATTATACTGCACCCCTCTCTCCAGCGTCAAACTTATGTCGCCTCCTTATCACTCAACAATTCTATTTAATGGAAGAAGAGCAGTATAAGTGGCATCCCGCCTTTCCTTTACAGAAAACGTACAACCCTGGGCAAGCCTCCACTAGTCTATTTGGCCTAAATGATCATAATTATCAGTATTTGCGTTCAAAGGAGGCTAATAACTCATGCCTTTTGTCAATCGCTTTTTTCTAAACCGGACTGGCGGCGCTACCTTTACCGGCAATACGCTAGGCTTAAGCAGGTCGGAAACAGTCGGCGTGCCCGGAACGGTAGATAGTATCGGAGGGTTTACGACGACCAATACTGCCCTTACCTTCGGAACATATCCCGCAGGGACAACCGGTAATTTCGCGCTGAACAGCTCTTCAGCCGTGCTCGTTCTTCCCGCGGGAGCAACCGTGCTCTATGCCGAGCTGATATGGGGCGGTACTTATCTGAACAACGGGGTAGATCTTAGCGCGTTCATTAATAACGCGGTCAGCTTCACGACCCCGGCCGGAACGTTCTCGATCAGCCCCGATCCGGCTACGGCGCAGCAAGTAGTCCTTAGCTCCGGAACCAATGCCTATGTCCGCTCTGCCGCAGTCACTTCGCTTGTCACGGCCGGCGGCGCAGGTACGTATACGACCGGCGGCGTAGTCGGAACCATCGTCATTCCCGACCCAACCTCCAACCATGCCGGATGGACGCTGGCCGTCTTCTACGAAGATGTTACTCAACCGCTCCGGAATCTGTCCTTGCGGGTTGGAGCGACCGTCATCCAAGCCTCGCAAGGTCCTGTCGATACGGTCATTACAGGGTTCGCAACCCCCTTTGCCGGCGCGCTGAACGGCAGAGCTTTGGTCGGGGCGCAGGAGGGCGACGCGAACAAAACGGGCGATCGGATGCTGTTCGGGCAAACTGCGGGCAGCCTGACGGCATTGTCAGGGCCAAATAACTTTGCCACCAACTTTTTCGCCTCGCAAATCAACAAAAACGACGGAACGCTTGATACAAGCGGAACGTTCGGAACGCGCAACCAGGTAAACGGCACCCCAGGCTCCAATATTATAGGCGGGCGGCAAGGCTGGGACATTACGAATGTAAGCGTGTCCTCTACACTAGCGAATGCTCAGACAGCCGCGGTATTCCGGTTAACGACCAACGGAGACGGCTATCTCGTCGACTCCGTCGGCCTTCAGATCGATATCCAGCAGCCTCAGCTAACCATCGTCAAGTCAGCAGACTCCTCAGCTACCGTTATTGGCGATACGGTGGAATATACCGTCGTCATCACGAACGTCGGGATGGTGGATACGACTTCGGTCGTTATGTTCGATTCCGCGATTGGCAATACGACACTCGTGCCGGGAAGCGTAACCTTGAACGGAGTGATGGTCGACGAAGATCCCGTGCTTGGGGTTCCGATCGGTACCCTTACCCCAGGACAGATCGCAACCGTCAAGTTCAGGGTAACTGTCGATTCCCTGCCGAATCCGCCTTTTCTGAAGGATCAGGCAACCGCGGCTTATACCTTCAAGGCGACGCCGGATGCTCCGCCGATCTCGACGGTTGTCCCTTCCAACATCGTTGAGATACCTGTATTTCTGCCTGCGCTAGTGCTGGAAAAAGAAGCCGATCTCGCATCCGCTGTGGTCGGCGACATTATTACGTACACGCTGACGGTTACTAATATCGGAAATATCGCTTTTGCCGGTGTCGTAAACGACCCGCTGCCCGCCGGCACCAGCTTTGTTGCTGGCAGCGTTTATGTAAACGGATTGAATCAGCCGGGGGATAATCCTAACGTAGGTATCGATATCGGCGTTCTGGATTTTGTTCAAACGACTACGATTCAATATCAGCTTCTTGTTGAATCGGTTCCGCCGAATAACATTATTCACAACTTGTTTAATACGGCCTATGTCGTCACTCTGCCTGACGGACGCATCATTCGGGGGACGCAGCCATCGAATCCCGTAAATATCCCGGTTGACTCCCCTATGCTGACGACGGTTAAATCGGCAAATCTGCCGAGCGCCGTTGTGGGCGAAATCATTACGTATACGGTTGTTGCGACCAACAATAACGCCACGCCATTAACAAATGTCATTCTAAGGGACAATATCCCTGTAGGCAGCTCCTTTATTCCGGGAAGCGTCACGATTGACGGCGTTTCTTTTCCGACAGCCAGCCCGATTGACGGCATTCCTGTAGCCGTCCTGCCGGCGAACACGAGCATCACCCAGACCTTCCAGGTGAGGGTTGATTTCCTGCCCAATCCTCCCGAACTTGTCAATCAAGCCGTAGAAACCTTTACTTCAGGCTCCTTCACGGGCACCTCGTTTTCCAATGAGGTCACAGAGCCGGTCGTTCAACCGGGAATTCAATTAGTCAAGCGAGCCGGCGTCACGGAAGCGAACGTCGGGGATATCGTTAATTACTCGGTTACCGTAACAAACACGGGCAATATCAATATCGTTCCGGTCCTGTTCGATCCGCTTAACGCGTACAGCTCCTTCGTAGCCGGAACGGTACGGATCAACGGTACGCTGAATGCTATCGCAAGTCCGATTACAGGTATCCCGGTTGGAACCGTTGCTCCCGGCGAGGCTGTTGTCGTGTCTTACGATGTCATTACGACAGCCGTGCCGCCATCCCAATTCTATGTCAACCAAGCGAATGCGACTTACACTTATACGCCGCCTGGCCGGACACCTCTCACGGGAACCGGGGTATCGAACGAAGTGCTTGTCAGAAATCCGATATATACCCTGGATGTTGTGAAATCGGCCAGCGTAGCAACCGCCGTTGTTGGGGAAAGGATCCTGTACACCATTGAAATCACGAATAACGGTGCCATTCCGGCTACCGATGTCATTGTCTCGGACGTCGTTAACGCCGGCACTTCCGTCATTCCGGGATCGATACAGGTAAACGGCGTCCCTGCCATCGGCGATCTTACGGCTGGCTTAAATATCGGCACGCTCGCCTCGGGAGCGACTTCCACCGTAACCTTCCAGTCCATTGTCACTTCGATCCCGGAGTCTTTCCCGAGAATCGACGATTTCGCGGTAGTCCGGTTCAATGAAGATGAGGTCGACCGCACTCCCGCGGTGTCCAACACGGTTTCCATCAGGGTTACGCAGCCTACGATTACGGCGACCAAAAGAGCGCTCCAGTCCACTGCTTTTGTCGGAGAGTTTATTAATTATGTCGTCGAAGTGGAGAACTCCGGCTCCTACAATGCCTTGGCTACCTGGTTCGATAATTTGCCGGAAGGCTCTTCCTTTGTCGCAAACAGCTTAACGGTGAACGGATTCCCGGTACCCGGCGCCGATCATTATAAAGGGCTGTTCCTCGGTACGATGATCGCCGGAATTACAAACGTCGTTACGTTTATCCTCCAGGTCGTTTCTTATCCGCCAAACGGCTTGCTTGTGAATCAAGGCGATATTTTGTTCCAATTCATTCTGCCAAACGGCCAGCTTGTGGATCAAAGAGTTCGCACCAATCCGGTGACCGTCACGGTGCTGAGACCGCCAACCGTCACGAAGTCGGTCAACGTCAGCGAGGTGTTCCTAGGCGACTCCGTCATCTATACGGTTGTGGTCAACAATCCGGAGTCGACAACGCTTGATAACGCGGTTCTCCAGGATATCGTTCCTGCCGGCCTGTCGTTTATCCCGGGCAGCGTCTCGATTAATGGCATAAGTTCGCCTTCCGTTAATCCTGCGGCAGGTATTCTGCTCGGCGTAATCGGGGCTTTCCAGACGATCCGCGTTACCTTCGCCGCCCAGGCCGTGTTTGAACCGGAGAACCCGCTGACGGAGAACACCGCAAGCCTTGCATTCAATTATGTGACGTCCGGAGGCCAGCGAATTCCGGGCAAGGTTCAATCCGATCCCGCGTTGGTGCAGATCCTGGACAACGAAGAATAAAAGAAGCAATAAGCCCATCCGCCATGTTGGCCGGATGGGCTTATTTTTTAATCATGCAAATT
This sequence comes from Paenibacillus sp. JDR-2, assembly GCF_000023585.1. Classification (NCBI taxonomy): domain Bacteria; kingdom Bacillati; phylum Bacillota; class Bacilli; order Caryophanales; family Paenibacillaceae; genus Paenibacillus; species Paenibacillus sp. JDR-2. The sequence goes on along the minus strand of NC_012914.1, from coordinate 386,379 downwards.
ATTAAGGATGTTATCTTCAAGCACCGCTGCTTTGCTGCCGTATTCCTTGATAATATGCTGTTCCCCCCAATTGCATAAGGAATCAAGGATCGGGCGCAGACTATCACCGTATGGCGTAAGCTCGTATTCGACCTTTGGAGGCACCTGGTTGTAGACAATCCGGTTCACGATTCCGTCGTCCTCCAGCTCCCTTAACTGCTGGGTCAGCATCTTTTGCGTGATAGAAGGCATAAGCCGCTTGAAGTCGCTTGTTCTTTTCTTGCCATGCGTCAGATGGCATAAAATCACGCATTTCCACTTGCCCCCGATTACTTCAAGCGTTGCTTCCACGGAGATGTTGTATTTCTTCGGCGGTATGATTGTTGTTTCCATTGCTGCTCCTCCTGTTCCATAGGTACTTTTTAGTGCCTATATTACTTTTTAGTATCTATATTACAAAATAGTGCGTACTAGTCACATCGACTGATTGCCTCCATAATAGCACTTACCGGCCGAACAATACAACATTACGAAACGGAGAGTGCAACGATATGGTTACCAAACAGAGCCGCTCGGCGCTGGCGCTGCTCGCGCTTGCCATCAGCTCTTTTGCCATCGGAACGACGGAGTTCATCAGTGTTGGACTCCTGCCTTTAATCTCGGAAGATCTGGACATATCCGTTACGACTGCGGGTTTATCCGTTACTTTATATGCAGTTGGCGTTACCGTAGGGGCTCCGCTGCTTACCGCCCTGACCTCCAGGGTGCCGCGCAAAACGTTGCTGATCGCGATTATGATCATCTTTATTCTCGGCAACAGCCTCGCGGCCAGCGCGGGCAGTATCGCGATGCTGCTCATCGCCCGCGTGATCTCATCCTTCTCGCATGGCGTGTTTATGTCGATCGGCTCTACGATCGCCGCGGATCTTGTTCCTGAAGACCGCCGGGCCAGCGCCATTGCGATGATGTTCTCGGGTCTGACGGTCGCTACCGTGACCGGCGTGCCGCTTGGCACGCTGCTTGGGCAGCATATGGGCTGGCGCACCGCTTTTATCGCTATTGCAGTGATTGGCGTCATTGCGCTTATTTCCAACCTGCTGCTTATCCCTAATACCCTGCGCAAGGGTAACCGGACGAAGCTGAGCGAGCCTTTCAAGGTACTGAAGAACGGCCGGCTGCTTCTCGCTTTTGCCATCACGATGCTTGGGTACGGCGGTACGTTTGTCGTCTTCACCTACCTGTCGCCGCTGCTTCATGATATCACCGGGTTTAAAGAGAGTACGATTGCGGGCATTCTGGTTCTGTACGGTGTCGCGATTGCGGCAGGCAATCTAATCGGGGGCAAAGCGGCTAACAAAAAGCCTTTGTCCGCTCTGCTTGTGATGTTTATCCTGCAGGCGGTTATCCTGCTGGTACTGACGTTCACGGCACCTTATGCGGTCGCTGCATTAGTGACGATTACCTTGATGGGCCTGCTGGCCTTCATGAACGTCCCTGGTCTTCAAATGTATGTCGTTCTGCTTGCGGAGCGGTATATGCCAAAATCCATTGATGTCGTCTCTGCCTTGAACATCTCGGCCTTTAACGCCGGTATCGCCATTGGCGCTTACGTCGGCGGTATTATTACCGACGAGCTTGGCTTGATTCATACCCCTTGGATTGGCGCGATTATGGTGCTTGGCGCCGTTGCCCTAACGGCATGGAGCCGCTCGCTGGAAAACAAAGATACAAAAAGCAAAGAACTGAAAGCTTCGGCTTAAACGAGAACTTATCCGTGTGACCAAACATTAGGTCCATGCTTTCGAAGCATGAATCATCACAAATGGCCTTTATTTAAGGCCATTTGGGTGATAATTCATTTTAGGAGGATTCCCAACATGACAACAGCAAAACATTTAAACGATAAAGTAATTCTGCAAAACGGCGTAGCTATGCCTTGGCTTGGCCTTGGCGTATTCAAAGTGGAGGACGGCAGCGTCGTGATTCAATCCGTGAAAGACGCGATCAAAAACGGCTACCGCAGCATCGATACGGCGGCCATCTACGATAATGAAGCCGGCGTTGGCCAAGCTGTCCGCGAATCGATGGCCCAGCATGGCATTGAAAGAGAAGATCTGTTTATTACTTCGAAGGTATGGAACGCCGACCTCGGTTACGAGTCGACGCTTGCGGCTTTCGAGACAAGCCTGAACAAGCTTGGCCTGGACTACCTGGATCTGTACCTGATCCACTGGCCTGTTGAAGGCAAATACAAAGACGCATGGCGCGCTCTCGAGACACTCTACAAGCAAGGCCGCGTGAAGGCGATTGGCGTGAGCAACTTCCACGTGCATCATCTGCAAGACTTAATGAAGGATGCCGAGGTTATGCCGATGGTTGACCAAGTCGAATACCATCCCATGCTTGCCCAGAATGAACTGCGTGCCTTCACCCGCGAGCACAACATTCAACTGGAAGCATGGTCCCCGCTGATGCAAGGCCATCTGCTTGATCATCCGGTACTGGGCGAAATCGCAGCCAAACACGGCAAGTCGGTAGCTCAAGTCATTCTGCGCTGGGATCTGCAGAACGGCGTCGTAACGATTCCGAAATCGATCAAGGAATCCCGCATCATCGAGAACGCGCACGTGTTTGATTTCGAGCTGTCCTCCGACGATATGGCCGCAATCGACGCTCTGAACGAAGACCGGCGCGTTGGTCCGGACCCGGACAACTTCGATTTCTAATTTGTAAAATATAGCACTAGCAAGGGATGTCCCGCAGCCAATCGGCCGCGGGACATCCCTTTTTCCGTTATCCGCGCATCCGTAAATAAGGCAGATCGATGACATCGGCTCGGATTGGCTTGCTTTTTAATTTATCGATTGATAAAATCTTCTCAGCCACTAAATTTATCACATGATAAATTAGTTATTAAACTATCGCTATTCAGACAGAAGGGATACGAATTATGGGACGCAGAAAAAAACAGCCGCTTGACGAAGCCACCCGCGCCATGATTATCAAGACCGCGCATGACCTGTTCATGGAGCACGGCTACCGATCCGTCACAACAAGGCAAATCGCGGAGGCCTGCGAATTAACGCAGCCGGCGATGTACCATTATTTTGCGGATAAAGAGGCGCTCTATACCGAAGTGCTGCGGACGGTCACCGAAGAGACCAAGACCGCCATGCACGACATTGTTGACAGCCCGGGGACGGTACGGGAAAGGCTGATTCAGGTCGTCGCTTATATCCTGCTGAATATGCCCGATGACCTCAGCCAGATGGAACGGGATATCCGGCATGAGCTGCGCCCGGAGAACCGGCAGCTGATTACGCAGTGGTGGCGGGATTGCTACCTGCTGCCGATTGCAGCCCTGTTCCAAGAAGGACAGCAAACCGGCCAATTCCGGGGCATTATGGAGGGTGGACTCGATCCGTATCCTTCCGCCTTCACTCTGCTGAGCATGATCCAACGCAAGCCGGGAGGACCGGGGGGCCCCGTCAGCACAGTGCCGATAGAGATGCTGGCAACGCGAACGATTGACGTGCTGCTGTACGGGCTAGCCTCGGAGCTGGGAAGAGAAGAATCCAAGATTGAACAAAAGGGAGATGAGAAAGAATGAATGGACTTAAAAACATCGCAAATGCCGTCAGCGGCAAACGGGGACGATGGATTACGCTGGTGCTATGGATCTTAATCGTTGGCCTCGCGGGCGCCCTCCTGCCGTCTTCCAGCGATCATAAAGATGATGCGGCGGCCAATCTTACGAGCAGCGCACCGTCCGTGCAAGCCGATGCATTTAACGAACATAACGGTATCCCGGCTATCATTGCCTGGCACCGAACCGCCGGGCTGACGGATGAGGATATCGCACAGGTGCAGGCTTTATCCAAAAAGCTGGCGGATGATCCGCTGCCTCAGCAGACGGAGCTGCCTCCGCTTCACGAGATGCCGCTGCCTGCCTTGAAAGCGATGCTGTCGGAAGACGGCACCACGCTGCTGCAAACGGTCGTATTTGATAAAAATGCTTCGTCCGACGAGCTGAAGGTGAGTCTCGAGCAGCTTCAGGCGGATGCCGATGCGATTTTTACAACCAAGCCGTTTGATACCGCCCTGGATGACGAGGGACTTGTCGGCCGGATTACCGGGCCTGCGGGTATTGGAGTCGATGCTACGTCATTGTTCAAAGGAGCCGACGTGTCGCTCCTGATCGCCACTACTCTGCTTGTTCTTATCATTCTTTTATTGATCTACCGCTCGCCTATTCTTGCTCTTATTCCGCTTGTTGCTGTTGGCTTCGCTTATGGCCTTACCGGTCCGATTCTCGGCTGGATGGCCGATGAAGGCTGGATCTCTTACGACTCGCAAGGACTATCCATTATGACCGTCTTGCTCTTTGGCGCAGGAACGGACTACTGCCTCTTCCTGATCGCGCGCTTCCGCAGCGTACTTACGGAGGAATCGGATAAAAAACAAGCCCTGCTCAAAGCGCTCGGCGACTCCGGCGGCGCGATCACGATGAGCGGTCTTACGGTCGTCATGTCGCTGCTTGCCCTGCTGCTCGCGCAGTACGGGGCGATTCACCGCTTTGCCGTACCGTTCAGCTTGTCGATCCTCATTATGATGATCGCCAGCGTAACGCTTGTGCCCGCCCTGCTTGCCATTCTCGGCCGCGCTTCCTTCTATCCGTTCGTACCGCGTACGCCGGAAATGCAGGCTGCCCGCGCCGCGCGCAAAAACAAACCGTTGCCCGCTCCAAAAACCAAGCCGGCCTTTGGCATCCGGTTGGGCGAAGCGATCGTTAAACGGCCTAAGACTATTGCCATTACGACGCTCATCGTGCTTGGCATTACGGCGGCATTTTCGTCCCAGATCAAATTTACGTACGATACGCTGTCTTCTTTCCCTAAAGATATGCCTTCCCGCGAAGGATTTACGTTGATTGGGGAACACTTCGCGGAAGGCAGCCTGGCGAAGGTTCAAGTTCTGGTGAAAACGGACGGCAAGGACTTGCCGCTTGATCAGAAGCTTGGAGAGCTGGCGAATATAAGCAGCGTTTCCGAGCCTGCGGCCAATACGAAGGATTCGAGTATCGTCTCCTATAACGTGGAACTGGCGATGAACCCGTATTCCATCGAGGCGCTCGACATGATTCCGACGATCCGCACGGCTGCCGAGCAGTCGCTTACGGATGCGGGCATCACCGATGCTTCCGATAAAGTGTGGATCGCAGGCGCTACCGCCGAGCAATACGATACGCGCCATGTCACTAATGGCGATGCCTACCGGGTGATTCCGGTTATTATCGGAATGATTGCGCTGTTGCTGCTTGTCTACCTGCGTTCGTTTGTTGCGATGCTGTATTTGATGGGTACCGTCCTTCTCTCCTACTTCAGCGCGCTTGGAATCGGCTGGCTCGTGCTGCACTATCTGTTTGGCGCGGAAGCGATCCAGGGTCTTATTCCGCTTTATGCCTTTGTCTTCCTTGTAGCGCTGGGCGAGGACTATAACATCTTTATGGTGTCGAGCATCTGGAAGAAGAGCAAAACCATGCCGCTCAACCGCGCCATCGTGGAAGGCGTCGCACAGACCGGCGGCGTCATCACTTCGGCCGGCGTGATCCTCGCAGGTACCTTCGCCGTTCTGGCGACGCTGCCGATTCAGGTGCTTGTCCAGTTCGGCACCGTAACGGCCATCGGCGTCCTGCTCGATACGTTTATCGTCCGCTCCTTCCTTGTGCCGGCGCTGACGGTATGGATCGGCAAAGGGGTATTCTGGCCGTCGAAGCAACGGTCCGCTTCCGTTAAGGAAGTCGAGTTGTAACCCCTGAGCCGGGTGGTGCAGTTATTAATGTCCTTAACGATGCGCGGCATCGTTAAGGACATCAAAAAAGCCTCAGTCCCAACGGGACCGAGGCTTTTTGCTATTTTTTCAAATGGTACGGCACGGTGGTGATGATAACGTCCTTGCGGTACAGGAGCTGGGCACGGAGCATCAAGCTCGTTTGGTTGTGCAAAATGTTGTGCCAGCCCTTCTTCGGAATAAACTGCGGAATAATGACGGTTACCTGGTAATTGTTCTCGCTCGCTTTGCGCTGCACCGTATCAATGAACTTGAATAGCGGATTCGAAATCGAACGGTATGGCGAGTGCAGGGTCACCAGCCGGACATCCGGTTGGAATTTTTCCCACTTCTCTTCGAAGATCGTTTCATCCTCTTTCTCGAAAGGCACGTAAACGGCAATGATTTGTTCGGGCTTGAGCGACTTGGCATAGAGTATCGAGTGTTCTACCACATGCGTAATCCCTGAGACCGGCAAAATCATTACATTGCCCACAATCGGCATCACCGGCTCGCAGGTCGCAAGGCGAAGCTGCTCGCCTACTGCCTCGTAGTGCTTCTTGATCCGGTGAAACACGAAGATAATAAGCGGCAGGAAGATCAGAATCGACCACACCTGCTCGAACTTCGTCAGGAAGAACATCATCGATACGATAAAGCTGATTAATGCTCCGATAGAGTTGATGATGAACTTGCCGACCCAGCCCTTTGGCCGCTGACGGAACCATTTCACCAGCATGCCCGTCTGCGACAGCGTGAACGGTACGAACACACCCACCGCATACAGCGGGATAAGATGCTCCGTTTTACCCTGGAACGCAATGATCAGGATAATGGACAGAACGCCCAAGCTGATAATGCCGTTCGAGTAGCCGAGACGGTCACCGCGGACCGTGAACATTCTCGGGATGAATTTATCCTTCGCCAGGTTAACCGCGAGCAGCGGGAAGGCCGAATAGCCGGTGTTCGCCGCCAGTATAAGGATAAGGGCCGTTGTACCCTGGATAAAATAATACATGGTATGACGACCGAATATGCTCTCGGCAATCTGCGACACGACCGTTACTTCTTCTTTCGGCGCTACGCCGTAGTAATACGCCAGGAAGACGATACCCGCGAACAGAACGGACAGCAGACCGCCCATGGCCAGCAGCGTCTTAGCCGCATTGTTGGGAGCCGGATCCTTGAAGTTCGGGATTGCATTCGAGATGGCCTCGACCCCGGTCAGAGCCGAGCTGCCGGATGCGAACGCGCGGAGCAGCAGGAACAGGCTGATGCCCGCAACCGGCGTGCCAACGGCGGTGTGAAGCTGCGGCGATACATCGCCGGAAATGATTTTGTATAACCCAACGCCCACCATAATAAAGATCGCGAGCACAAATAAGTAAACGGGATAAGCAAGGATAGACGCGGATTCGGTCACGCCCCGCAGGTTTAATATCGTAATAAAAAGGACAAACACGATAGAGATCAGTACCGAATGCTCGTGCAGGCTTGGAAAAGCGGACGTGATTGCGTCCGTACCCGCCGAGACGCTTACCGCTACGGTCAAAATATAATCGACCAGCAGGGCGCCGCCTGATATGAGTCCCGGGAACACCCCGAGATTTTCCTTCGATACGACATACGCTCCCCCGCCATGCGGGTAGGCAAATATAATTTGCCGGTAAGACAAGATAAGTGCCGTTAACAAGACCAGCACCCCGACACCAATCGGAATCGAATACCAAAACGCCGCTGCGCTAACGGTCATCAAGACGAGCAAAATCTGCTCTGGCCCGTAAGCAACGGATGATAAGGCATCCGAGGACAGGATCGCAAGCGCCTTCGTCTTAATGAGCTTCTGTTCCCCTAATTCCGTGGACTTGAGGGGACGCCCGATCAGTAATCTTTTGATAAGAGTAAACACACAGGTCACCGCCAACATTGAAGTTAAACATCTAATACCTGGATACTTGGCTACTCGAACACTTATCAGTGCTAATGTAACCACCTTTGCTTTTTTCTACGCATAGAAAAAAGACCGCAGAGTATCCTCCCGCGGCCCGTAAATAACCGAAGTTCACCCTCTCTATCAACGCTTACAAGGTTAGCTGACGGATTCGGGCGTCTAGAGTCGCCCTACGGCTTGCTGCCGCAATCATGCGGCCGGCTTGCCGATTCACCCCGGCGACAAGCATGAACGTTCCTGCCTATCGCAATTGGTTCCCCTGCTCTCCGTTTCTAACGGAAACTCAGCGAATATGAACATATGAAGTTTTGCAGATTTGATCATAGTCCTCTTCCCCCTTTTCTGTAAACCACGATATAAACGCGAAAAAGGGCAGATTAGTCCGTTTTCTATTCATGAATGCGGATACATAATTGGTTCGCTCTCGGAATGTCCGAAATAAACCGCCATGCTTTCTTTTACCTTGCAATCGGCAGATAATCCCTGATATAACAGTGGAGATTGGCTATTATCTGTTAGGCATGCTCTATTAAAGGTGTTGTCAGCAAAAAAAGCGCGAACCTGCCGATGGCTGGCCCGCGCTTTTTTTGTTTTTATTTCGTAAGGCGGAACGATTTCGCTTCCGCATCGCGGCTGTTAGGGCCTACAAAGACATGGAATTCGCCTGCGTCGCTCTTCAACTGCAGATCCGCGTGGTAATAACGAAGCTGCTCCTCGGTAATCTCGAACGTCACCGCCTGCGTCTCGCCCGGCTGGATAGCCAGCTTGCGGAAGCCTTTCAGCTCCTTCAGCGGTCGGACAACCTCGCCGGCAAGATCGCGTACGTACAGCTGGACAACCTCTTCGCCGGCAGAAGCTCCCGTGTTTGTCACGTTAACCGATACCCGAAGCGTATCTCCCGCGTTCATAACGTCCGTCGACAGACTGGCTTCGCTGTACGAGAAGCTCGTATAGCTCAGACCGTAACCAAACGGCAGAAGCGGCGCATTCGGCATGTCCAAATATTTCGAGACGTAACGCTCATTGGCATTTTGAAGCGTAAGCGGACGTCCCGTATTGTAGTTGTTATAGTACACCGGAACTTGCCCAACGGAATAAGGGAAAGACATGGTCAGACGTCCGGACGGGTTCACGTCGCCGTAGAGCACATCCGCGATCGCATTGCCGCCTTCCGTACCCGGGAACCAGACCTCGAGAAGCGCATCCGCTTCTTCGATGACGCCATGCAGATCAAGCGGTCTGCCGTTGAACAGCACAACCACGATCGGCTTGCCAAGCGGCTTCAGCTTCCGAACAAGCTCCAGCTGCGCCTCTGGCAGACGAATGTCGCCGCGGCTTCCCGCTTCCCCGCTCATCTCGGAGCTTTCGCCCAGCGCCAATACGATTACGTCGGCTTGCGATGCCGCTGCGACCGCTTCCTGAAGCTGCTCCTCGGTCACGGCGTCGATGTCTGAACCTTTCGCTACCGCAACGATATCCGCAGCCTTATGGGCAGATAGACCCGCATGAAGCTGCACCGTTTCCTCTTGCTTGCCCCAGATCGACCAAGGACCCAGAATATCTCCGCTTTCGGCAAACGGCCCGATGAGCGCAAGCTTTTGCCCGCTGCGAAGAGGAAGAGCCTCCCGTTCGTTCTTCAGCAGCACGAAGGACTTGGCCGCAATCTCGCGTGCCGCAGCCCGGTGCCCGGGCGACAGCAGCACTTCCTTCTCCCGTTCTTCGCTTGCGGCGCGGTACGGATTCTCGAAGAGACCCAGCTTGTCCTTCAGCTTCAGAATACGGAGCACGGACTCGTCAATCAGCTTGATATCCACTTTGCCTGCTTCTACAAGCCCCTTCAAATGGTTCGCATAGTGGGAGGTCATCATCTCCATATCGACGCCGGCTTCAATCGCCTTCAGCGCGGCTTCCTTGCCGTCTGCCGCAACGCCATGGGGAATCATCTCCCCTACCGCGCCCCAGTCGGAGATCAGCATGCCGTCAAAGCCCCACTCGTCGCGAAGCAGGTTCCGCATCAGCCACTTGTTGCCGGTGGCCGGGATGCCGTCGACCGTGTTGAAGGCCGTCATCACCATCTCGCAGCCTTCGTCCAGCGCGGCTTTATAAGCCGGCAGATAAGACTCGCGAAGCTGTCTTTCCGACATGTTGACGGTATTGTAATCGCGTCCGCCCTCCGCTGCGCCATAAGCGGCAAAATGCTTCACGCATGCGGCAACGCGGTCCATATCGCCTGCCAGGTCATCGCCTTGGAAGCCGCGGACGAAGGCACGCGCATATTCGCTGTTCAGGTACGGATCTTCGCCCGTCGACTCCATCACGCGGCCCCAACGCGGGTCGCGGACAAGGTCCACCATCGGCGCAAACGTCACGTGAATGCCCGTAACGGCCGATTCCTTGGCTGCAATCGCGGCGCTTTTCTCCGCCAGCTCCAGGTCCCAGGTACTGCCGATCGCCAGCGTCACCGGGAAAATCGTACGGTAGCCGTGGATAATATCCGCCATTAGAAGCAGAGGAATGCCGAGGCGGCTGTTCTCCATGTATTTTTTTTGCAGGGCTATCGTTTCCTTCGCGCCAACGGCGCTCAGCACGGATCCTGCATTGTTCACCATATTTTCCGTAACGCCCATCCAGGCCAGCGGCCCCGTCAGGTTAGCGTCATCTTCGCTGAGAAAATTAGGGGTAAGCTGCATGAGCTGAAAAATCTTTTCTTCCAGCGTCATTTGCTCAAGTATTGCGGTCATTGATTGTTTCGTCACGTGGACAAACCCTCCATTTGAATCGGATGATTTCTTGTACTATTCCATTATACCGATTGCCGCCGGGCAGCAATATGTCGGGAATAGCCGAAAAACTCTACAATCTGGCTGTTTGGGTTCGGAACAGACGCTTGGCGGTTGCCGGGCATTATCGCTGCGCAAAAGACATGCTCCTTCGATCGCTGTTGTACCCTGATTTCCTCGAATATACCGCTACAGCGGTTGAAATCCGGGTACAAAGGCGAGCGCTGCGCTTCTCAGCGAGCATGTCTGTTGCTCCGCTCCGGCCTTGCCGCTCTTCATCGGTTCAATCTGCCAGGCCAGATTGTAATTAGTGCAGGATAAATGCCGCTTTCGCGCTGCCTGCTCAAGCTATGTTGTATAAAGTGCAGGATATTCGCCTTCCTAAGGACTTTTTAGACCAATTTGGCGGATTATCCTGTATTCCGTACAACGTAAGTCTTAACACTGCCCCTTCGGGGCTATTTATGTTGCACTCCGTACAACGTAGACCAAGTGGATCCCCTTGCTCGTCTGCCAGTCTAAACCTATTCATTCGTCCGACCAAGCGACCTTGTCCATTTCTTATATTGCTCCAACCTGGGCAGCATTGTATGATCGTAATATAAAATGGGTTTATATTCCATATGTCTGGAGAGGGTAAAATGAGCGGATCAACGGCAGAAGCCAAAATTACGGGTTCATCTACCGTTTTGCTGGTTAAAGATATACAAGAGGCCTCATCATTCTACCTCAATCTCGGGTTTACATACGAAGAGATTGGCGGACATGTCCATGTAACAAGAGAAAATATAACCTTTATTCTGCACCCTGCCGTAAACAAGGATGACGTGCGGCCAAATTCTGCTGTGCAAGGCGGCTTATACTTTGATGCTTTTGCTTACACGGATGCCGTTGACTTGCTGGCGGAAGAGTGCTTGGCTAAAGATGTCGAGATTGTTAACGGCCCTAACTACTCGGAGCATTGGAGTGAATTTACCATTAAAGACGCTGATGGATATCGGATCGCATTTGGAGGAGGCGTCTCCGCCCGGCCGGAATAAAAAATTTAGTTTAGCAATGAAACTTTTCGATACACTCATCCGTCTACATGGTGACTTCAATTCCCGAACTTATACTAGGAGGCCACCCATCATGAGAAAACCTTTTAAAATGCTTACCATTGCCGTTGCCGGCTCCTGCCTGCTTGCCTTTACTCCTGCGCTAGCCATGGCAGCGGAATCCACGGCCGTGCCTGTTGCCGTAACTGCCGAACCGATTACAGCCGTGCCAATCAGCGCCGTGCTTCCCGATACGCAAGCCGTTAAAGTAACAACAAAAGTGATTGAGGAAACATCCGACCTGCTTACCGTAAAAATCTCCGTTCCTGTAATTAGCGGTATGCTTGATACTTCCTATCAAGATAAATTAAACGCCAGCATTGAGGAAAAAGCGACGAAAGAAATCGACAAGCTGAAGGCTCTCGCGGCCGATGACAAAAAGTCCGCGCAAGAGAACGATTATCCGTTCCGTGCTTATGAACTCAATGTAGCCTACGAGCTGAAGGCCGACGGCAGCACTGCCGCGAAGGGCATCGTCTCGTTCACCGTGTCCACCTACGAGTTCACCGGCGGCGCTCACGGCGGCACTGCCGTAGAGGGCTACAATATCGTAAACAGCCAGCAGGCCGCCGAGCTTACGCTTGAGCAGGCGCTTGGCGACGGCGGCTTTGGGGCGGCCAACAGCGCGGTACGTTACACCATCAGCAAAAACCCGGATAATTTCTTCTGGGATGCCATGACAACGTTCAAAATTGACGCCGGTCATACTTACTTCGTAGACAGCAAAGGCAACGTTAATCTGGTGTTCCAGCAATACGAGATCGCGCCTTATGCCGGCGGCATCATCAACATTCCGGTTGACGCCACCACTTCGGTTGGCCCAACCTTAACCTTGTCCACCAAGGATCTGACGGCCGGTCCAAACGGCGCCCATTACATTCCGCTTCGTAAAGCTGCGGAAGCGCTTGGCTATAAAATAAAATGGAGCAACAAAACGCAAAGCGCGGAAATTTCCCGCGATGCGCAATGGACATCGGTAACCGTAGGCAAAAACAGCTACACCATTAACAAAATGGCTCCGATTCAGCTGTTTGCCGCACCTAAATTAATTAAAGGCTCCCTATACGTCCCGGATGAATTCTTCAGCAAAGTTCTTCACCTCGACGTGAAGAACAATACGAGCAATAATTCGGTGACGATTAAAGGGTAAGCGTACCGACACCGTGGCGATGATCTATGATGTTCCAACAAAAGAAAGGGCTGTCTCATTGAGACAGTCCTTTCTTTGCTTCTTAGCGTACATACATTGGATCCTCTCCAGCGTAATCGGACTGAAAGGCGCATCTTTTACGCTATGTTGGATTCATTCCAGCAAATAAACCCGGAATGAACCACTATCGTCCAAAAAGGTTGATTGTAATGGACTCCATCCATCTTAATAAAGCTCGTTATACAACAAATGAAGAACCTTAGCCGCCTCAGCGCGGGTCAAGTTGTTCTGAGGAGTCAGATAACCGTTGCTGCCGTTAATAATACCCGAAGCAATCAGCTTCTCTACGCTTGGCTTCGCGTAAGCCGCTACCTTGGCGGCATCCTTGTAGCCAGGCAGCGATGCCGTCTCCTTCAGCGGATGACCGGCTGCCGTAAAGGCACGGTCGAGCAGCACCATCATATCCTGGCGGGAGATCGATGCACCCGGATTAAACTTGCCGTCACCCGAGCCGCTTGCAAGACCAAGCGCTTGAGCGGTCATAACCGCATCATAGTAGTAAGCTTTGGACGTAACGTCCTTGAAGCCCGCGCCAGTCGACTCCGCATGCTTGGCGAGTACGCCTACCAGCAGCTTCGTGAAGTCCGCTCTCGTAATATTAGCGTTTGGCGAGAACGTGTCGGCGGTTGTGCCGTTAATAATGCCGCGGATCGCCAACGCTTCAATGTCTTGGCGTGCCCACGAGGACGTCGTGTCCTTGAAAGCTTTGCTGCTGTTCACAATCGTGTATAAGCTGAAATGCGTTGTGGAGAAGCTCATTTCACCGTCTTCCGCGTGGAAACGTCCTGTCGGTACAATCTGCAGCTTACCGTTGCTGTCGATATAAGCGGCAACAATCAGATCCGCGTTTACTTTCTCTGTAGCGGACAATGTGTACGGAAGCACGACCTGAACAGGCGCCTGCTCGTTCTTCCATTCAATCGCTTTGCCATCCAGTTCAAAATGCAGCTCCAGCACAGGGCGGCTGCCTACTTGCTGCTGGGCGGAAGCCGGCAAGGAAGCCGGATCGACCTGCTTAATACGAAGCGTCAGGCTTTGCGCCGAACCAAGCTGGCCGGCCGGAATGACATGATCCGGAATGGTAACCGTACCAAACGGCGTATTGATCTCAACCTGGCGTTTCTCGTCGGCGTTAAACAGAGAGTATGGCAACTGGAACGCAATTTCCTTCGCGCCGCCTACATCCGTGCTCTTCACTTCGAAGGAGATGGTTTTAACGTTCTGGCTGTTCGGAGCCGCATGCTCTAGAGCTTCCAGAGCTTTCGTATTGTCGATGACTTGCGTGTAAACGTTATCCGATCCACCTGTATTGCCTGTGCCTGTATTCCCGCCATTGCCCGGATCGGTTGTGCCCCCGCCCGGTGTATTCGAAGCTGATCGCGTAATTTGCAACGTTTGATTAGGAGTGAGGCTCTCGCTGGTGGCCCCGCCCGTTCCGGTCAATCTGGTCAGAGTCGTCTCCGCCAAGGTAACAACGGCAGCCGCGCTGTCCGTGTAAGTAAAGGTAAGCGTACAAGCCGTAAAGCTTCCCGAGAAATGGTTCGATGTATCAAAGAATCCGAAATAACTGATGCCGTTCTTCTCTTTAATGGATACTTGCGAGGCACTGCCAATTGCTTGCGAATAAGTAACCGATTTTAACTGCACATGGCTGTCTGTCTTGATTCCAAACTCCGCGCTGCCGAAAGGAGTCTGCGAGTTCAGAACAAGATCAACCGTGAAGGAGGAGGCATTCTTGTCAACTTCGATCGCTTGCTTCGAGAATTGAACCGTAGAAGAATCGGCCGCAAAAGCCAAAGCGTTAAACGGGAGAACCAGGAAGCAGATAAAGAGTAGACCTGCCAACAATTTCTTTTTCATCATCATGAACTCCTCATGGGTTTAAAATACAGGAAAAGGCGGCGAGGCGCCTTTTCCCGCTGCAGATTAGTGCTTACTTGCCTTGGAAAATATGAAGAATAATAATCGTGAAATCCGTCAAATCGACCTTGCCGTCGAAGTTCACGTCCGCCAGCTTCGCATTCGCCCAGTCAGTGTCCGTCGAGCTAGCGCGGTAATGATCGATTGCGACCGACAAGTCGGCCGAAGTCAGCTTGCCGTCTTTGAACAGGTCCGTAATATCTTTGTAGGAACGGATCAGGATCGAGGATGGCAATTTATCGAAGATTGCGTCTAAATCGGTATTTTCCGAGCTGGTGTTCACGACAACATTATCAAGTTGGACATCCGCTTGAACGTTGTCGACATCCGGATTAACCGGCTTGAACGTCAGCTTGATCATATCCGTAAATTCGGTAAGCGTAATCGGATGCTCCTGGAAGCCGGCGATCACACGAACCGTTCCCGGCTCGACTTCATTCGCCTGCAGGAAGCCGTTTGTTTTGTCCAGAAGCTCCGCCCCTGTCGCCGGATCAAACGTGAATTTCGTTGAATCAAACTTGAACGTTACATCAAGCACGTTAACCTTGTCGGATTTACCAAGAGCCAGATAGAACTCCGCCCCCGGACTTTCCTCTTTGATAATCGTATCTTTCTTCGCGTAAATCTTCACCATCGTGCCGACTACCACATCAAACGTACCTGTGTAAGGGACGCCGGCAATGGTATAAGTAACCGTGACATGCTTCGTGCCTTTTGTTGCGGAGTCAAAGCCAGTGATGGTTACTTGGTCAAGCGGCAAAGCCGTTTTGGAGCCGTCGAGGTTGATTTTGCTGACAGCCAAGCCCGTTGTATCCAGAAGCTCGCCTACCGCATAGTTCTTTTTCGCCGGAGCTGTTACTTCAATACCCGACATGTCCGTGTGAACCATAGTGTAAGTGTCCACTTTAGCCATTGTGTCCGTGCGGTAAGTATCTACGGAAATCGAGTTGTGGTCGATGTTGATCATCGAGAAGGTTGGAACCTTCAGCTGGCTCTTCACATCGGAGTAGTAGTCGTTCAGCGTTGTTTTCAAATCGTAGTACTTACTGCCGGAAGCGGAGTTCGCAGTCAGGTACATAATGCCTTTCGGGTTAACGAATACGCCGTTATCCATCGATTGGCCTTTGATCGCTTGGTCGCCTTCCATTTGGTACGTTTTTACGTAAGAGTGGTCATGACCCATAAAGACGAGGTCAATCTTCAGCTGATCAAATACCGGGAAGAGCACTTTACGCAGATTCAGAATTTCCGTATCCGTCGCATGGCTTGCCGCGCTATAGATCGAGTGGTGGAAGGTTACGATTTTCCATCTTGCGTTCGGGTTCGCTGCAATAGCATCCTTCATGAACGCTTCATGGGAAGCGCTGTTCGACGAGTTGGAGTTGAGGACCATGAAGAGCGTCTCGCCGTACGTATAGTAGTAGTCGCCGCCGGCAACGGTCGTGCCGTATTGAGCCGACTCGTTCGGCTGGTTGTAGTGGTACTTGTAGTTTACCGCACCGTCATGGTTGCCAACAACGGTTGCAACCGGCAGGTTGCGCAGCTGCGAAGGATTCAGGAAGTTCGTATATTCCGTCTCGCTGGACGCCGTATTCACTTGGTCGCCTGCCGACATGATGTAGCTCATATCCGGGAACATTTGGGTTGCTTTGTTCAGCGTGTTCGCCCAGCCGGCACCATCCGTTACCGCGTTGCCGCCTGCACCGATCTGCGGGTCACCTACGAACATAACGCTGAAATCATGGGAGTCTTTCGTGCTGAAGTTGTAAGCCGTGCTCCAATGCTCGTCCAGACCGTCACCTACGCGGTATACATAATCGGTCGATTCCTGAAGTCCCGTGATCGTAGCTTTGTTGGAGAAAAAGCCCGTCACCGCAGCCGAGGATGTACCGTTAAACGAAGCAGCCGTTGCAACTGGGAATACGCCGTCAACCACATCCGCTTTCTTCGCGATCTGAACAACAGTGCCTACCGGCTGCGTAGCTGCCGAATACCAAGTCAGGTTGACCTGCGATTCGTCTGCGCCCGGATTAAGCATAACGTTGCTCACCGCGTACGGATCAACCGCTTGCGTGCTGACACCTGTGCCCGGCTCATCCGCCGCATTAACCAGCGTTGCCGTCAGTGACGTAGCGAGTACAGAAGCGACCAGTACGGAGTACAGTCCTTTGCGCACGCCTTTTTGTTGCTTCAAAACGTTAAACAATGTAATACCCTCCCACTTTTTGATTGCCTTGACCTGTGGAGCTTGTCTATCTAAGGCATCATAAAAACCTTAGTGGTTAAATGTTTTGACAATGTTATCCTCATGGTGAAGTATTTGTAAACTTTTGTCGTACCTTCATGAAACCTATACATACCGCAGCGCAAATTCCGTCTATAGAAAAGCACGCTGAATCAGCCAGATCAGACCAAACACCGAAATCGTCGCCGACATTGCCGGCATGGTCCAACGGATCCTGCGGGCATAATGAATAACCGGATACAGCAGCAATACGATCATTAGCTGACCAAACTCGATGCCAACGTTAAACGTCAGCAGCGACGCCGCCATTTGCCCCCCGTCCAGCCTCATCTCCGATAGAGTAGCCGCAAATCCGCACCCATGAATCAGACCAAAGCCAAAAGCCAGGAACAGATTATGCTTGCTCGCATTTTTGTTCAGGATGCTGTTCAAGGCAACGTATATAATGCTAAGCGCGATAACCGACTCGACCAGCTTGCCCGGCAGATTAATGACGCCAAAGCCGGCCAGCAGGAGCGTTACCGTATGAGCCGCGGTAAATGCCGTTACGACGCCAAGAATCTGCTTAATCGAACGAGCGCCGATCAATAGGCTAAGCACGAACAAGATATGGTCATAACCCGTAATAAGATGCTCGATGCCAAGGATGAAGAACTGCTTCACCGCGCGGAGCAGACTGATTTTCCCGAGCTCCACTTCCCGTTTGTCGAAGTTCAGGACATAGCTTTGCTTATCGCTGCCGTCCTGCTTAAGGTCCAGCGTCACGTAATTCATGTGCCATTGATCCACGTCGTCGTAGATAGGCTGGTAGTCGAGCACGAAATGCTCGGGCTTGCCCGAAAGATCGAAGCGAAGGATCGCTTCCGCATACGGCTGATCCCGCGCTACCGTTGCTTCCAGCGTCAGCAAGGAACCGTCCAGCGGCAGGCTGTCCGCATACAGATGGATTTTGTCCAAAAGGTAATTCTCCACATCGTCCTTATGCTCGGTAACGAATTTCTGCAGCACTTCCGGCGAAAAATCGCCGACGTCCGGATCATTCGGCGCGACGGCAAGACGAAGATCGTACATATCGATCCGAAGATCATAAGCAATGGAGCCGTCCTGCAGTCCAATATCGGAGTACGCAACGCTGTTGCCGCTATGCGCTAATGCGGCTGTACCCCCGCCTAATCCGGCAACGAGCAGGAACAGTCCCAGCATGCTTGCCGCAAGCAGCCGGCGGATCCTCTTACGGTTCATAGTCGAAATAACCTCCAGTTCATGTCTAATCTTGTCTTATCGTATAGGTAAATTGTTAATGGAATTGGTTTATTCCTTAAATTAATTGTAAATTAATACCTAATTAACAATTCATTATTATGATGGGGACAAGATCGAAGGACACGGAGGGAAAACTTCAGTGAACGTATTTTGGAGCAAAATGGCGCAGCCCAGATTTCGGACAGGCGTATTTATCGCATTGCTGATCATATTTGCAGCTTCGGTATATCAGTTCAACCGGATGGATGAATTCACGTTTAATGAGCAGCTAGGCAGCGGCTATGAACGCTACGAGAAAGCACGGGTCGTGGAGATTACGAAGGAACAGCTCGAGAAGGATGCGAATATCGAAGGGCTGTATAGGGGTACGCAAGAGCTAAAGATTAAAGTATTGTCCGGCGAGCACAAGGGTGATATTTTGCCGGTGACCAACTACCTCAGTACCATGTTTAACATTCACGCAAAGGTAGGCACGAAGCTTGTCGTGAACATCTCAACGGCCAATGCCTCCCATTTCAATGTGACGATCTACAACTATTACCGCGCGCCTTATCTCTATGGCATGATCGCGATTTTTCTGGCTATTTTATGGGCAATCGGAGGCAAAAAGGGGCTGAAGTCGGCTGTTGCCCTCCTCTTTACCTTCAGCAGTATCATCTTCCTCTTCCTGCCCATGCTGTATCGAGGCTACTCGCCGATGCTCGCAGCGATAATCGTCGTGACCACAACCATTATTGCGACGCTGCTGCTGCTAGACGGCTGGAGCTCCAAGTCACTGTCTGCCATTATCGGCACGATGATTGGCGTTATTCTGGCTGGCGGCGTAGCCGCCTTAGCCGGACATCTGCTTCATATCTCCGGATTTAATACAAATGATTCCGAGACGCTCCTCATTATCGCCGACGATACAGGCATGAAGGTCGAAGGCCTTCTCTTCGCCGGGGTCATTATCGCCGCGCTAGGAGCCATTATGGATTTAGGCATCTCCATCGCATCGGCCGTCCATGAGGTGTACACAACGAATCGCGAGCTTGGGCCACGAGCCTTGTTCCTTGCCGGCATGAACGTAGGCCGCGATATGATGGGGACGATGGCAACAACCTTGATTCTCGCCTTCACCGGTTCATCGCTTATGTCCCTGCTTGTCCTCTATGCGTACAAGGTGCCTTATGACCAGCTCGTCAATATGAACCTCGTCACCATCGAAGTGCTGCAAGGCATGACCGGCAGTATCGGCGTTATCCTCACCGCGCCAATCGTGGCCTTCGTCTCTTCAAGGCTTATGCCTTATTACGACCGGATGCTGGCCCGCAAGGCTGCTTCCGCAGTAGAGCTCGATCAAGCCCGCCCAGTTCCTGTAGACAGCGAGAAAACCGCTGTACCGCAATAATAGGCCGATAAAAAAAGCCATCTTGCCCCAAATGGGCTAGATGGCCTTCTTTGTTATGCAGCTTAGTTTAGTCTTCATACTCCGCAAAGCCGTTCTCGACGAGATAATCCATCTCCGTATCGAGAATTTTCTCGACCGTCACTTCGTCCAGCTTCACATCGCGCTGCTTCAGCACATAATCGACCAGCTCGTCGCTGTCGATATCGATAACTTGGCCTTTCGCCGTGCTTTGCGCCTTATCGATAAAAGCCTGCTCATGCTTCAGCACCAGACTGATCGTTTCAGCCGCTACCTTGGTTTTCTCCGCCAGATAGTTCACTAACTCTTTTTGATTCGGTTCGCTCATTGTTACGACAACTCCTCGAATTTCAAGTTCTTGGACTATTGTACCATCCCGGGAGTCAGATTCAAAAACTGCCTTTTTAAAAGGAGGTGTCCTATAAAGACATGAAAATGAAAAAAAGGAACTTTTATCTGGGCCAAACAGCAGTCTGCGCATTAAACCTGTTTGAAAATGCTCAAACAATTATGCGAGCCTTTTTCTAGCGAGCCTCTTTTGAGGCAGCCTCTTTCCAGATCTGCCGTTTGCTGCTTATTGCGCCGTATAACCGCCGTCTACGGTTAGCGTTGTTCCCGTGATGAAGGATGCATCTTCGCTCGCGAGGAAAAGAACGGATTTGGCTATCTCCTCCGGCGTGCCGAGGCGGCCCATGGGATGCAGGTTGATCAGATATTGGCGCGCCTCTTCGCTGCCGCCTTGAATAAGCGGCGTATCGATATAGCCCGGGCAAACTGCGTTCACGCGGATATTTTGCTGCGCATAAGCAATCGCAGTGCTTTGCGTCAACAGCTTCACGCCGCCTTTTGCCGCCGAATAAGCCGGAATGGTGTTGCGGGCCACATGGCTGTGAATCGAACCGCAGTTCACGACCGCCCCGCCAGTGCCCTGCTTCAGCATCTGGTCAATCGCATACTTATCGCACAAGAAAACACCTGTCAGGTTGATATCAATCATGCGCTGCCAGTCCTTCATCGACAACTCATGGGTAACGCCTTGCGCGCCAATCCCGGCATTCGCGAACAAGATATCCAGCTTGCCGTATTTTTTCACCGTTGCGGCAACCATCGCCTTGACGCTTGCTTCGTCGGCTACGTTTGTTTTTACGAATAAGGTATCAAAGCCCTCACTGTTCAGCTCTTCGGATACCGTCGTGCCGCGGTCCGAGAAGTCCGCAATAACAACCTTCGCGCCTTCAGCAGCGAATGCGCGAACGGTCGCTTCCCCAATGCCGCTAGCTCCGCCGGTTACGATTGCTACTTTGTTGTCAAAACGCATCGTTATAGCCACCTCTTATCAAAGAATAAATAATTGCTTAGCGAGCCATCGCGCCGCCGTCGATAACCATTTCGGTACCCGTCATGTATGAAGATTCTTCCGAAGCCAGGAACAAGACGAGATTCGATACCTCATCCACGCTGCCTACTCGGCCAATAGGAGAAACGGCTTGCCCAAGCTCGGCTTTGTCACGCTTTGTTGTTGCCGCTGCATAATCAACCATAGCCGTATTAATGTACCCCGGATGAATCGAGTTGACCCGTACGCCCTGCGTGGCAAATTCCATTGCCACATCCTTCGTCATCGTCCTCACCGCGCCTTTGCTTGCGCCATATAACGCATGGTTCGGCGAACCGCCGATACCCGCGATGGACGAAGCATTAATGACCGAACCGCGCTGCTGCTTCAGCATAACCGGAATGACATGCTTCATGCCGAGGAAGACGCTGGTCACGTTGATGTTCATCAGGCGGTTCCAATCCTCCACCGTTGTGTCAAACAGCGGCTTGATCACGTAAATGCCGGCGTTATTGAACAACACGTCAATTGTTCCGAAGGTCTTAACCGCCTCGTCCACAACCTGGATCCAATTGTCCTCGCTGCCTACATCATGGGGGATCGCGATCGCTTCGCCGCCAAGTTTTTTCACCTCATCGGCCGTCTGCTGCACGCTAGCTTCATTAATATCCGTTACGACAACCTTCGCTCCCTCTTTCGCAAAACGAAGCGCCGTCGATTTGCCAATCCCGGTACCCGCACCTGTAATAATCGCTACTTTGCCTTTCAGACGCATAACCAAGCACCATCCTTGTCTCTATATTGCGTTGCGCGAAACGAATAATGAATTAACTTACAATTCAAGTATAGGACGGTTTAGTGTAATAATAAATTTAGTTAAATTTACGGTATGTTAAATAAAAATGAAGGAACGATCGTCCACCATGAATATTGACCAATTGGAATATATCCTGGAAGTCGCCAAGGTTAAGTCGATCTCGGCCGCTTCCAACAACCTGCATGTCACGCTGCCTGCGATCAGCCAATCCATTACGCATCTGGAGACCGAGCTTGGCGTGAAGCTGTTCACCCGCTCCAGGCACGGGACCTTCCCTACGGCAGAAGGCATCATTCTGATCGAGAAAGCCAGCGAGATTATCGAAAAAGTGCGGGAGCTGCGCGAGGAAGCGCAAAGCTTCACCAATACGATCAGCGGCGAGCTGCGCATCGCTACGATTCCGGGACCGATGTCGCTGCTGGTGAAGACGATTGCGGCGTTTAAGAGAGATTTTCCGAATATCCGGATCGAGATCTCGGAGACCCACTCCCAGGAGATGATCACAAGCATTCATCAGGATAAAACCGACCTTGGTCTGCTCGTCCTCTACAAGGATCTCGAGCCTAGCGTCGAAGGACTCAAATTCACGAAAGTAATGGATGTCAGCATGACCTGCTGCGTCAATAAGAACAGCCCGCTCGCCTTGCGCGACCGGGTTAAAGCGGAGGATCTGATGCGTTATCCGCTTGCCCTCTACAATGAGGACTATATTGACTGGTACGTCAAGCACCTGAACGAGAATTACGGCGCAACCAATCTGCTGTTTACAACCAATAATCTGGAGGCGATCCGTCAGGCTCTCGACGATGAGCTCGCCATTACGCTGGGGTTGAACTATTCCTTCAACTACGGGAATTACCAGAACTATCCGATCTATAAAATACTGGACATTGATCTGCCTACCGCGCCGCCCGTCCCGCTTGGCTGGATGCAGTCGAAGAGCAAGGCCAATTCCAAGATTATCAAAACCTTTATTCATCGGCTCCAAATGCAGTTCCCGATGCCGAATTGATTTGATCCGGTGTTCCCGGTTCGAAGCGTATAATAAGGTTCGGTTTGCTCCAACCTGTACCTATACAGGTTGACGCTTAAAGGAGCTGCATCATGACCGACACCGAGCCGAAAACGCTGCAGAAGCAATTGGACCAAAACCTTGCGATCATCAAGCAACGCTTCCACCATACAACCGATTTGAAGATCAGGGACATTCAAGCCGCTCATTTAAAAGCTTCAATTGTCTACATAGAAGGATTGATCGACAGCAAACGGCTGCAGGAATCGGTTATCCGCCCCCTGCTTCATATGGCACCCGTTGAACGCGAGCTGGTTGATTATATTAGAAGCAATGTCATTGAAGCTGCCGACGCAACGTCTTCTTTTCATATCCAGGAAATATCCGAAGGTCTTGTCGAAGGTAAAGCCGTCCTGCTGCTTGAGGGATATTCGAAAGCTATCCTGGTCGATGTCGCCGAGTGGAAAGAACGAAGTCTGGAGAAGCCGATTTCGGAACGTGCTCCACGAGGGCCTATTATCGGTCTGACTGAAAAAGCTTCCACGAATATCAACTTGCTTCGGGGAGCGATTAAGACCCCTGATTTCTGCGTAGATACCCATCAAATCGGAATCTTGGCCAAGACCAACGTGTCCATTCTGTACCTTAACGGTGTTGTCGATAAGCAGGTCTTGCAATTCGTTCAGAATCGGCTCCATGCCATTAAAGTCAAATACGTCACGGAATCACGAATCGTGGAAGAAGCGCTTGAGTTCCGCAAAAGCATATTTCCGCTCAGCCAAACCTCCGAAAGACCGGATAGCATCGCCTCCAGTTTGTACGAGGGCAGGGTTGCGGTTCTTGTGGATGGAACTCCGAGGGCGATTATAGTTCCGTCCTTATTTACGGACAACATCCAAACGCCGGATGAATACCATACGCGTTACGGCAGGTTAACAAACAGAATCACGAGGTTTATAGGTTTTTTGTTATCGATTTATATACCTGCCATTTTTGTTGCGTTATGCAATTTCCATCAAAGCGAGCTTCCAGAAGCTTTTGCAAAGGTTCTCATCCCAAAGGGAGTATTGATAAACCCACTATTTGAGATGATCTTGCTCATCTTTATTTTTAGAACCATGATCGATATTGCCTTCCGCCTTCCGCAGAGCTTAGTCATTCTGATTTCATTGGTGGGTACCATTACGATCGGGGATTCCTTGGTTAAGGTCAAATTGACCCACCCTTTCGCCTTGGTCATCGTCGCGGCAACCTTCATGTTAACCTTTCTCGTATTGAACAAACTAGTCGCCGCTATTTCAACCCTGAGATTCCTATTTCTGTTCTTGGGAGCTTTCCTCGATTTCACGGGGATCATTGTAGGAACAACGTTAGTTATTATCTACATGGCTCAGCTCAAAAGTGCCGGCGTTCCTTATTTATCGCCGCTAATTCCTTTCAAGCCAAGGGAATTAAAGGATACGATCATCCGCGGGGACCTGAAGAAGCTGCTCAATAGCGAGCATTCCTATCTACGCGAAGATAATGGATGAACGTATGGATGAACGAAAAAAAGAGTATCTCCTTCCGGGTAACCGGACCTGGAGATACTCTTTTATGTAGAGGAAGATATTAGTGCACGGCGGCTTCCGCGAGAATTTCGCATTTTCTCGCTTCACGCTCGTCGCTTGTCATACGCGGGCACGTATAGCATTTGGTCCCGTTCTCGCGGCGGTCGTACATGCAGCAGGAAGAAGGAACAAGCCACTTCTCCTCCGGCTTATACGGGTTCTCCACGTAACGCGGGTTCGCGAGGTAATACGGATTGCGTCTGCGGTTGAACAAGGCAGGATCAAGGAATTCCGCAAGCAGCTTGCCGTCCGCCAGGAATTGTTCCGTGAGAGGAGGCATTTGCATGTGATCCGCAATGAAATCCTGCGTCATCTTGAGCTGACCGCTGAATTGCTGCCAGATCGCATCCGGCTTCAAGTCGCCGGCCTCAGCGATTGCTTCAATCGCAGGGGTAATGAAATTCGTGAAATACTCCTCCCAATGCTGAAGCAGGAAGGCTATGCGCTCTTCGGGCTCCGTTGGCACCGGAATGGAGCGGAGCTCTTTTATTTTATAACCTAGATGGGCATGATCGTCATGCATCTCCACCTGGTAGTTGATATTATCCGGATACATATCGAGTAATTGATTATACATCGAAGCGAACAGCAGCTGTACGACGCTCACCTTGCACAGGGACGTTCCGATGAACGAAGCCGGCAGCGCATTCGAGATCGCCTGTACCGTCTCCCCGCTCCGCTGAAGCGCCTCTTTCAGGATAGCCGGATCAAAAAAGCCCGTTGCCGGTATATCGTAAATCGGATGCTCCGCCCCTTCGGGCGAAATATGATAATACATCTTTACGAGACTAAAATCGAACAACGTCTCCGACCTCCGTTTCATTATTCCGCTAGGCCTCTGGCCCACCGGATTGCCTCTTTCATCCTATGTAAAGAATCCTCTTATATGATAACGATTCTCATAATTACTGTCAATTTGCCGCATAAGATCCGCCTTTTTGCATCAAGCTGTAAAGAGAGGTGAATTGTTATGATCTTTATTATCGGAGCAGGGCTAGCTATAGCCGCAGCCATTGTCGGATGGATCAGTTACCGGAGCCAAATAGGCAAATCCGTCTTTGGCGGTCTCGCCGCCATCGCCATCTTCCTGGCTTCCACCGTTATTGCCACTTCCGCTACTCGTACCATTTTGGACGATACCATATACATGACCGAGATCCACTCGGTGCTAGGGTCGCCGACTTTTATCATTAGTACGGGGTATTTGATGGTGTACGGCATTGCGCGAATGGTTGCGGGGATTGGACGCGGGGCTGCTCGGACATAAAAAAAGCATCTCCCTTACGGGAGATGCTTTCGTCATTCTATTTCTGATGGCTAAAGCTGGTATTAGCAACCACAGCCAACATTCTTTCTTCCTTGATCATCGGGGATTGGCATAAGAAGCACACGGGAGCTTCGGATAATGAGAAGTTATCCCTCATCCATCCCTTGCATTGCTCGCTAGAGCATGACCATACCACTGTTAATTCAGTAGGCAGTTCTTCAGCCGTCTTTTTCCGAGAATACATCATATCCCTCTTTCCTCTGATCTGTAATAATGAAAAAAGCCCCAAACCTTGAAGTCCGGGGCATTTTTTACGAAAAGTCCTACAGTTTTACAACGTTTTCCGCTTGAGGACCACGGTTGCCTTGTACGATGTTGAACTCAACGCGTTGACCTTCGTCAAGGGATTTGAAGCCGTCGCCTTGGATAGCGCTGAAGTGTACGAATACATCGTTGCCGCCTTCAACTTCGATGAAGCCAAATCCTTTTTCTGCGTTAAACCATTTCACTGTACCTTGTTCCATGTTCAATTACCACCTTGTATATGATTTACATGACATTCTTATCTTGTGCTAACAATAAAAAATTCACATATCGTGCAGGATTATTTCCTTCGTTTAAAAATAACCCTCTACGAAATGTGAATTCAGGTCACGTTTATGAACTCATTGTACCACATCTTTCTGGAAATAGCTAATTCCAATGGAATCCATTAGGAAAATTGTTTTACAGAGAGCTTTTTATCGGGAAAATGTACGAGTAATGCGGTACCGGAAGCAAAAAGAATCTCGTGTGAAAGCGTCTTGTCATCCACGATTAGCAATTCATCATAACCCCAATCGTCAAAACCTCTGCGATTAAGCCAATCAGGCGGATCAATCGTGATTCCAACTCTGCTGATATTATTATAGACCAAAGTCCATTCATCCTGGACGCCCGTAACGGTGATATACAAGTCAACGACCTTCTCGTAATGCACTTCGGATTGTACGAGCTTGTATTCCTTCAAGTCATAGTCATGGAAACTGAAGGTATGGAAAAATTCATACAGTTCCTTGCCCAGCCTACCTTCTAGCCTCAAGTACTCAGTCCAGTACTGCTGATCGTTCACCTTCCACTCTGCTTTCGCTCGCTCTTGCACTTCCGGATCGCCTGAATTAATGGCTGACCAAAGGCTGGATTTGAAGTATTTCATTCGAATCATCTCCTTCGCTCAAGAAACATTTTCCTAATCGATGCGTTAATATAGGCAACCGCAGCAAACTTCGAATTGAGGTGACTCATGAAGACTTTAGACGGCCTCTAGCTTCCCCCTAAGGAGGTTAGAGAGTTATGAGCAGAAGTTTCAAGAAATCATCTGCATGGACGGAACAGAGTACACCAAATGCCATCTGGGCTAAAAGACAAGCCGCAAAAACCGTACGCCGCTTCACCGCCGATATTTCAAACGGAAAATGGTACCGGAAGCTGTACTGTCCATGGAATATTTGCGATTACCGTTTCTACCAAACGAAACAACAAGCCATTCAAGAATGGGAGACATCCCGATGGCCAAGCGACCTAACAAAGACCCGAGCTGAGATCATCAACGAGTGGGCTAAAATGTACAAAAGAAAATGAAGAGAAGCGTCGGCCAAGGGAAGCCCGGCGCTTTTTTTCTATGCTTAGATGCGGAAAAAGGCTTTCGCCGTCTGCGTAGTCGCCCGAGCCACTTCATCCGCCGGTTTCCCTATACACTCCGCAACCGCCTGCAAAATATGCGGCAGAATGGCCGGTTCATTCCGCCCGTCTTTCGGCTTCTCCTTCAAATCCCTAGGCGTCAGAAATGGCGCATCCGTCTCGATCATCAGCCGGTCCAGCGGAATCATCCGCACCAGCTCTCTGAGATGCTTGCCTCTCCGCTCATCGCAAATCCAACCCGTAATCCCGATATGGTAGCCCATCTCCAGATATGCCTTAAGCTCCTGCAGCGTGCCGGTAAAGCAATGCACGACGGCATTTTGCACGCGATGCTCCTTCAGCATCCAGATAAAATCCGCCGAAGCCTCCCGTTCATGAAGGAACAACGGCATATCCAGCTCAAGCGCCAGACGAATCTGCTCCCCGAACCATTTCCGCTGTACATCCCTCGGCGAGAAGTCCCTATTGTAATCCAGCCCGCACTCCCCGATCGCAACCACCTGCGGCATGGCTGATAACTCGCGCAGCTTCGCAATCGTCTCTTCATTGCAATTCTTCGCGTCATGCGGATGTACGCCAGCGGTGGAATAGAGCTTCCCGGAATATGTTCCGGCATAACGTGCCGCGTCCACACTGTTCCTTAAGCTAGTGCCGGTGATGATAAGAGGCGTAACATGGTTCTCCGCCGCTCTGGCAACCACTTGGTCACGATCCTCATGGAAAGAACGGTGCATCAGATTCACGCCGATATCTATAATGGAATTTGTCATTGTTATCTACTCCCTTTTTCCCGTTCAAAGACCGAGCAGCAATCTGCCGGAACACGGTCCGCCAGCCATACTTCGTTGCCTGCAAAGAAGAAGACGACACCCGCTTCTTTTGCACGCGAAGTATCAATCTTCAGAATCACTAGCTCTCCCCTGCGGCTTCCCGCCAGCGTTGCAAAATGAGTCCCTTCCGACAAATGCACATACTGACGGTTCATCGGATGAAGCCCCTCTCCCAAGATGGAAGGCAAGGCCTTCCTGTTGGTGCCGTGGTAGAGAATTGCCGGTGGTTCACCAGCTGTATATTGAACTCGATCGTGACTATGCCCATATCTTGCCCGAATACGTCCATCCTCGATGGCAAAACGCTGCTTTTCCGAGTTGCGGACGACCTGCTCTATATCTTCAATTGTGATCCCAGCCCATTTGGGCTGAGCTTGGATCGCCTCAAGTAGAACATGTATCCCGCAGGAACCATCCTCCGGATCAAGGCTGATTCCGAACTGTTCCGGCGTATGTCGAAGGATCTTCGTCATTAACTTGCTTAAGCTTTGCTCCATAGCCTGATTCAGCATGGCTTTCACTTCGCTTTCTCCATTAAACTTCCAGTCATTTCATTATAGCCTCTTCGCAAGAGATGCGGGCTGGATTAATTGGATTTAGCAAAACGTTCCCATTAAAAAAGCCTGGACCAATGAGGATTGGCTCAGGCGTTATTTTACTCGGGATTAATGGTCACCAGGAATTCGTATTGACCTGAACCTAATGTGACGACGATATCGTTCGGTTCCGTACTCCACTGGATCGTGTCCGGAGATTCGTCTGTATCAGATGACGGCCATATGTTTCGGTTGCATCCTTGCTCGAAGATGGATGAGATAAGGGCATTGCGGTTTTTTAACGGAAAATGGACTTCTGCCGTGCAGTTTGGCGGGATCTGGATCTCACAGGCCCAGCTACTGCTATCTTCTCTGGACCAGCGAATAGCATATTGACCCCGAATCGTATGGACCGATGCGGACGCGTGGTTTAAACTCGCAGCTTGGAACGGTTTAAAGACAGCCTGATCGAACGCAACGGAATCCGGATGCTGAGCTAATCCAGCAACATGCTTGTAGAACCAGGAACTAACACTTCCGAACATCGGATGATTATGGGAGTCATGTCCATCCCAGGATTCCCACAGGGTGGTGGCGCCATTTTCGATCATGTAGCCGTAGCCGGGGTAGTCTTTTGCCGCGACCATCTTTAACGCTAGATCCGTCTCCCCCCGCTCACTCAGCAGCTCAAACAAGAAGAAGGTTCCGAATATACCGGTATCCAAATGCCCGCCTAGATCATCACGGTAATGCCTCAGCACCCGCTCCCACACATGATCCTCGTAACCTTCTGGAACGCATCCCAGAACAAGCGGGAACAGATCCGCACCTTGCCGACCTATGGAGTAAGTGGCGGTTTCGGGATCGAAAAACGCCTCGATAAATGCTGCACAAATAAGATCAAACAGTTCCGCATACTGCTTGCCATCCTCGTTATGACCAAGCACTCCGGCGATTTCGGACATCATCCTTACCGTATAGGCATAGTAGAACGTGCTCACTAGAGTGGGAGGAAGCTCATTCGCTCCAGGGATACACCAATCTCCCAGAAACCAGCTGTCCGGTTCTTCGAATTCAACTAGATATCCTCCGCGATTACGCGTACTTAGATAGCTGATCCAGCTTTTCATCCCATCATAATGCTCAGCAAGCAGACGACGATCTCCATACAAACGGTACATCGTCCACGGCATGATGATATACGCGGATCCCCAAGCGACTCCACCTCCACCCCCGTTGAACGGAGCCGTATGCGGCACAAAACCCGTCTGCTTGTTCTGCGAATCGCTGATGTCACCAATCCACTTCGCATAAAAAGCAGCCATATCAAAGTTGTAACTCGCCGCCTCCGCAGTCAAGTGCCCATCCCCTGTGTATCCGAGTCGTTCACGATGCGGACAATCGCTTGGCACGCCGCCATGCATATTCGTAAGCTGCGACCAGCGATAAGCGCTCTGCACTTGATTGAGTAACGGGTCAGAACAGGTGAACTCGCCGGTTGATTCTACCGAAACATGAACAACGATGCCTTCGAGATCCGTTAGGTCTGGTACTCCGGGATATCCGGTGACCTCCACATAACGAAAACCATGCCAGACAAATCGGGGTTCGTATTGCTCTATACCTTCGCCTTTCATGATGTAAGTATCGGATTGAATTTGGTCGTTACCACCGCAGCTTAGCGTATCCAGCCCGCCATCTGGAGCGAGGTTTTCCGCAAACCTTAGCGTAACCTGCTGCCCGGCCTCCCCTTGCATACGAATGCGCACCCAACCGGAAAAGTTTTGACCGAAATCGAAAATGTAGATGTGAGGCTTGGGCTCGGCACGGGAGATTGGTTTGAGCGTGCTGATCTTTTTATCCGGAGGAGACATCTGAGCCGTCAGCTGGCCCTTCGGAGAACGAACCAAGCGGGCTTGTTCCCAGGTCGAATCATCAAAACCGTAGTCATCCCACCCCGGCTGCTCCAGCCTCGCATCATAGATTTCTCCGTAGAAGACATTATTGAATACAATTGGTCCGGAGCTGCATTTCCAGCCTTCATCACTGCGGATGTAATCTACCGTACCATCCTCGTAGGTTAGAGCCATCTGCAATATTAACTTTGGAGCGCCATATCGCATTTTTCCTTCAATTGTTCTCTCGGTCTGATTGTAGAAGCCGTTCCCAAGAATCACTCCAATCGCGTTCTCACCCTGCCGAACATGGTCCGTCACAGCGTATTGAAGATAATGGACCCTCTTGGAAGTCTGATCGTCGAAAGAATAGAGCAGCCCTTCGATCTTGCGATCATCATAATCCGTCCAGTTCGGAACCAGGACATGATCACCTACTCGTTCGCCGTTCATATATAGCTCAAAATAGCCCAGTCCCGACACTGCTATGGACGCCTGCTTAATTGGTTTATGTATGTGGAAGGAGGTTCTGAATAACGGTGATGCAATCGTCTCGTCTGCTCCTATCCACTGTGCAGTCCATTCGTCCGAGTTAAGAATTCCCATCTCGAAAAAAGCAGACTCTTCAGCTTCGTATAGCGTTCCATCCTGATCCCAACACTTGACCGTCCAGTAACAGCGTTGCCCGCTAGCGAGTGGGCTGCCAGTATACTCAATATGAAAGGTCTCGGCAGATTCGACTTTGCCTGAATCCCACAGAGCGCCGATTCCGGAGAACGTATCCTTTTCACTATTGGATACGATGATCTGATAGGCAGTTTGGTTGCAATTGCGTTTGGAGGATTCAAGCTCCCAGCTGAAGCGAGGCTGAGTTGTTTGTATGCCAATGGGGTTGTAATTGTACTCACAGCGTAGTCGAATGATTTTTTGCATGATCGTAGCCCCCTTTTATTAATGGATGAGTGGCTATGTATTCGCTTTCAAGAGTCAGTGAAGTTAGTATACAAATACATTGGATATCACAGTCATAATAACATACTAACTTGAGCAAATAAACCACAAAACTCATACAAACCAGAAAATGTCACGCGGATCAGATATTCTGATTCGCGTGACATTTTTTTGCTAACGTATTGATAACTAACAACATATTATTTCAGAAACTAATACTTCCTAGTTAGAGAAGCTAACTCTGACTTATTGAGTTATTTTTGCTTCAACGAAGTCTACTGCTATAGAATCACCATCTGTTTCATCAATGCTGAACTCAATTTTAAGTTTTGCAACTCCCGATATATTAATATCTACAGGAACCGCGTAATCTCCCCCTACCAATCCATTGCTTCTATACAACTCTGTGTCGTCTCCATAGATGGTCAAATAGCCTTTACTTGCTGAATTTTTAGAAACGTCATCAATACCGGCAAATCCCGTTAGTTTAGTATATTTGCCATCTAAATTATAATAAAGAATTGCAGTTTCTTCCGAATAAACACGACCTAGATCTGCTGCAAAACCGTGAAGATACTCTTTGCCAGCTATCTTTAATGGTCCTTTTTTGTTATTCCAAGTATCATTCCACTGATTAATAAAGAACTGTTGATAAAAGCCTGAAGTATCCATCTTTGTTGCAATTCCTTCTGCTCGAGCATAATCCATTTCAGATAAATATTTAAAACTTCCTACTTTTTTTCCGATCCAGATAGTTTTGTTCTTGCTGTCATATTGAATATCTTTCCCGGTAGCTTCCGCTGCAAATCGCAATGGCACATAAGTTGTTCCCTGGTAGAAGAACGGTTGTCCTGATGAAGACTTCTTTTGTACCCCGTCTACCATAAATTTTAAATTGTCGAAAGTAACTTGAATGCTCTTGGTATTAGCAGCATAAATAGTCCCCCCCCCGTAACCATTGTCCCCACTAACAAACCTGCAAATAGACCTTTGAAATTGTCTTTCATGTTAATTCCCCCATAATTTGTATTCAAAAATACCTATCTGCTAATTAATGGAAATTTTTAATAGAAAATTACTTTATTGATTAATATTCACGTAATAAAGAACCTCACTGACAAACAAAAAAGCCTGCTGACATTTGTCAACAGACTAATCGTACCTCCAAAATTCTGTTTGAGCGTGTAGAGTAAACTTTCTACACCTTATTCCTCGCCGGACCAAACTCAACAAGCAGCTTCTTCAGCTTCTCTCTTACCACCTCGTAAGGCAAAACGGTATGCTGCTGTTGGAACTCCGCTAAGCTTAACAGGATTAACAATGGCTTATGCGGAGCGCGTTGCCCGTTCTTTTTCCAGATGGACAGGTTCGCGATTCTTTGTTTAAGCTCATTAACCTCCATGCTGCTTCCCTGCTTCCAGCATCTCTACAAAAAGTATATCTGCCGGAGCAAACGTAAACTCCCCGAGCTCGGCAGAGGTGCTCCAACGGTACTCATCATGATCGACCAGCATGATCTCACCACTTACGAAAGTCGATTTATAAGCAATTAGCCTAATGTGAGTTGCTCCATAGTGATGATCATTAACGCCAAAATAAGCATATGGGTTAATCTCGATATGCATTTCCTCGAGCAATTCTCTTTTAAGGCAAGCCTCGGCCGTCTCACCCGCTTCAATCTTGCCACCGGGAAACTCCCACATCCCCGCTTGAGACTTCCCTTGCTTCCTTCTTGCGATCAATATCTGTCCTTGTCCATTCTCAATAATAGCTGCCGCAACCTCGATCATGTTATTCACGTCCTAAACAATCGCTTTATTCGCCGCTGGCACGAGGGCTGGCGGCATTTCTGTCTTGAGCCTCCACACAAAGCTCATCGGCTTATTGCCTTCATGTCTGACGTACTCCACTTCGCCTAGGAAAATAAACGGAGAAGTGTAGTTATTCTCTTCCTTGTACTCCCGAACAAACAAAGCAATACGAGTTCCGAGCTGACGATGATGAATATATCTTTGCGCGGTTTTCGACTCTTCAGACGTACGACTCTGCGTTTGCCAATGGAACAACCGCTCGTTAATCGCATAGTCCTCATAAAGCGTAGACGGCGAAAAATCTTTATCCGACTTATTTAACGTGATGAAGAAAATATCCGTTTCTTTATCGTCGAAATATTTTACTCCCTCGCGAAAGGCCGGCGACTTCGTCTCATCCCAATAACCAAACGCGGCCAGCACCTGATCCGTCGAATAGCTGCAATGCACATCGAGCGGACAAGCATAAGGGAAGGCATTCGACTCATCCACGAAGCTAATATGCGACTCGTTATATTGCAGAATCTCCAGCAGCTCTTCACGGAACTGCGGACAGGCCACGATAGAACGAATGCCATGCCCAATGCTATCGAAACCATTTCTCTTAGGCTCAGATCGGTAAAACGTATAATAGAAAAGATTCAGCATTAACTGCTCTTCTTCGGTACTTACTTGTTTTTCACCCGAGAGATAACCAATGAGGAATCTCAGCAATCTCCGGGAATTAAGGCATAGGAGCGCTGGAATTCGCTTCGTTAAATAATCCCCGTTTTCGAACTGGAATGACTCAAGAAGCTCTGCCTCCACCATTAGGCCACGGAACGTACGGTTACCTGTTCGGCCACCATATAACTCCTGAATACTAAGTCCGTGATAGCGCAGGAAATTGGTGATGGTAAGCTTTTGCCCCGAATCGCCTTCAAAATACTTCATCTTATGAATGAGACTGCGACGATTATTGGTCGCTTGCTTCAGATTCCGCAGGATGTAGTCGCGAGCGACCTTCTCCAGCTGAATAAAGCTGCCTCTAGGCAGACTCGAAAAACCATGCTCCACATAGTGCTGGACGGAATGCTTGGTTTTGCCGAGCAGCGCCCGCAGTTTGTCGTGGAAGTTATAATCCTTGTGAGCTTGTCCGATAAAATCAAGGACGGTCAGGCACTCTTTTCCCTCGGCTAAGCGAAGTCCCCGGCCCAATTGCTGCAGGAACACGGTCAAGCTCTCCGTTGGGCGAAGGAACAGCACCGTATTCACCTCTGGAATATCCACGCCTTCGTTGTACAGATCAACAACAAAGACCATTTTGATCTCGCCGCGAGCTAGCCTGCCCTTCACTTGATCCCGATCCTCATCGCTGGAGCCGCCATGCAAGGAAATCGAAGGAATGCCTGCTTCATTAAATACCTTGGCCATATAGAGTGCATGCTCAACGCCAACGCAGAATCCGAGCCCCTTGACCTCATCCAGATCGGTCACATACTTCCTCAAGCTATTGAGGATTTGCGTCGCCCGGATTTTGTTGTTCGTAAACAGATTTTCCAACTCGGACTGGTCGTATCCCCGTCTTGTCCACTTCACCTGCGAGAGATCCACATGATCACTCACCCCAAAATACTGAAAAGGACATAACAGCTTCCGATCGATAGCATCAGTCAGTCGGATCTCAGCCGCAATCGTATCGTCGAAATAGCGAAGCACATCCTTGCCATCCATCCGCTCAGGCGTAGCCGTTAAGCCAAGCAGGATCTGAGGCTCGTAATGAGCGAGCAGCTTCTGATAAGAAGGTGCAGCAGCATGGTGGAATTCGTCCACGATAATGAAGTCGTAGTAATCCGGAGTAGTGATTTCCGTAAGCTTCATTGAATTCAAGCTCTGAATGCTTATAAAAAGATGTTCAAGCGACTTCGCCTGATTGCCGCCAACATGAAGTTCACCAAAGTTCAGATCCTTCAGGATAAAACGAAACGTGTCCAAGCTCTGCTTCAGAATCTCTTCGCGATGAGCCACGAATAGGAGTCTTGCACGTTGCGGGTTCCGCTGAGCAAATCGGCGATAGTCAAAAGCTGAAATGACCGTTTTCCCAACGCCAGTCGCAGCCACAAGCAAATTCTTATGCCTGCCGTATAACGTCCGTTCCGCCTCTAGCTTCTCAAGAATCTCCTTCTGATAATCATAAGGTTGAATACTGAACTTGAAGAACATCGCGTCTTGAGCTTGGTCTTTGGAGTAATTTTTGCCTAAAGCTTGTTTGAGTTGCTCCTCATGGGCAGGGTTGTCTCCTGAGAATTCGGAAAACTCTCGGTCATTCCAATAGCTCTCGAAGGTTGCTTCGATCTTCTTGAGAACGTCGTAGGAGTCTTTCTCTGTTACTTTTAGATTCCACTCGAGGCCACTGGTTAACGCTGGATTGGACAGGTTAGAAGAGCCTACATAGGCCGTCGTAAAGCCGGTGTCCCGTTTAAAAACATAGGCTTTTGCATGAAGCCTCGTCCGAGTAGAGTCGTAGGAGATTTTGATCTCCGTATTGGGCAGCTTGCTAAGCTCCATAATGGCTTTGTAGTCCGTTGCTTCCATGTATGTAGTTGTGATAACCCGCAGTTGTCCACCTCGAGCCGTAAACTGCTCGAGTTGCTCAATCATACAACGAAGACCGCTCCACTTGATGAAGGAAACCAAGAACTCGATTCGATCCGAAGTGAGGATCTCATGCTTTAGTTCACTGAGCATGTTCGGCTCAGCGTGGGAGCCTGTGAAGAGTGAACTTTGGGAGAGTGGAGTCGTCGGGCGTAGCACCTTCTCTTCCTTAACAGCACGAATAGAGTTGAGCTTCGCATAAACATAGGTCAACACTTCCCCTTGTTCAGCGAGCTGCAACTCTTCATAGTCTTGCTGGTCTAATGCGTTTTTGAGGGTGGAGATAATGTCGTTACAAGCCCGAACCTGGGCTAGTACTGCTTCTTCGTCGGTGTCGGAGTTTTCTCGCACAGCCTTCAATGCTCGGCGTGTAACGGTAGCGATATAGTTAGAAAGCAGCTTTCGTGCTTCCTCTGGATCGAGAGCTTCTTTGCCAATGTCAAAAGCAGAGGTGTCCAGTGAAGTTAGCTGCTGTAAGGTTACGTTGTTGATGAGCTGTTCGTAGAGACCTTGTTTCATTGGGAAGCACCTCATATTCAAATAGTTACCATAATAAAATTTTACCACTTATATAATTTATAAGTAACCGAATTAAAAACACAGCACCTACTGCCTCTAAAACAGATGCATAGGTGCTGCTTTATACAAATTACTTACTATTTTCAAGAATAATCACTGACTCACGTAACCATTTAACCTCTTCATACTGTTGACTACTTGTTTTAATTTTTCGTGCTAAACGTATTTCTAATACAGAATAACCTAGATTAGTAGCAATCTCTTCTATTATTCGGTCAGTTTCAATAATGACTCCATAATAAGAGGAGTTAGCGACGTTTATATATAATTTCCCCTTTGTTTTCATCTTTACCCTAAGTGCGCTTAGCAGTTCCTCGATGTCCTTAAAATAACCAACAATCATACTTGGAATATTTCTATTCCAAAACTTTTTTTGAAATTTCATAATCTCAAAAAGACATTCCTCTAAAATTTTGCTAGTAGGCTTTGGAATTTCACCCCAGGTTACTTGAACATGCGAACGCATAGTTTTT
The DNA here is from genome assembly GCF_000023585.1 of Paenibacillus sp. JDR-2. Lineage (NCBI taxonomy): Bacteria > Bacillati > Bacillota > Bacilli > Caryophanales > Paenibacillaceae > Paenibacillus > Paenibacillus sp. JDR-2. The sequence goes on along the minus strand of NC_012914.1, from coordinate 349,266 downwards.
TGTCTCAGCGCTCTAACATCACTATAGTTATGAACATGCCCTAACAGCCACAGTTCAATCATATGTGAATCTGTATAATCTCTAGAATTTAAATAAGGAGGAGATGTGATCACAAGATCAAGTTCATTGTCATTTAGTTCACCGACCAGATCCCTACAGTCACCATTAATAAAATAATTTTGATTATTTATTTGTTTATTAATACTGGACGAAGCTTCTATCTGCTGAATATCTAAGAGAACACTTCCTAAACACTTTTCAATATAGGCATTATATATCTGCTTCGTTTTATAATATTTTGTCCTCCAATTAGCTTTATACTTCACAGCCTTTCCATCTCTATAAACATTGCTAAATTGTAGCAATATTGATCCCAATGCAACATTTAAGATATCATAATATACAGGAAAATCGGCTGTGGAAATCTCAATAGCTTTACGTATATTCAGTAAGGATGTCAACGCAGTTTTGTGAAACAACCATTTATCTAGCGTTTTTTTTTTGGATATTGTTTTCAATTCAATTCGATAATCATTTGTAAACCCATCCTCTAGCAATTTACTTTTCAACAATTCAACAACACCAACAAATTCTGCAGACTTATAATCATTTCTTAATTTAGCCCTACAAACTTGACTCATAAAGGGACTAACTTCAAAAGAATAACATTTGACACCTAATTCTTGTGCTACTAAAGGAGTTGTTCCCCCACCTGCAAACGGATCAAGGCAGATTAAATTATTAGTTTTACATTGTTCATTGATAACCGATTCAACAAAACTATTTGAGAATCCTTCAAGTATGGGGTACCACCTATTTACAGACTTTTTTTTATTTTTATTTGCACTTACAAATCCCTTGTATTCAGTTGACCAATCCTTGATCTTCACTGATCTATATGTTTTCATGTTAGTTCCCGTCCTCAATACATCTATCTTTCCTTTAATTGTACCAAAATAAATTACTATCCGGAATAGCCACTATTATTAGAAATTATAAAAAGTCCGGAAACCCGGACTTTACGCTGGATGACGTTTATTTAATTTTATTTGCGGAATTATTTCAAACAATTGCATGTATTTTTTTAACCCTGGGGAAACAAATTGAAGTTGTTGATAGTCAATGTCTTCCGACACATCTCTAGCATCAAATATGACTAAATATCCGGTCCTCACATTAATACTCATAGTGTCTAATATCTCTTCAATATATTCTAAAGTCTGCGTTACACCTTCTCGAGCTCTTGCATCACCGTATGGGTTAGTTAACTTTGTACCACAATCACTTATTGATTGACCAATCCACTTTATCTCAAAAAAGTAAAATTCACCATTTACTTCTGTATATATATCTAATTCTCTTTTACTTCCGGATAACTCAGTTTCTATTAAAAAAGTATGTTTCATTCTATCATTTAGATAATTTCTTAGATGGTCTCTCATATATTTCTCGGGCTTGTTTTTAAGGATATTTCTTCTTACCAAAGACTCATCGATCCGCCTTAATGTACTATTATCAGCAAAAAAGACCATATACTCACTCTGGTTTGTTAAGTGTGAATTCTGGTAACTTCTAATTACCTCATTTATTTGAGAAATATCCTTCTTTTCAGCAAATCTAGTGAGATCTTCTGTACAATAAAAGAAATTATTCTCACCTGTATTCTCACCTTTAATAAAAATATCAAGCCCTACCTGTCCAAGAAAAACTACAATATAACCATCTCGTGAACAATCTTTAAAATATTTCTTAGCCTCAGTAGAAGTTTTGAAATTAATAGTTTTGGCATTAACAACTTGCAATAAATCATCTACTTCTATTACATTATTGTCTCTAGAAACCTGGAACATATTTGTCTGGTAATCTTTACTTATTTTCTTAAAGCTTATTGTATCTAAATATTCCTCTCTTAGTATAAGAGTGAATAGTTGTCCCTTATTAATTCTATTCTGCCATAACTTATCAAAATACTGCGCCTTTAATATTCTAAATTTCGGGTGATTTAATATTTGGTTTCTTGCGTGAAGCAAAATATCATTAGCACGAGAACCAATTTCCTTTAAAAAGTCGGGAGAATCAAAATTAAACTGTTGCATTATTCTGTTTCACCTCGAAGTATTTTACTGAAAACATATTCAAAATACATGTCTAAATATCTTTTATTATTAAGCTCTAAAGCAGCTTTGCCCAGGGTTTTCTCAAAAGCATCCTTCATCTTCATCAAAGTAAGTTCCGTTTTATTTCCTTCTTTAATGTTAATTTCCTTTATCGAGTTCCTTTGCAAATTATCTTGATATTGTGGATCCCTAAATACAAAATCATATATTTTTTCTTCTCCATAAATGCCCAATATATAAATTACTGCTTCTAACCATGAACTTCTTTCTTGATAGTTAGGCATTAGGCTCATATCAGGAAGTTCTCTTGTTGAAAGTAAATACTCTCCCTTTTCATTAATAAATATATATTTATTAGCTTGTAGATATTTCAAAGAGTAAGGGACGATATCAGAGTAAGGCCCCCTTAAAGACACAGAGAAGTCATAGTCTTCCTCAAATGGATTAAAAGATAATTCTTCAAACCTAAACCTATATAAAACCGAGGAAATATATAATATTCTATGTATGGAATATTCACTAATTGAGTCCCACCCGATTTCCTCTCCTGAAGATAATATAGAGGTTACGTCTCCATTAACACGGAATATTAGCTCAATAGGTTTTTTTTGCATTTATCTTCTCCTCAATTCTTTTTGAAATCCCTAATAATATATCACTATTTTTTTGTATAATTGAGGGTTTTCCATATTCAAGTAAATTCAAAAAACTTATTTGAGTTGATCGCTGAATAATTAAATCAAGAAACTCACTATTATTGAGGTTGGAAGTAACAATTAGAGTATTCGGTTGTTGCAAGTATTTCAAGAAAATTTGTGCTGCGTTTGCTTCGTATGAAACATCCAAACTACTATCAGGAGTCTCACAAACAAAAAATGAAGGTGTTGTATAGAAATAATTTAGCAAGCTCATCCTAAATGCTTGATCAGTAAAGAATCTTTGCGATTCTGATAACTCTAACGGATCTAATCGTACTTTATCCCCAATAACCGGAATGTACATTTTCACTTCTTTTTTAATTAAGTTATCAAAAGTCAGTCTACAGTCTACTCCTAAAAAATCACCCGCAAAATCAGAAAATATCCCAGATAATTCTTTAGTAATATCCGACAAATTACTTTCAATTCTCTGAATTATTTCATCAGCTAAGTGATTATACTTATCGCTCAGTTGCACATTTTCTTGCTTTTCTCTCTCTAATTCATCCAATTCAGCCATCATTGCTGTATATGTGAAAGATTCATCTGACCTTTCATTATTACTATACATCTTATGATCTAGTTCCCTTACCTTTGATTGAAGTTCAAAAACCTCTCTTTTTAGTTTATTGTATTCACTGTCCATCTTACGTAACTCATTTTCTAAATTATATATTTCTTTCTCACAACTTTGAGATAGTAAAAGTAGTTTTTCAAGTTCTAATTTCATTTCTTTTACATTTGTAGGAATTTCCACTTCTGTCGTAATACTTTGATGGCATAAAAAACATTCATTTTCTTCAGTTAGATGCTCTTCTGTAACATTTTGATTACACATAGGGCATAAGTGAAGCATCTTTAGATTATCATAATAGATATTATAATTTGGATTCCTTGTTCCCCAAATTTTACGATATAAACTTGACTCCTCTTCTTTAATTTGTTTCTCTAATTCTTTGGCTTTTCTATTATGATTTACACGTTGATTAACGCAAATGCTTATTTTTATTTCATAACCCTTTCTTTCTGTTTGAATATCATTTAATAACTCATTTGCCTTATCCAATTTTTTCTTCAGTTTATTTATTTCATTTAGTCCATTTATTTGGGTATCATTAGTTTCCCCTTCTAATCTCTTAACGATTTTACTGATTGCCCGTATATCCTCAGATTTGTGCCTCGAAATACTATCATGATACTTCGCTTGTCTTTTTGCTTCTTGAAATTCTTCATCCAATCTTGGATCATTGAAATACTTGCTTGAGAGTCTTTCTTGAATTAATGGCTCCCAAATAATTGTTTTTCTATCTTCATCAAAAAAAAGAATTTGATTCACAAAAAAGATTAAATCATTAAAATCATTAATATTTGATTTACTTGAAACTAATTCCTCATATCTACCCTGCAAAAAATTCTTTCTATCATCCTCGTCTAGCTTTTCATACTTATCTTGTCTAATTGGTATACCATCTAATTCAAAACTACTATTGTTTTCTATCACTATAACTTTTTTTAAAATTATTTCATTTAATCCTCTAGTTACTACAAATTGAGTCTTATTAATGTTAAAGGTTAGAATTACTTCAGCATCTTCATTCTTATACAATTCCTCATCATACATTCTATTTTTAAAGTAGAATTGTGAGTATTGTTCCCTGACAAGCCTCTTTTCACTTTTGTAAGTTCTAACATCCAGTTCTTTTTTGTATAAACCTATTAATCCATACTTAATTAAATTAATAAAAGTTGTTTTTCCAACTCCGTTTCCTCCAACTATCAAATTTACTCCATGAATAAATTCAAAATGTATATCCTTCTTATATAAAGAAAAATTCTTAATCTCAATTCTTTTTAGTTCCGGAAGGAAAATTTGATTCATTTCCATCATCCCCATATCTACCAAATTCATCTAATTTAAAAATACCATAAATAGAGCAAAAGAACTATCCATACTTTAAAACTCATTTTATTTTTCACTTTCTAATTTAGAGTCTGTATAACGCATTATTTAAATGATTTACTTATTAAATTTATCTCCATTTTATTAATGAATATAGCTTTATTCCCTTTTTCAAAAATATAAAAAAACGCCAACTTTTTCTGGCGTTTTAATAAATAAATATCTCTATTTCAAACCCGCTTCGGCAACAACTTCGCATACTTCCTTCTCAACCGATGCAGCTCCTCGCTCCCAGCAAGCGCAGCTTGCTCCCACTCTTTCCCCACTGCGACGATCAGCGCTTCGATGACAGCGATCGGAGCTACCATCGAGTGGAACTCCCAGAGCTGGCCGCGGGCGGTGAAGAGGGAGATGTCGGCTTTGGCGAGCATGGGGCTGACGGCAAGGTCGGTGATGAGTAGCGTACGGCAGCCGCGTTCACGAGCGAAATCCAATAACACGGCCATCTCAGGGGATTCGGAGACGAAGCCGAAGATGACGATGACGTCCTCCGGACGGATCGGCACCATGCTCTCGAATAGCTCATGCCCGCCGCGGTCCAGGCGGCGAACGTCGGCACCGAAGCGCGAGAGACGGAAGTCCATTAACGCGGTTAAGCATTCAGCAGAACCGGGACCGTAGATATGTACGGTTCCCGCTCCTGCTAGCATCGCCGCCGCAGCATCAAAAGCCGCCTGATCGATACGATCAGCGGACTGTTGCAGGTAGTCTGCTACGCTCAGTACATTTGCGGCAGCACCGCTATCTCCGCCAACCTTATCAAAAGCAGACTGCAGCTTCCGAGCAGGAGAAAGCAGCACCTCGTCTTTGACGCGCTGCTTGAATTCCTTCAGGTTCTTCGAGCCGACCTCGGCCCAGAAGCGAGAGACGGTGGAGACGCTCACGCCGCATGCCGCTGCGATATCTTCTTCTATCATAAACGGGACATCGTCCATGTTCTTGCTTATATAATCCGCGATCCTTTGGTGACCGCGAGTGAGCTTTGCATGTTCAAATTGCATCATAGCTAAGATTCTCCCCCGTCTGCACCCTGTTAAACTACAACTTCGACTTTCTTCTTCAGCAGCTTCTTCACGTAATTTGCCGCACGCACCTGCAGATCGAGACTAGGCGAGATCACGCGCTTGTACGCTCCGTCACGGATCGCTTCCCTCAGCTCGGCTACGGTCTCGAAATCTCCTTCGAACTGGTTATATACGCAGCCCACCTGGAACATCTGGTGCGCGTCGCTTCCCGCGATAACCGGAACTCCTAGCTCCGCGCCAAGCGTCAGGACCTTCGCGATATTTTCCTGGATGCCGATCTCATGCAGGTCTTTGCCGTTCAGGTCAAACGCATCGAACCGCTTGAGCAGCTCCTTGTCGATATGGTAGAGATGATTGGATTCGCGGAACGGATGTCCGCCGATGACCATCAGACCGCGCGGGTGGCACAACTCAAACAAGCGCTCCAACCCGATAAAACGATCCGCAGTCAGGTGATCCTCCAGCACGGCGCGTACTTCGAGCAGCTTATCCTTTGGACCGCTGACGAGGATATGGCCGCCTTCGGCTACGTCAACCTCCATGCCGGTGAACAGCTTGAATCCGTCGACATTGTAATAGTGATTGTTGCAAGGATACATCTTATCGAGCGTGCCGTATACGTCCTCGAAGCGGTGCGTGTTGAAATGCTCGGTCAACGTAATCGCGTTAAGGCCTTGGGCCTTCGCTTCATTGATCATGCTATTAAAATGCTCGATTTCAAAATTGGTTTTCTTCGAAAGTTTAACGTGAATATGAAAGTCGATCTTCATGAGTGGATTCCCCCGGTTCGTTGTTGTGATTCGCATATTGTAATTCCATTCGGATACCTGTCTTCTTATCGTAAGCATTCATCTGCTCCTGGCGAAGTACCGCGTATAAGGTGGTGCCTGGCTCGTATTCGGATTCGCCGATGACACGGGCCATTAAGGACATGCCTGCGGCGTCCATCTGGACAAGCGTCTCCGCGCCGGACGGGAATACCGCTGACACCGACATCGCGATACTCCCCGGACGGCGTTCCTCGTACAGCCGGATATCTTCCGGCCTGACGGTAAGCACCACTTCCTGTCCTTCGTCCATGCTTACGCCTCCCGCGAGGTGTGAAGGATGGGGGAGGCTGACATCACTGGTGAGTTGAGGAGGTTTGGAGTAATTCTCACCCGTAGCAAGAGGAATCAACACCACTGGCGTCTCCAGCCAGCTTAGTCCTTCCTCATCTGTACGCACAACTCCCTCCAGCCGGTTCATCTGCATCCCCGCGCTTCCGATAAACTCGGCGACTTGAAGCGTTTTTGGACGCTTATAGAGCTCCCGAGGTTTATCCAACTGGACAATCTGCCCGCCGAAAAAGACCGCGACCTGCGTCGACAACGTCATCGCCTCATGCTGGTCATGCGTGACGTAGATGACCGTTGTGTTCAGTTCCTGATGGAGCCGCTTCAGCTCGGCGCGCATCTCGACGCGCAGCTTGGCATCGAGGTTCGACAGCGGCTCATCGAGCAGGAGAATATCCGGCTCGGTGACGATAGCGCGGGCGATGGCGACGCGCTGCTGTTGTCCGCCGGACAGCTCGCTTGGGTAGCGGCCGGCAAGCTCGGCGATGCGCATTTTGCCTAGCGCCGCCTCGACTTTCTCCCGCACAACCGCCTTCGCCAGCTTCCGGACTTGAAGGCCAAAGGCGACATTTTCGTATACAGTCATATGCGGCCACAACGCATAGCTCTGGAAGACCAGGCTCAGCCTGCGCTTCGACGGCTCCATATGGAACCGTGTCTCGCCGTTTGCGACTTCGCGTCCGCTGATCGTGATAGTTCCGGCGTCGGCCTTTTGCAGGCCGGCGATGGTGCGGAGCAGCGTGGTTTTGCCGCAGCCGGATGGCCCGAGGAAAGTCATGAAGTCCCCCTGCTTAATCGTTAATTTAATATCGTTAAGAACCTGCTTCCCATCCAAAACAACGTGGATGCCCTGCAGCTCGATTGCGTTCATGGTTATTGCCCTCCAATCCCTTGCGTCAGATCGGCCTTGCCGAACTTAACCGCGAGGAAATATACCGTAATGACGATCGCGATAATGATCATCAGGATGACGTTCGTCAGCTGCTCATAACCCTTCTCGGCATAATAGAAGGTAATGGTCGTCAGCGTCTCCGTGCGCGGCGTGATCAGCAGAATGATAAGCTCCATCTCCTTCATCGCCCCGATAAACACGAGGAGAAACGCCGACATTAAGCTTTTTCGGTTAAGCGGCAGCAGGATCCTTCGGAACCGCGTAAGCCACGAAGCCCCGCTGATCTGCGCCGCTTCCTCCAGCTCCTTGCCGATCTGCATCATCGAGGCGCTGCCCGCTTTGACGGTGAACGGCAGTTCTTTTACGACGGTAATTAATATGAGCAACGTAATCGTCCCGTACAGAGCCGGAATGATTAAGGTTGGCTTCGCAAACATCGAGATATAGATCGCGGCAAGCGAGATGCCCGGAATGAGATACGGCAGGAAAGAGACCTGATCCACCATCCGCCCGATCCACGACTGCCTGCCCCTTGCGACAACATAGCCCAAGATAAGCCCGATCACCGCCGCTATGACGGAGGCGACTCCCGCGATGTACAGGGAGTTTTTGAGCGCGAGCATAAAAATATCGTTTTGCAGGACGCCCTTCTCACCGGTGTTAATGTTCGGATCGGAGCCGCCCCACCAGTAATGCGTGGTGAAGTTGCTGAGCGAATAGACGCCTTCCTTCAGCATAAAAGATTGGAACAGCAGCACAAGCAGCGGCACCACGGAGATCAGGATCATCACAGCCGCCGCCGTCCCCGCCGCCGGATATCTCCAGCGTCCAAGGGAGGTCAGCGTTTTGGCGCTGTCTTTACCCGTTACGGTAACGAAGCTTTTCCTCCGCCCCACTACCCGTTGATTCAGATAAATCGTAAGCATGGAGATCAGCATCAGCGTTAAGCTAAGCACATTGGCTTCGGTCGTCAGCCTCGAGCGCATGCTGGAATAGAGCATCGTCGAGATCATATAGAAGTTCACGGGCGTACCGAGCAAGGCCGGAACCCCATAGGAGCTGATTGCCTTGGTGAAAATCAGAATAAAACCGGACAAAATCGATGGCATCACGAGCGGAAACACAATCCGCCGCAAAATCGTCCACCGAGCCGCACCCGTCACGGATGCCGCCTCTTCCAGCTGGCTGTTCATCGAGCTAAGCGCCGCCCCCACAATGAGGAAGAAGAACACGCTGTCGTGAATCGACAGGGACACTACGATTGGCACAAAGCCGTAGGACAGCCAGTCCGGCGGAGACACATGCAGGAGCGCCTCCATAATGCCGGGCGTCCCGCCGATTTTGCCGTTTTTGAAGAAAGTGAGCCATGCCTGCGAGATAATCCAGGACGGCAGCAGATACGGGATGACCGCCAGGAACGCGATCGTTTTTTTCCAAGGTACATTCGTCCGCACGACCAGCCATGCCAACCCGCACCCGATCAGCATCGACAGCGCCGAGACGGCAAATCCAACGCCAAGCGAATTAAGAATCGGCTTGTAAAACAAATTCATGCTTATATCGCTCGCCAGCACGCGGGTCCAATGGTACAGCGTGAAATGTCCCGGGTTCGCTTCTCCCGTCAGACGGACATCCTGCTGCCTCCATAAGAAGGTCGTATACAGGATTTTTAGGACCGGCCATGCGATCGTATACGCCAGGAAGAGCAAGGCCGCCAGCCCGATCAGATGAATAGGGCTCCTCAGCCCGTTCAACATCCCGTTATAGAACCGCGTGCTTCTCACGGTTAGAGCCATTTTGTTCGCCAATTCTCTCTCCACCTTGCCGCGTTATTTTTGCTTAATCCAGAAGTCGCGCACTTTCGGTGCGGTCTTGTACAGAGCATCGCCGTCGAACAGCCACAGGTTCAGCTCTTCGAAGGAAATATCGTTTTTCGTCTTCACGTCGGAACGCGGTACCCACGAGCCCACTTCGTTGAACGGAGCAAGACCTTCGCCTGAGCCGTCCTTCTCGCCCATCATCCAACGGATGAATAGCTTAGCGGCTGCTTCATGAGGAGCTTTGTTCGCGATGAAAAAGTACCCGGAATCCGGAACCGATGTTTTCGGCTTAATATCGTAGATCGGAGCGATCGTCCAGCCCTTCTCCTCGTTCTTCGATACGTCGCCCGATACCGCTAGGCCAAGCGCTTCACTTTTGGCTTTGCCGATGGCGTCGAGGACGTCGTCGCTGCCTTTTAACACGATAAGGCCGTTGTCGAACAGCTCTTGGATGAATTCGTAACCTGCATTGTCCGTGCCGTTAAGTACGATATCTTTGCCGAACTTCTCCTTGTAAGCCGCCGCCATGTCGTCGCTGTTGATGACCATAGTCGTGAACAGATCCATAAACGCCGGGGAGCTGAGCGGGTCGGCCGTGTAAACTTTGCCCTTGAACTCCGGAGTCGTCAGATCCCACCAGTTCGTTACGGGCGCTTCCGCGTATGTAGATTTATTGTAGAAAAGAGTCCGGAACTCCACGTAGTTCGCATAAGCTTCCGCCTGCGTGCGGTAAGGCTCGTCGACCATCGGCGCGATATCCTCCGGCAGGTATTTGATATAGCGGCCCGTCATCACCATCTCTTCCTCAACGGCTCCGCTGACTTCCTTCGTCAGGATAACGTCCGGGTTGAATTGCCCCGCATCCTGCTCCTTCGTCACCTTATCCATCATCTCGTCGGACTTCACCTTGCTGACTTCAACCTTGATGCCCGGGTATTGCTTCATAAAAGTCTCCGCCGCGTCGTTCGCGCGTCCGGAGGTGGAATATACGATCAGCTTGCCTTCTTCCTTCGCTTTGGCGTACAATTCATCAACCGATTCGGCTGCCGGTGCAGCGGATGGGTCGGCGGAAGGCACCGTGGCATTTGCATTTGTACTTGCCGGCGCGTCTGATGGCACCGCATCCGAGAGTGTATTCGAGCTCTTGTTGTCTTGGCCGCAGGCCGACATGATCGTCATGGCGGATGCTGCCGTAAGCAGGACTAAAGCTGTTTTTTTCTTCGAAATGAACATAAGGATAACTTCCTCCTAGTAGATGGGCTCTCCACGTCCTCATCTTTGTTTGTCTCTCGAGTTAGATGATAGTGCCCGATTGTAAGAAGCATGTTACGGCTATGTAGAGTTTTAGTAAAAAACTATTATTTTTTACGTTATGAAAGTTTTTCTTCATTTCTTGAGGGCGCAAGAGAAGGAAAGTTGAGTAAGCGTGGTTCATCCCGTAAACTTGTAAGAACATGGAATCCAGTAGCGAGGAGTCGTAAGATGAAAATAAACCGCATAGAGATGAAATCCGCAAGCCGTTCAGATTTCGTGGCGATTGCCGATGGAGAAAAGAATACTCGATTTGCGGATCTCATCATTGATGGGAGATCGCTCTTTCAGATGCTGAAAACCTATGATATGGTCCCTTCCCTCGGCTGGATGAGTCAGGATTGCCAGAGAGAAATGATTGATTATTTCCTGCTTCGGAGGCCGCATGAAACCATGTGGTACAGGTATCCTGTCATGGTATGCTATTGGTGTGGCGATGAAGGTTGCGGTTTTATTTCCGTAAAAGTCGATAGAGAAAATAACATCGTCACCTGGAAGGATTTTTTCCTTGAGCCTGACATGAAAAAGATTGATATCGGCCCGTTTCACTTCCAGTGGGATCATTATAAAAGAGTTATAAACAGCACCTTTGGTGTTGCGGGAATTCAATAGTGTACCGGAGGAAGCAAAAATGAACAAAACCGACCGGCAGCTAGCCATCATGCTTGAGCTGCAGCGGAGCAAGGTAATAAGAGCGGAGGATTTAGCCTCCTTATACGAGACGAGCGTGCGGACCATCTATCGGGACATTCAAGCCTTAAGCGAAATGGGCGTTCCCATCTTTGGCGCTCCCGGACATGGCTATTCCCTGATGGAAGGCTATTTTCTGCCGCCCATCGGATTCTCGGCTGAGGAAGCGGTAGCCCTGCTGATGGGCGCTGACTTTATCGAGCAGCGGCTGGACGGCGATTACGCTAGAGTAGCGAAGGCTGCGAAGAGCAAAATTGAAGCGATCCTCCCGGAGACTGTACGGGAGGAATCGACACGCGTCCGGGAAACGATGCGGCTCCTGAATGCCGGAGAACCAAGAACAGGCTTAAGGGAAAAGGACATTCTCGGACAAGTGCGGCGAGCCATCCTGGAGCGTCGTAAAATAAGCTTTTCGTATAAGAAAAAGACCCCGGAAGCAGACGGCAACCGGAACAGTACCCGCGAAGTAGCTCCGTACGGATTGGCTTTTGCCCAGGGCAATTGGATGCTGATCGGGCATTGCGGACTGCGCCAGGATATCCGCCATTTCCGGTTGTCGCGAATGACGGAGCTTGCGGTGCTCGACACGCCGTTTGCGATGCCGCATGGGTTCAACTTAAATCGTTACCGTCCGCAGGATGACCGCAAGGAGCATATATGGATTCGGGCCAACCCCGAGATCGCCGACAAAATCGCGGAGACCGGCAACTTCTATATCGAATCGGCAGAGGAACGCACTGACGGTCTCTGGGTACATTTTCGCGTTCGGGCGCCGGAGGAAATTCTTCCTCTTATCCTCAGCTGGGGCGGAGACGTTGAGGTCATGGAACCGGAGTCCTTGCGCTGTCGTGTTCGGGAAGAAGCCGAAAAAATGTTAAAACGCTACTGACACACTGTTGTCAGTAGCGTTCTTTTATAGTGGGATTATCCGAAATATTGAAGGAGTGTTGGTAAGATGAGAAACACAACGGAAGCTTTGCAGGCATTTGAGAAATCGGTTGAACGGTATATAGATGAACTGGGCCAATTCAGCTTAGAACAGTTACTTGCTAAGCCAAGCGAGGAAGATTGGTCGGTTGGGCAAATGGTTGTCCATTTGATCCGGTCTGCTCAATACATGCATCTGCGCAACGTGGATCAATGCATTGCGGGAAGCGAAGCGGTGTTGGTTGGCACTGGCGTCAAAACGGAGAACGGCAAAGCTGTCTTTGAGCTTGGAAGCTTCCCGCCCATTCGGATCCGGGTACCGGCATCTCCGCAGTATACGCCTCAGCAGCCGGACAATAAGGAACAGCTGATCGCGGGACTTAAGGACGTTGCGGAACGAATGAGAAGTACGGAACCCACTTTAAATCAAGCGCCACCAGAACATACAGTCCCTCATCCCAACTTTGGCGCACTAAACGCAACAGAGTGGTTTTTGTTAGTCGAGATGCATTACAGGCATCATTTCCTGCAGCTGGAACGGCTGAAAGCCTTTTTGGAAATCCAATGAAAAACCGAAACAAACCGGCGTTGCCATTCCAAGCGGCAACGCCGGTTTGTTTCGGTGCTATATTTTGTCAGACGGAACTGCCCTTCGCGAAAAACTCCCGCGTCTGCTTGCGTGTCTCCGCAGGCAGCACGCGATCCAGCTCCTCCTCCAGCCAAGACAATTTCTTATTCCGCAAATAATTCTGCATAGTCTCTTCGGCTTCGAGCATTACTAAATTAATCGAGCAGGAGCCCGTGGATGCCGCACAGTCCGAACAGTCGCGATTGCGATAGAGATAGCCTTTATCCTTGATGTTCTGACACTGGAATATCGGCTTCTTCCCCTCCACGGCTTCGACTACATCCCAAAAGGAAATATCGTCCGGAACGCGCGCAAGCTTGAATCCGCCTTTAACGCCTGGAACCGACGAGACGATGCCGGCCTTGGTTAGCTTTGTGAAAATTTTGGACAAGTAGGTCTCCGGAATGCCTTGAAAAAAAGCAAGCTCCTTGATGCCAATCGTTGATTCATTAGGAATCAAGTAAACCAGACAATGCAAGGCATACTCTACTCCGACGCTATACTGCATGATAACTCCTCCCATTATCGCATGGGTAAATACTATAAATTTAATGATAACGGCGCCTATTGTCAACTTAGGCTTGCCATAATAATGGAATTGACTTTGCCGAATGGAAGTCGTATATTGGAGTCAAACCTAATCGGCGATTAACTTTGTCGCCAATTAATGAAAAAAATATTTAGGAGTGAAAGAATGGAAAAGCTGCTTATCATCAATGCACACCCTAATGTGGATTCCCCTGCTTCTGTCAGCCTTCAAGTCGGCCATCATTTTATTGAGAATTACCGCAAGATGAATCCAAATGAATCGATCGAGCAAATCGATCTTTATAGTGAAGAAATCCCGGAATTAGACAGAACCGTACTAGGAGCTTGGGCTAAATCAGCCTCCGGAGAAGAGTTAACGGATGAAGAAAAACGCGTCACCGGCAGGATGAACGAAATCCTGCAGCAATTCAAAAACGCAAAAAAATATGTGATTATCATGCCACTTCACAATTTCAATATTCCTTCCCGATTGAAGGATTATATGGATAACATCTTGATCGCCCGCGAGACCTTCAAATATACGGAGAACGGCAGCGTAGGGCTGTTGACCGACGGCCGGAGCTTGCTTGTGATTCAAGGAAGCGGCGGCATCTACACGAATAACGACTGGTACACCGACATCGAATTCTCCCACAAGTACCTGAAATCGATGTTTAACTTCCTCGGAATCGAAGATTACCAGATTATCCGCGCGCAAGGCACAAACGTGCTGGACAAAGCGGAAGTATTGGAAAAAGCGAAAAAAGAAGCCCAAGAAGCAGCCGCGCGCCTGGCAAGCAAAGTAACGGTCTAAATACAGCTTAACCCTGAAGATTCATCCATAGAAGAACATTTAGAGGCAGTCGAGACCTTTCGGTCTATGATTGCCTCTTTTTTATTTCTATTCCTTAAATCTATGTGTCATAAAAATTAACATTTATATTACATAATTTGCACTCCAAGGAGGTCATCCTCAAAAAACCGATTAAAACGTTAAAAACATGGGATTTAAGCGGTTTCTTCCGCTTTTATCTCGTTTGATTTGCTTAACCAACTTAACTAATATTAGCGATAGATTAATAGAGAGATTCAAAGGGGGAACATTCTATGTAACTTATATGTCATATATAATCTAATTCTCTCTGCCTCAACTGTCTACTAGGTTATTATATTTGACATTAATAGACTGGCTTATGCCAACCCAAGGAGGACGCCATGATTAAACCGATTACGAAATTAGCCAGCCTTGTAATGCTAAGCACCTCGCTTCTTTTCACCCCGATCCTGGATACAAGCGCTTATGCCAGCGGCACAAGCACGCCAACCGCACTGGAGCAGCCCCAAGTACAGGAGCCGAAGGCGTTGGTCCAGCTCTCCGGCCCTGCCCTTACCTCGGTCGGTAACTCCTTCGACGTAACCGTATCGCTAACGGGCGCTACCGGCGATGCAACCGCAGGCAAATTCATTTTCGAATACGACCCGACTCAGTTCGAGTACCTATCCGCTTCGTCTGCGAATTCGGCCGTGAGCATTGCCGGCGTAAACGCCGTATCCGGCAAGGTAACCATCGTAACGACGGATGCAACGGGCAGCCTCACAACGGCCGGCTCCCTCCTCACCTTGACCTTCAAAGCCAACGCCGCTGCGGATCTTAGCGGAATCAGCGGTACCGTTGAGCTTGGAATCGACGACGGAAGCACGGTTCAAACGCCGGAGGAATCGCTTGCCGTCCAGATTACGGGCGCAGCCGAGGGTGATCTGAATAATAACAGCGTAATCGACGTGGGCGATCTCTCCGTCCTGATCAAATACTTCGGTATTGCCTCGGACGATCCGAACTGGACGAAGGTTGCAAACGGCGATTTCAACAAAAACAATACCATCGATGTCCAGGATCTCGCCTCGTTAGGCAAAAAAGTGCTCTACGACAACGGCCAGCCGTTCCAACTGATGGAAGCCGATATCATGAGCATTCAGAACGCCATGGCGGCCGGGAAATTGACCTCCGAGGAACTCGTCCAGATGTATCTGGACCGGATCAATGAATACGACGACGATATTCATTCGCTGATCACGGTTAATCCGGATGCGCTGGCTACCGCCAAAGCGCTCGACGAAGAGCGCAAGGAGCAAGGCCCGCGCGGTCTCATGCACGGCATTCCGATCATCGTCAAGGATAACTACGATACGCTTGGCATGCCAACGAGCGCGGGCTGTACCTGCCTGAAGGACAACCAGACGGTCAGCGACGCCTTCATGATCAAGAAGCTGAAGGATGCCGGAGCGATCATCCTGGCCAAGGCCAACCTGAGCGAATTCGCGATTAACACGGACACGAACAGCTCGTTGGGCGGACAAACGTTGAATCCTTACGATTTGACCAAAAACCCGGGCGGCTCCAGCGGCGGAACGGGCGCATCGCTTGCAGCCAACCTTGGCGTAGCCGGTCTCGGCACCGATACGGGCGGATCGATTCGCATCCCTTCGTCCTGGAACAGCATTGTTGGCATCCGTCCAACGATTGGTCTGACAAGCCGCGACGGCATCATCCCGCTCGCGCTGTCGCAGGACGTAGGCGGACCGATGGCCAGAACCGTATCCGACGCGGCCATTCTGCTTGACGCGGTCAGCGGCTACGATCCGAACGATATCGCCACAGCCGGCAGCGTAGGCAGAAAGCCGGCCAGCTATACGAAGTTTTTGGATAAGAACGGTCTTAAAGGCGCCCGCATCGGCCTTGTCATGGACAGCAGCGTTATAGGCAGCAATCAGGAAGTGCTGGCTCTGCTTAATCAAGCTGCCCAGGATATGCGCGACCAAGGCGCAACGGTAGTTGGCGTTAATATTCCTAATATCGCCGATATTTTGAAATATCCGAGCCTTAGCGGTTACGAATTCAAATTCAACCTGAACGACTACTTGTCCAACACTAGGTTTGTCGACCCTAATGTGGTCCGCTATCATTCCCTGCAGGACATTATCAACTCGGGCACCGACTTCCTGTCGGTTCTGAAGAGCACGTTGACCACTCGAAACAACGTCGAGTCGCTTGATACGCAG
The DNA here is from genome assembly GCF_000023585.1 of Paenibacillus sp. JDR-2. Classification (NCBI taxonomy): domain Bacteria; kingdom Bacillati; phylum Bacillota; class Bacilli; order Caryophanales; family Paenibacillaceae; genus Paenibacillus; species Paenibacillus sp. JDR-2. Next base: position 332,495 of record NC_012914.1, on the reverse strand, counting down.
GAATACAAGGATATCATGCTGTTCCGTCCGCGCACGACGCAGCAGTCGCTGCTTCGCTTGATGGCCGACAACAATCTTGACGCAATCCTGTATCCTTCGACCTCGGGACCTGCCGGTTCCAGCTCCGGTAACGCGAACCGCCTGAGCCCATTCTCCGGCTTCCCTGCCATTAGCGTTCCTGCGGGTTACGTATCCAGCGGTCTGCCGGTTGGCATTGAACTGCTCGGGCGCCCTTACGAGGAAGGCGAGCTGATCAAGCTTGGCTATGCTTACGAGCAAGCGACGCATCACCGCGAAGCGCCGAAGTCGGTTCCGGCTTTGACCGGCAAGTAAGGCATAAGGAATCCGCCTTCGCCGGCGTTATACTGTAAGAGAAAGGACGAACCTGTTATGGCGCGTAAACGACTTTCTATGCTTGCGACGATCTGCTTGGCGATAGCCATGCTCGTCCCCCAATATGCAATGGCAGCGGCCGATCCGCCCTCCTTTTCCATGACGTCCGACAAAAGCGCCCTAAACAGCGGCGATGAGGTCACCGTAACGGTAAAAGGAAGCAAGCTGCAGGATGTATATGCCTACGAATTGCAAGTGTATTATGATTCCGATCTGCTGACGTTCAAGACGGGCAGCGAAAAGACGGCCTTGGTCGGCTTCAGCACGCCGGCTAAGGTTGTCGCAGACGGAGGAGGCGAATCCCATCTCGTATTCGCCCACACGAAGTCGGGAAGCTCGCCAGGCGACAGCGGCGATCTGGATCTTGCCTCCTTCACCTTCACCGCAGCTGCCAATGGAAAGGCTGACGTCGAAGTCAGAAAGATCCGGCTCGTCGATTCGAAGCTGGCTTCAAGCACGATTGACAGCCCTTACGGCACCTCCATTCAAATCGGTTCATCGGGTGGCGGATCAGGAGGATCCGGCGGTTCCACGGGCAGCCCGCCCGCCCAGCCGGAAGGCACGTTGACCGTAACGACCGATCAATTGAAGAGTGGTAAATCAATCGAGGTACCGGCATCCGCCACCTTGATCAAGCTGCCGGCCAATACGGACGAGCTGCTTGGAAAAGACGCGCTGAACATCATTACCTCCGGCAAAGCGGAGCTGAGCATACCGTCTGGCGTGTTCGCCGAGCTGAAGAAAACATTGACTGCCGCGCAGCTGCAGGGCGGATCGATCGCCCTCACCGTCAAACCGGTCGAAGGGGCCGCTAAGCCTACGCTCGGCACGGATACCAAGCTAAGCGGGCCTATCTACGAACTGAAGCTGCAATGGATTGCGGCGGACGGCACTTCGTACGATCTGCATCAATTCAAAGAGCCCGTGACGCTTCGATTGCCGGTCGACGCTTCGACCAATCCGAAGCTGGCGTCCATCTTCTACCTCCCGGATAGCGGAGCCCCCGAGTTTGTTGGCGGGACGTACGGGAATGGCGTTTATGTCGCGCAGCTCTCGCATTTCAGCTCTTACGCGATACTTGAGATCAACAAGAATTTCTCCGACGTCCCAAGCAGCTACTGGGCTTCCGGCGTCATCAAAGAGCTCTTCGCGAAACAGATCGTGACCGGCACGACGGCATCCACCTTCGAGCCGAACCGCAGCGTTACCCGCGCCGAATTCACCGCGCTGCTTGTCAGAGCGCTTGGGCTGAAGGCGGAAGGAACGCCTGCCTTCACGGATATTCCCGCGGGCGCCTGGTATGCGGCCGACGTTGCCACGGCTTACAAAGCCGGCATCGTGCAGGGCGTAAGCAGCACAACGTTCTCCCCGGGCGCTAGCATTACCCGTCAGGAGATGGTTACGCTCGCGATGCGAGGCTACGAGTTAATGACAGGCAAGCCTGCGGATGCGACGGCGGAACCATTCAAAGATGAAGCCTCCATCTCCGCTTGGGCATTGAATAACGTCAAGAAGGCTGCGGCGCTTGGCATTGTTCAAGGACGGGCGAAGGGCGAATTCGTTCCGCTTGGCACCTCGACCCGCGCGGAAGCCGCTCAAATGCTGTACGGAATAATAAATAAGCTTTAAGCTCGGTTCACCGGGAACATAGCCATTCGAATTTCCATCAGAACCGGAAGGGATCTTACCCCCTTCCGGTTTTTTTCGTTTGTTTGCATCGTCCCCCATCCTCCTCTAAAACTTTTTTACCAACTTTATGCAAAACGCCATTGACACGACACCAAAAGGTGTCCTATACTGAAAGCACAAACCGACACTAAACGGTGTCATATTAAAGCAAATGACATACAGCCAAGTCGCAGCTCGCATAAAACAAACCCATTCGAGGAGGAAATGAAAATGAGTAAAACAGTTGGAGCGGTAACAGCCGCAAACGCAGGAACTAAGGTTCAGGGAAAAAAGGTCGCCTATTGGTCCGTGACTCTGCTGCTTGCAGGAGCTCTTACGCTCAGCGGTCTCGGGCAGCTGATGAAATTAGGCGGGAATGTCGATCTCGTCGCGAATCTGGGATACCCCCTGTATATCATGCAGATTTTAGGGGTTTGGAAGCTGCTTGGCGTGATTGCCGTCCTGACGCCGCGTTTCCCGCGGCTAAAGGAATGGACGCATGCCGGGATCTTCTTCTTGATGACGGGCGCCGCATTCTCCCATCTGCTTGATCACGATTACGGCGCCGGCGGGTTCAACGTGATCCTTCCGCTGTTCTACGCCGCGCTAAATATCGCATCGTGGACACTGCGTCCGGAGCACCGCAAGCTCTAGAGCACAATAATGAGGTTTACTATTTTGGAGGGAGTGTTGTGGGCGATAACGACCAGTTGAAGGATGTATTCGAAGCCATTGCCGATCCAACCCGGCGTCAATTGATCCGCCTGTTAGCCGAAGCTAACGCGGAAGTCCCGCTTCACGAGCTAACGAAACAATTCGCCATGGGACGTACAGCCGTATCCAAGCATCTGGCCATTCTGAAAAGCGCCGGACTGGTCCTTGACCGGAAAATCGGCAGGGAAACGCGATACCGGCTGAACGTCTCCCCCATCCAAGAGATTCAGGATTGGGCAGCCTTCTACAGCAAGTCCTGGAGTACGAACATGCAGCGCCTTAACCATTTATTAGAGTAGCACATGCTTACGAAGCTAATAATTGTTTCACAATTATTTTTAGGAGGAAGAAAAATGAGTTTAACTTTATCCATGGATTTTCAGTACGCAACAACGATCGAGAAGCTGTGGTCGGCCCTGACCGATTCCGGCAAGCTTGGCAAATGGGTGGCTAACATCCATACCGGCGAAGCGATGGAAAATAACTTCAAGCCCGAGGTCGGTCACCAATTCCAGTTCCATACGCAGCCAAACGACTATTGGGATGGCATTATCGACGGCGAAGTGCTTACGGTGGATGCTCACAATAAATTGTCCTATACGTGGAACAGCGGCGGAATGAAGCATACGGTTACCTGGACGCTGCTGGATTTGGGAGAAGGCAAGGTTAACCTTCATCTCGAACAAGCCGGAATCACCAATGAACAAGCGCTGCATGGCGCCAAGTACGGCTGGAGCAAATGGTGCGGCGAGCTTGAGAAGGTCGTTGCTTAAGAGGCGACAGACTTGTCGCTCGGCAGTATTTAGCTACGTTGGCTTGAATGCGGCGTAATGCAGCTTTTTTGACTGACAGCTTAGGCTACATTGGATTGAATACATTAGAATTGGCTTAAAGTGACCGATTGGGCTCATTCCGGCCAATTTCACTGGAACGAATCCAACATAGCGCCGCGCAGCCTCCCTTTTGGGTTGACTTTAATGAAGGAAATCCAACATAGCCGTCTTTTCTCAGCGAATAGAAAACAAACAGCCCCCGGAGAGCCTAAGCTCCCCGGGGGCTGTTCTATTTATAAAATTTCTATTTCAAAATTTCTATTTTAAGATTTCTTCCTGAATAGCCTTCTGATCCTTCACGATTTGGAAGATATCATCCGGCATAAGCGCCGTATCTTTGTTGGCCGTGTACCATTCTTGGTAGAACGCGTCCAGCTTCGAGCCGTTAAATTTTGCCCAGAGCGCCTGCATATCGGATATTGCTTTATCCGTGGAATAGCTTGGGCCGCTTACAATCGCTTTCGTAACAAGGTTACCGATCTCCGTGCTGGCATTCTGGAAGTCAACGAGCAGATCCTGCGGAACCGTAGGCAGATGCTCTACGTGCGTCAGGCCAGGGAATTTGGCACCTTCGTCAATCATTTTATACAGAATTTCCATGTTTTCATTAAACTTATCCTTCGCGAGCTTCTCATCCGGCTTGTCCGGATTAAAGCTGCTGGCCAGGAATGAACATTTTCCGCCGCTCACGACCGAGAAAATCATATTGTAGTCCGTACCTAGATAACCAAGCTCCGTCTTGTTCTTTTCCTGATCGATCGGGTTCGGGCATCCGGTTGGTCCCGCTTGCCAATGCACGCCCTCAAGGCCGTACGCAAGCGTTCTGCCGGTTTCCGGAGTAGACAGGAAGTCAACGTACTCCATGATTGCTTTTGGATCCTTGGCATTCCGGTTAACGACCGCCGTCATTTGCACCGGATTGTTAATCCAGACCGTGTATTGGCCAAGCGGAGATTTCGGATTTGGCACGATTTCGAGATCCGCCCCCGGTACATTCGCCTTCAAAGTCGCGTAATCAGTAATCCACAGGCGATTCCACATATTGGTGTTGGCTTGCACGAAATAGATGCCCGTCTTGCCGTTCAGAAAGTCCTGACGCGCCTTTGCTCCGTTGTTGTCTGTAATGAAATCTTTATCGATAATGCCTTCGTCATACAGATGTTTTGCAAAATCAATGTAATATTTGAAGTTATCCCAAGTACGTACAAGCTTGCCGTTCTCGTCCTCATAGGAGTTATTCAAGCCGGTTCCGCCGAACATATCCGTAATACCCGGACCAATATTCAAACCGTACGTATCCTTCTTGCCATTGCCGTCGGGATCCTGCTCGGCGAATGCCTTCGCCACCTGGTACAGCTCATCGGTTGTTTTCGGAGCCGTTAATTTCAGCTTGTCCAGCCAGTCCTGGCGGATAACGATAACATTCTGCGGAATCGCTTCGTTTAACTTGCCGAACTCGTACATTTTGCCGTCCGACTTGGTAGCCGCCGATTTCAGAATCGGGTTGTCCTCCAGCAGTTTCTTATAGGTCGTGCTGTACTGGTTGATCATATCGTCCAGCGGCATCAGCTGCTTCTGGTCATAGAGAGGGTTCTTGATGTTAGGATCGAACTCGAAGATCAGATCCGGCGCGCTGCCGGATGCAAACAGGGTATTCAGCTTCTGCTTCGACTCCGTCCGCGGAATAGCTGAAAATTTCACGCTTGTCGGGCTATTCTCGTTAATCCACTGGGTCCAGCGGTTTTTCTCCATCGTACCTTCGGAAGCCGCGATCAATCCACGGTCGTAGACGGTTGCGCTGATCGTTGGCTTTTTGCCGCTGCCGCTATCAGCCGATTTCCCGCTGTTATCTGCATTGTCGTTGCTTCCGCAGGCTGCCAGAACCCCTAGCAGGGTTACCGATGCGCCGGCCAGCAAGACGTTTCTCTTCGTCATCTTTAACATTTATCTATTCCCCCATAGCCATAATGTAAAGTTAGTTACCCTTTCACAGACCCAAGCATGACGCCTTTTACGAAATATTTCTGCAAGAACGGATAGATTATAACCATCGGCAGGATAAGGACGATAATACCGGCCGATTTGATGCCTTCAGGCACTAATTCCAGAGCAGACGTATCGTTTGCGAGCGATTCGGTAAGCAGCGACTGGCTTGCAATCATTTGCTGAATAAGAACGGTGATCGTATATTTTTCGGTCGAATTGATATAAATCAGTACGTTCATGAAGTTGTTCCAATAGCCTACGCCATAGAATAGGATTAAGGTTGCGATCACCGGCATGGACAGAGGAAGAACAATCCGGAATAACAGGGACATCTCCCTGCAGCCGTCAATCCGGGCAGCCTCTTCGATCTCCGGCTCGATGCCTTCGAAATAGGAACGCATAATGAGCATATTATACGTGCTGACCGCACCCGGCATCCATATCGCCCAATACGAATCGATCATGCCTAAGCTTTTCACTACCAGATAAGTGGGTATTAAGCCGCCTGTAAAGACCATCGTGAAGAGCAGCATCAGCGTAAAGGTTCTTCTGCCGAAGAAGTAGCCCTTCGATAACGGATAAGCCGCACAGATCGTAAACACCATCGAGATCAGGACGCCGCCAACTGTCATAACAACCCCGTTCCACAGTGAAGCCAGCACCCGCGTTCCTTCGAATAAAGCGGAATAGCTTTGCAGGGTTACGTCGATTGGCCAGAGCAATACTTGACCGGACTCGACAGCCTGCTTACCGCTGAAGGAGATGGATAGAATGTTAATGACGGGAGCTAGACACGAGATCGAAATGAGCAGCAGGAGAATCGAAATCCCTATTCTTGTTATTTTGTCTCCATAAGATTCTCTCATCTTCGCTTCACCTCAGAACAAGTTGCTATTGAATTTTTTGGCGATCAGGTTTGCGCCCAGAATAAGAATAAAGGCTACCACCGATTCGAACAAACCAAGCGCCGTTGTCAGACTGAATTGTCCGCCTTGGATGCCGAGGGTATAGATATACGTGCTAATCACTTCGGAAATATCCGATACCATGGCATTCCGCAGGTTGTAGATTTGATCGAAACCAACCTCTAAGACTCGTCCCATGGAGAGAATGAGCACTAGGATGATCGTGCCTCTTATGCCGGGCAGCGTAACATGCCAGGTTTGTTTCCATTTGCTTGCCCCGTCCAGCGCCGCCGCTTCGTACAGGGCCGGCGAGATCGACGTAAGCGCAGCCAGATAAATAATCGTACTGAAGCCCATCTCCTTCCACACGCCCGATCCTACGAAGATCGTCACCCAGGAGAAGGTTTTGTACAGGAACGGATACGGCTCGCCATACTTGTCCTCAATCCAATGGTTCAGGAAGCTCGATTCCATCGAGAACAGCGTAATGACCATGCCGCCTACGATAACCCAGGAGAAAAAGTGCGGCAGGTAAACGACCGTCTGAACGAATCTTTTATACCATGAACGTCTAACGCTATTAATCATAAGCGCCAGAATGATCGGTACCGGGAAGCCAACGACCAAGTTCAGCACGCTGAGCCATAACGTATTCCAAATAATCCGGAGCGTCTTGTCGTTGCTGAAGAGCATCTCGAAATTTTTGAAGCCTACCCAAGGACTATGGAACACGCCATCGAAGAAGTTGTAATTCTCGAAGGAGATGACAAGCCCGCCTATTGGCAAGTATCTAAAAATCAAGTAATATGCAAGTGCCGGAGCAAACATCAACATTAGAGGCACATTTTTCTTGAACAAGGCTTTCTTAGATGCTGATTTCAAGCTATTCCCTCCTTTCAAGTTACTGTTAACCTTTGACCTGTTACCAGTGTATCCGTTTGCAAAGGGTACTTCTTTAATTTTAATTGGAGGAACTTTAGCTAAAATTAGATCTTGTAAGGAGGCTGGCTTTGTTATGCCGTTTCATACCCGAAGTCTTGTCGTCAAGCTGATTCTCAGCCTGTCGCTGATCGTCATTCTAACTTCCTCTATAACCGGAATCATCGTGTACCGGTCCAATCAGAACATGTTCCGCGAGGAAATCCGCAGCCAGTTCCTGCAAAACAACAAGCAGGCGCTTCAGCGGATCAACCAGAATATCCATGAGGTTGAACGGATCTCGCAGTCTATCGTCTTCCACCCTACCGTCGTGAAGATCTTGACGAACTCCTTAAATAACGAAGATAAAGTCGAGCAGCTGCAGCTCATGTACGACATGGTCTCGCAGGCGAAGCTTGATGCGCCCCATATTCGCGCGATGTTCATCTACAATCTGCGCGGCGACAGCTACTACAATGCGAATTACGGCGCCGTCTCCATGCTGGAGAAGCCTACCCGCAGCATTATTAATCAGGAGCTGGAAGGCACCAACGGCGCCTTGACCTGGTTCCGGCTCAAGCTGGCCAGCTCGGCCGACCCAAGCGGCTACCGCTATATGATTATTGCCGCCCGCCAAATGAAGAGCACCTACCAGGAAACGTACGGTACGCTGGTACTGGTGCTGGACGAAGGCTTTTTCTCCGAGGTCATTGACGACATCGGACAAGATGACGGCATCGTCTATTTGCTTGACCGCAAGGATCGTCTGTTGTTCAGCCAGCGAAGCCAGGAGGTTAACGCCGACGAAGAGCAGGATTCACCGGAAGTCATTCCGCTGCAGCATGACCAGGAAGAACGGGCATCGATTGTTCAGTCTACCGGCCAAGGCAATTATCTGTTCGTGAAAAACACCTCCGATTCCGGCATCTTCAAGCTGATCAGCGGATTGGGACTAAGCGCTCTGGACAAGCGTAACGCCGATATTTTGAAAACCATTGCGCTATCCGGCCTGTTCAGCATCCTGCTGGCCGGCCTGCTCCTGACACTCACCAGCACCAGGCTGCTTCGGCCGCTCGGGAATCTCGTATCCGGGATGAGGCGGCTTCGGTCGGGCCAGATGAACGCCCGCGTCGAGGTTCGCTCCAAGGATGAGCTGGCTTTTCTAGGAGAGTCGTTTAACGATATGGCCGACAACATTCAGAAGCTGGTTGACGAGGTGCTGCTCAAGCAGCTGCGGGAGAAGGAAGCGGAGCTAAGGGCGATCCAGGCGCAGCTCAATCCGCATTTCTTGTACAATATATTGAACGAAATCTACTGGAAGCTGTATTTGCAGAACGCCAAGGATACGGCCGGCATCATCCAATCGCTCTCGAAAATCCTGCAATACTCCTTGAAGCCGATCGAGCAGCCAAGTACGCTGCGCGAGGAGCTGGAGCAGCTGCAGAGCTACATTAATATTCAGATGTCCCTCTTCCACCCCGACCTCGAGCTGGATATCCAAACGGACGAGCATCTGCTCTGCTTGGAAATGCAGCGACTGCTCCTCCAGCCGGCGGTCGAGAACGTCTTTGTCCATGCCTTTGCCGATAAGACAAAAGCGGACAAGAAGCTTCTGCGGATTCACGTTTATCAGGAGCAGGAGCATCTGAGAGTGGACGTAACGGATAACGGCAAAGGGATTAAGCCAGAGATGCTGCTTAAGTTAGCGGCGGGTGATCGCGATGTTCACGGCAATCATCTGGGCATTCATAACGTGGAACGAAGAATCCAACTCGTCTATGGCGCGCCATACGGGCTGCATTTCGACAGCAGGCCTGGTGACGGAACAACCGTCAGCTTTATTTTACCGATCAGCAAGGAGGACTCCGTATGAAGGGAACCGTCTTAATTGTAGAGGACCAGCCTAATTTCCGTGAGGGGCTGAAGTTTATGATCTCGCAGAGCAGGAATTGGACCGTCATCGGAGAAGCCGAGACCGGTGAGGAAGGCTGGCAGAAGGCGCTGGAGCTGAAGCCCGATCTCATTCTGATGGACATTCACATGCCCGTTATGAACGGGATTGAGCTCGCGGAGCGCATTCATTCGCATGGGATGGATACGTTGTTTATCATCATTACCGGCTTTCAGGATTTTCAATATGCGCAATCCGCCATCCGGTACGGAGCGATGGATTTCTTGCTCAAGCCCTGCTCGGATGAGGATATTTCAGGCATTCTAGGCAGCGCCTCCAAGAAGCTGCAGGCAAAACGCAAGGATCAACAGACGACGCGCGAGCATCTGCTCCGCTCGATTCTGCTCAAGTACCAGATGAATCAGGAGCTGACCTCGCATTTCCTCCGCATGTTCGAAGGTTGCCAGCTGTGGCTGGTGACGATTACGGATTATTTTCCGGAGGGTAAAAATTACGGTGCCGACGATCTATACGTGCTTCAATACGGCATCTACAACATCGTCCAGGAGCTGGCGCTAAGCGAGGAGGCGGATGCCAAGCTGCTTATTCTGAAGGAAGACCAGTTTATTCTGTCGGCATCCTCCGACTTGAAGACGGATTGCTGGCGAGAGCATGCGGAGCTTGCCGTACGCGAATATTTAGGCATTGCTATCGAAAGTATCCCGCTTGGCCCATGTATGGACGTCGATCAGCTGATGTCTGCCTATGCTTCCTATAATGAACAGCGCGTGTTAGCGCCAACGGTTCCGCAGACAGCGGACCGGTCAAGCAAGCATCAAGCCGTCGAAGCGGTGAAAAACGAGATCATGTCGCTCATTATCTCCGGGGACCTTCAAGCTCTGCATGACTACTTCGAGAAGGTTGGCGGGCAAGCCGGCTCCCTCCAGCTGACGGACGGCAAGTTTCTGGTGATCAATCACTCCCTTGCGCTGGATCAGATTTCCGAGGTGCTCGGACTGTTCAGCCATCAGGGCAAATCGGCCGAGTCGCTGCTGCAGACGATTGACCAGCTTCCGGGAAGCATGGAGCTGAAGAGCTGGTTCAAGGCAGCCTGCCAAGACTTCGAGACCCGGCTGGACCGCTGGAAGCAGCAGGCCAATCCGTATGTGAACAGCATTCAACAGGCGATTGATTATATCGAAGAGCATTATTTGGACAGCGATCTGTCGATCAAGCAGGTGGCGGAGAACATTCATTTGAACCCAAGCTATCTGAGCACTTTGTTCAAAAAAGAAACCGGCGAAACCTTCACCGGCTACGTCAACAAGCTTAAGCTGCAGAAAGCGCAGGTGCTGCTGCGCAACACGGACATGAAGATCTCGGAGATCTGCCAGACCGTCGGGTTCGAAGACTCGACCTATTTCTCGAGCGTGTTCAAAAAGCACTTCCAGATCTCGCCGAGCGAGTTCCGGCAGAATCATTAATGGCGTCAAACAGATAGCGACCAAGGAGACTTGTACTCCGTGGCCGCTATTTTTCTATACACGCTCACTCACGCTTTTCGCGCCCCCTCCACTACCTTCACGTTTTCCTCGCACAAGATCCCATGTGCATGCACTCCCCTAGCGTCCTTCCCTCTTACACGCTTCTCGGTACGTTGGATTTTGTACAGCGTAAATGCTAAGAGAGGCTCCAGCTCAGCGCCTACGTTAGATTGGATACAGTAAAAACCTGTGTATCGCGCTTTTCCGCATAAAACAGGCCGGTTACGTTGGCGGAGATCCAAGGTAGGGTCAAGCATTCTACTATTTTTGAGCTTTTTTATTGGTTAGAATCCAGCATAGCCTGCTCTCCCAGTCCAAACCTGCAAATGTTAGGGTTCATCCCTCTGCTAAGTTGCACAATATGCAGCATATTGACAGCCACCAGCCCAGTAGCCAGTATTATGCTGCACGGAATACAGCATATCCCACTCAGAACAGACCAAATGGACCAAATGAGCGAAATATACTGCACTCCGTGCAATGTAGTTTAACCGCAACCGCCAATTAAGCCCTATATCCTGCATTTCGTGCAATGAAGCTCGTGTTCCTGGCTATCATGCCATGGCATCGCAACATCGAACCAGCCAACCGCCCTTCTCCTTCCTCAACAGAGAAAAAAACAGCCCCCGAAGAGCGCTAAGCTCCCCGGAGGCTGTTCATCTTCTATTACCCTATTGCGCTGCTATTGAACCCATCGAAGTAAAGGCGAGCGGTCCAAAGCCTTCGGTTGGCTCCCCTACCGGTTGATTGACTTTGAACAGGAAGCTAGTACCGTCCACCGTCTTCACGATAACTTCCTTCGTCAGCTTATTGCTTGCCGCTTTGAGCATCAAATCAACGTCGCCAATCATCGATTTCGAATCCTTCTGATCGATCGATTGCACATCGCCTACGGATTTGAGCTCTTTCTCCGCATCCGCCTTCACATCGTCCAGCTTGAACCCTTCCGGCAGCTTGCTGATCTCAATGTAATAATCGTTGTCTACATTCATGATCAGCTTATTAGCCGCCGCATCGAATTTAAATTGCTCGAAGATGTAGAGCGCGTAACCGTCGCCTTTGGCAAGCGTACCGGTACGGGTCTCCTCATTGCCCTCCAGCTGGAACTTAAAGTCCTTTGTTGCAGGAAGCTCGTTGACGGCTGGCGTATCTCCGGCTGCTTTCTCAATCTTGGTGATCGTGAGCAGCTTAGCCGTTGCATCGCCCTCGATAGCCGCTTCCGTGTACTCGAAGCTTACGTTATCGCCTTCTTTAAGAGCAGCCACCGCACTGTCCGTTCCTTCTCCCAGCTGATAGGCAGCCGCTTCGCCATCCACTGTGATCTCAACCGTATGTGAGTCGGCCAAGCCGACAAATACACCTTTTCCTTGTTTTGCTTCCGCACTAGGCGATTCCGACGGAGTTGGCGACGCCGATACCGTAGGACTTGGCGACGAATTCACATTCGAATTTGAGTTATTGTTGTTGCAGGCCGATAATAGGCACGCCGCCAGCACCGTACTGCTCAGCAGGATCGTCCATTTCGTCGTGATATTTTTGTTCTTCATACTTATACCTCCTAAAAGGAATTGCTCTTTGTTGAGTGGCTGGTTCCGTCACTTGCAGTAGTTCTAACTTCGTAAGCTTTACTCGTTATTACAAACGTTTCCGCTGCTGTAAAGGTTACATTAATTTATGAATAACATCACCCAACATTAGGGAAACCTTGTCATATCCAGGCATAACAGGGGCTTCCTTGCATCGACAGTTCTATCTTTTTGGAGCATAATGAGAGAAATATAATAAATCCTTTACCGAAGCTTATTTCACGGTGAGCGACCGCGCTTAAAGCAAGGATTTATTGCCAAACAAAATTTTTGATTTTGAAAATTTCAGTTGTGGAAATTTAAAGATTGTAATTCCGAGTAATCCGATGTATTATACAATACATTAGAACACCACAGAAAAAACTGGAGGATGGAATCATGCGCAAAAGCATTCCCGCTTTACTTACCCTCATTATTCTAGCAGTAATGATTAGTGCTTGCAGCGGCAACAACAATGGTGGCAACACTGCAGGCAACAATTCCGAAGCATCGCCTTCGAACACGGCGGCAGCCGATCAAGCGAAGGACGGCGGCAACCTGATCCTGGGTGTACAAGCCGACCCCGTTGTTCTTAACCCAATCTATGCAGGCGACCGTGTCAGCCTGACAATCGACCAAGCTCTCTACGCTCCACTGTTCCAAGTGAACAACGGCAAGAAAACCTTCTACCTGGCTGACAGCCTTGAGCCTTCGGCTGACAACCTGACTTATACACTGAAGCTGAAAAGCGGCCTGACTTGGCATGACGGTCAACCACTGACAGCTGACGACGTTGTCTTCACGTTCGATACGATTCTCGACGAGAAGCAAAACAGCTTCTTCCGCGAGAACCTGATCCTGGGCGGCAAGCCGATCAAAGCGGTTAAGGTTGACGACACTACGGTTGAATTCCAACTGCCGCAAGTAAACCCGGCGTTCGAAGCAACTCTCGTGCAATTGACTCCTATTCCTAAGCATATTTTCGAAGGCGAAGCGAATATCGAGAAAAGCACAAAAAATAACACGCCTGTTGGTTCCGGCGCATTCAAGTTCAAAGAGTACAAAACAGGCGAGTACGTAACGCTTGAGCGTTTCGATAACTACTTCGGCGGCAAGCCGCATCTGGATTCGATCACTTACCGTATCGCGAAGGATGCCAATGCAGCTAACCTGGCTCTGCAAAACGGCGAAATCAACGTGAAATACCTGGATCCGCAAGACGTATCCACAATCGAAAGCACGGGCAATTTCGATATTCAAGCTTACTCCGAAGGCCGTCTGGCTTACCTGCTCTTTAATGAAGACAGCGACACTGGCGCCCTGAAGAAAAAAGAAGTTCGCCAAGCGATCTCTTACGCTCTGAGCCGCGATGAGCTGATCCAGACGGTATATGGTTCGAGCGAATATGCAGATCCTGCCAAATCGTTCGTAACACCGGATGGCCTGTTCCAAACGAATGACGTCACTTCCTATGACAACGATGTAAATAAAGCAAAAGAATTGCTGGCTTCCGCCGGCGAAAGCAACCTGAAGCTCCGCTTCATCGTATCGAGCGGCAATAAAGCGCAAGAAGCTGCTGCCCTGTACATTCAGCAAAAGCTGAAAGCCGTTGGCATCACGGTTGAACTGCAAAGCATGGACGCTTCCGCGTACGGTCAGAAGTTTGTTGACCTGAAATCGAAAGACTACGAGCTGTCCTATGCAGGCTATATCATGGGCTATGACCCGGACGCTTACCGTATCCTTTACACAACGGGTTCGAACTCCAACTACGCTCGCTACTCCAATCCTGAAGTAGACAAGCTGTTCGAGCAAGGCGCTGGCGAAGCTGACGCAACAAAACGCGGCGAGGCTTACCAACAGCTGCAAAAAACAATCGCGGATGACGCGCCTATCTACCCTGTCGGTTATACAAAAACAATCGTTGCGATCGACAAACGTTTCGGCGGCCTGAATGAAGCTGTTCTGAAACCGGTCGTAATCTTCGAAGATCCGTCCAAGTTGTACATGAAGTAAGAATTAAATATGGATATAGGCAAAAAATAGCTGGGACTTCCCAGTTATTTTTTGCCGTAAACAGCATAGGAGACAATCGCATGAGACAACTCATCGCTAGACGCTTACTGCAGACGATTCCGCTCTTGCTCTTCGTCTCGATCGCCTGCTTTGCCTTAATCAAGCTGGCTCCTGGAGACCCTGTTCTATCCTTCGTGACGCCAAACATGCATCCCGAGGATATTGAACGTATCCGTCATAATCTCGGGCTGGACAAGCCTGCATATATTCAATATTTACTGTGGATCAAGGAGCTGTTCCAAGGCAATCTTGGTTACTCGCTCGTGAATCACCAGCCGGTGATGGATCAAATCCTTGACCGTCTGCCTGCAACCGCGGGACTGATGGCTAGCGCCATCGCGCTGTCCGTCCTGATTGCCATTCCGCTTGGCCTTACTGCCGGAGCGAATCGTAACCGCTGGCAGGACAAGATCATTAATCTGATCTCTTACGTCGGCATTTCGGTCCCCCTGTTCTACCTGGCTATTTTACTTATCTACTTATTTGCGATTGAACTGCACTGGCTTCCGATTATGGGCATGCGGACGATTGGCGTCCATTCCGCGTGGGACGTCGTTAAGCACGGTATTCTGCCATGCGCCGTTCTGGCATTTGGTTTCCTGTCCGTCTATGTGCGTTACATCCGTTCCAGCACGATCGGTCAGCTTAAGGAAGATTATGTTCAGATTCAATACGCCTTTGGCGCATCGCGCCGGCAAGTGCTGTTCCGCCACGTCATGAAGCATGTTCTGCTGCCGGTTATTACGCTGCTCGGCATGTCCATGGCGGATCTGGTTACCGGCGCGATCGTAACGGAAACCGTCTTTTCCTGGCCGGGCATCGGCTCGCTTGGCATGACGGCCGTCAAAGGGATGGATTATCCCGTTATTATGGGCATTACGCTGTTCTCCGCCTTGTTCCTGATCCTTGGCAACTTGCTTGCGGATATTTTATACGGATTCGCCGATCCGAGAATCAAATCAACGAGGTGAGCTCATGAATCGGACCAAATGGCGAAATGCGGGCCTCGAGCTCGTTCGAAGCAAAATGGGGATCGTCGCAATCGCGATTCTCGTTATTTTCATACTGGGAGCGATCTTTGCTTTTCTCTCCCCCAAAGATCCCAACGCACTGGATGCCTTGCAGCGACTGAAGTCGCCTAGCTCCGCGCATTGGTTCGGAACCGACGACTACGGCCGCGATTACTTCGCCCGCGCCTTGTACGGCGGACGCGTCTCCCTGATGGTCGGCTTCTCCGCCATGGTTCTGGCAACCACGATCGGCACGATCGTTGGGGTTGTCAGCGGCTACTTCGGCGGCTGGATCGATAACCTGCTGATGCGTTTGCTGGAAGTCATTTTGTCGATTCCGACCTTCCTGCTCATGCTTTTGCTAAGCGTCTTCCTGAAGCCGAACCTGACCAGTATCGTCTTTATTATCGGACTTCTGATGTGGATGAACATGTCCCGTATCATACGGGCCGAAACAATGACGCTTCTGGAGCGCGAGTACGTGCTGTATGCGAAAGCCTCCGGTCAGAATCACTTGGGCATTATTATCCGTCATATTTTCCCGAGCCTTGTTCCGGTCATTATCGTTGCCGCAACGAACAACGTGGCTTCCGCGATTATGATGGAATCAACCCTCAGCTTCCTCGGATTCGGGGTGCAGGCTCCAAACGCGACGTGGGGAAGCATGCTTAACAATGCGCAGGGCTATATCGCGCAAGCGCCTTACCTTGCGTTGTTCCCGGGTTTATTCATTCTGCTGACGGTGCTCAGCTTTAATATTCTAGGCGATATATTGCGCGTTGGCTTCGAACCGAAGCTTGGCAAGCGGTAATCGAAGGGATCCCCTTCCTACCCTGGCCCGCGCCCTTCCGAAAGGAGTGAACGTTAGATGGCAGACAGGCTGCTAACCGTCAATAACCTACAAGTATCATTCCATACCCGCAGCGGAGAAAATAAAGCGGTTCGCGGCGTCAGCCTTCATATCGATCAAGGCGAGACGATCGGCATCGTTGGCGAATCCGGCAGCGGCAAGAGCGTCACCGCCAAAGCGATTATGGCGATGATTCCGCCTCCGGGCGAGATTATAAGCGGCGACATAACCTTTGCCGGCGAGAAGTTGAACGACCTGCCAGAACGCAAATGGCGCCAGATTCGGGGCAACCGGATCGCGATGGTATTCCAGGATCCCATGACCTCGCTTAATCCGGTTAAGAAAATTGGCGATCAGATGACGGAGGTTATCCGCAGGCATCGCGGTCTAAGCAAGGAAGCCGCGCTGAAAGAAGCCATTGAAATGCTCCGTCAGGTCGGTATTAACGAACCTGAGCGCCGCGTCCAGCAATATCCGCATGAATTCAGCGGCGGCATGCGTCAGCGCGTTATGATCGCAATGGCGTTATCCTGTCAGCCGGAGCTCCTGATCGCCGATGAACCAACAACGGCTCTCGACGTAACTATTCAGGCACAGATTCTCGATCTGCTGAAGGAATTGAAAGCTAAGACCAGCGCTTCTATCGCGTTAATTACCCACGACCTTGGCGTAGTCGCCCAGGTATGCAGCCGCGTTATCGTGATGTACGGCGGCATGGTCATGGAAGAAGGAACGGTTGAAGATATTTTCTATAACTCCAAGCATCCGTACACGCAGGGTCTGTTGCGTTCGGTACCGCAGCGGCAAGGCGGCTCGCGCGAACGTCTGGTGCCGATTGAAGGCTCCCCGCCGGATCTGCTCGACCCGCCGCCGGGCTGTCCGTTTATGGAACGCTGTCCGCATGCGATGCCGAAATGCGCGGAGCTTCCGCCTCATTTTCAGATCGGCGAAGGCCATCGTGCCCTCTGCTGGCTGAACGATGCCGAGATTCAGGCTGAATTAGCGCGCCATCCGGAAATCGAAGGGAGCGCTGCCCGTGTCAGAGGATAAAAAAGTGCTGGTGGATGTCCAACAGCTGAAAAAGCATTTTGTGAAGAGCCGCGACGCCTGGGGCCGCACATCGGAAGTACTGAAGGCCGTTGACGGCGTAAGCTTCCGGATCAATAAAGGCGAGACGTTTGGCCTTGTTGGCGAATCCGGCAGCGGTAAATCCACCGTTGGCCGCTCTATACTGCGGTTGTACGATTACACGGATGGGACGGTCAAGTTCGACGGCCAGGATATCTCGAAGCTTGGCGAGAAAGCGCTGAAGCCTTTCCGACGGCGCATTCAATCCATTTTCCAGGATCCCTACTCGTCTCTTAATCCCGGCATGAGCGTGCTGGATTTGATCGGCGAACCGATGAACATCCACGGTCTGTACAAGAATGTAGAGGAACGAAAAGAAGTTATCGCTTCGCTGCTCGAGAGGGTAGGTCTGAAGCGCGAGCATTTATACCGGTATCCGCATGAATTCAGCGGCGGCCAGCGCCAGAGGATCTCCATTGCGCGCGCGTTGTCGGTACGCCCGGATTTCGTGGTCTGCGACGAGCCGATCTCGGCGCTCGACGTGTCCGTGCAAGCACAGGTTGTTAACATGCTTGAAGATTTACAGGCTGAATTCGGTCTGACCTATTTGTTTATTGCTCATGACCTATCCATGGTACGGCATATTTCCGACCGGATTGGCGTGATGTATCACGGACGGCTCGTAGAGATTGCGGACAGCGATGAGTTGTACGAAAATCCTCTTCACCCGTATACGAAGGCGCTGCTGTCCGCGATTCCGATACCGGATCCGCGCGCTGTCGTTGAACGGGTGATCTATACGCCGGATGCTGCCACTGAAGAAGCTGCGGTGCTGCGTGAAGTACGTCCGGGGCATTGGGTCGCTTTACCGTAAGATAATTAATAGAGCTAAGTTAAGGGAGGCTGAAACCAAATGACGAATATCGTAAAGCTGTCGCAATGGGATGCATTGCTTGTGGAGTCTCTTCGCAAGGGACATGGCTGGTCGGATGACGAGATTATTGCCAAAGTAAAGGCGGGAGCCGATCTCCCGACGGATGATAGCATCTTCCAATTCAACTATGGCGATCTCGCGGCTTTTGCCGAGAAAGAGCCGGAGACGTTTGAAGCGGCTGTCCGCAGCGGCTACCAGATCAAGTACAATACCGTACGCGGCCTCCGCAGCTGGATTTGGGTCGCCTTCGGCGATGAGCCTCAGCTCGAACTTGAAGCCGGGCAAGAAGCCGTAACCGCACAGCTTACGCCAGAACAGCTGGAGCGCGTAAAGACGGCGTTGTCCTTCGGCTGGTCCATCCAGCCGGTTGATGGTGTGCCTGGCTCGTACCGGATCGAACCGATCCAGCGATAAGATTAAGGGGATTAAACTTTAAGCCGCATTCTCACTCGAGAAGGCGGCTTTTCTTATGCCGATTCTTCCAATACTCGCAGCCCGCGTATTGCATATACACCTAACTTTGCCCACCTCTATTCCATCCGCCAACCTCCAACCTTGACGCCTTCCATTCACCCGCCGGTTATCCGCGGTTAACTTGGAGTAGCTTAATTGCAAATAACTTATGAGGTTGCCTCACTGATTAATGAGGCATTTCGTGCTAAAACATGCCTCGGGCGGGCATTTTCGCGCAACAGTGAGGGTAGCTTCATAGTTAGTGAGGAGCAACGTATGCATTAGGTGGAGATGTTCACTATTTCGGACTTGGAGCTGCTTCGAGCACCGCTTTACGGCGGGATGCCTCACTGTTAGTGAGCTTTTCCGCGTTCATAACGTGCTTCAGGCGACATTTTTGATCAGTAGTGAGGCTAGTCTCATTGTTAGTGAGGAGCAACGTGCGCATTAGGCGGAGATACTCACTATTTCGTGCTTGAAACTGCTTCGAGCACCGCTTTACGGCGGGATGCCTCACTGTTAGTGAGCTTTTCCGCGTTCATAACATACTTTAGGCGACATTTTTGATCAACAATGAGGCTAGTCTCATTGTTAGTGAGGAGCAACGTGCGTATTAGGCAGAAATACTCACTATTTCGTGCTTGAAGCTGCTTCGAACACCGCTTTACGGCGGGATGCCTCACTGTTAGTGAGCTTTTCCGCGCTCATACATGCCTCGGACGAGCATTTCCACATAATAGTGAGGCATTCCGCGCTGATACGTACATCGAACGAACATTTATGCGCAATAGTGAGGCGAGCTTCATTGTTAGTGAGGAGCAACGTGCGCATTAGGTGGAGATACTCACTATTTCGCACTTGGAGCTGCTTCGAGCACCGCTTTACGGCGGGATGCCTCACTGTTAGTGAGCTTTTCCGCGCCATACATGCCTAGGACGAGCATTTCCACATAATAGTGAAGATACTGACTAAATTAGTAAGGCATTTCGCGCTCAAACGCGACTCCGGCCGGGCATTACTGCATAACAGTGAAGATGCCTCACTTATTAGTGAGGCATTTCGTGCTCAAATGTGCCTCAGGCGGGCATTTTCGCGCAACAGTGAGGGTAGCTTCATTGTTAGTGAGGAGCAACGTGCGCATTAGGCGGAGATACTCACTATTTCGTGCTTGGAGCTGCTTCGAGCGCCGCTTTACGGCGGGATGCCTCACTGTTAGTGAGCTTTTCCGCGCCATACATGCCTCGGACGAGCATTTCCGCACAATAGTGAAGATACTGACTAAATTAGTGAGGCATTTCGCGCTCAAACGCGCCTCCGGCCGGGCATTACTGCATAACAGTGAAGATGCCTCACTAATTAGTGAGGCGTTTCGCGCTCAAATGTGCCTCAGGCGGGCATTTTCGCGCAATAGTGAGGCTAGCTTCATAGTTAGTGAGGAGCAACGTGCGCATTAGGCAGAGATACTCACTATTTCGCACTTGGAGCTGCTTCGAACATCGCTTTACGGCGGGATGCCTCACTGTTAGTGAGCTTTTCCGCGCTCATACATACTTCGAGCGATCATTCATGCTGAGCAGTGAGGCTAGACTCACTGTTCAGCATGAATGATCGCCAACAAGGTGGGTAATCAGAGTGGCGAGCTGACGCCCGGAGAATCCGGCATTTGAACAAGGCATTCCGTCACTATGATATAATAACTCCAATCAGGTATTGGAGGTCGCATAAGAACGTGGAAACAACAACCGAGCAGCACATCGCGGAGTGGATGGTTAATGAGATTAAATTTAGAGGGATGCTGCGCCAGGAAGAAGCGATCGAACATGTTAAGCAGCAATTTGGCGAGCAGTATATCTTCGTGAACGAGAACGGGAATGTCTCCTTGGAAAAGGAAGTGAAGAAGGCATTCCGCAAGCTGCATAAAGGACGGGTCGCTTGGGACCGGGACGGCTTCTTCTGGGCGTGGACTTAAGCGGAGCCTCACCCCCCGCCCAACGTCAGCACCGTAACAAAAAAGCCTCCAGCATAAGCTGGAGGCTTTATCTATTTAAGCTAGTCAATCAACCGGTGCCGGTACCACTTCTTGCCGCGGAAGCGCCAGAGGAAGATAGCTCCCCTTACGCCCCACTCGAGGTTCATCGCAAGCCAGACTCCGATAATGCCGAAGTCGAATACGATCGCGAGCAGATAACCAAGCACAATACGGAACAGCCACATCGACAGCAGCGATACGACCGACGTAAACTTCGAGTCGCCCGCCGCCCGGAGGGCCGACGGCATGATAAAGCTGATGGACCAGAACACAACCTGCATAAGTGCATTAATAATCGTAATGATGAGGATATCGTCCACAATCTCAGCCGGAGGATGGAACAGCCCAACCAGCGGATAAAAGAGCGGCAGCATTAGACAAGCCATCACGAACAGGCAAGCCGTGGACAACCACAGGAAGGATCGTGTGAACTTCCGGGCATCCTCGATATTTCGCTGCCCCATGCATTGGCCAATAACCGTAATCGCGGTAATAGCCAGCGCATTGGACGGAATCTGCAGCACGTTGGCGAGCGAGCCGCTAATCGCGTTGGTTGCGATAGCAAAGGTACCCAGACCAACGACAAACGTTTGGGTAACGATTTTGCCGCCGTTAAAGAACATCTGCTCTGCCGCAAACGGCAGTCCAACGAACAGGATTTTCCGAAGCATCGAAAAATTGACCGACAGCATATCCCGAAGGCGAAGTCTCAGGCTCGTATCAATCTTTACGAGGTAGACAATGGCCAGAATAGCTGCCGCATACCGCGAAATATTGACGGAGATGGCCAGCCCCAGCACGCCCATATTCATCAGGTTAATAAAGACGATGTTGAGCAGCACGTACGTCAGGTTCATGACAAGCGACAGCATCAGCGATGCCCGGCTTCTTCCGATACCGCGAAGCGCCCCGCATACCGCCTCCATCATCGCGATGCCGACGTAAGACAAGCCGCTGCCGATCAGATACGTCCGCCCCTCCTGGAATACCTCCGGCGAAGCCGCTCCAAACAGCAGATTGAGCATCTGGCTATGGAACACCACAACAATCAGGCTGATTGCAAAAGCGACAAGCGTAACCGACGAGACGGAGCTCGCCGCAGACTTCGATACCATCTGATGATTGCCGCTGCCTTTGTATTGCGCAACAACAACCGTTCCCCCGGTCGATACGGCGATAAAAACGCTGATCAGGAAGATGTTCAGCGAATCGACCATGTTGACGGCACTGACCGCGTCCACGCCAGACGAGCTGACCATTGCCGTATTCACCAGGTTGAGGCCAACGAGAAACGCCTGGTCAATCAAAATCGGAATAAACAAGGCAATAATTTGCCGGTAATCAATCGACACTCCCGTGAAGTGCTTTTCCAGGAAAGCCTCATGCTTCCCTCTCAGTCTGGGTCGTCCTATACCCATATCATCATCTCATTTTTCTTGTTGAATTGGTGAAGCCTAAACTACCTACTAAGCTACTACTATCGCCATGATTTGTCCATGACGGATTCCAAATGACCACAAAAAATCCACCTGCCTTAAGCGGCCGTGGATTCGGATTCGTATACCTGCGAACGTCTGCTCTCGATTTGCTGGACAACGTACAGCACAAGCATCAGACCAAGCAGCGCCGCGCAGACGGACACCGGGATAAACCAATGGTGGGCAGAGTGCGAGAAAAACGGAATTAGCGCTACGGCCACAATCGGCGGAGCATTCCACTTGAATTTATTAATTAGCCAGATTGTAATAACTACGTTAATAAACAGCGAAATCGGGCTTGGATAAATGTAGTACAGCACTGTTCCAATGGCAGAGGAGATAACTGCGCCAAAGGTGACTCTTCCCACTTCCGCTATCGTTGACGAGCGGGAGATAAAGAGAAAGCTAAATGCGCCAAGGGTCGGGAAGAACAGCGTATCCAGAAAGCTGAAATGCAGGGAAAGCCAGTAAATAAGCATTACGTAAAGGCATAGTGCGATTGTTTTCAAGTTCATGAGCTTCTTGTTAACCTCCAGTCACAAGCCGAGCAAAATTGCGCCTGCTTCATTGTAAAGAGTTTTGGAAAGAGCGTCAATCGCAAAATAATCCTAAATTATATTTATAAATCCCTACCCGAAAACTATGAATTATTATATACTGGGAACAGTCGTCACGTAAAACTATTTCGCGTGAATGGAGGATTTATATGTCTCGGCCTACCGTTAACCTCAGTTACGAATGTGTGGATGAAGTGCCCCTGCACCGCGTCCGCGGCAATCAGCTTGGCATTCTGTTAAGCGTGATCGCAACGGTTTTGACCCAGCAGTGGTGGATTCTGATTCTGCCGCTGGCCGTTCAGCTCGTCAGCCGTACGTACGGAGTCAAATATAACCTGTTTGTCCGCCTGTTCTCGCCCTTGCTCCCGGTGAGCCGGCGGACCGAAGCCCGCGAGCTGCTGCGCTTTAACAATCTGCTCGTGATTCTGTTTCTTGTCGTCACCCTTGCCGCCCATTATCTTGGGTTGACGGTTCTGTCTTACATCGCTCTTGGCATGCTGACTGCCGCCGTTGTGGCTGCCTTAAGCGGCTTCTGCCTCGGCTGCTTCATGTACTTCCAATACAAGCAGTTCCGGCTGCGCCGGGCCGCGAAAGCGAGAGCCGCATCCCAATAACAGTAAAAGCCCGCCGTCTCCGGCGGGCTTCTTTCTATTCGATTAAAGAACGATATCGGAAATAAACCGTTCCAACACCGTCACATCGGTAATATTGTTGTTGCATCTCTCGCTGTTCACGCACATGTAATTGCCGATGGCCTTGTAGTAATCCGGCGAAGCATTAGCCGGTCTCGACTTCGTAACGGCCGAGAACAATGCCACTTCCTCATGCCGGTTGCACAGAAAACATACGCTCTTCTTCTGCACGGGCGTAAATCTGCCTTCCACGCCTACAAGCCGGCCATTCAGATGATACGCGAGATACATTTTATTCGTTGCGATATCCGTCCAGCCCAGATAAGTCACATAACGCAGATCAATTGCCGCGAGATCGGGAACCTTCAGCTTTTTGGCCTTCGGGAACAGCTTCTTCAGCTGCTTCTCCTCGACGGTATCGAACGGCTTCACGTATTCCTCAAGCGACCTCAGGTAACCTTGAAACTCCTGCGGGGTATTTAACGTCGCAAAGCTTTCGAGCAGTTGCTGCTCGGCCTCCGTTGCCCCCGGGAATGCTTCCATCACTTTAAAAGGCGTGTTTGACCGTACGGATGCAATAACCTTAAGATCGGATACCGTGCTGCAGGCCTTCTGCAGCTCTCCTACTTGCTTCTTAATCAAATTCAGTTGATGGTTTCTAATAAATGGTGTACTCATTGCTTTGTCAGCCCCTTATTTTATTTGATCGACTTACTCTCAAATAAGGTGCAAAGCCCATTATTAGAAACGATAGCCGGGCGACCATCCTTCAAGTACGCCCCATGCAAAGTATCGCCCCTAATTCAGGCTCTGCATGAAGCTGATTCGTAATCCGGCAAATTGATTTGCCATTGTTACCGCCTCCCTTTACTACTCGATTATAAAATACATTCGGCTCCGCCCGCAATCCTTGCCGCTTAGCCTTCCATCCATTTCCGCAGCTGCGGCATCATCCGCTTCGCATCCTCGTAGCCCTGCTTGTACAAGGCATCAAGCTTCGCCGGATCCCGTTCCATTCTTCCCACCGTAAGCGTCTCTTGCGGACGAATCACAAATACCGCGCCGCTCTTCTCCTGCTCGGCGATGTAATCCAGCGTCCCGTTATACCGTTTATGCCTCCCCAGCATGAGCTCCACAAGCTTCGGATATTTCCGGTAGGCGCGCTGCACGATCCAGCTGAACTTGCCGGTCGATTTCCGGTAGTCCCCGTTCCTCGTCAGAATAAGCAGATTGCGCTTATAGCCGTCGCTTTCAGCCATCCTGAGCGGAATCGGATCGGAGATCCCGCCGTCCAGCAGCTTCCGCCCGCCGTATTCCGCAATCGGCGCGATAAAAGGAAGCGAGCTGGATGCCCGGAGCAGCTGCAGCAGGTCGAAGTCCGGTTCGCTTTTCCGGTAATAGACCGTCTCACCCGTCTCGCAGTCGGTTGTACCAATGACGAACTCCTCCGGGCTCCGCTCGAAAGCCGCGTAATCAAACGGCACATGCTTATTCGGAATCTCGTCGAAGATAAAGTCCATGCCGAAGAGCTGCCCCTTCTTCCAAAGGTTTTTCCAAGAGATATACCGCGGATCGCTTACCCATTCCACATTGACGGTCCGGTTGCGCCCAAGCTGCCTCGACAGATAACTCGCCCCCATGCAAGCCCCCGCCGACACTCCGATCATATAAGGGAAATACACGTTATGCTCCGAAAAATACTCCAGCACGCCGGCCGTATACACGCCCCGCATGCCGCCGCCTTCCAGTACCAGCCCGATATCGTGCATCGCACTCATGCCTTCTGCCCCCTGCCTGCCAGAGGCTTTGCCTCTATTCGTACTTTCATTGTAACGTAAACGCTAAAGAAACTTAACAAACTTTCCTAAGTCCATGCCTTGAAACAAGCCATCAACTATGTCACAATCGAGTAGGATACACGGGACAGTTGTCTCCGCACCGTAAGTCTGCAACCGATTACATAGTTGGCGGCATTCCAATCCGATTCCTGCAGCAAGAATCATCACAAATAGCGTGATTCACGTTTTGTGTAATCATCCATTTTAGGAGGGACTTATCAATGAGAACCATTAAACTCGGAAGCACTGCGCTTGAGGTACCGGTAGTTGCGGTTGGCTGTATGCGTATCAATTCCTTGGATAAAGCAGGGGCAGAGCGTTTTGTCCAAACGGCGCTGGAGCAAGGGGCGAACTTCTTCGACCATGCCGACATCTACGGTGCCGGCACATGCGAGGAAATCTTTGCGGAAGCGATTCATATGAACGACAGCGTTCGTGAAAATATTATTTTGCAGTCCAAATGCGGAATTAAGCCGGGCGTTATGTTCGACTTCTCGAAAGAGCATATCCTCGCTTCGACGGACGCGATCCTGAAGCGTCTCAAAACCGACTACCTCGACATCCTGCTCCTGCACCGTCCGGATGCGCTTGTTGAGCCGGATGAAGTAGCTGAAGCGTTCGACCGTCTGGAAAGCTCCGGCAAAGTACGCCACTTCGGCGTATCGAACCAAAACCCGATGCAAATCGAGCTGCTCAAAAAATCGGTGAAACAACCGATCGTGGCGAACCAGCTTCAACTCAGCATCACGAACGCAAACATGATCTCGAACGGCATTAACGTCAACATGGAGAACAGCTCCGCAATTAACCGCGACGGCAGCATCCTGGACTACTGCCGCCTGAACGACATTACGGTTCAGCCTTGGTCGCCATTCCAATACGGCTTCTTCGAAGGCGTATTCCTGGATAACGACAAGTTCCCTGAGCTGAACAAAGCCATCGACGCGATTGCCGGCAAGTATGACGTGAGCAATACAACGATTGCCATTGCATGGCTGCTCCGCCATCCTGCCAAAATGCAGCCGGTTATCGGCTCGATGAACATCGAGCGTCTGAAGGATTGCATAAAAGCAGCCGACATTACGCTTACCCGCGAAGAATGGTACGAAATCTACCGCGCGGCAGGCAATATTTTGCCATAAGAAGCACTCAAAATAGCAGCAGCCTCCGGTTCAACGCCGGGGGCTGTTTCTTTTCCTATAGCAAGAATCATCAAGAACACGGGTTTCCATTCGTATACAATGAGGTCACCCGGAGAACAAGGAGGCAAACATTCGAGTGAAGCAGGACTATCTGGCGCAGATTCAGCAGACGATTGATTACATTGAAGCCCATATAAGCGAGGAGCTGTCTTTATCGCGGCTGGCGCAGGTTGCGAAGCTCTCGGACTTTCATTTCCACCGGGTCTTTCAATCCATGGCAGGAGAGACCGTAATGGAATATGTGCGTAAACGGCGTCTGGCGATATCCGCTTACCAGGTGGCCAATTCGGATGCGAAGCTGATAGACATTGCTCTCGATACCGGGTTTCAGAATCATGAGACCTTCACCCGCGCCTTCAAGCGCATGTTCGAAATGACGCCGGCCGAGTACCGCAAGCGGGAGATCAAGCCTCCTGCCTACTCCAGGCTGAACGTGCTGCAGCGCAAGTACAATCCCTATTTAGGAGGAATACGCATGGAATACAAGATTATAACCAAACCTGCCTTCAAGGTAATCGGCTACGAGATCCGTACCCGGGCAAACGGAGACAATCATAAAGAGATCCCAGCCTTCTGGCAGGAGTATATTCAAAAAGAGCTGTACAAAAATATTCCGAACCGCGTGCACAAGGAGTCCCCGGTCGAGCTAGGCATCTGCTACAACTTCGATATGGGCTCAGACAGCTTCTCTTACCTGATCGGTATGGAAGCGGAAAGCTTTGACGGCGTAGAAGGCGAAGGTCTTGTATGCCGCGAGTTCGACGGGGCCGAATATGCCGTGTTCACTACTCCAAAGGTGCCGCGCGAGCAGTTCTCCTCCTCGATTCAAAATACTTGGATGACCGTCTTTGGCGAGTGGTTCCCTCATTCGGGCTACGAGCATGCCGGTACGCCGGAGTTCGAGCTGTACGACGAGCGCAGTAATCATGAGCTGTCGGAAATTCAGATGGACATCTATATCCCAATTAAGAAAAAGGCTTAATGCAGCGAAAAAAGCTATCCCCCAGCCAAGTGAGCCGAGGGATAGTTTTTTTCTTATCTGCTTAGGAGTTAATAAGTCCGGCTGCAACCAGCACACGCTTCATGATTACGGCCGATTCCGCGCGGGTAATCGGCTGCTTCGGCAGAAGCTTGCCGTTTGTTCCTTTTACAATGCCTTGCTTTGCTCCTGATGCTACCGCCGCAAGCGCCCAGCTGTCGATGTTCTTCTTATCGTTGAACGGGCTGATGAGCCCTGCGGTTTCGCTGGCCGAAGCTTGTACCAGACCGGTTATGGCGGAAGACCGGTTAATCATCACGATCGCTTCTTGACGGGAGATGGATGCATTCGGATGGAAGCTTCCGTCCGAATATCCCGTAATAAGACCGTATGATACGGCATTCACAACCGCGTCATGGTACCATGCTGTCGCACCCACGTCGCGGAAGGATACTTTGGTATCGTCCTTGGGAGCATGAATGCCGAGCGCCCGCAGTAAAATCGCGGTGAATTCCG
Source organism: Paenibacillus sp. JDR-2 (assembly GCF_000023585.1). Lineage (NCBI taxonomy): Bacteria > Bacillati > Bacillota > Bacilli > Caryophanales > Paenibacillaceae > Paenibacillus > Paenibacillus sp. JDR-2. The sequence goes on along the minus strand of NC_012914.1, from coordinate 304,456 downwards.
CCCGCGTTACCGAGCGGTCCGGCGCAAAGCGGTCTGCGGATACGCCCTGGATCACCATGCGGGATGCCAGATCGTTAATGTCGGCCTTGGCCCAATGATTCGTAACATCGGCAAAGGTTTTGGAATGCCATACCACCGCATACGTGCTGTTCGTCAAGCTGTTGATCTGCGCGTAGTAGTGACCCTCCGACTGCGTAATGACGGTAGGTACATGCGTAATCGTACCGTCGCCTGCCATCACAACTCCAGTCGTGATATGGGATGGATCAACGCCGTCCGGAATCGCTATCGTGCGGTTCACGTAATTCGAGAAACGGTCGATCGTAACCGATTTGCCTCTGTAGCTTGCCGTAACTTCAAACTGAACCGGCGTGGCGATAAGATCCGCCTCACTGTTAGCGGCGGCTTGCTCAACGCTTTGTTTATCCTTCATGACCGATATGGTCACTTGAATCTTAATATCCTGCAAAGCCGTCCCCGCACCCAATTGTCCGGCAACCTGATCGATATTCAGCTGCGAAGCAGACAATGTATAGCTGGCCTGATTGGTCTGGATGACAAGCGATGCAGCCCTATTCTCCATCAGCTTGACCAGCTGTCCGTTTAGCTCGCCAACGACGACTTCGCGGCTGCCTTCCACCGGAAGCGTCAACGTCTTGATCTGATTCTGTTGCAGCTGCTCGGCAACCTTCTCATTATCCACGCTGATAGTCGTAACAACCCGGCCATTAACGACAACGCTTGACAGCGTAGCCGATTCGCCCTGCTCCTTGCCGTCCACAATCACCTTTACTTTACCGGTATCGATCGGCAGATTTGGATACACCGTAATCTCGCCTTCCGTTACCGCCACAGGCAAAGTGTGCATATCCCCGTCCGTAAAGGTCAGGCTGGCGGGATCTTCCGCATCGACAGTCAGCGTCTGCTTAGCGGATTCGGAGCCGGGTTTTGCTTTCACTTGTATCGTAAACAGCTGTTTAGCCTCGTTAATCAACCGGTCGCCGCCCGTTGTATCCACCCAAATAACGCGAAGCCATCCGTTTTCCTGGTCAAAGTTGGAGACAAAGCAGCCTTCCTGCGATTCGCTGCATGTCTCCGTATTCGCGTCGCCGTATTTCGGCTTAACGCTAATGATTTCGAGGGCTTTGGGGTCGTAATTGAGCTGGACGTTATACGAGCCGATTCCTCTTTCCGGCTGCTTGATCGATACCGGAACATCCACTGTCCCGCCGGTATTAACCGATACGTCGCCAATCTTCAGCTGGACCGGCACGCCTGCCGAAGCCTGCGCGCGGGTGCTGCCAAAGGACAATCCGCCCAGCAGCAGGGTAAGGGCCAGTACAAACATTAAGTAAGGTTTAGTCATCTTCTGTTGTAAGGTCATGATAAGCCTCCAAGGTGGTATTATGGCGTGTGTTTGCCCATGAACTGAAAGGAATTAGCTGGATAGGTGTCCCATTGATCGCTGTCAAACTCTATAGACGCACCGTTCACCCCGGATTTTCGGACAAGGGTTTTAGGACTGTCTAATAAACCGCCTGTACCTGTCTCGTTCGGATCACCCAATACATCAATCACCTGATCGCCCTTTTTCAGAACAATCCCTTTCAGAATGCGGTTGGCACCTTGGTTGAATTGAACTTCTTCGTTGTAATACGTTGTATGAGTGACATCAAAGAAACTATAGAATGCTCGGTCGATATAAATATAAACCGTGTTTTTATACGCCGGCGCAGTAAGCTTCTCACTGCTAACGACGGTTGTATGGCTTACCGTGTCATAGTGATAAAGCCACAGCGAGTACGTTTCCCCGGTAACAGGATTGCTGCCCGGAGCCCGCTCCGGATAATACAGCTCGACAGCCATGTCGTAAGCCCCCGTACCCTTCAAAAACTCTGAAATGTACATCTCCGGCACGATTTCAACCGAAGTTGTCTTGAAGGCAAAGGCGTTGACCGTTTTGTTCCCGATCAGGCTGGCATCCACGAAAGCTCCCGCTTCGACCACCGCATAATACTCCGTATTAGCCGTGAAAGCATTATGCTGAATCGTGACGGTTGAACCGTTCACGGATACCTTGGATCCGTCAGCCGCATCTATCGTCTGGACAATGCTGTTATCGGATTTTTTGTAGATCGTAATCTTTTTCCCTGCTGCAGCCGTAATGTTCTTGTCAAAGGTCATTGTAAGCGGATCCGCCTTTTTCACCTTGGTTGCTCCCGCTGCAGGAACCGTGCTGATTATATCCGGCTCAACCTCCGCCTTAATCGTCAGGTTCTGCGAGGTAATCGCCTGACCGCTTGCGACAGCCGAAGATAATGCGGTAACCGAGAAATCCGTAATATCCGCATCAAAATCCGTTCCGTCGTAATCGAACATGACATAAGCCGATCCATCAGGAAATACTCCCGCACCGATAATCGATAAGCCCGCCGGTGCATGGTTCAAGACAAAATCATCGTCATCCGCATCAGCCAGGAATGTATCTCCGTCAAGCGTCAGCGTTACGAAAGCTCCGGAATTTAATTCGCTTTCTAAGAGCGGCACACCAGGGTCTTCGACAGCCAGCATTTCACGAGTATCCTTTGACGTAAAATTCCAATCCGTGATCCCCGCAAAGCCGTTTCCTGCCGCATCTTTCACTGTTCCCGCTTCAATCTGAATAATATAACCTTTCAACGCATCAAACGGGGCATGCTGAATCGTCAGCGTGTCGCCGTTAACCGATACCTCCGAATCGCTGCCAAAGGTATAAACGGCAAACTCGGTTTGATCCTTGGCATTAACAATCTTCACCGTCTTGCCGTTAACCGGTATAACCGGTTCACTGAACGTAACGGTAAGCTCATCCGAGAGCTCTACGCCCGTACCATTATCCGTAGGATTCAAGCTGCTCACAACCGGCGCTATCGTATCCGGCGTGGAGAAATTCCATGCCAATATTCCTTGCAGTCCGGCATAGACGTTACCGGCCGCATCCCTGAAGGCTCCCGCATCGATTTCTACATAGAAATCAGCACCGTCGGCCAGGTTCGGGTTAAGCAGCGTTACTGTATCGCCATTAATCTGAACGGCACTTGTGTCTGTGACGTTATAAGTCTTGATCAGACTGTTGCCGGAAGCCCGGTAAATACGCACGGTCTTGCCGTTTACCGCCTGTACGGACTCCGAGAATACCATCGAGATCGAAGCCGTCCGGTCTACGCCTGAAGCGTCATCGGCCGGCGTTGTTGCCTGAAGAACAGGCGCTATCGTATCCGGCGTGGCGAACGACCAATCCGTACCGTTGATTCCCGCAAAATCATTACCGCTAAGGTCGGTCAACGCCCCCGCCTCCACTTCGATGGAATAGGACGTCGTCTCGGCCAAGCCCGGATTATGAATCGTCACCGACTTGCCGCTGATCGTCACTTTCGTTGTATCCGCAGCGTCATAGGAGACAAGCTCGCTTTGATCTGCGTTAAGAATCGTTATTTTTTTACCGCTAACCGCCTGTACGTTCTCATCCAGCGTCAAGGTGAAGCTCGAGGCTTTATTGGCGTCTGCCGCTCCGTTCACAGGAGATAACGCAGCCGTAACCGGTCCTTCCGTATCTACGGTTGTAAAGCCCCAGCCCGAGCTGCCGGAAATACCTTCAAACGGATTGCCAACAAGATCGGTAAAGGCGCCTGCTTCAATCGTGACGTAATAAGCCGTTGCATTGCCAAGACCCGGATTGACAAGAACAGCCGCATTGCCCGTAACTGTCACTTTCGAAGGATCCGATGCCAGGTAGGTAGTCACCATCTGATTGTCCGACGCACGGTATATATGTATGCTTTTGCCTGCTGCCGCTTTGATTGGCTCATTAAAATCTATCCGCAGCTGCTCGGTCCGGCTTGCGGCATTCGAAAGAACAACCGGCGTCGTTCCTGTTACGACAGGCGGCGAAGTATCCGGAACGGTCCCGGTTGTGCCTATTTGTACGGCAGAGCCTGCTGCCCCGCGCGAATCTACCGGTACAACCTCGAAGAAGAGATAATGGTCGACATCAACGTCCTTTACGGTATAGGCCGTGGTAACTTCACCGGGAATCGGCGTCTTATCGGAGCCGTCTGCCAGCGTACCGCGGTACCATTGATAGAGCGAGGTTCCTTCCCCGTCATTCTCCGGATCGGCATAACGGTAGCCGCCGGTTAATGTGCTGCCTGTATGCACGGTGCCTGTAACGGCAATTCGGTCAGCCGAAGGCGCATCATTGCTGTCCTTCAGATCGGCAATAAACTTTACTCCGCCCGTTGCCGGCGTCTTGCCGACATAGCTGTTCATCAGAACGGTTGCGTCGGCCGTCGTAATGACGCCGTCGCGGTTGACGTCGAGCCTATTTTTCTCTTGATCCGTTATGGGAAGCTTGGAATTAATCACTTTATAGATGTACAGCACGTCGGCTGAGGTTAATAGACCGTCCCCCGTTGTATCTCCAAGGAGAGTTACGTTCAGATCTACGTAATCGGTTAAAGCAAGCGAGGTAGAATCACTGCCCGTGATCGCAAGACGGGTAACTCCAGGCTCTTTGACACGGACTTCAATTCGGCCATTAGCCGTTGTAGCAGTTGCCACATTAGACTTGCTCGAAGAGGCTGTTACGGTAACCGGACCCGTAAACTGCGGGAATACTCCGCTAACGTCAAAGCTGAAAGAGTCTCCGTTCACCGCCATGCCGGCATTCAGCCACCCGTTATCTCCCGTAACCGGCGTCAACACCGTATTGACCGGCTCTGCATGTACGGCTTGTCCACCGACAAGCGGCACCGTAAGCAGGAAAGCCGATAAGGCGCAAGCTGCTTTCTTCGGAAGACTAGAGTTATTCATTCGTACGTTCATGTCATCATCGTTCCCTTCCTGATGTTTGGACTCTACGCTGCGAACGAAGAAAGACTAATGAACTATTTTTTCGCACCTTTATATGAGTCTTTATCCCTACATTTCGACGTTATTTTCCAAAATCCTTTATATAGAGACACGAAATCCCACATTTGATTGTCGAATCTCCCCTACCGAATGACTAAATTACTTTATTACTAAAATTCCCTGCAACTCTGCAGAAACATGGTTCGTCTAAGGGGAGGAAGGTTAAGCTATTAATAAAAAACCAGGCGGTGAACATCATGAAAAAAATCAGCACCCTTGTTTTACTGGTAACGCTCAGTTTGACCCTGCTTATGGCAGGCTGTTCGAAGGCTGATAACTCGGCCAATACACCATCGTCAAACAACCCCACCAACCAGACGTCAAACTCTAACAATACGGATACAGGCTCGACGAATACGAGCACGAATGCGCCTAGCACGGAACCGGAGGACACTTCCTCGCAGCAGCCAGGCAATAACGGAGGCAGCACTTCCGAGAATCCGACTCCGATCAGCACTAATGAGCAAACCGCTCAGATCGGCAATGTTACGGCACTTCGTCTTGCCGATTCGAAGGCGGGCTGGGTAGCCGGCAACGGTCAAATCGCAAGAACCGATGACGGCGGCGCACATTGGAGACTTCAATATTCCGGCAGCAAGCCGATTAATCAGATTTTTGCCCTTAGCAGCAATAAAGTGTGGGCAACAATTGGCGACAGCAATGCCAAAAGCCTGATTCTCATTCAATCGACTAACGGCGGCAAATCATGGACGAAGGCTGGTACTGTGCCTAATCATGGCTTCCTCCATTTTACGAATGACAAAACGGCCTTCAGCGGCAATGCAATGACCAAAGACGGCGGCAAAACGTGGACGGAGCTGCAGACGCCGGGCAAAGAGATCGGCGAAGTTTACTTCCATGACGTGAACAACGGCTGGGCTGTGCAAGTGGTGAACGGCCGACTTCTCTTCATGCATACCGGAAACGGCGGCAAGACTTGGAATACCGTGATGACGCGCAAAACCGAAGCAGCGCCTAACGACGTGATCATCCGTTCTACAGCGGCAAACGATGCTTGGATTGAGCTTATCGGAGACTCCGGCATGTCCCAGACCTCCTACTCGCTGTTCCATACGGCAGACGGCGGCAAAACATGGCTCCCGGCAATCGTGAAGAACGGGGCAGGCTCCGGTCCGGCACCAGGCTTTACGATGGACGATGCATCGGTTCCTAAAGGCATGACCAGCTCAGCGCCCGGCACCTTGTATGTCGTAAATCCGCAAACCGCGATTATGGGCGGACAATGTTCAGCTTGCGACAAACCAAACACCATCATGAAAACTACGGACGGCGGCAAGCACTGGACAATCGGCAAGTCTGAATTCACGGGTTACGGCACGCAATTTATTGGCGCATCGGATGCCAGCCATATCTGGTTCATCACGACGGACGCAACCAATGCAGCCGTGCTGAATACATCCTCCGACGGAGGCAAGACCTGGCATAAGGCCTTTACTTTCAAAAAGCCGCAGGCTCAAAAATAAAAGTTCACACTTATAAACACTTAGAATGTGGCAAAAAAGCCCTTCTGCATTTCTGCAGAGGGGCATTGCTTTTTTTCTTATAGCAACTCAGTTCGTGTCCTTAACGCCTATCAGCTCTTTCCGGTGCGAATAGGCCAGCAGAAGAAAGTTAATCAACCCGAGAAGTACATATGGCCAGGAATAATTGTCCAGCACCAGATAGATGGATAAGAGCAGCATCCCCAGCACAACGTGAAAGGCGTCGGTTTCCGAGGAGATAGGTCTGCCCTTGCTCAGCCGTCTGGATACCAATAGCAGCATCGCCAAAATAACTGCATACGCAAGAGATGCCGCAAAGCCGGTAAGGCCGCTCCAGACGCCAAAGGTTACGGCAATTGCCTTGCCGCCCCTCCAGCCGGTAAACGGAGAGAATATATGGCCAAGGATAGCCGCCGCCGCGGGAAAAATAATACCGAAACCGGTAACCGAGTCGCCGTGTTGCATCAGGGCCATCGGCAGGTAACCCTTTGCAAAATCCAGCACAATGCCGGCAAGGCCATAACCGTATCCCGCTGCCTTCCACAAGTTAATTGCGCCTGGATTGCCGTCTCCGTAGGTTTTCAGATTAAGCTTCTTTATTCTGCCGATCCAATACGAGAACATCAAGGAACCCGCCAGAAACGCTAATGCCGTCCATCCGATGATCATGGATTGCCACGCCCCCCTACCTCAATGCTTCTGCCCTTCCAGGCCACCTTCCGCAGAAACACCACCTGATACAGTGAATAAAGCATAATGTACAAGAAGAAGACGGTGCTTAATAGATGAATGGCAGGAAGCCAGATTCCGAAGCGCCCCGTATAATGGACAAAATAATAAATCTGCAGCGTGTAGACCACATAACCGACGGCGAGGGGCACCAAGGCGGACGTTCCAATGACAAAAGGAGCCGCTTCCGCCGCAATCAGCCCGATCAGCCAGACGGCTACGAGCAATGTTGTCCGGATATGCAGCTTGCTTGTGCTGAGCACCGCTCCTTTGCTGAAGCCCTGAATTTCGCTCTTGATTCCTCCAGGATACATGCGGAAGGACACCACGCCCCGGCCGATGAAATTCTTCACTTTCACTCCGGCCTGAATAAACCGCGCTCCCAGGTTCAGATCGTCAAGCACCTCGCCTTTGACGCTCTCATGCCCTTTCGCTTGCTCGTAATCCTCTCTTGTGGCGAGAATAAAGGAACCGTACAAGCCTTTATCCGGGTTTGTCCGCTCCATGGGAGACGTAAAGGCAAATAAGCCAAGCAGGTTTGGGATAAGCGCCAGACGCTCGTAAAATTTTTCCGCTACGTGAAAAGGAACAACCGAGATGACCCCTCCCTCCTTCTCTCTCACAGCCAGCAGGGAACGTACCGCATCGGGCGCCAGGCGGACATCCGCATCCAAAAACAGAATCAGATCACCCTCGGCCTGCAGATAACCGTTCCATACCGCCCAGTTCTTGCCTGTCCATCCGGACGGGAGCTCCGGGTTCGAGACGACTTTTACGCCGTAGCTCTCCGCGATGGCCTTCGTGCGGTCCTCCGAATGATCGTCTACCACAATAATCTCAAACGGTTTATAGGACTGAGTCTTAAGGGAACCCAGCAAAAAAGGCAAATTTCCCTCTTCGTTACGGGCTGGAATAATAACCGACAGCTTCCTTTCCTGAAAGGGACCTTCGCTGCTGACAGGCACCGTATTTCTTCGGAATAGCACAAACCCCATGGCTGAGGCGCATACGAGTAAGGCTGTGATCAATACCCCCATGTCTCACACCCCCCAATAAGCTTATATAGCAAATATATGGCTTTGGCGGTCGTTCTAAGAACGTTTATCTGCCCGGGCGGCAGGCTTGATCCATTAAATTTTTATAAAAGCCTGTAATCTACGCCTCTTGGCAGCCGAACATTCAGGAGGTTAACGGGAGACCCGCTTCCTTCAGAACCACCGCGATGACGTCGCGAAGCGGCCCTTCGTTTTTCACAAATAGTATCCGCAAGTCGAGCTCCCCTGTGCATGACGAACCTTAAAGAAGAAGCTGGAAGACTTAACTTCCATGCCTGCGGCTGCTTCGGCGCATGAGACTGCCACTTCGGCGGCTTTAAGGTCCCCTAAGGACCTTAACCGTCTAACTAGCTACTCCTTTCGCTAGCTTAAGGTCCCTTAGGGACCTTAAGTTTCATGCCAGCGCCTGCTTTGGTGCATGAGACTGCCACTTCGGCGGCTTTAAGGTCCCTTAGGGACCTTAAGTTCCATGCCAGTGCCTGCTTTGGTGCACGAGACTGCCGCTTCGGCGGCTTTAAGGTCCCTTAAGGACCTTAACCGTCTAACTAGCTACTCTTTTCACTAAATTAAGGTCCCTTAGGGACCTTAAGTTCCATGCCAGTGCTTGCTTCGGCGCACGAGACTGCCACTTCGGCAACTTTAAGGTCCCCCAAGGACCTTAACCGTCTAACTAGCTACTCTTTTCGCTAGCTTAAGGTCCCTAAGGGACCTTAAGTTCCATGCCAGTGCTTGCTTCGGCGCATGAGACTGCCACTTCAGCGGCTTTAAGGTCCCTTAGGGACCTTAACCGTCTAACTAGCTACTCCTTTCGCTAGCTTAAGGTCCCTAAGGGACCTTAAGTTCCATGCCAGTGCTTGCTTCGGCGCACGAGACTGCCACTCCAGCATCGATAAGACCCTGCTGGGGTCTTATCGAGTGGCTTTCTTCCGTTCTTGCCATGCTTAAGACCCTCTCAGGGTCTTATCTTGCTGCATACCACCCGTTTCGGCACCAAATTGTGCTATTGCGAATCAATAAGACCCTAGCGGGGTCTTATTGATTATTCTCCACCGATTCCCGTGCCACATAAGACCCTGCCAGGGTCTTATGTGCGTCCTCCGACGGTCAACAAAAAAGATGCCCCCTTGCCAAAGCAGCAAGGGGGCATCTTAATTTTTACTTATTACTTCGCGTAGTTAAACATCGACTGCACGGTTACCTTCCCTGGCGATGAAGGGACGAACAACACTTGGTCTGCCGCTTTTTTCTTGAACTGTACCGTTACGGGGACCCCCGGAATCAAGTCGAAGAAGTTATCCGTAAAGATTCCTTCCTCCTCCGCTTGCACCCAGACCTGCTTGGCCAGCCGCTTAGCCGTTAATACAAATGCCGTTCCTTCGCTGCCGGCAACTTCTTCCACCGCAATCTCAGGATCCGTAAGCGCAAGTTCCTTCGTGTAGACAAAATAGTGCTTGGAGCTTGCCAGCTCCCGGCCAGCCTGAATCAGTCGTCCGGCCAGTACCGTTCCGTTAGGATTAAACTCTCCAAGCTGTTCGGCCGACAGGGAGAGAACCAGCTTAGCCGAGCGGGCGCCAACGGCAATCGTCTCGGAGCCCGACTTCAGCAGGCAGCCGTCCAGCTCATGCAGGCTCCATTCCAGCACGGCGTCAATAGACTGTCCGAGGTCGGATACCACATGGAAGTTCGTCACGTCGTCCTTCTGGTCGAAGGACAAGAGAACATCGGCGAAGCTATTCTTGATCAGGTATTGAGCGGCCTTCCATCTGCCGTAGTAATCCATGCTTGCCCAAGACGCAACCGGCCAGCAGTCATTGATCTGCCAATATAACGATCCCATGCAATAATCCATGCTCCGGCGGTGAGCCTCAATCGCCTGCTTCATCGCTTCAGCCTGCAGCACTTGGCTGATATAGAGGAAGGAAGGGAAATCCTTCGGCTGCTTCATATACCGGTCCGCATAATCCTTGATCAGGAAGTTGCCCCGGCCATTCTTCTGATGATGCAGCATCACTTCGGAGTCCAGCGCCATATCCTTCTCTTCCGCATAAGCACGCACGGTCTTGTATTCCGGGAAGGACTGGAAGCCGTACTCGCTCATGAAGCGTCCGATATTCTGGTTATACTGCTCGAACGGCTCTTGGGCATGCCATACCGCCCAATAATGGATATCGCCATGCGAGGAGCTGTTAGTCGCATGCTGCTCGCTATTGCCCGTCTGGCGCTGCATCGGCGATGACGGCCAGTATTCAATATCCGGCGCCATAGCCGCCACAACCTCCGGCAGCACCTGATGGAAGACAGCCTCGTAATCCGCCCAGATTTGCTCCCGCTGCTCGGCGGTGTACAGCTGCTTCCAGCCCCAGCCGCTGTTCTCGGCATATTGGGACCAAGCCGTGTCAATCTCGTTGTTGCCGCACCATAACGCGATGCTTGGATGGTTGCGCAGACGGCGCACATTGTCCTCCGCCTCCGCGCGCACGCTGCCCAGGAACGCTTCATCGCCGGGGTACATGCTGCAGGCAAACATAAAGTCCTGCCACACCAGAAGCCCGTTCTGATCGCATAATTCGTAGAAAATATCCTGCTCGTAGATCCCCCCGCCCCATACGCGGAGCATATTAAAGTTCGATTCCACCGCGCTTGCAATCTCGTGGCGGTAACGTTCATCGGTCACCTCACTGAAGAAGCTGTCGCTTGGAATATGGTTAGCGCCTTTCGCGAAGACCGGAATACCATTCACCTCGAAGTAGAACGACGAGCCCCGCTCGTCCGGCTTGCGAATCAGCTTCACGCAGCGAAGACCTGTCACAGCGGAAGCTTGAGCCAGCTCCTCCTGCTCTTGCGAGAGAGCAGCTGTAAACGCATACAAATGAGGCTCTCCAAGACCGCGCGACCACCAAAGCTTCGGCTGTTCAATCGTAAGCGGCCAATCAACCGTTTGCGCGCCACTCTCAAGAACGACCTTGCGGGTCCATTCCTGTCCGTTATCGGTATGAAGCTTTAGCTCAAACTCGCCGCCGCTCTCCGATTCCACCGCAAGCTGAACGGTTAATTTCGCCTCGGCCGCCGTCACTTCATCCTGCTGAATATACAGATCCGTGATTCGCGCGCCGCTCCAGCCTCGCAAATAAACCGGTCTGCCAAGCCCGCTCGTGACAAACCGCGGACCCCAGTCCCAGCCGTAATGATACGGCGCTTTGCGCGAGAATACGCTTACTTTTTTGCCTTCAAGGCCGCCAATAACGGAGTCGTCATTAGGTGCCGGCAAACCGGGACCGTAGGTCTCAAGCTTAGCCAATCCCTCTTCAATCGGGGAGCGGAAGCGAATGTACAGGCGGTTGCCCTTTTCCCGAACATGAGGCTTCGCATCAATCGTCCAGGTGCGGAACATATTGTCCGCCGACAGGATCAGCGCATCGTTCAAATACACGTCCGCGTACGTATCCAGCATCTCGAACACCAGCTCGAGCTTGGCATGCGCAAGCAGTTCGCCCGGGGCGTCGAATACGGATTCGTATTCCCATGCTTTTTTATCAATCCACTGCAGGTCCTTCTCGTTGGTCCCGGCAAACGGCTCGGAAATAAGGCCATTCTTCAGCAGGTCCGTATGCACGCAGCCCGGCACAAAAGCCGGCTTCCACTCCTGCTCTTCGGTATTCTTAAACGTCCAGTTCGAAATCTGCCACTTCAACTCGCTCATTAGAATCCTCCTAAATATAAGGCCATTGCCAATGGTTTTTGCGTAAATGGATGCATTCGACTGTAGTATAACGGAGGTGCGAAACAAATGTATACCACACTAATTTATACTTTTTTCAGGCTTATTTTATAGAAAATTTGAACGGGCAGGCTACAATGATAGAGAAATGAGGTGCATGAGGCAATGTCCATCCGAAAAAAACTGATTTTCTCCTATGCGGCCATGATCGCCGTTCCTATTCTTTTATTTGGACTGACGATCGCGCTGCTCGGGAATCTACTCATAAAAGACGCCCTTCCGGGAGCCGGAGGCGGAGACGGCAAATCCGGGCATTCGTTCCCGCTCAGTTCCATCCGCGATCTGTTTATGGGACGCAGCGAGCTGAGCTCCGGCCTAAAGTTCATCGCCGAGCATGATCCCAAGCTGCTGTCCGACCAAGCATTCCTAACGGATACGGGAGCGAAGCTCGAGGAGGTCGAGTCCGGGATGATTGTCATCCGGAATGACGAAGTAGCGTATGCCTCGCACGGATTGCCCGCCGATAAGATTCTGGCTGACTTGGCTGACGGACATATGAAAGCGGAACATCCCGGTCCGCCAAGCGGCAACCAATGGGACACGATCCCCTTCTTGAGTCCGGACGGTAGCAGCGGCAAGCTGATCATCGTCTCCGATATGAAGCCGGTCGCGGACTTCTTCAAGCGGCTGGTTCCGTTGGTGCTGCTCACCTTGCTGGGAGCACTCATTGTCACCAATGGCCTGCTTACTTACCTTGTCTCGCGAAGCATCATTAAGCCGCTGTATGCCTTGAAGGAAGCAGCCGGCCGGATCCGGGAAGGCGATCTGGATCATCCCATTCAGCTGCGAAGACAGGATGAAATCGGTCAACTTGGGGCGGCTTTTGAAGAAATGCGCGTTCGCCTGCAGGCATCCTTGGGAACCCAGCTTGAGCTTGAGCAAGGCCGTAAAGAGCTGCTCGCGAACATCTCCCATGATCTGAAGACGCCGATAACCGCGATTCAGGGCTGCACCGATTGCCTGCGTGACGGCATTGCCGATACGGAAGAGAAGCGGCAAAAGTACGTGCAAATGATCGCCGGCAAAACGATCGAGATGAACCGGATGATTGAGGAGCTGCAGCTGTATTCGACTCTGGATACGGGCAAGCTGCCTTTCCATTGGGATACGGTTGATTTAACGGCCTATATGATTCAGCTCGTTAACGAATTGCGGCTTGATCCCCGCTTCAGCGGGACGGAGGTTACCTTCATCCCAAGCGCGGGCACGGAGCAGGTCCTTATCCAAGCAGACCGCCAAAAGCTTCACCGCACGCTTATGAATCTGGCCGACAACAGCCTCCAATATATGAAAGGCGAGATAAAAAAACTGGTATTCTCGCTTGATGAAGAGCCTGGCGGCATCTATCTCCTGCAAATACATGACAACGGTGAAGGCATTCCGGCCGATGCTCTGCCCCGCGTATTCGACCGGTTCTTCCGGGCGCAGTCCTCGCGAAGCCCCGGCAAAGGCAACAGCGGACTGGGCCTCGCCATTGTGAAGCAGATTATAGAAGCGCATGGCGGAACCGCAGCGGCTGTCAGCAGGCCAGGTGAAGGAACAACGATACAGCTTCGGTTCCCTTCTTGGAAACAAGACAGGACGAAGCCGGAGAATGGAGGTATACAATGAAACGGATATTGATTATTGAAGATGATCCGGTTATTGCCGAGGTACAGAAGGATTATCTGCTCGCCCATAGCTTTGAGGTCGATATTGCCGAACGCGGCGATTCGGGCCTGGAGATGGAGCTTCGGGGCGAGTATGATCTCATCCTGCTGGATCTGATGCTGCCGTCCATGGACGGTTACGAGGTGTGCAGACGGATTCGCGAAGCAAGCAACGTTCCTATCCTTATCGTGTCGGCTAAGAAGGAAGAGATCGATAAGATCCGCGGCTTTGGGCTTGGGGCGGATGATTACATCCTGAAGCCCTTTGGCCTTGGCGAGCTGGTAGCCCGGGTGAAGGCCCATCTGTCGCGCTATGAACGGCTGGTCGGACAAGGTCATAACGGACAACACCGGGATGAACTGCGGCTGAACGGCATCCGAATCGAGAAGCAGTCCCGCCGGGTGTTCGTGAACGAGCGCGAGGTGTCTTTTACCGCCAAGGAATACGATCTGCTCTTCTATCTCGTCACCCACCCGAACCGTGTCTTTCGAAAAGAGGATCTGTTCGAACAGATTTGGGGAATGGACGCGATCGGCAGCGATCACGCAACGGTTACCGTCCACATCAGCAAGCTGCGGGAGAAGATCGAGCGTGATCCGTCGAAACCTCAATATGTCGAGACGATCTGGGGAGTCGGGTACCGGTTTAATATTTAAGGGGGAGGAATGGAACGCTTGAAAAGAATCACTTTGCAGCAGCGGCGGATCTTACTCCTGCTTCATATTCTTTTTGCGGCGATTATGTTTGGCGTGCAGGTTGCGTTTATTATCCTGGCCTTAACCGCATCCGTTACGGATGATGCCGCCGTGCTGAGGTCCTGCTACACCATTATGCATCTGCTGGCCGATTCCAGCGTACGCGCCTCTACGATTGGCACCACGGTAACCGGCATTGCGCTGTCGGTGCTGACCTCCTGGGGACTGTTCCGTTATTATTGGGTGATCGCCAAAGAGGCGCTTACTCTGCTTGCTATCGGTATCGGCTTTATCGGTTTATACGAATGGACCTTGCGGGGCTTGGACGGCAATGGAAGCCTAACCGTCCATCACACCTGGCTTATCATCGGCATTGCTTTACAAACTATATCCATTATCATCATGTATATTCTGTCCGTGTGGAAGCCGGGCGGCAAACGGAAACCCCCGGCCTTGTAAGGTCCGGGGTTGGTTTTGCTTATCCAGCGTCAGCCGATATTCTTGTAGTACATCATCGTGGCAGCGAGGCTGCCGTCCGCCGATCTCGCAAAGTTCGGTATACGCCCCGCCAGCTGGTAGCCAAGGGACATATACAGCAGATTTGAAGGATCTCCTTCTCTCGTGTCCAATACGAGCAGCGACCGATTCTTCCCGAGGGCAGCCGCTTCCGCTTCCAGCATCAGCTGCCTGGCAATCCCTTTGCGCCGGTACTCCGGATGAGTCATCAGCTTCGCAATCTCCGCTCGGTGTGAGCCGTTCGCCTTGCCGCATAACTGCAGCTGTACCGTGGCCGCAAGATGTCCGTTAACCTTGGCAACAAACAGCATCACCTCCGGATCCGAAACACTCCTCCAATATTCTATCGCTTCCTCTTGGCTGAGCGGCGGCAGGAACCCGACGGATGCCCCGTCCTCCACAACGCGGACAAGCACATCCGCCAGTTCCCGAAGCGAAGTCTCTAACGACGTTAATTGTTCGATAACGATATCATTGCCCATGCTGCTTTCCCTCCATCTTTTTCTTCAAAACTTGCTTATAGACTCATCATAATGGCATGGTTATCATTTGTATAACGAATAATATAGGTTGCTATGATTCATATTTTCAATAGTGAAAGGGCGTTATCGTTCGTATGGATTCTTCGCAGCTTGAAGCGTTTATCGCAATCGCTCATCTCCTTAATTTTACGAAGGCGGCTGAGCATCTTCATATCTCCCAGTCGGCCATAACCGCAAGGATCAAGGCACTAGAGGCAGCGGTCGGCAAAGAGCTGTTCCAGCGGGATAACCGAAACGTCAGCCTGACGCAGGCAGGCATCGCCTTTTACCCTTATGCA
Organism: Paenibacillus sp. JDR-2; assembly: GCF_000023585.1. Lineage (NCBI taxonomy): Bacteria > Bacillati > Bacillota > Bacilli > Caryophanales > Paenibacillaceae > Paenibacillus > Paenibacillus sp. JDR-2. Next base: position 288,761 of record NC_012914.1, on the reverse strand, counting down.
GAAAGAATGCTCCGGTTGTTTGAGGAAAGCAGGCTGACACTGTCGGATACGTTCGAGCAATCCGTTGTGATGAGCGGTCCCGGCTCAGTCTGGCACTACCGGTACTTGTCCCGGATTCTCGCCTTCAAGAGCGACAATCCGCAAGTCGCCGTGAAGTTCTTCAGCCATATCGACCCCAGCTATATGGTCCGCGACCTGCTTCTTGATGGTATGGTGCATCTCGCGGTCCGGTTTGATCCGCCCGAGCATCCAAGAGTCACCCGGCAGCTGCTGTTCGAGGATGATCTCCTGCTCGTGTCCAAGCAGCCTAAAGCCGGCGTTGTGCAGCAAGAGGATTTCCGGTCTCCTGATTATTGCCACCTTGCGTGGGGTACCCCTTTTCCGGAGTGGTTCGCCGAGCTTGCAGGTACGGGTTATGTCCCTGCCCTGGAGATCGATCATTCCTCCATTATGCTGACGATTCTGCTGCAAGGGGATCGATTCGGCTTCCTGCCCCGCTCTATTGCGCAGCCTTATCTCGATTCGCACGCTTTGTTCGAGCTCTCTTGTACCGTCAAGGCGCCGTCGATCCGCGCATACGCCACCTATTTAACCGACCAGCTGCAGCACAACAGCGTCAAGCTTGCCCTGCAGATGCTTGGCTTATCGTAATTTTTCTGTCATATGCCTCCACTTCCTCTCATACAATTTGCTGACTGCTTATCCCGGCAAAAAGGAGGATCGCGGATGAGACACGGAGAGCCAATTACAGCTGGTTATGCGATGATCGTAAGAGAAGATATTCCGACAGGACTTTCTTATGAGGCGCTTGTCGCCGCATTTGAGCGGCAGATGGGAAGATGGGATCCGTATATCGGGAACCAGCTTGTCCGGCAGCAGGCATCCTGGGAACAGGTAGAAGCAGCTGTTAAACCGATGGAAGGCCCGCATGGACTGATGATTTTGTCTGAGGTGAATCAAGGGGAGCTCCTATCGCTTCAGAGCGGCATCAAGCAATGCCGTCTTTATCTGGTAGGCAACCCGCTTATCGCGGAGCCTATTCTCGCTGTCGACCGAAGAGCCAGCCTGTACGTCCCCTTCCGCGTCACTCTGTATGATAATGGCGGCCCGCGCGGAGCCATTATATCGTTTGACCGGCCATCCTCGTTCCTCGGCGCGCTTCATCAGCCGACGCTTGCGCCATACGGCAAGCTGCTGGATACAAAAATTTACAGCGTTGTGCGATCCATTATGATGTAGCGACAAGCGTAAACGGCTGCTCCGCCTTAGGAGGGGCAGCATACGTTTCGCGAATTTCTTATATTTTTAAAAAAAGAAGGAGGGTACTGCATGAGGCAGTACCCTCCTTCTTTCGTTCGGCGCGCTTAGAACCGGCCGATTGCCACAAACAAAGCCACGGCAAGCATAATAATGTTCATGCCGATGCTGCCGTATTCCGCGCGCCTTGCATGGAATACGGCAGCGAACAGCATAATGACCGCGATCCCGATTGCCGCGATTGGCGTCAGTACCGGCGCGATATCGGTTGCCCACGGAAGAATTAATCCCAATCCGCCAAGCAGCTCGGACAAGCCGATAAAAGCAACATAGCCCGTAGAAGCATCCTTCGCCCAAGGCATCGTGCTTTTTACTTTATTAGGCTGGAAGGTTTTCATGACACCTGCCGGAATAAACATTAAAGCTAACAATGCTTGCGCGATCCACAATGCAATATTCATAAGATAGATCCTCCTTGATAACGTGTTGTTTATAGCGATATAATAAACCCAAGGGTTAAGTGACGGAAGTAGGCACATCAAATAAACCTAGTATCCAAAAAGAAACCTTAAGCCCCGATTGGGATTGGAGGAATTATGGCAGACGAAAACTGCAGCCGGGTGGAGACCGCATTAGAAATTTTAGTCGGGAAATGGAAGCCCGTTATTTTATATCAGCTGTTCACCAACGGTACGATGCGTTTTAGCGAGCTCCAACGGGCGCTGCCGGACATTACGAAAAAGATGCTGACCTCTCAGCTCAGAGAATTGGAATACCATGACATCGTGCACCGGAAAATCTATATGCAGATCCCCCCGAAGGTCGAATACTCCATCACGGATTACGGGATGAAAATGACCCCTCTCCTGGAAGCGATTAATGCATGGGGCACTATGCATATCCAGCATCTGAACGAGCTGTACAGCGAAGGCCGCAAGCCCGAGGACGCCGAAACGAAATAAAAAACCCCCACCTAAGTGGGGATTTTTTATTGGGAACCCAATCCTATTAGAAGCGTTTGGCGACCTCTTTAGCATGCGCGATTGCCTTTTCTTTGACAGCGGGTGCTTGCTCCTGTGATTGCAATGCCGTTCCTTCGACAAAAATGGCTTCCATGGATTCAATCCCATAGAACCGTAAAATCTTTCTTAGGTAGCTGTAGCCCATTTCAAGCGGGGCTAAAGGACCCTCCGAATATACGGAACCGCTCGCTTGAATGTGCAACGCTTTTTTGCCGGTTAACAAACCTTCAGGACCACTCGCGGTATATCTGAAAGTCTTGCCCGGAATTGAAGTCGCATCCGTATATGCTTTCAAAACCGGCGGAACCGTGAAATTCCACATCGGGGACACGTAGACGTACTTATCGGCAGCCACGAATTGATCAACAAGCTCCTCAAGACGGGCCGTTTTCGTTTTCTCGGCATCCGTCAGCTGATCGAAGGAGGAACCCGACCGAAGCTTTTCCCAGCCTCTTAGAACATCGGCATCTAATTGCGGAATAAGTTCTTTATACAAATCCAAATGAACAACCTCATCCGTTGGATTTGCCTCACGATACGCTTCAATAAATTCTTTGCCTACCGCTAGGCTAAAGGATTGCTCTGGATCAAGGGGATGCGCGGTAATGTACAATACGGTTGCCATGATTCGAAACTTCCCTTCTGTTATGAAATGAAATACGTTTGCTAGGTAGATAATAATATATATACTCACTTATTTTAAGTAGGCACAATAATGTGGTATAGTATTAAAAAAGGTACTGTAAGCGAAGGAGGCGCACGTATGCAAAAGAACACAGTCCAATGTCAATTCGTTACGGCGCTGGATTCGATCGTAGGCAAATGGAAGCCGATTATCCTTTATCATTTGCTACAAGGCAAACCTTTGCGGTTCAATGAGCTAAGAAGATTGCTGCCCGACATCACGCAAAGGATGCTTACGCTCCATCTGCGCGAATTGGAAGAGGAAGAAATCGTTAAACGGGTCATTTATCCGCAAATCCCGCCGAAAGTGGAATACTCCTTCACGGAATACGGCAAAAGCCTGTCTCCGATTTTGGAGTCCCTGCATCAGTGGGGAAAAGCCCATATGGAGCGGAATCAGCTCAAACAGGCGAAAAATGAACAAACAAAAACGGACTAGCGCTCGCATTGCGCTAGTCCGTTTCCTTTTGCATCGGGCCCGTTATGACCTCTTCCGTTGTCTATCCTATGCCTTACGCAACATTTGCTTGTTGAGTACGAACAGCTTTTTTTGCCCGTGGGCGATGATGCAGAATATAATAACCGCCGGCGCAGATCACCGCGACAATACCTGCCACCAGGTACATCATCCGGTAATCCGTCAGGGATGCGATCATCCCCATGAAATACGAGCCTAGCCCGTAACCAAGGTCAAACATGAGGAAAAAGGTACCGTTGGCGCTGCCCCGCCGATGCTCCGGCGACAACTTGATCGCAAGCGTCTGGAAGCACGGCAGCAAGGCTCCGTAACCAATCCCCATAATGACGCCGGCGGACAATACCATAGCCGCGGAATGCGCCTGGCTCAGCAGGAACATGCCCACCGCAAATAGCCCAATGCCCGGATAATACAAATAATGCTCTTTGTAACGGTCGAACACTTTGCCGATAACCGGCCGGAAAACGACGATCATCACGGCAAACACCATAAAGAAGGTGCCGGTCACTTGCGACTGGTGAATCTCATCGGTAAACGAGGCCATAAAGCTGGATAAAGAGCTATAGGCAAAAGAAAGAATAAAACCAACAAGCGAGATTGGCAGTGCCGCGGGCTCCAGGAAGCTGCTCAAACGCCAGCCTTTTTTTTCCGGCTGCTCCTGGACTAAAGGCTCTGCCTCAGCGGCTGAGGCTTGAATGACCGCTGTCTTCAGCCCTTTTTCGCCCGGCATCTTCAGGACAAAAGCAAAGCCAAGAGACAATGCCGCAATGATGCATATCGCAAGCAGCAGCACGTTAATATTCTGGTCCTTCCACAGGAACAGCCCCAGCGCGGGACCCACGACCATCGCGATACTCATAAACATCGTATAATAGCCCATTCCTTCACCCTGCCGGGACACGGGAACGATTGTTGCCGCAACCGTGCTCATTGCCGTTGAAGCAACCGCGTAGCTCATGCCGTGAATGAAGCGGACAATAAGGAACAGAATAATGCCTTTGGTTCCGAAATAACTGAAGCAGGCGAGCAGGAAAATAATCATCCCGATAATCGCCATTTTACGTTTGCCGAAGCGGTCGACCCACTGGCCGGAGAATGGCCGGATCAGCACGCCGCCAATGACGTAAATCGTAATGACTAGACCCATCTGCTGCTGGCCGCCGTGCAGGCTATCCCGGACATACAGCGGAAACGCCGTCGTCAGGACGTAAAAGGTCAGGAACATGAAAAAACTGCTCACGCAAATAGTGACGAAGTTTCTCGTCCAGATTTTCTCTTTTAGCAAGGTTAACGCTCTCCAATCCCTGTTTGAAACTTTCTGTATATGCTGAATCATTATAAAATCTCAAATTTATAAAGTATAATACTTATTTTATAATGAAATCATCACATGAAAGTTATATAAGGGAGAGTGATCCGCTTGGAGTTTCTCCAGTTGAAATATTTTCAAGCCGTCGCCCGGCATGAGCATATTACGAAAGCCGCGAAGGAGCTGAACGTCTCGCAGCCGTCGCTCAGCAACTCCATCAACCGGCTGGAAAAACGGCTTGGCGTGCCTCTTTTCGAACGGCAAGGCAGGCACGTCAAGCTGAATGCATTCGGCAAGACTTATCTCAACCGCGTTGAACGGGCCTTTCTCGAGCTTGAAGAAGGCGAACGCGAAATTACGGATATGGCCGGGCTTGAGCATGGCACCGTGTCCATCTCCGTTACGCTGCCTTATGTGCTGCCCATGATGCTGAAGGAATTTCTGACGCGGCATCCGCATGTCCGGATTATCCAGCATCAGCTTGGTTCCGTCTCGGACATGCTTAGCGAGCTGGAAAATGCGGATATCGATTTCTGCATTTCGACCACCCCGATGAACGGGCCGGACATTGAGTGGCTTACCCTTGCGGAAGAAGAGCTTTGTCTGACGGTACCGAAGGGGCATCCTTTCGCATCGCGGGAGAGCATCTCCTTGATTGAAGCGGCGAACGAGCCGTTTATCTCGCTCTCCTCCCGCTCCAACTTCCGCGAAATTACGGACGGCTTCTGCCGGAAAGCCGGCTTCGAGCCGCGGATCGCCTTCGAGCTTGAAGAGGTCAGCTCCATCCAGACGCTTGTCGAGATGGGTCTTGGCATCACCTTTACCCTTCCGCTGTCGCTGGGCAACCGGGCGTCGAGCCCGGGCACCGTGCAGCTCAAAATCTCCGATCCGGTCTGCCGCCGCACCTTCGGCATCGCCTGGAACCGGAAGCATTACCTTTCCCAAGCAGCAGTCCGTTTCCGCGAGTTCGTGATCAGCTTCTTCGGCAAGATGTAGCCAGCCTTACGAATCAAAAGAGGAATGGGATACCTGACCGCAGAAGAAAAGGAATTAAGTAAACGCAAAAGGAGCTGTGAAGCCATTGTCGTCAGCAGCAGGAACCAAGGAAAACCCATGGAAGCTAAAGACTCCTCCCCTCACCTCCGAGTATGAGATGTATAAGGATGAGAAGGACGGAAAAGCCATTATCGTCTGTACCGTCGGCAAGACGGTGCTCCACTACGACTACCGCTGCATGGACGATTTATACGCCATGCTGAAGGAGCATGGCGACTGGATCGAGTTGGGCAGTGCCGACGAGCAGAAGCCTGCAAAAGACGGTACCGTAGAAGCCTGGGGACGCTCCCCGGAGAATCCGGTAGGCGGATGGTATGGCCTTAAAAAAGGGCTGCGCGGCAGATTTGGCATGTACATCCCGCCATTAATGGAGGCCTTGGGCCTCGCAGAGGTTGAACATAATCCAAGAAATAACCGGATGCGGGCCATATAGCCCGTGAGCCAACAAAGGATGTCCCGCCTGTTAAAGCGGAACATCCTTTGTTTATTTGCGTGCCTTCCTCACATTATCTTCCCCTAATCTAGCAGGGCTTCTGCTTTAACGAAAGCGAATGTATGCGAATACATTAATGTATGATCTACGCATAGGAAGGGGTTGTCCCCGTGAAAATTGCCGTTGCTGTCATACATGGGATCGGTCAAAGCAGGGAGAATTTCCACGCCGAGCTGGCCAGCAATCTGTGTGCCCAGATGGCTATTGTGAATCCGAGCGTAAAGCTGCATGTGGAAGGCATCTATTGGGGAGATATTGTGAACCGGCTGGAGGAGCGGTTATGGAGCCGGATTCGCGGCAAGCCGCTGCGCTGGGCCAAATGGATACGGTTAAGACCCTTCTTCGTAAACCAGCTGGGCGAAGCCATTGCCTACCAGGCTGTCCCCCGCGACAATGATCCCACACCCGATGATTATATTTATGACGAGATTCACCGGCGTTTTGCCGTATGTCTGCAGCGCCTGTCCGATCTCGCGGGACAAGATGCACCGCTCTGCATTATCTCTCACAGCCTCGGGTCTATCATATCGAGCAATTTTTTCCACGACTTGCAAAACAATAAACTGACGCCCAAAGTCTCGGAGGTTATCGGAACCAGCGAGTCCAGGCTGGTGCATGGCGAGACCTTAACTCACTTCTACACGCTTGGCAGCCCGCTTGCCGTATGGGCTTTGCGCTTTAAGGATTTTGGCGTGCCCATTGCGGTTCCCGCCTCACCGCTTCAAGGACTTGGGATTGGCGAGTGGGTGAACTTCTACGACACCGATGATGTCATCGCCTATCCCATCAAGCCACTAAACGAACGCTATAAAAAAGTCGTCACCGCGGATATCGAAGTAGAATGTCCGGGCCTGCTAAGCTGGACGCCTTTATCCCACCGCAAATACTTTCAAACGCAAGCCGTCATCGACCGGATCGTTCATTCTCTGAGCACGCTGCAGGTGTATTACGAAGAAGAAGCCCGGCCATAAGAGGCCGGGCTTCTTGGCTATTGATAATTCAATGATAAGACTAGAGCTTAAATTTGCCTACCGCCGCTTCCAAACCTTCGCTGCGGCTCTTCAACTGTTCGGTTGTGTCCGCAATCCGTTTAGCTGCTTCCAGCTGATGCTTCGACATCTGCTCCAGCGTGGCCGAGCTGTCTGCGGTTGCGCGGGAAATCTGAGCGATCTGCTCAACCGAAGCGGCTACTTCCTCGGAGCCGGCCAACACTTCTTCAGCCGCTGCCGAGATCTCCTGAATCTGGCTGTTTACATGAATGAACTGATCCATCGTCCGGTCGAACAAAGCTTCTACCCGGCCCGACAGCTCCGTGCCTTTTACCATCTCGACACTGCCCGCCTGCATTCTATCGCCGATATGGACGGACTCCTGTCCAATCTGTTCGAGCAAGGATGTTACCTGGGAGGCCGAGATAGCGGATGCTTCTGCCAGCTTGCGTACCTCTCCGGCTACAATGGCGAAGCCTGAACCATGCTCGCCTGCGCGGGCCGCTTCAATGGAAGCGTTCAGCGCAAGCAGCTTCGTCTGGTCCGAGATGCTCGTAATTGACTGAAGCACCGGCTCAATCTGCTGCATATAGCTCTGCAGAAGCCCCACCGAGTCTGCCGTCTGCTTAGCTACCGAGGCCATCAGCTCGACCTGCTGCCGCAACCCGTGTATGGATTCCCTTCCATGCTCGGCCGACTCCAGCGCTTCATGCGATACGCTTGATACCTGCATGGAAGCCTCGGATACGCGCTGGATCGCCTGCGTGATATCCTCCATCGAGCTGGCGCTTTCTTCCGCTCCCATCCGTTGATGACGCGCGCCATCGGCCATCGTCGTTACGGAATGCTCGAGCTTCTCGTTCATCGCGACCATCTGAGCCGCTTCGGTTCCGAACTGCTCCGTCGAATGAACGATGCTTTGCGTTGTCAAAGCCATGTCGCGGACAACATCCTCAAGCGTAACGCCAAGCCGCGCGATCATCTGCGTCATGGCCGAATAGACTTGTCCAATCTCGTCCTTCGACTTCACTTTCGTTACCTGAAGCTGCTGCCTTGCCTCCGCAAGATTGCCGTGGGCGATCGCTTCGGCTCCTTTTACGATAACCCCGAGCGGTCTAAGAGTACGTGCCAGGAAGAAGGCAATAAACAGAAACACGAGTAGAGTGAGCACTCCCATAATAATAAAGAGAGGTACGCTGTCCCCGATAACGTCCTTATAGATCGTTTTCGATACCGATACGTCGGTATCGATGCCAAGCACACCGATCATCTTCCCGCCTGCATCGCGCAGGGGAGCGTAGGAAGAAATATAATCTCCGTATTCCTCATTGCGGATGATGCCGGATTTGGCCGTTTCCCCGTTATTGAGCTTCCCTATAGCATCCAATGGTATATCCGTTACTTCGCCAATCGGCGAAGCGGAGTCTGAATCCTTCGGCTGCCCGTCTATAAGCAGAATCGGCTCTCCCTTATCGTTAATCTGCACCGTATAGACGTACATCGCTCCGATCCGTTCCCTGTACTCATTCATCTGCTCCCGGATCTTCCAGTACAGATCGTTCTCCTGCTGGTCTTTCACAAAATCCGCATAAGCGCTTACATCAAACTGTCCGGCATAAGCCTCTGCCATATGAATATTGAAATTGCCGATCGCTTCCTCGCTTGCCTTCTTGGTGTTCTGAACCTGAATGTAAATCAAGGCAGATGACAAGAGAACAAGGATCGCCAATATCATCACAGATAACTTCAGTATTAACCGGCTCCGAAACATATACATGCTGTCTTTACCCCTTCGACTAATTATTCCAAATGCCATCCTACGATTTTCCCTATTTTTCCTTAGGTTTCGACATGACCCTGGCATTTTCCTCCATTAGGCAAAAACAAAAACACCTTCAACCATAAAGGCTGAAGGTGTTTTTGCCAGGGCGAAATTAAGCGCCGCAGCATTTCTTGTATTTTTTCCCGCTTCCGCATGGACAAGGCTCATTTCTGCCAACCTTGGCCGATCCGGCACGCTGTTGCATCGGCACGACGTTATGGACTGACGCCACTCCTGCGCCGGACGAATCCAGTTCGTTAGGCTTAAAGCCGCCATTCGACCACATCCGGGTATTGTTGTAGACATTGATAACCAGATGAACAACCATCTCCAGCTGCTCTCTTGACGGAATCTCGATTCCCCGGGCCTCGAAGCCCATCATAATCTCTTCAAGCGGTTTTGCCATCGAGCAATCGAATTGAATTTCCGAGATGAGATCCCGGGCAACCTCTATCTCAGGGCACAAATATTGGAGAACATATTTCTCGAGTCCGGCCAATTGAGGCGTTACCTCATAATAGCCATATTCCGCGTAACGGAGAAACTCTTGTTTGTCCGGGATATAGTAAGGCTTGCCGGCAACGCTCGCCAGCAGCTCTTCCAGCTCCTCCTGATTGTCCTCGTCATAATAATCCGCAAGCAGCCTGCTGCCCGCTACATGCCAGCTCTGCTCCCGGCGGGTCAGCAATTGGCAGATGCGGTCAAACTCCGCCTCATTCAGTTGATCCTCGTTCTGCGCATTATAGATCTCGATCAATTGATCAAACGAGCATGCGCCGTATAGATTCATGGCCGCGAGAATATAGTCGTATACCTGCTGACAGCGCTCCCGTTCCTTCAGCAAGGCCGGATTCACAACCTTCGCGTAGGTCTCCTTCACTTCCTCGGGCAGCACGTAATGCAGCTTGTCCCCATCGTAGAACGAATAGACAAGTCCCGCGTTCATAAGAAAAATATACGCTCCGGGAACCAAAGAATCATCCTGCAGCGATGGAACAGCCAGTAGCTTCTGCAGCAACTCCCACTCCTGGGAGGTAGCCATGAGGAGCGCCATGCTCAATTCTTCCGAAGCGATGATCGATGCTTGAACCGCATCCGCGAGCTCCTGCTTCTTCAGCTTGGAGCGTCCTTTAATCTCGTAATTGCCGGCCAGCAGATTCAGCTTGTCCTTCGTCAGAAGCTGCAAAATCTCAGCAAGCCCTGTCTTAACCTCGCTTTTAATCGCATACTGGACATTCATCTGCTGCAATTCTTTTATTAATAATTCCAAGACTTCACACCATTCCTTTGTACGATATCGGTAAATATCCCTTATCTGCTGCTTCTACCATACACGGACAGCTGGCGAATTTCAAATAAAGCCGTAAAAAAGGGATGCCCAAAGGCATCCCTTTCGCATACGTACGGCTGTTATTCCTGCACGAACTCAATCCAGTCAATCTGCATGCCCGGCTTTACGAAATCCAGCTTAAGCTCATATATGCCTGCCGGAAGCTCCACCTTCACCAGCTTCTGGCGGATCCAGGCGCTTTCCGTGCCGTTCGTCTGAACGGTGGTCATCAACTTGCCGTTGATCAGTACGTTGCACGCGCTTTGCGCCCAAGCGAACTCGGTCGACATCAGATGAACCGTAATCCGGTATACGCCGCTTTGCTCGACCTTCATCACAGCCGGCTCTTCCGCCGTAAACGTCACCTGAGCACGGTCGGTCAGAGACTGCGCACGCGGCGCGGACAGTTCCGCGTCCGGCTCGAACCGCTCTGCCTTCTCCTCCGTTACCAGCTCTCTACCGAATACCGGCGCTTTCATAATAAAATCGCAGATGTTCATGGCGCTGCGCTGCAGCTCTCCGCGGGTTAACGTTCCGTTCTCCAGCGATTCCAGCGTATTGTCTCCCCATACATTGGATTCCGCGCCGTAGTTGGACACGACCATATACAGATCGTTCTGGGAACGAACCATCCAGTTCGTGAACTTACGGTCAGCCTGGCCGCCCTCTACAACATCATTCATAACCGCCCACCAGTCGGTCATAACGATACCTTTAAAGCCCCACTCGCCGCGAAGAATCGTTGTGTTCAGATCATAGTTGGAGGCCGCCCAATGGCCGTTAATCGGATTGTAGGAGGTCATGATCGAATTGGCTCCGCCCTCTTTGACCGCAATCTCGAACCCTTTCAGATAAACCTCGCGAAGCGCGCGCTCCGATACAACCGCATTCACGCGGTGACGGTATTGCTCCTGGTTGTTGCAGGCGAAATGCTTCAGCGTCGCATTCGATCCGCCCTTCATAATGCCGCGCGTGCACGCTGCCGCAAACGCTCCGGATACCAGCGGATCCTCGGAGAAATATTCGAAGTTGCGGCCGTTTAACGGGCTGCGGCGGATATTAAGGCCCGGACCAAGGAGAGCATCAATATCGTTGCCGAGCAGCTCCCGCCCTTCCAGCACATACAGCTCTTCTACAAGCTCCGTATTCCAAGTCGCTGCAAGCAGGGTACCGATGGCTACCTGCGTAGCTTTATGGCCGCTGTCCATGCGGATGCCCGATGGACCGTCCGCCGTACAGGCAACCGGAATGCCGAAGGCAAGCAGATTTTCGCTAACCCCGCCAAAGGCCGATGCCGTACCCGGCGTCACCTTCGGGCTGGACATGCCTTCACCCCGGACAATTGCGGCCAGATCCTCATCGCTTAGCTGCGCGATGAAGGACTCCATGCTTACTTGACCGCTCGCTACATCCTGCAGCTTGTAGCCTTGATCGCCCGTCTGCGCGAGGCTCGCCGGCAGGTTGTTCTCGATTCGCTCCGCAAGCGAAACCTTGCGAACCGGCACTTCCGCGGAAGTCAGCTCATACGTGCCGTCTTCCTTGCGGGCGCCCGGCTTCAGCCGCGAGAAGCCGACCGTTGGAGCCATCGCTTCCGTCAGCTGCTCTACCACTTGAAGAGCGTCTACGATATAGCCCTCTTGCCCGTCCACGGCTACCGCCGAGACATTCCGGACGCTATTCCCGACATAAATGCGGTACGTCCCCGCTTCCAGTACATAAGCGGAAGAATGACCCGTCACGCCCGCATCGTCATAGGAAGCCATCGCATGAGCCGGGAAGCTTAACGTAAGCCGCTGCGACTGACCCGGTTGAAGCCCCTTTGTCTTGGCGAATGCCGCCAGTGCTTTTGCAGGCTTGCCCAACTGGCCTTGGGGCGCTTCGTAGTAGACCTGCACCGTTTCTTTACCCGAGTAGACCGAACCGGTATTGGTCACCGTTACGCCAAGCTCGATATGTTCCTTCCCGCCTTTGACCGTAAGCTTAGCCTGATCCGGCACGCTGGCGAAGGTTGCGTAAGACAAGCCATAACCAAATTCGAACTGAACCTTCTCCGGCGCAAACGTCTCGAAGTAGCGGTAGCCAACATAAATATCTTCTTCGTACAAGTTGTTGAGCTCATTGCCATAGTTGCGCGTGGACGGATAATCGTCAATCGAATATGCGATCGTATCCGTTAATTTGCCGCTTGGCGATACGTCTCCAACCAGCACGTCGGCAATCGCGTTGCCGCCCTCCATACCGCCTTGCCATGCGTAAATAATGGATGGAATCGATTTCATTTCATTTCTGTTTAACCAACTCATATCGATAATATTGGATACGTTCAGCACAACGGCCGTTTGCTCGAACTGTGCCGTAACGGCTTGCAGCATAGCGATCTCTTCATCCGTCAGCAGATAACTGCCCGGCTTCACCGCATTGTCCTGATCCTCGCCCGCCGTACGTCCAATAACAACAATCGCCTTGTCCGATTGGCTTCTAGCCTGCGATACAAGCTCTGCCGATAGCGGCATTTCCTTCTGATGCCAAGGCTCCGCCGCCCAGCCGCCGCCGCCGTTATCGAACGGATTCTGCTCGATCCATTTCTCGTAAACAGCCGCCAGCTCTTCGTTAACCTTAACATTCTTCTTGCTTCGCATGCCGTCCAGCAGATTTGTCGTATGGGTTACGTTCACGCTGCCGCCCGACCCTGTTCCGCTGCGGTAGTAGTTCACTTGCGTCCGGCCAAAGATTGCAACGCTTTCGCCGGTACGAACCGGAAGCACTTGTCCGTCGTTCTTAAGCAGAACCGCGCCTTCCGCCGCTACCTTTCTGCTGAACGCCGCAAAACCTTCTAATGGAATGCCATGTGTATTCATTATGTTATCTCCTAATAAGTTTCTAGATGCACTAAGTATTATCATAACAAATTCTATATCGCGAAAACATAATAAACATTCAACTATTTTCCCTTATTAACTATGCGATTACGAGTTTATACATTAATTCCCAAATATCGTTAACGATCCAATAACATTCGGGATATATACTGGAGCAGTGCAGCAGAATATAAACTACCTTATTCCAAGAAAGGAATTCAGCCTATGGGAATTCATACGTACTTTCAGTCGTTAACCGATCTCGAGAGGATTATTCGCTGCCCGGGGAAATTCAAATTTCAGGCGCATAGCGTAGCCGAGCATTCCTGGAAGGTCGTTCAATATGCGAAGACTTTGGCGGATATTGAAGAAATGAACGGAGTCGCCGTGGATTGGAAGAAGCTCTATGAGATTACGAGCAGCCATGACTATGGCGAAATTTTCATTGGAGACATTAAGACACCCGTTAAGCATTACTCCATGGAGCTGCGCTCGATGCTGCTGCAGGTTGAAGAAGGCATGGTCGCGCATTTTATCGACGATCATATTCCTGAGGAGTTCAAGCCGACTTTCCGCAGACAGCTGCGCGAAGGAAAGGACCAATCCGTGGAAGGCCAAATCCTTGAAGTGGCGGATAAGCTGGATCAGATCTACGAGGCTTTTATCGAGCTTCAGCTTGGCAACACGGAAAAAGAATTTATCGTGATGTACCGGTCAGCGCTGATCAAAATCAAAGAAATCAAGCTCCATTGCGTCGATTACTTCCTCGCGCATATTCTCCCCGACCTTGTCGCGCAAGGCGTTAAATCCCCGATTGATATCGAAAAGATTACGAAAGAAGCTTTAGCCGAGTAATCTTCTCTCTCTTTTTCCAAACGCACAAAAGCCAGCCTCTTGCGGCTGGCTTTTTATATTTAGTTCCATTAACCTTCATGGGCCGCGTGATGAGCATGGAGCAGCAAGAACCCGGCTGGCCCGGCCGCAGTCGATGTAGTATCATAAAGGCAACGCTGGACAACCGAAAGGAGAAGCTTTATGTGCCGAAATATTAAGACGCTGTATAATTTCGATCCGCCGGCATCCGATGAGGAAATTCAGGCGGCAGCGCTCCAGTTCGTCCGCAAGCTGTCAGGATTCAACACGCCGTCTAAGGCGAATGAGGAAGCGTTCCATCTAGCGATCGGGGAGGTCGCGGAGGCGGCGCGCAAGCTGCTCGGCTCGCTGGTCACGAATGCCGAACCGCGCAATCGCGAGGTCGAGATCGAGCGCGCGCGGATTCGAAACGCAAAGCGCTTTGGCAACGGTTCCGAGTAGATGCGTCCGGAAGGACAGCCGCAGCGCTTCAATGAGGAAGCCGAAGGCAGCATGCAATAAGCCAGCCTATTGCGGCTGGTTTTTTGCATAACGCCGAAGAAGCGAATTACTGTACAATGTCCGATGCCTCGTTTACAGCAAAATCCGGTTCTCTATAATATTTTTCATGCTGATATGTGACTTCGATACGCCTATCCCCGTAAGGCTGTCCTGAAACAAAGCAAGCTCTTCGATGGATGCGGTTTGCACTTTGATCAGATAGTTATACTCCCCGCTGATGCGGTATAAATCGGTTACTTCCATGGCCGTTTCGCAAAAATCAACGAATTCCTGGCATTGCTCGGTCTTAAAAAGGATAAACGTCGTTGTCCCTCTGTTCAGGTTCCGTAGGTTTAATACCGCCGAATACCCGGAAATTACCCCTTTCTCCTCCAGCTTCATAATCCTTTCCTTCACGGACGGCTGAGACATGGATACCTCTTTGCTAATCTGAGATACAGGCATTCGCGCATTGAGCTGAAGCAGCTGCATAATTCTTCGGTCCACCTCATCCATTGCATATTCCGCCATACGTTGGCACCTCCAGAACAAATAATTCAGATAATTAGGCGGATCATTCAGAAGACCTTTTTTTCAAAGGAATTATAAAATAATCTCCTTACGATTCGCATTCCCCAGTTCCCTCCATTCTAATACAATTAGTGGACCGTATTCGAGGAGGCCGAACAATGAGCATTATCGGGTTGTCCCATATCGCCATTCAAGCGAAAGATTATGAAGCAACGATTGCCTTCTATACAAAAGTGTTGGGGTTTAAGGTGGGCCATCACTGGAGTCTGCCGTCTTTTCAAATCAAGGACGCTTCCATGCTGATCTCGCCCGACGGCAGAACCTGCTTGGAGATTTTCGATAACGACGCGGTTATCCCTGCCCAGGGGAAAAAGGCGCAATCGGAGGATGAGGTCGCTCACGGGGCCTTATTACATCTGGCCTTTTACGTGAATAACGCTGAAGAGATGTATGCGAAAGCATTGGCGCATGGCGCAAAAGCTTACGTCGAGCCGGCGAGCTTAACCCTAGGAGTGCCGCCGCTTATCGTCACAAACGCGCTTGTTCATAGCCCAAACGGAGAGGTTATCGAGTTTATTGAGGACGTTGATTTCGATATGTCCGGCAAGGTTTAGAAAAAGAAAGAAGACATCTGCCTTTCGCGAGGCAGATGTCTTTGTTTTTACAGCACGCCAATCGCAATGAGCACCCAGCCCACAATAAAGGACAAGCCGCCAAGCGGCGTGACCGGACCAAGCAGACGCACTCTTTTTAGGCTGAGCACGTAGAGGCTTCCGGAGAACAATACAATCCCCACCGCCAGGAGCCAGCCTCCCGTTACGATGATGCCGGAATCCGGATAACGGTCCGCGAGCAGACCAACGCCAATTAATCCTAACGCATGAATGATGTGATACTGCACGCCGGTCTCATACACCTTCAGCTTGTCCGGTTCGATTCGACTCTTCAGCGCATGCGCGCCAAACGCGCCAATGGCTACCGCTGCGGCCATCAAAATACAACCCAGCACAACAAACGTCTGCATTTTGCTCCCTCATCTCTTCAATTTTCTTCCTCTAGCATATCACGATCCGCAATAATTTCCGATTGCTTTACGGCCCGACCGGTAGTATTGTAGTTGGTTGGAACAGCATCAGGAGGCACCTACAACATGAAAATCATTCAGTCTACCGCAGCGGAATGGAGAGGCTGGTCCCGTAATATCCGTCTCTTCTTCCTGTCGAACATGTTATATCAATTCGGTATGGGCTTGTTTTCCGTACTCTACAACTTATATATCCACGAGTTAGGCTACCCCGACGCCATGAGCGGGACGGTCGTCGGCATGCAGTCTCTCGCTACGGCGATCTGCTTTATTCCGATCGGCCTGTTTGGCGACCGCATCAGCCGCAAGCGGCTGCTTGTTATCGGCGCCTTATGCAGCGGCATCGTATTGGCCGGACGTTCGCTGTTCGAATCAGAGAGCAGCCTGGTTACAATGGCCGTTCTGACCGGGATTTTCGCGACCGTATTTCAGGTGCTGGCCATCCCTTTCCTTGCGGACAACGTCGATAAAAAAGACCGTCTGCGCATCTTCAGCATATACTCCGCGTTTGTCCTTGCGGCCCAGGTGGCCGGCAGTCTTGGCGGCGGGGTCATCTCCGACGTGCTGCAGGATGCCGGTGTAAGCACGCTGCTCTCGTTCAAACTTGTCCTGCTGGCCGGCAGTATCGCGACAATCGGAGCATTCGTACCGCTGCAGGCGATGCGGGAGAGCAAACGACGGACAGATAGCGCGGCGGAAAAGCTTAACCAACCAGTTGCTGCGTCTCCTCCCGCTCCGGTTAACAAAGAGCTCCGGTTCATTGCTGCCTTTGCCGCCGTAGAGCTGCTGATCGGCATCGGTTCCGGGCTTGTGATCCCTTACCTGAACCTGTATTTCACGAACCGCTTTGAAGTCTCGCTCAGCGGCATGAGCTTTCTGCTCTCGCTCGGACAAGTGATGACCATCTTCTCCATGCTGATTGGTCCAACGCTTGCCAGCCGGGTCGGACAGGTGAAGGCAATCGTCATCTTCCAGACGTTGTCGCTGCCTTTCCTGCTTATTACCGGCTTTACGAATATGCTGCTGGTTGCTTCGGTCAGCTTCCTATTCCGCCAGGCGCTGATGAACGCGGCAAACCCGCTTCTGTCGGCGACACTCATGAACCGGGTATCCGCCCGCAGTCAAAGCCTGGCCAACTCGGTTATGCAGACTGCCTTTATGATGGGCTGGGCCACCATGGGCCCGGTGCAATCGCATATTATCGCGTCCCACGGCTACTATTGGGGCTATGCGATTACGTTCAGCATCACGGGATGCCTGTACGTCACGGCTTCACTGCTCTTCTTGGTGCTTTTCCGCGAAAAGCGGAAGAAGCTTGCCCGTTAATAAAAGGCCCGTTTACCGTGATTGACACGATAAACGGGCTTTTCGCATGGCTTAGCGATGTCGCACATCGCTAAGCCACTCATTTTCTGCTGCTTTTCCGCCCTTAACGATGCCGCGCATCGTTAAGGCTATTGCTCGAGCACGGATTCCCCTCACACGCTTCCCTCACTGCTAAAATGTGCCCGACCTCTCCAAGTCCAGCTACTCTGCCCCTGCGACCTCCCTTTTTTACACGAAATGTTAAATAAGTGCAGTAAGTCATTTAGTTCTTATAGTAACTCCGAATTTAATAAACGCTATAATTTTCCTAGGAAAGGAGGGGCTTCTACAACGTTTTGTAAGCGCTTAATAAAAATTCTTTTCGAAGGGGAATGCAATAAATGAGTAGATCCTTGAAAAAGTTCGTCTCGATCCTGCTCGCAGCAGCCCTGCTGATCCCGATCGGCAGACTTGCACCGGTTGCGGAAGCTGCAGAGAATCCCACCATTGTTTATCACGAAGACTTTGCAATCGATAAAGGAAAAGCCATTCAATCCGGTGGCGCCAGCCTCACTCAGGTAACAGGAAAAGTATTTGACGGCAACAATGATGGAAGCGCTTTATATGTAAGCAACCGTGCAAACACCTGGGATGCGGCTGATTTCAAGTTCGCTGACATCGGGCTTCAGAACGGGAAAACCTATACCGTTACGGTAAAAGGATATGTAGACCAAGATGCGACTGTCCCTTCCGGTGCCCAGGCCTTTCTTCAAGCGGTGGACAGCAATAACTACGGCTTCTTGGCAAGCGCTAACTTCGCAGCAGGAACCGCTTTTACGCTGACCAAAGAGTTTACGGTCGATACAAGCGTCAGCACCCAATTGCGCGTTCAATCCAGTGAAGAAGGCAAAGCCGTTCCGTTCTACATTGGAGACATTCTAATAACAGCAAACCCGACGACTACCACAAACACGGTTTACCATGAAGACTTTGCAACAGACAAAGGAAAAGCGGTGCAATCCGGCGGCGCTAATCTTGCCCAAGTTGCAGATAAAGTATTCGATGGCAACGATGACGGAAAAGCATTGTATGTAAGTAACCGTGCAAATACCTGGGATGCGGCTGATTTCAAGTTCGCTGACATCGGGCTTCAGAACGGAAAAACCTATACCGTTACGGTAAAAGGATATGTCGACCAAGACGCGACTGTCCCTTCCGGTGCCCAAGCTTTTTTACAAGCGGTGGACAGCAATAACTACGGCTTCTTGGCAAGCGCTAACTTCGCGGCAAGAAGTGCCTTTACGCTGACCAAAGAGTTTACGGTCGATACAAGCGTCAGCACCCAATTGCGCGTTCAATCCAGTGAAGAAGGCAAGGCCGTTCCGTTCTACATCGGAGATATTCTGATTACCGAAACCGTCAACTCGGGCGGTGGACAAGAAGATCCTCCTAGGCCGCCAGCGTTGCCGTTCAACACGATTACGTTCGAGGATCAAACAGCCGGAGGTTTTACTGGCCGTGCAGGCACCGAAACACTGACGGTTACGAATGAATCTAACCATACGGCGGACGGCTCTTACTCCCTGAAGGTGGAAGGCAGAACAACAAGCTGGCATGGCCCCTCCTTACGCGTAGAGAAGTACGTGGATAAAGGCTACGAGTATAAGGTGACTGCTTGGGTGAAGCTGTTGTCTCCCGAAACAAGCACCAAGCTGGAGCTTGCCTCCCAGGTCGGGGACGGCGGCAGCGCCAACTACCCAAGCCTGGCAAGCAAGACGATTACCGCAGCCGACGGCTGGGTTCAGCTGCAAGGCAACTATCGCTATAACAGCGTAGGCGGCGAATATCTGACCATTTACGTACAGAGCTCCAATGCAACGGCGTCTTACTACATCGACGATATCAGCTTTGAAAGCACGGGATCCGGTCCTGTCGGCATTCAGAAGGATCTGGCTCCACTCAAAGACGTATACAAAAACGACTTCCTGATCGGCAACGCCATCTCCGCGGAAGATCTGGAAGGAACGCGTCTTGAGCTGCTGAAGATGCATCATGATGTCGTAACCGCGGGCAATGCGATGAAGCCGGATGCCCTGCAGCCAACGAAGGGCAACTTTACCTTCACGGCAGCAGACGCCATGATCGACAAAGTACTGGCGGAAGGCATGAAAATGCACGGTCACGTGCTTGTGTGGCATCAACAATCGCCTGCTTGGCTGAATACCAAGAAAGACGACAATAACAACACGGTACCGCTCGGACGCGATGAAGCGTTGGATAACTTGAGAACGCACATCCAGACCGTTATGAAGCATTTCGGCAACAAGGTTATCTCATGGGATGTTGTAAACGAAGCGATGAACGACAATCCGTCCAATCCGGCGGATTATAAAGCCTCGCTGCGTCAGACTCCTTGGTATCAAGCCATCGGATCGGACTACGTCGAGCAGGCGTTCCTCGCCGCAAGAGAAGTGCTTGACGAAAATCCTAGCTGGAATATCAAGCTGTATTACAACGATTACAACGAAGACAACCAGAATAAAGCGACCGCCATTTATAACATGGTCAAAGACATCAACGACCGCTACGCGGCAGCTCACAACGGCAAGCTTCTAATTGACGGCGTCGGAATGCAAGGCCATTACAATATCAATACAAATCCGGATAACGTAAAGCTTTCCCTGGAGAAATTTATTTCTCTTGGCGTTGAAGTCAGCGTAAGCGAGCTTGACGTTACGGCCGGAAACAACTATACGCTCCCTGAAAATCTGGCTGTCGGGCAAGCCTATCTGTACGCCCAGTTGTTCAAGCTTTACAAAGAGCATGCGGATCATATCGCACGCGTAACGTTCTGGGGCATGGACGACAACACAAGCTGGAGAGCCGAGAACAACCCGCTCCTGTTCGATAAGAACCTGCAGGCTAAACCGGCCTACTATGGCGTTATTGATCCGGACAAATACATGGAAGAACATGCGCCAGAGTCGAAAGATGCCAACCAGGCAGAGGCCCAATACGGTACTCCGGTTATTGACGGCACCGTAGATTCAATCTGGAGCAATGCACAGGCAATGCCGGTCAACCGTTATCAGATGGCTTGGCAGGGTGCAACGGGTACGGCTAAGGCACTCTGGGATGATCAGAACCTGTATGTCCTGATTCAGGTCAGCGACTCCCAGCTCAACAAAGCAAACGAAAATGCATGGGAACAGGACTCCGTTGAAGTCTTCCTTGACCAAAACAACGGAAAAACCACCTTCTATCAAAACGATGACGGTCAATATCGGGTTAACTTTGACAACGAGACCTCCTTTAGTCCCGCAAGCATTGCAGCCGGCTTCGAGTCTCAAACCAAGAAAACGGCTAACAGCTACACCGTTGAGCTGAAAATTCCGCTCACGGCTGTGACGCCTGCCAATCAGAAGAAGCTTGGCTTCGACGTACAAATCAATGACGCAACAGACGGCGCGCGTACCAGCGTTGCCGCATGGAACGATACAACCGGCAACGGCTACCAGGATACTTCGGTATACGGCGAGCTTACGCTGGCTGGCAAAGGCACAGGCGGAACCGGCACTGTCGGCACCACCGTACCGCAAACGGGCAACGTGGTGAAGAATCCGGACGGCTCCACAACGCTGAAGCCTGAGGTCAAAACCACTAACGGCAATGCCGTTGGCACGGTTACCGGCGACGATCTGAAAAAAGCGCTCGATCAAGCAGCTCCGGCGGCAGGCGGCAAGAAGCAAGTCATCATTGACGTGCCGCTGCAGGCTAATGCCGCTACGTATGCCGTCCAACTGCCTACGCAAAGCTTAAAGAGCCAAGACGGCTACCAGCTGACGGCGAAAATCGCCAACGCTTTTATTCAAATTCCAAGCAATATGCTGGCCAATACGAACGTGACTACGGATCAAGTATCCATCCGGGTAGCGAAAGCTTCCCTCGATAACGTTGATGCCGCGACTCGCGAGCTGATCGGCAACCGTCCGGTTATCGACCTGAGCCTTGTTGCAGGCGGCAATGTGATTGCATGGAACAACCCAACTGCGCCTGTAACGGTTGCTGTTCCTTACGCGCCAACCGCGGAAGAGCTCAAGCATCCGGAGCATATCTTGATCTGGTATATCGATGGCAGCGGAAAGGCAACTCCGGTTCCTAACAGCCGCTATGACGCAGCGCTTGGAGCAGTCGTTTTCCAAACGACGCATTTCAGCACTTATGCAGCCGTATCCGTCTTCACAACGTTTGGAGACCTGGCAAAAGTACCTTGGGCCAAAGAAGCGATTGACGCTATGGCCTCCCGCGGCGTGATCAAAGGCACCGGCGAGAACACCTTCTCTCCTGCGGCCTCCATTAAGCGGGCAGACTTTATCGCTCTTCTCGTAAGAGCGCTTGAGCTTCACGGTACCGGTACTACGGATACTGCTATGTTTAGCGATGTACCGGCAAACGCTTATTACTATAATGAACTAGCCGTTGCGAAGCAGCTTGGCATCGCAACAGGCTTTGAAGACAACACCTTCAAACCGGACAGCAGCATTTCCCGTCAAGACATGATGGTGCTGACCACGCGCGCTCTTGCCGTACTCGGCAAGCAGCTGCCGGCAGGCGGCTCCCTGAACGCATTCTCCGATGCGGCAAGCGTTGCGGGTTACGCGCAAGACAGCGTGGCAGCGCTTGTAAAAGCCGGCGTCGTTCAAGGCAGCGGCAGCAAGCTTGCTCCGAATGACCAGCTGACCCGCGCGGAAGCAGCGGTTATTCTGTACCGCATCTGGAAGCTGCAATAATAAAAAGGGCTAGCCACAAGTCAACAAGTTGACTCGGGTTAGCCCTTTTTTCCGTTAAGGTCCTCTAGGGACCTTAACCTCCTGATTTGTTGCTTACGTTCTTATTTTAAGGTCCCCAAGGGATCTTAACACCTTGTCGCATACGCAAAAGTCACCGCTTTTAGGGCGCTTGAGTGAATTTAAGGTCCCTAAAGGACCTTATTCCTCTCATTTATTACTTATATTCATGTGTTAAGGTCCTTTAGGGCCCTTATCCTCCTGAACATATGGATTTATTTCTTCCAACCCGCAATCAGCGCTTCCGCATCGGCATTTAATACGGCTTTGGCTTGCGCTTTTAGGTCGCCGCTTTTCGCCTTATTCAGCTGCTTGATGAAGTCCTGCATCTGCTTGACCGCCTGATCGCGATGTCCTTTGTCCAGGTGATGCTGCGCCTGCTTCAGACTCGCCGAAAGCTGGGATGCAAGAGACTTGCCAACCTCGCCCGAAGCCTTGTACCGGTCAACCAGCTTGCTCATGCTTCCGGTACTTGTCTTCACCTGAATGTGAATCGTCTTCCGCAGCTTATTCCCTGCCGCATCCTCAACGGCTATAACAACGGTTTTCGCTCCCAAATGACCGGCGAGCTCAATGTTAAGCTTATTTCCGTCATACGTTTTACCGTCAAAAGCAAGGCTGGCCGAGCGGATCGCCGTCTTGCCGTCTCCGGCCTGGAAGCTTAAGTACCCATCATCCTCAAGCACGGTGCCTTCCGCAAGCTTCGATCCGTTAGCCTTCAAAGAATAGACTGGCACTGCCGGGATTTCAACTGTAATACCCTTAGATACGTTACCCGACTTATCCGCAGCGCTGATCACAAGCGTATAGCTTTGGTCCGCTTCGATACCGCTCAGCACAGCCGACTGCACGCCACGCTTCACTTCCGCAGCTTCACCAACTTGCTGGCCACTCTGGAGCAGCTTAAGCCTCACGACATCTCCATCCATCGCATAAGGTCCGTCCCACTGCACGGTCAGCTTGCTATTGTCGCGCGTGAACTGTACATTCTCGACCTCTCCCGGCGGAACCCCGTCATCAACCGGGTCTGGCGGCAAGGTTGGTGCGGTAAAGACCGACGAATCGCCAAAGGTGAACTTATCGAAGTTGTACAGCCAGTCATTCCCCTTGAACAAAAGGTAGACCAGATGCTTGCCTGTAACCGGAGCCGTAATCGAACCGTCAAAGACCTTGAATGTCTGCCATCCGCCCGTACCGCTTACCTCAGCTGTAGCGATGACAGGTCCGTTAATGCCATCAATTCTGGCCTCAATGGTTCCGCCGCTCGTTGCGCTTGCCGCCTGAACGTGGAACTGAGTTGGTCCAACATCGCCAAAATCAACGTAATTGTACATCGCATACGGATTATTCGGACCGTATACGCCAGCCAGATAAGTCTGGTTGCCGCCGTTTTCCGTACCCACGTTTACGCTGTTCGTAAAATTTTCGGCCTCCAGCTTACCGTAGGCATCCCGTGACGTTCCTTTGATTTGCGAGAAGGTGAACCAATCGAGATTGCAAGGATAGTCGCTGCCGTCCGCCCCATGGAAAATAAGGTACACATCATGAACGCCAACAGCCAGCGAATCATCGATGATGGAGGTTACGTCCACCCAATTATTCCAGCTGCCCATTGCGGGAACCTCGATCACGCCGGCCGTTGGACCGTCGAGGCTGTCCAGCTTCACCTCAATGGATCCGCCTTTATTGCCGCTGGCAACATGCAGCGTAACGCCGGCAGCTCCCGAGCCAAAATCAATATCCTTATAGGACGCATACGCATTATTGTGAATGCCGTCCGCAAATTGTCCGGAGGAATTAACGCTGAGTCCATCGCTGCTCGCAAAGTTCTCAGCCTGCAGCTTCGCGTAAGCGTCCGTCCGGGTTGGATCGGTCTTCGTAAATTTGAACCAGTTCAGGTTAAACAGATACGAGTCATTCGTCTTTTTGAATACCAGATACACATCGTGTTTGCCGGTCACATTGCTCGTATTCCCTTGCTCATCTTTCAGCACCGTAACGGCATCAATAAAGTTATTCCAGCCTCCAGTGCCTTCGACGTTCAGGGTTCCTACCTTCGGACCGTCCAAAGCATCCAGCCTAACCTCGATCTGACCGCCGCCCGTGCCGCTTGATGCCCTAGCAATGAAACCGCTTGCACCTTGTCCCGAGCCAAAATCCACGTTTTTATAAGCCGCGTAGTAGCCGTCCTGAATACCGCCTAATTGCATCGAGCCTTCGATGCTGCCCTCCATGCCCGGACCGTTTACGATATTAAAGCTTTCCGCCTCGACCTTGTTATACGGATTTTTAACGGCATATTCCAGCTGCTCCGCATCCTGCGGCTCCAGTGAAGTCAGCGCTTGTACGGCCGCTGCCGAGCTCCACGACTCGAAGGTACCGGACAGCTGCTGGCCAGCCCAGTTGCTGTCGACCAAATTGGCCGCATTGCGATTGTTCCATGCCATATCCGTATTAAAAGCCAGCCACTCGTTATAGCTCTCCGCGAAGGTTTTGTACTTGCTCTCGCTGCTGGCATTAACAACCTTCTGCAGATAGCCGAGGTTACGCATGAGGATGGTTTTGCCGCCCTTCAGATCCCCGTTAGGTCCCTCATAACGCAGCAGACCGTTGGCATCGACCAGTCTCTCCTTTGTAAAGGCCGCCCCCTTGAGCGCATCGTCCAAATAAACCTTGTCTCCCGTAATTTGATAGAGACCTACGGCTGAGCCGATAAACGTACCCTGATTATAGTGGGTTGCATCTGGAACCGGCCCTTTTTGCGTTTCAATCCGGTCGAATACTTTGCCGTTGCCGTCGGTCAGCATCGTTTTGCTCCAACGGTAGATCTTTGAAGCGGCATCCAGATAGTGAGCATTGCCAGTAGCGTTATACAGGAATACGGCAGCTTCCGCGGCGGGGAAGTTAATGCAGGCATTTTTCGTCGTGCGGTCATCGCTCTTCCACCAAATGCCGCCGCCCGCAAACTCGTCATCCCACTGGGTATCGTACACATAATTAAAATAATATTCCGCCCGCTCCAAGTACTTCGCGTCATTCGTAATCTGATAGGCTCTTGCGCTTGCCATCGCCCACCACATAATGTCGTCGTTAAACGTGTTGTTGGTCCAATCCTGGCCGTATTTCACGACCGCGCCGTCGAACACGTCGTCAATCTGGTTGCGCAGCTTCGCCTTCAGCTCCGGATCCGTTGCCTCCTGATAAGCATCCATCACCAGCTCCCACAGCTCGGCCTCCACCCAAAAGTCCTGATAGCCGTCATGCTTGGAGGTTTTCCAGAAGTACTTCGCACTCGCATCCCAGAACGCGTTATTGTAGGCTTCAATCGCGGCCTTCGCGTCGGCTGCCTCAAAGGCATGGGCACGGGGTGTTCCGTTTGGAATCAAGGGACTAACAGAGAGTGCAAGAGCAATAGGCAATACGATAAGCTTTGACCTTCTTCTTGTCTTACCGGTCACAAACATCCCTCCTAAAATGAATTGTGAAGCAATTCATGCTTCGTAAGCAGCGTCGCTGAATTGGCAAAAGAAAAGCCGATTCGCATGCGGGTATACGATCGGCTTCAGTCACCTAATAATATAAAGTCAGGTTAATATTATGTCAATATATCATATTTAATTAAATCCTTTAGACTACTTATAAATAATATAACATGTTATAACATTTATGAAGGAAGAACTACTTACCAACGAATTTGTCGAATCAAGGAAAGCTTCTCTTTCAGCTCGTCTTCGGCTATCGGCCACCCCTTCATCTCATGCTGCAGACGTTCCAGATTGAGGAATCCCTTCGCCACTCCGTTCAGCCTTGCGGCCAAAGTGGACCTCTCCAGCCCCTCCGCTGACGAATACAGCGACATCAGCTTCTCCACTGCATCCGGGAACCTCTTTAAATAATATTTCTGATGCCTGGATTCAGCGGGATAAAATGCCTTGAAGGGCGCCAGCTCCGTATCAAGCGGACCCTTATCCCGCTCCATACGGCTCTTTATCCGACGGAAAGCCTCCGCCTGTTCCTCATCCCGATAGAGCAGCAGGGACTGATATTGCCTGTCCTTATAGCCGTTGATGTTATAGGGATTATGGTTGTTCCAGAACAGCTCCAGCAACTCGTCATAGGAAACAAGGGCCGGGTCGAACAACAGCTCAACCGTCTCCGTATGATCGCCCATGCTGCGGTAGGTCGGCTCTGCCGTTGTTCCTCCGGCAAAGCCGACGCGTGTCCTGATTACGCCGGGAACCGCGCCAAACAAAGCTTCCGGGCTCCAGTAACAGCCCATGCCAAGCGTTATGATGCAAAGGTTATTTTCCGCTGTATCGCTCATCTTGTCCCTCCACTGCTTAAGGAATTGCTTCGATACATTATAATTTCCGTAAACGGTTTATCTCAAGCAGGAACGGTAACGCTATTAGAAGAAAAAGTAGGAAGTCCAAAATTGGGAGGGGTATCATGGGAAGAGTCGTTCATTTTGAAGTTCATGTCGATGACATGGAGCGTGCCAAGAAGTTTTACGGCGAGGTATTCGGCTGGACGTTCGAGGATTGGAGCGAATACGCAGGCATGCCTTATTTGGGAGCAACAACGGGCGATGCCAACGCAATGGGCATTAACGGAGCGCTGATCAAGCGAATGGGGCCTCCTCCACAGCCGGGACAACCGGTTAGCGGCTTC
Organism: Paenibacillus sp. JDR-2; assembly: GCF_000023585.1. NCBI lineage: Bacteria > Bacillati > Bacillota > Bacilli > Caryophanales > Paenibacillaceae > Paenibacillus > Paenibacillus sp. JDR-2. The sequence goes on along the minus strand of NC_012914.1, from coordinate 261,672 downwards.
GCATGCACAATGGGCGTGGAAGACTACGATGCTACGGAAGCGAAAATTCTTAGTCTTGGCGGCCAGGTAGCCCTGCCGAAATACGCGCTGCCGGGCATGGCTTGGCAAGGCTATTACATCGATACCGAAGGCAATGTGATCGGCATTCATCAGCCGGATGAGAACGCGAAATAAAGCTCAGAACTAACAAAAAGCCCAACCTCGCAAGGTTGGGCTTTTAAGCATGCAAGTATCTTAAGAGAGCCAGGTTACGCCTTTATCCTGAAGAATGCCATTCCATCCCGTAGGAGGCTCGCTATTGGAAACGACGTAATCCACGTCGGACAGATCTGCGATTCTCGCAACCGTCCGTTTGCCGATCTTGGATGAATCCGCGACAACAACCTTTGTCTGGGAGCATAACATCAGCTTGCGGGTAAAGAGCGCACGCTCGTAATCGAAGCCTGTAAGCCCGTTCTCGAGAGACACCCCGTCTACGGAAACAAACGCTTTGTTAACGTAAAAGTCCTCCATCATTTTCTCGGCGATTGGTCCCGACACCCTCAGATGCTTCGGATTTACTTCTCCCCCGATAAATATCGTTCTCCCGTCGATCAGACCGTTCCTCTGATATTCCAGAAGCAGCGTTAGCGTTGGAATGGAGCATACAAGTATCGTAAGGTTCCGCTTGTCCGTCAGATGGGGAATGATTTGCATGGCCGTACTGCCTTCGTCGATAACCAGCACGTCATTGTCTTCGACCAGGCCGGCTGCAAGCATCCCAATTGCCTGCTTCTCTTCCGCATAAATGATTTCCCGTTCGCTATACGCCGGTTCAATCTCGGTCTTCAGCTTAACCGCGCCGCCGTAAACCTTCTTCAGCTTGCCGCTCTTCTCCAGATCGTCAAGATCGCGCCGGATCGTCTCTGTCGTCACCTCGAACTGCCGCGCCAGCTCATTGACATTAACCTTGCCCTTTATGCCAAGCATTTCGAGGATACGATTTCTTCTTTCTTCACCCGCCAAAGACATGGTGTTTCTCCCCTTCATTCATATATAACCATTATAAAACAAAAGCCGTTTCCATTGCATTCGCAGCCCGTAGCCGCCCCTTCAAAAGGACTAGCAAATATCCTCAATCGCTTCATCTATAATGTTTAAGGCACGCGCCAGCTGCTCCTCGGTCGTAATGAGCGGCGGCACTAAGGTTAAGACGTTGCCGCCTGAAACCTTGAAGCTTACGCCTCGCTCCATGCAGCGGTACATCACCTTTTCCGCTTCCTCGCTTGCCCTTTCTTTGGTCTTGCGGTCACGGACCAGCTCGATTGCAGCCAGCATCCCCTTCACGCGCACATCCCCAACGGCAAGATGCTTCGATTTCATCTCTGCTAAATGCCGCTCAAATACCTTCTCCATACGCAGGGCATGCTCCAGCAGCCCGTTCTGCTCGATATATTCAATTGTCGCCAGCGCAGCCGCGCAGCCAACCGAGCTTTTCTCATGCGTGTAATGGCCCAGCGAAATATCCTGCGCTGCATCCAACCCTTCCCGCACAAGGATGCCCGCCATCGGGAATATCCCGCCGCCGAAGCCCTTGCCAATCGCTACGATATCCGGCACGATATCGTAATGCTCATGGACAAACATCGTGCCCGTCCGGCCAAACGCGGTCGGAATCTCGTCCAGTATGAGCAAGACGCCATACTTGTCGCATAGCTCCCGCAGCCGCTTGAAGTACGCCTTGGGCGGAATTTGCACATCCGTGCTGCGGATCGGCTCCATCACGATGGCTCCAACATCGCCTTCCCGCTCCAGCATATACTCCAAATAATCGAGGCATTTCAAGCCGCAGCTATCGCAATCGCCCATGAAGCAGCGGTAGCTGTTATAAGGCATCATATGCTCCGTTCCCGGCAGCAGCGGACCGATGGAGTTGCGGAATACCCCTTCACCGCCGACGGAAATAGCATCAAGGCCTGCTCCGTGAAAGGAATCCCAGGTGGAGATGGTTTTGAATTTTCCCGTTGCCTTCCGGGCGAGCTTTAGCGCCATTCCGATTGCGCTTGTTCCGCCAGGCGTAAACAGCACTTTATTCAGATCGCCCGGCGCCAATTCGGCCAGCTTCTTGGCCAGCTTGACAGCAACGGGATTCGTGAACCGGCGCGGCAGGAAAGGAAGCTCTTCAAGCTGGTTTTTGACCGCGTCGATAACATAACGGTTCTTGTAGCCGACCTGATGGACACCGTTACCATGGAAGTCCATATATTTTCGCCCGTCCAGATCCTCCAGGTAAATGCCTTCCGCATTAACTAAGACGTTCAGGCAAGGAGTCGACATCGATTGATGCACGAAGAAATGACTGTCCTCGTCCAAAATGTCCATTGCTTCTTCGCTTAAGTGGTTGGCCTGCCAGTTCTTGCGCTCGGAAGACAGGTTAATATCCCCTTCCGTTCTCATAAACGCCTTTACATTGTTCATGTACAAATGTCCCCTCTACGCTTATAGTTATTGATATACCGCCTGAGACTTATGTTGTTTTATGTGGTTTTTAACCAGAATACTATGGCTTTCTCCGTATTTCAATCAATATACAAATACTTAACACCCTATTAACATTAGCTTTATAGAATTTAAACAACATAAAACAACAACAAATTAAAATGAGGGATGACGATGTCCGGTTTTCCGGTTAAAGGAGTTTTGTTTGATAAGGACGGTACCTTGATTCAATTCCATTCGTTCTGGGTGCCGATCGCGGAGGAATTTACGGACCACTTGTTATCCAGTATGGATGCGAATGAGCCAACATCCGGTTTAAGGGAAACACTGCTTGAATCCATTGGACTCGGCCCGGATGGGAAAGTAGATTCCAAGGGCTATTTGGCTGGGGGCACAACCGCAGATATTGCTGAGGCTTACTTTAAGGTGCTTACCGGGTATGATTATGGGCCGGAACAAACAGCAGGACTGCTTGAATGGATGACAGACGAGATTTACCGGCTCACCCAAGTCCATCGCGAGCAGCTGCTGCCTACGGCAGATTTAGAGAACGTGCTGCCGCGACTGAGGGATAAAGGATTGAAGCTCGGAATCGCTACGGCCGACGATTATGAATCGACCCTCTTCTTCCTGAACAAATACGGGATTGCGCACTACTTCGATTTCATTGGCACCTCTGACCGTTACGAGAAAAAACCAAGCCCCGTCATGATGAACGAATTTTGCGGGCTGACCGGACTGCAGCCAAGCGAAGTTGCCATTGTTGGCGATACGTTAACCGATATGAGGTTCGCCCAAAACTCGGAGGCCGGACTCGCCATTGGCGTTCTATCCGGCACAAGCCAGCGGGAAGAGCTTGCTCCTTACGCCGGTCTGATCCTGCCATCCGTTGGCGAACTGATTGATGAGCAGGACCAATTAGCTTGGCAGGCAACCCGCCAAGAATAACCCGGGAACAACAAGAAGACCCTCGAGCCGTTGGCTCGGGGGTCTTCTTAATGGGTTCATGCTTATCGGGAAGTCCAAGCTCCGTCGACGGTGATAACATCGCCGTTAATGAACTTCGACTCGTCCGATGCGAGGAACAGTGCGGTGCTTGCGATATCGTCGGCTTCACCGCCGTTAAATGGACCAAGATCGCCAAACGTAACCGCGCCAAGCGGATCAAGCGCGCCCAGGTTCGCTGTCATGCCGGTTGCGATCGAGCCCGGTGCGATAACGTTCGCGCGGATTTTACCGTTCTCGCGGCCGTAGAAGGCTGCGATGTTTTTCGTCAGGCCGATAACGGCATGCTTGGACATCGTGTAAGCCGCGCCGCCGCGCGCGCCCAAGTAACCGGCGATAGAAGCGACATTCACAATCGTGCCGCCTGTCTCCTGCTTGTTAAACACCTTGATTGCGGAGCGGCATGCGTAAAACTGACCCGTCAGGTTGACGCCCATCACGCGCTCATACAACTCGTTCGAGGTATTCTCTACGGAAGCCATAGCGTCAAAAATGCCCGCGACATTCGCAAGCACGTCCAGCTGACCGTACTCGTCCAGCGCTTTTTGGATCATCGCGTCAACATCCGCTTCTTTGGATACGTCCGTTTTAACGGCTACGGCCGTGCCGCCCGCAGCTTTGATCTGGTCCAGCGTCTCGTTCATCGAAGCTTCGTTAAACTCGGCCAGAACAACCCTTGCCCCTTCTTTTGCATACAGAATCGCCGTTGCGCGTCCCATACCCGAACCCGCACCGGTTACGATAGCTACTTTTCCTTGCAGTCTTGCCATATATGATCCCTGCTTTCTTATAATGTAATGAAGTTCTACAACTATTGTATAATTAGCTGTTTTTGAATTGAATGTGCAATAATGAGGGTAATGTATAGTAGTTTACAAATGCACCGAAATTGTCAGTTAAAATTTTCGAGGAGATCGTTATGACGGTTAAACATCCGGATAGACGCGTCCGAAAAACAAAAGAAGTACTGAAATCTTCCTTTTTAACCTTGCTGCAGGAAAAGAGCGTTAACCATATCAGCATTACCGAACTGGTTCAGCTTGCGGATTGTACGAGAGCAACCTTCTATACGCATTACGAGCAAAAGGAAGATCTGCTGGATGAGATGATCGAGGAGAAATTCGAGGAGATGACCGCGGCTTACCGCAAGCCGTATGTAGGCTTGTCCGTCGTTGATTTTAACGAGCTGCCCAGCGCTTCAATCGAGCTGTTTGACCACTTTATTGAGAACCGCATCTTTTATAAAACCATGCTGGACCCGCAAACGGGTTATAACTACCGGGAAAAGCTGACGAAACGGATGGATCGGCTGTTCCGCCAGGAATTCGATTTTATGGTGACGGAGCCGGATACGCCAATTGATACAAAGCTGTTCAGCACGTACCGGATACACGGCATTATCGGCTTAATCCTGGAGTGGATCGACAGCGGCTTTGAGCAGTCCACCGCCTACATGAACGAGCAGCTGATTCAGATATTGAAGTTCAATACCCCGCAAATTTTTATCCGGCAGCAAAACGGTAAATCCCGCTAAAAAACTGGATAAACACCGTAATTGAGCTGTCAACCTTTTTGTTATATGATAAGAAGGGTTTAGGCGGCTTAAGCCCGCTTAAGACACATTTTCATTGCGATAAGAGAGGAATATTAACTAATATGAATCCTAAACAATTGAACTATACAATGCCGGCCGAATGGGCGGCGCATGAGCGTACCTTTATCTCTTGGCCTGTACAAGCTTCGATGGTTTATCCGGAGCATTACGAGCAGGTAAGCGCGGGTTATGCCGAGCTTGTTACCGCAATCGCGGAATTCGAACCGATTACGGTTGTCGTAAACCCGGCAGATCTGGAGAAGGTCAGCGCCCTGTTCGCAGGCAACGACGCCGTGGAATGTCTGCCAGTCGAGCATAACGATGCTTGGCTGCGCGACAATGGCCCTACGTTTGTCGTAAATCCGGAAGGCGAGCTGGCGGGCGTGAACTGGAAGTTCAACGCTTGGGGCGGCAAATATTCGCCATGGGATCTGGACGATGCCGTTGCACCGCAAATTTTGAAGCATGTCGGCGTGAAGCAATTCGATGCTCCTCTCGTCATGGAAGGCGGATCTATCCATACGGATGGCGAAGGCACGCTTCTGACCACCGAGGAATGCCTGCTTAATACGAACCGCAATCCTGAGCTTAGCCGCGAGCAAATCGAAGGTTATGTCAAAGAATTCGTTAACGTGGACACGATCGTATGGCTGAAGCGCGGCCTGAGCGGCGACGAGACCGACGGCCATGTCGACAACATCGCCTGCTTCGCGGCACCTGGCAAGGTTATTCTCCAGGTTTGCAACGATCCGTCCGACGAGAACTACGCGATCACGGAAGAGAACCGCCGTATCCTAAGCGAAGCGGTGGATGCCAAAGGCCGCAAGCTCGAGATTATCGAAATCGATCAACCGCCTTACGCGGAATACGAGGATACTCGTTTGACGCTGAGCTACCTGAACTTCTATTTTGTTAACGGCGGCATTATCCTGCCGGTATTCGGCGGCGCGGCTGAGGAAGCCGACCGCAAAGCTATTGAAACCCTGCAGGCGGCATTCGCTGATCGCCGCATTCGTCCAATCGACGGCATGGCGGTTATCCGCGAAGGCGGCAACGTGCACTGCACAACGCAGCAGATGCCTGCTCGCCGGGCTTAATATACGTTTTAATTAAAGCTTACGAAGCAAGTTTTGCTTCGCAATACTTTTCAGGAGGTATGCAAATCCATGAGAACGGTCAAAGTAGCAGCCACGCAAATGAGCTGCACATCGAATATAGAAGAAAACATCCGCAAAGCCGAGGCGTTAGTGCGCGAAGCGGCGGCACAAGGCGCGCAGATTATTCTGCTCCAAGAGCTGTTCGAAACGCCTTACTTCTGCCAGAAGGAAAAAGCGGACTATTACGTTTACGCTACCGAGCTGGAGGAAAACAAAGCGGTTAACCACTTCCGCGGCATCGCCAAAGAGCTTGGCGTCGTGCTTCCGATCAGCTTCTACGAGAAGAAGAACTGGGCACGCTACAACTCTCTGGCCGTTATTGATGCTGACGGTGAAGTGCTAGGCAAATACCGCAAGAGCCATATTCCCGACGGTCCGGGTTATGAAGAGAAGTTCTACTTCAATCCTGGAGATACGGGCTTTAAAGTATGGAAAACGAAATACGCCAAAATCGGCGTTGGCGTATGCTGGGATCAATGGTATCCGGAAGCGGCGCGCAGCATGGCGCTCATGGGCGCGGAGCTGCTGTTCTACCCGACCGCTATCGGTTCGGAGCCGCAAGACGGCAGCATCGATTCGAAGGATCACTGGCAAATGTGCATGAGAGGCCATGCCGCGTGCAACCTGATGCCGGTTATCGCTTCCAACCGTATCGGCGAAGAGATTGACGAAGACTCGTCGATTAACTTCTATGGTTCGTCATTCATTGCCGGCCCTCAAGGCAATATGATTGCCGAAGCCGGCCGTGACGAGCATGGCGTGCTTGTTGCCGAATTCGATCTCGACCAGCTGGAATCGCAGCGTATCGAGTGGGGCATCTTCCGCGACCGCCGTCCGGATCTGTATGGCGTTATCGCTTCTTATGACGGAGAAATCCCGATTAAATAGTACAAAACGAAAAAACATATATACTCTCAGAATTTTAAAAAAAGGATCCTCGGGCTAAACTAAGTTAGCCAGAGGGTCCTTTTCTTTTTATCCGCCTTCGTTCGCGCGGATCCCATCGAATGCTGCTGTTACCAGCTGTCGTACATAGGCTTCAGTTAACTCTTCGCCGGTAATCAGCAGACGGTAGAAAAACGGTCCGTAGATGAGGTCGATAGCTAGACCGATATCCAAATCTTTTTTCAATTCCCCGCGCTGAATACCCCGCTCGAGCAGGCTTCCCGCTTCTATACGGCGAGGCCCGAAATACCGGGTCCGGTAGGCTTCCGCCAACCCTTCGTCGAACTGCCCTTGGCCGACGAGCTCCCTAATAACTCTGCCCTCCGGGCTTGTTAAGAAACGGACTACATTCGATGCATGAATGAGAACGTCGCTAAACACGGCCCCCGTATCTGGCACGGGAAGTCTAGCTGACGCGGCAAACAGGAATCCATCCATAACGACGGCCGCCTTGTTCGGCCACCATTTATATATCGTCGCTTTGCTTACCTTGGCGCGCTCGGCAATTTTTTCTACGGTGACCATTTCAAAGCCACTTTCCAATAACAGATCATAAGAAGCGGTAAGAATCGCATTTTGCGTCTCCACGTTACGCGGCCGCCCTCTTTTTGCTTCCACCGGAACCATCCCTTTCAACGGTTTGAATCTGGACTGGGAAATAGAAACGATACGTTCAGTATACAAAAAAAAAACGTCGAAAGAAAATCATTTCGCCTATTTACAAAACTGAACGTTCAGTATATTATTTAATCAGTAATTAGTGAACACGACGTTCAGTAATTAGAATTTCAAATAAGGAGTGGTACTTATGACTGCTTCAAACGAGCAAATGCTCGAGAAAAATATTCCTGCATGGTTAACGATACTGCTCGCAACCGCATGCGGCATGATTGCTGCTAATCTGTACTATGCACAGCCCCTGGTCGGATTAATCAGCTCCTCCATCGGCCTGTCAGCAGGCAGTGCCGGCCTGATTGTAACGCTGACCCAAATCGGATACGTTGTGGGACTCTTGTTTATCGTACCGATGGGCGACATTGTGGAAAACCGCAAGCTGGTTATCACCGCCTTGCTCCTTACCGCTGTCGCTCTGATCACCGCATCGCTGGCGAAACAATCGTTTCTTTTCTTAACCGCTACCCTTGTTATTGGATTAGGTTCGGTTGCCGCCCAAGTACTCGTACCCTTCGCCTCCTACCTTGCATCCGATGCTTCACGCGGACGCGTCGTTGGAAATGTCATGAGCGGTCTTCTGCTCGGCATTATGCTCGCAAGACCAATATCAAGCCTTGTTGCAGACTTCTTCGGCTGGCATGCCATCTTTGCGATTTCCGCCGTAGCGATTGTTATTCTAGCCATTGTACTGGCTAAAGTACTGCCGGTTAGAAAACCAACGGCAGCCACGAGCTATACGGCCCTGCTTGGTTCCATGTGGCGGCTGCTGCGGACCACTCCGATTTTGCGCCGCCGCGCCCTTTACCACGCAACGCTGTTTGCGGCGTTCAGCTTGTTCTGGACCACCGTGCCGCAGCTCTTGGCCGGCCCTAAATTCCATTTCTCGCAAACGGCTATTGCCCTCTATGCGCTCGTTGGGGTTGCAGGCGCCGTTGCGGCACCGCTCGCCGGCCGTCTGGCAGACCGCGGCTGGACCAGACCCGCTACCGCAATTGCCCTTATTACCGTTATCGTCTCGGTGCTTCTGCCTCTTCTGATTCAAACCAGCTCACCTGTCGGCGTGGTTGTTCTCGTTATCGCCGCTATTCTGCTCGACGCTGGAGTATCGGCCAATCTTGTACTGAGCCAGCGCTCGATCTTCTCGCTTGGAGCAGATATCCGCAGCAGGCTAAACGGGTTGTTTATGGCGATCTTCTTCTTTGGCGGAGCGATCGGATCGGCGGCAGGGGGATGGGCTTACGCAGCAGGCGGATGGAGCAGCGCGTTATGGCTTGGAATCGCATTTCCGACCCTTGCCCTGCTTTACTTCGCTACGGAACGGAAGTAAGAATTAAGCATTACATTCTCCTATAACCACAAGAACCACATCCCCTGAAAGGGATGTGGTTCTCTGCTAATTCCACTTATTTCGCAAAAAACGCTTCGGCTTCGTCCAGCGCCATTTTGTTGCCGATTGCCGAGTAATCGAGCCACGGCTGCTCGCCAATGACGTAAACGTTGCCGTTCTTCACGGCCTTCAGGCCCTTCCAGATCGGGCTGCTTTGCATCTCATCATAGACCTTCTTCGCGTCTGCTTCTTCATTAACAACAACGAAGATCACGTCGGCGTCGAAATCAGGCAATACCTCCTGCGAAATCACCTCGTAAGGAGAAGAGTTGATTTTCTCCACTCCGCTTGCAGGTTGGAAGCCCAAATCATCGAACAAGATTGGTCCTAGCGGACGCGGGGTACCGAATACCCGCAGTTCTTTTGGCGTTACCCGTATCGCCATGGCCTTCGGATTATCGCCCAATTTCGCTTGAATCAGACTTTTTACGCGCTTAACCTGCTCCTCATAATCGGCAATGAATTGCTCCGCTTTCTGCTCCCGGCCCAAATCCGCTGCTAGCTTCTTCAGATGGTCTCTCCAGGTTCCCTCATCCAGGTTAAACATTTTGACAGGCGCGATAGCCTCAAGCTTTGAAGTATCCTGGCCCGCAAATTCCTCATCGGCATAAATAATGTCCGGCTCAAGCTGCAGAAGAGCCTCCATGTCGACTTCCTTCGCAACGCCAAGCTTCTCCGTATTTTTCAAACGGTCTGCTACATGCGACAAGAAATCCTTCGCTTTCCCGCCCATAACGCTGCCCGCTGCCGTTATGTCCAGGGCAAGCAGATCATTCGTCACGTGAATCGACAACGACGCAATCTTTGGCACCGCATCAGTCGCAGCCGCCCCGCTCCCGCCGCTTTGTTCCGCCGCAGGGCTTGCCGCCCCGTTATTCCCGGAAGTTTTATTGTTATTCTGGCCGCACGCGGAAAGCACGATGACCAGTGCCATGAGGAGCAGCATTATTGTACTTTTTTTCTTACGCATCATTTTTCAGCCTCAATTCATCTGTATTTAAATGTGGTACTTAAGATTTCCTTAGCAATAAATAGAGGAAATACGGTGCGCCAATAGCGGCAACTAGTACGCCGGCCGGAATCTGGCTGGGAAGGAACAGGGTTCTCCCCGCCGTATCGGCCAGGACGAGAATAACCAAACCCAGCATGCCGGAGATAGGAATCACGTATTGGTGCGAGACGCCCACCAGACGCCGGGCCAAATGCGGCGCTACAAACCCGATAAACCCAATCCCGCCTGCCATTGCAACGCTTGCGCTCGAGATGGACACTGCCGCGATAAGCAGCCCGATCCGCTTGCGTTGAAGCGACAAGCCGATGCTAATTACGGTCTCGTCGCCTAAAGCCAGCGCGTTTAAGCTTCTCGCTTGCAGCTGGGCGTAGATGCCAAAGCCAACAATCCACGGAAGCAAGGCAATCACATGAACCCAGGATCGGCTCCATACATTTCCGACTAGCCATCTCGCCGCGAAGGTATAAGTCTCCGAGTCAAGCCGAAGCGATAGGAATAAGGTTAATGCGCTTAATCCGGCCGCAACCGCAATCCCAACGAGAATAACCCGCGCCGGCTGCAGGCTTTGATTACGCTCGTAAGAGAGCAGACCAATCAATATAGCCGTGAGCAGCGCTCCGCTAAAAGTAAACAACGGGATGAGCAGCGCCGACATCGCTTCAAGCGATTGGAAGAAGGAGACAAATATAACAAGTCCAACAGCCGATCCGGCATTAAGTCCTACAACACCGGGATCTGCGAGCGGATTCCGAAAAATGCCCTGCAGAATCGAACCGGAGATTCCAAGCCCGATCCCTGCCAGCATCGTGATTAAGATCCTAGGCATCCGGTAATCAAACAACACGGTCTCTTCCTTTGCCGTACCAAGTCCTAACAATGTCCTTAGTACTTGCATAGGCGACAGCTTTATCGTACCCGTGTTTAAACTGAATAAAAGGACCACCACGCAGATGGTCATCAGGACCATCCCTGCGAACAGTGCGCGGCCCGCCCGTTTATTTCCGAAGCGCCATGTTTTCAAACCCATTACAAATTCCTCTTCTCTTTTCGGGCCACGTATAAAAAGTAAGGAACGCCAAGCAGCGCTACCATTGCGCTTAACGCAAATTCTCTTGGCGGATTCACCATCCTGGCCGCCAAATCGGCCATGACAAGCAGCGTTGCGCCCAATATAGCGGACAACGGAATAATAGCCCGATAATCTACGCCAACCAGCTTCCGGGATATGTGGGGGATGATAAGCCCCACGAAGGATACCGAACCAGCTGCAGATACCGATACACCGGCAAGAATAACACACGCGGTAATAGCCAATATCCTGGTCTGCTTGATACGCCCCCCTAGATTAACCCCGACCTCTTCGCCTAACGCGAGTAAAGAAATGTTCCTGCTCAGCGCAAACGAAAGAATCAAGGTAGACAGAATGATCGGCACAAGAAGCTTCAAATGAAGCCATTTTACGCCGGATACTCCGCCCGAGAACCAGAACGCAAGATCCTGGCTAAGATCATAATAGATCGCAATGCCGGTGCTTATCGCTCCCAGCATGGCGGCTACTACGGATCCGGCAATCGTCAGCCGCAGCGGCGTTAGTCCGCCTGGTAATCGGATGCCCATTCCGAATATGAAGAGGGTGCACAGCAAAGCTCCCAAGAAAGAGCATCCGATAAGCCCCAGATACGGCATGTTCGGCAAAAAGGCAAAACAAAGAGCAACAACGCAGGTTGCACCCGCATTTACGCCCAAGATCCCCGTATCCGCAAGCGGGTTACGCGTCACCCCTTGCATCAGGGCCCCAGCCACTGCGAATGCCGCACCTACAACGGCCGCCCCAATTACTCGGGGAAGACGCAGCTCGTGTATAACCTGGTGCGCAGTCAAGTCGGCATCATAATGAAAAACGGCTGTCCATATGGTCGACAGGGTTAATTCCTTCGCTCCGTAAGAGATGGCCAGGAACATAGAAGCTAGCAGAGCCAATAAAGCTATTAAAAAAACGGTGATTCTCTTGAATAGCTTGACGCGTTGCTCTACGGCTCCCCCTTTGTATGTACCGATGATGTCATCACCTCGAAACAGTATTGATTATCATTATCAATGATAGAGCCGAACCTATTAGACGTCCATGGTCTATTCTAAGAGTTTTTGTTTGGAGAATTATTAGATTACCGTGTTAATGCATGCCCGTTAAGCGCTCAACCGCTTCATCCAGCTGGTTGTCGATGGACATTGGCGCGTATACAACCCATCTGTCCCAGTCCAGAAAATGAACCCGATTGCGGCGAACCGCCTTATGCTGAAGATAACCGGAATGGGTCGCAAGCTGTCTCCAATTCTCCCGCGCCATTACGCCTGACCGAAGCACGACAAGTAGATAATCGGAATCGTATTCCATCAGCTGATCCGCCGAAATCGCTTTCCAATTGAATAATTTAGCGCCCGCATGCTCTTCCATATCCTGCTTGAGACGTGGAGGCATGGACAATTCAAGCGACTCATAAAATACATGTCCTATATTACGATTGCCGTATATGCGTATTCCGTAGTCGCCAACTACGCAGATGGTAACCGTGGCATTCCCTATGGCGGCTTTCACATGTCTGCGCGCATCCAACACCCGCCGCTCATGCTGCGCCAGCCATGCATCAGCCGCCTCAGCCCGATTAACGGTTTCTCCGATTTTGCGAAGATGCTCGAATACAGGAAGCGTGCCCCACGGAATCGTAACTATCGGAGCCAAATCGCCGATTAATTCCCGGGCCTTCGAAGTTACGTTGTCCTTGCCGATAACGAGATCAGGCTTCGCTTCCAGGAAAGTCTGACGGCTGACCTGCCATACATCGGAGCCGTGAAAAGGCAAAGCCAACGTTCTGGTCGTATTCGGTATTTCCTTATAAACCTGGGCGGCAACCGGCGTAATGCCAAGCGTAAGCAGATGATCCGTATAAGCATACGACAAGGAAATGATGCTGGGCTTAGGCCACTCCTTGTACATCGTTGGCGCGCAGCCCGTATATTCCTTAAACCTTCGGCTGAAATAAAAGGAATCCTTATAGCCTACCCGGCTGGCGATCTCACCCATTTTCCGCCCAGTCAGAAGCAGCTCCTCCTTGGCACGATTCATCCGGATCCGGGTAAGGAAAGTAATCGGAGACATATTAAGCTCCTGCTTAAACATCTGCGAATAGTAAGAGGGATGCATCCCGGCCATATCGGCCAGCATCTCGAGCGTAATATCGGAATCATAGGCGCGATGCATGTAGGGGATGGTTTTCTGGATCGCCCGCTTATCGCCGCCAGGCGACACGGCCGGGGTGCTTCCAAGCAGCAGCTCAAGCAGCTCATACATCTGCAGCTCAGCCCGTTTGCTGTCTGACCTGCCGGATGACGCATCCCGTTTTCCTTCAGTGGTTTCCTCGGCGATTACAAAGACAAGCTTCTGGATCTGGTACTGGTCCTGCTGAATACTGCCGGTTACCGGGAAAGAAGCCAGCTCGTACATTCTATGCGAGGCCGATTTCTCCGATAATTGAAACAGCTCGAAGGTAATGCGATATAGCTTCACTTCCTGACCGCCGACGCTTTGTGCTTCTATCGTCATGCCCGGCTCGAGCATAAACGAGCTCTTGCGGTTTAGTTGAATAGGTACTCCGTTCAATATAAAAGTCCCCTGAATTTTTTCGAAAAACAGAAAAGTCGGTTTTGTTATCTCCTGCGGCTCCAGCCGCCAGTCCTCGGATTCAAACAAATACGTTACTTCTCCGATTTCGATAATCGTATTCATAAGATCAAACTGTTCCATAACCCGTTCCCCTTCATAGTTTCCTAAGCCTTCATATGCGCTTACTCTGCTAGTTGCATAATAATATAAATCCAATAACAAAAACCACATTCCCTTGTAAATGTGGTTCACCGTCAGCACTGTCAATTCGGGCCTTCAGCTGCCTATATCCATTCTAACAATGGATATTCTTAACATACAAAGGGAAATCTACCCTCAGACTGGATTGGATACGAAAGGAGGGTCCCCGGTGGTCATTGTTATTTTTATTCTATACGCATGGTTTTGTATTCAAGTGCTGATGAATCTGCGCCTTAAGCTGCCGCTTGCGGCCAACCTCCTTTTATTTATGGCCATTGAAGTCGTGCTTACGAACAAGCTGACCATTAGCAGTTTAAACATGAAGCTATTCCAAATTAATCAGAACATCCCGCATTTTATCGCTTTGATTCTGCATAATGACTTAACCATAACCTTTATTCTGCTTGCTTTTGCAAATGTTTTTCTCATGTCGCCAAAGATAAGCGTACGGATCGGTATAACAGTCTACGCCTTTGTCATTCAGCTGCTGCTCGGCATGGAGCTGCGATGGAATCAGGTTCTTATTTATAGAGAATGGAATTACCTTAATGAGTCCCTCATGATTCTCCTAGTCATGGTATACACCCTGCTGTGCGGTAAGGTCTTCCAGTGGATGGCTTCAAAAGAAGGATGGATTCGATGATGGAATCAATCGTTTATGACCAGCAATTCAATAGCAATGAGTTATATGTGATCTCGCTGATGACAGTAGGCTTCACCTTCTATCGGCTGCTGCCGCGAACGCCCTCTCCCTTGCAGACCTGTTTTAATATGCTTATAAGCGTCACGTTAGGGCTTATGTTTGACCATACGATTGCTATACCTCCATTCGACTTTTACGATGTTGGCGATAGATCAAGCTATGAGTTTTTTGATTTCATCTCGTATCTGATGTATGCCCCTTTCGGATACTTGTATATCTATGGGTTTGAGCGTTTCCGAATATCCGGAATCATAACCATCGGATATATCCTTGTATGGGCAGCCATCGCTATCCTGTTCGAATGGCTTGGAGTCAAGTTTGGCGTATTCCACTACAAACACGGCTACTGCATCCTCTACTCCATCCCCATCTACCTGGTCGTTCTCAGCATTCAACTATGGGCGTGCCGAGCAGCTTTTTCCAATCATCGCCGGCAAAAAAATTAAAGAACCACATCCCCAAAGGATGTGGTTCTTTAATTTTTACTCTTTTACGGCGCCCAGCATAATGCCGGATACGAAGTATTTCTGCAGGAAGGGATAAACGACCAGCATCGGCACCATGGCGATAAATACCTTGGCCGAATTAAGCGTCCGGTTGGACAGCTCGGACAGCTTCTTGTACTGCTCCGGCGTCAAGTTCGTGCCAACCGGAATGTTAACGACAAGCTGCTGGATATAGGTCTGAAGCGGATAGCTGGACTGCGTGTTACTCAGCACCAAGCCGTTAAAGAACTCGTTCCAGTGGTAGACGCTGATGAACAACGCTACCGCAGCCAGCACGGGGATCGAGCATGGGACATAGACCCGGAACAGAACCGACCACGGACCCGCTCCGTCGACAACCGCCGCTTCATTCAGCTCCTTCGGCAGATTGCGGAAGAAGTTCATGATCAGGATCACGTCGAATACCGGTACCCCGCCGCCTAGCACCAGCGCCCAGATCGAATCGATCAGGTGATAATTCTGAATGGTAAGATACCATGGAATCAGGCCGCCGCTAAACAACATGCAGAAGACCAGGATCCACATGAATATATTGCGCGTTTTGAAATCCTTCTGCGGTCGTGCCAGAGGATAAGCCATTAATACCGTCATCAGCAGGGCGAAGCTTGTGCCAAGCACGGTACGCTGGATCGAAATCCAGAAAGCGTTAAAGAACATGCTGTCGTTAATAATTTCCTTATACGGCGTCAAAGAGAAGCCGATCGGGTAAATCGTTACCAGACCCGCGTTAGCGGCGGATTTCTCGGAGATGGATACACAGAAGGTGTACCACAGCGGATAAACGCAGCTTATAACGAGCAGCCCGAGAAGGATGATATTCGCAATATCAAACGCCCGTGAACCTAATGTTGTATTCCTGACCACAGCAGCGCCCTCCTCTTAGAATATCGTGTAATCGGCATAACGATAGGCCAGACGATAAGAGATATAAATCAGCACAAAGCTAATGACCGACTTGAATAAACCAGCCGCCGTCGCCAGCGAGAATTGAAGATTTTGCAAGCCTAGCCGGTAGACCCAAGTATCCAAAACATCTCCCGTCGAATACACAAGCGGGTTATACAAGTTATAGACCTGATCAAAGTTTGCGTTAAGCACGTTGCCAAGACTTAAGACCCCTAACAGGACGACCGTAGTGATCAGTGCCGGAAGCGTGACATGCCGGATTAACTGCCAACGATTGGCCCCGTCGATAGCGGCCGCTTCGTACAGATTAGGATTGACGCCCGTAAGTGCCGCCAGATAGATAATCGCGTTATATCCGAATTCCTTCCAGACGTCCGTGCCTACGATCAGCTGCCGAAAGATTCCCGCATCCGCCATAAACAGCTTGGGATCCGCTCCGAAATAACCGAAGACTGTATTTACAACGCCATAATAGCCGAAGATTCCGATAACAATGGTGGACATGATAACCCATGACAGAAAGTGCGGCAGATAAACAACCGTCTGAACCAGCTTCTTGTACCGCAGGTTGCGAAGCTCGTTCAGCAATATAGCAAAGACAAGCGGGACAATCAGATTAAGCACGATTTTTCCTACGGCAATAATTAAGGTGTTCCTGATTACGGTTTTACTGTCATTCAGCTGAAACATATACTTGAAGTTCTCAAGTCCAACCCACTCGGATTTGAACAGCCCGCTTCCCGGATTATAATTCTGAAATGCCATCAGAATCCCGAACATAGGCACAATACTGAACATGACAAGCCAGACCATACCCGGCAGCAGCATCAAATAATAGTGCTTCTGATGGCCTAATTTCCTCATGCGGCTAACCTCCTGTCACTCTAATGGATGATAAAGCTTGCGAAAAGCACCGAAACGCAAGGTGCCTTCCGCAAGCTTTGCTTATCCTTATTTCTTCAAGAGCTCTGCAACTTCCGCCGTAATCTCATCTCCGCCTTGCGCTTTCCAGTCCTTCACGAACTTATCGAAGGAGTCGAGCGACGCTTGGCCAAGGATGATCTTCAGAACCGTCTCATCCTCCATCTTCTTCAGGTTCGCCCATTTGGTTTCCATCGTTGGGGTCTGGTTGTAAGTCACGCTGTAGACCTTTTTGTCGATTGGAGTTGTTGCAAACGGACGGTCACCGATCAAGAGAGAATAGAGTCGCTGGAAGTCGCCGAAGTTAGCCGTGCTGTAATTAGTCACGCCCAGTTCGTCATACGGCGGTTTAACGACGTCTCTTACTTTTTTCGCATCGGCATACATCAGTTTGTACAAGCTGTTCGGTACGTTGTAAGATTCAGGTTCCGTCTCGCCTTTCAGAACTTTCATCAATTCGGTATACTCGTATTCCGTTTCGTTCGCCGCAGCCATTACGTTACGGAGCGGATACCAACCCACCGCAACGGACAGGTCGAAGGTTGCTTCATCACGCACAAGGGCATTGTTCATGATCAGAATGGCTTTAACAACGTCCGGCTTGGCATTTTTGCTGATAACGGTGTACGTGCTGCCCGTTGTTTTCATATGCGTATTCCATTTGCCGTCATCGGAGTAGACCGGATAAGCCTGCCAGTTGGCCGTCGGGTCGTTCTTGAAGGAGTCCCCGTTGCCGTAACCGCCGGCCCACCATGGTCCGAAGAAAATACCCGTCTGGTTCGCGTTGATCGGATCCCCCGTGTTATCGCGGGTACCCACCTCAGGGTCGATAAGACCTTTTTTATACCAATCGGCCAGCAAAGCCAATGTTTTCTTCGTATTTTCGGATGTTGTTCCGTACGATACCGTACCGTCGCCATTGTCGAGCCAGTAGCCCGGATAAGCATCCATCGCACCGAAGATCGGGTCAAATCCAGCCATATTGTTGGAAGAGACCAGGAACGTGGAATACGGGAACGAGTTTTTGGATGGGCCGGCAATACCAATGGTTTTGTCCCCGCCCAGCTTGTTATCCATAAACGCTTTAGCTGTTTTCTCGAGATCGGCAGTCGTCTTCGGCACCGGCAGACTCAGCTTATCGAGCCAGTCCTTGCGGATCCACATCACGTGTACGCCGTCGGTGTCTACCGTAATGTTCGGTAGCGACACCATTTTGCCTTTGTAGCTGGCGTTCTCCATGGCGCGGCCTTCGGTACTTGCCATAATATCTTTAACCTGTTTGGACGCGTATTGATCAAAAAGATCGCCAATATCGTACAGCAGCCCTGAACTTGCGGCTTTCGTCATGAAGGAGCGGTCGTCGACCACCATGCCGTCAGGCAGCTTGCCCGATGCGATCGTCAGGCTGACCTTTTGCTTGAAGTCGTTGCCGGTAGCGGCAGTCCAATCCACGATCACGTTGATGTTGTACTTGTCTTTCAAGTAACGCGTATATTGGTTGTTGCTTACGCTGTCGCCTTCCGGCAGCGTTTTGTCCGTCGGGTCCACCACCATGCCGATGTGAACGTCAACGGGTTTGGGGAATTTCGAGAAGGCGAGGTCATCCCCGGACAATGCGGGACTCTCGGAGCTTGTTGCATTAGAACTTGCCTCAGGGCTTGAAGACGCTTTCACATTGTTGTTTGATGAATCATTGGAAGAAGAACATGCTGTCAAGCTTACACCTAGCAATGCAGCAGAAAGCATTAATGCCATATTCCTTTTCATCTAACCCCTCCTAAAACTCTTCGTCGTTCCTTGCTTACCCATTGTACAATGAAAGCGCTTAAAAAAAGTCGGACGGATGTGCCCTGTTTTGTGTTCAATCAAGAAACGGGGGTAGATATTTGTTCGATTAATTGTAATCAATCTTCCCCCCTATGAATTGCGCGCGGAACTCGGACGGCAAGAGACGGGTCTGCTCATAGAAAAGCTGGGAGAAATATTTGGAGTCGTTGTAGCCTACCGCATGGGCAACCCACGCGATGGACTGATTCGTCTCGCATAGCAGGCGCTCGGCGGATCTGATCCGCTCTTGCTTCAAATAATCGTTAAACGTCGAGCCTGTCAGCCTCTTGAAGCATTGGCTGAAATAGCTGCGGCTCATGTGCACGTGATCGGCGACACCTTCGGCGTGCAGCGTACCCGAAGCCTGCTCGCGAATGAACAGTACCGCCTTCAGAATGCTTGTTGTCGTATTGGTAAAATCGGTGGTTGCCGCCACTTGGGCATATACGCGCTTCCTGAAATCGCGCATCCATTCGACCGCCGAGCGGACATCGGCCGCATCGGAGCCTAGCTCGGCTTGGAGCCCGAGATCGGTCTCGAGCTGAGACAATACGCGCATAAACAACCCTTCCAGACGGCGGAAGGATACCTTGGCTTGCGCGGTCTGCTTGCATAGCCTCTGAAAGACCGATTCATTGTAGAGCCAGTAGTTAGCGCGCCATTCCCGCTCCAGCCCGCTCCAGCCTTCCTCCTCCTGCGTACGGACGTCTTGCTCGGGCGCGTGCGCCGGATTCAAGGCCGATGGAGGCTGGCCGGACGGTTGTTGCGTTGCCGCTCCTGTCATCTGCAGCTGAATCCTTTTCAAAATTTGCTCGTCATCCTCCGATTCCAGACGCACCTTGGATATATAATCGAGCACGCCCATGCGGTAAGCGGTCTGCACATTCTCGAATTCCTCATGAAACGACAGAATAACGGAGCGAAGACCCGGGAATCTCTGCCTCGTCACCTGAAGCAGCTCCATGCCCGACATGACGGGCATGGACAAATCGACGAACATGAGATCCACCTCATGCTGCTCCATGAACTCAAGCGCCTTCGCGCCGTTCGCCGCCTCTCCAACGACAACCATGTCATGATTGGACCACGGCATAATGGAAATGAAGCCTTTGCGGGCAAGCTTGTCATCGTCAACGATTAATACGCGAATCACATGGCTCTCTCCTTTCGTTGTTCGAGAAAAGGAAGGGTTAACGTAACCGTCGTGCCCTGATTTGGCGTGCTATCTATACCCATACGGGCTTTATGGCCATAAGAGGATTCCAGCATGGAGCGGACATAACGGAGTCCAATTCCCCAGCCCGTCTGCTGCTGGTCGGGCGTGTCGCGCTGCAGCAAGGCCAGGGTCTCCTGGCTAAGCCCCTTGCCGTCGTCGCGGATCGTAATGCGCACCATCTGCGCCGCCTCATCGGGCACAACGCTGATTTCCAGCATACCGTTGTCATCGAGGCCGTGACAGACGGCATTTTCCACGATAGGCTGCAGGATAAACCTTGCGACCGGGCTGTCCAGATAAGTCCCTTCGGCAATATCCAGCTTCACTTCGAAATCATGCCGCATCTGCTGCAGCTCCAGATAGGTTCTCATGACCTGAATTTCTGATCGGAAAGTCGCTTTTTCCTCGGATTTGCCCAGGTTGTAGTTCAGCAGAATAATAAGCGAGGAGATAAACTTCTCGATTTCTTCCTGCTTATGCATAACCGCCAGCCAACGCACCGAATTAAGCGTATTCATCAAGAAATGCGGGTTAATCTGGTAGGCGAGCTTTTCGATCTCCAGCTGATGCCGGCGCTTTTCCTTCTGCTCCACGTCGATAATGAGCTTCTGAATCTGCCGCTTCATAATGTTGAACTGGTCGAAAATCCGGTCGAATTCGTCGATTCCCGTATGATACTGCGTGGTTCCCATGTATCCTTTGCCAAACGTCCTCATCTCCTTCTCGATCAGACGGAACGGCCGGTTAATGAGCCGCCGCAGCACCAGCGTAAGCATAAACATCATCAGGAGGGCGATGGCGAGAATCCAATACATATGATTTTTCCACGTGTAAAGCTCATGGTTGTAATAAGAGACCGGCAGAAGCATCGTAATGTCATAGCCGTAATCACCGGTCATCCGGTTCCAGACGTATTCGTCCGTCGTGCCCGATTGACCCTTAAGCTCCAGGTGCTGGCCCGCTTTGAATGCAGCCTCGTTGCTGCTATAGGTCACGTAACCTTCGGGATCGGTAAACACAAGCGAATACGGCATTTTCAAACTCTCGGTAACCGAGCTCATATCCGTCGGAATATCGGTCTTGGCTTCCACGTAGACAACAAGCTTGGTTCCGTCCGAAAAGGTAACTTCCCGGGTGACGGAGACCACCAGGTCATCGCTGAACCGGCATAGGGATTTATGCGGGGACTGGTATCTCAGCTCCCCCATACCGGCAACATCCGGCAAGGATTCAAGCTTAAAGTCCGCGCGCACCGGCAGATTCGTTAAAGCGGCTTGTCCGTTTGCTTCGTTATAGTACATCACCAGCTGCATAGCCGGGTTCGAGAACGTAATTAAACCAATGTTATAGGAGATATCGCGCGAGAGAAGACGCTGACTATAAATGTCCGCGGTGGAGACGTACGTCTCCATCAGATGGCCGACCGTGCCTTCCGGCGTCATCTGTTGGGTAACCTGGAGCAGGTTATTGTACATTTGATTCTGCTTGGTTGTTTGCTGGTACAGATCAAATGCCATAGAGGTTTTGATTTTATCGTGCTGCATCGTGTAAATCGCATTGTAGGAGACGGAGGCCATCAGAATGGCGCAGCCTACAAAGCCGATAGTCAATAACACCATAATGCGCTTGCGAAGGGAGGAGAACAAAAACCGGTTGCGCAGCATGGACAGGATGCCGGGTTTCTTATAAGCCGTTCCGGGTGACTTAAACAAGCGTTTGCCTCGCAACTTCATCACCTCACAACAAGTATGGGACAAGACAATATTCTCTGTCAGGAGGATTTATCCTCCTTGGCATGCGGGAAACGGAGGGTGGGAATTACATGAAAATAAAAGAAACTGCCCCTAACGGTCATGCAGACCGGGGACAGTTCCTTCTTGGAGTCAGGCTTACGTCATTTTAACCGTTAAATTGACAATTCTATAAAGCCGAGTCGCCATATCGTAATATTGCTTGAAGTCCGTTATAAAGCTCGAGGCAGTCTTCGCAACCATGGCCTTGAGGATGGTAACGCCGATAATATCCCGGTACACGTCCCACATCGTCGAGAGAACATCGCCGAGATTAAAGCCGGCGTATACCATAATTTTGATTGCGGTCAGAAGATCCCTTTCATGCTCGGTGTACAGAAGCTGTTCGGCTACGTTGGTCAGGCTGACATTCGCGTAT
Organism: Paenibacillus sp. JDR-2; assembly: GCF_000023585.1. Taxonomy (NCBI): domain Bacteria; kingdom Bacillati; phylum Bacillota; class Bacilli; order Caryophanales; family Paenibacillaceae; genus Paenibacillus; species Paenibacillus sp. JDR-2. Next base: position 239,309 of record NC_012914.1, on the reverse strand, counting down.
CGCAATGTACTGGCCATGACGATCATTGCAATGTCATTGTCGCTCAGAAGCTTGCGGCTTACCGAGTCCAGAGCATCGTAGTAGGCCGTTCTTTCCTTCTGCGAGATTCCGCGGAGAATCGAGTACGTGTTGTCCCAGCGGTTGCCGTTCGCATACTGGATGGGATCCACCAGTTCGACAAGGGAGAGCACTCCCGAATCATGGAGCTCCTTGGCGATTCCTTCGATTGTCCAGTCGGCGACTTCATCCATGTAATAGATGAGCCACCTTGGATGACAATTCGCAGCCAGAAGAGCTTTACCCACTTCGCTGATGGATGTGAACCCTCCATCGTACAAGTATCGGGCTATCCAGTAGTAGTCCATATTCTTGTAACCGGACATCAGCTTCGCCAAATCGCTGGCGCTGTAGCCTCCTTCCCGGAAGGCCGCAATGGCATCCCCGGCCGAGCTGCTTCCCGATATCGATAAGTACTGGAAATAGTCGGTTATCGGATAACCGTTGGCAATCATGTTGCGGACCATGTGTCCGTAAGTCAGATCGTTCGCATACCTGATCGCTTGCTGCGCGTTTAACCCCAATCTCATGAATTTCGCGGCGAGGGAAGATGTCTTCTCCCCTAAGGCGCCTACCCCGGTAACGATATCCACGGCATTCCAGTAGCCATAGTCCTTCATCGCCAGGGCGATTTCCTCCGCCTTCGCGTTCGGATTAGCGGCTCTAACGATGTTGTATACCTTATACGTCGGCATCGTCCACTTCTTCAGAGCCAGAATGATATCCTTCGGCGAGGTTACGCCTAGCTGGGCCAACTGGGCCCCCTGCTCCGATTCGGTGCCTTCGTTGAAGCGCCCCGTGTTGTAATAGAGGTACCTCACCTGCAGAATGGTCCCGTTGTCATAGCCAAGCTGCTGCAGCAAGTCAACCAGATAAACCGCCGGATTCGCCTCAAGCAGACCGCGTTGATTTAGTTCAACCGCAATGTCGTACGCGGTCTTGCCATTGTCCTTCATCCGCTTCAGGTAAGCGAACAACGGATCTGCCCCAAATACGTTGGTTACGGCGGAACGAACCGCTTCGACTGCAATTCCTCCGCTAGTCATCGCGTCGGTAACCCCTAATGCGTCCAACCGGAACATCACTTTCAAGGCAAGGGCAAGCTGCGCATTCGTGAATTTGCCCTTCATCGCGTTGACGACCGTGCTTGGCGTATCCCCATCGCCCGAGATCACTTGCGTGACGTAATAAATACTGTTGTCGCTGTAATAGACCTCAATGACAGCCAGGCCAAGATCGGATCCCGGATAGTACGGAACAAGCAGCTCCATCGTTTCGTCGGCATCCAGATCGTAAACATCCTTCAAATATTGAACGATGTCCAGCACCTTAACCCCTTGCTCCTTCATAAACGTAATGGCGCTCTCTTTAGTCGTAATTCGGTATAAGTCCAACAATTGTTTGAGCGTGCCGGAAGACGTGCTTACCGAGTCGTACACCTGCGCGATGGTCTTCTCGATGGCGGAAGCCGTATACAAGCCTAGACCGGTTAGAATCTCATGCGTCTCCGCATACGTTTTGCCATAGCTCTCCTTCATCGTCTCCGCGATATAAGACATCCGGTAACCGCTATTGCCAAGCATCCGCGCGGCCGTTTCCGCCGTATCGAATACCCCGGCGTTCTTAAACTCGTCAATCATTGCTTTGTCATAAGCGGAGCCGTATACGCCATTCATGCCGTACAAGACGGCCGTTTGGTCAAGCAACGGATTCGCAAGCAGCATTCCGGCCGCTTCTGCGGCCGGCTTGCCGTGGAACTCCTTCAGGAATCGGGTGATCTCGAGCACGGTATACCCTGCGTTCCACAGATAGTCGATTGCCGCGGCACCTTCTGTAATGCCCGCTTTCTCCAGCGCTTCAGCAGGCGTGAGGGAGCCGGAAGCTCCTCCGGATGCTTCGCCGTATACGTTCCTCACTGTCCATTCGATAATTTCTTTGTTCTCGGAGCCAAGCGCGGCGAGCGCGTCAATTGTGGCCTGCGAAGAATTTCCGTAATACGTCATGGAGATTCCCGCTACGTCCTGCAGCGAGTATCCCATCGACCGAAGAAGCAGTGCCGCGTCTCCAATGCCGGTAATTCCGCTCTTGCCCAGCAGGTCTTCAATACTTTCGGTAATCGGCTTACCATAATACTCGGCTACGGTCGCCAGAACGTTCGCCGTCGTGAATTTTTTCGACTCGAGGAGCGCATAGGTCGCGTCTCCCGCGCTCAGAGAATAATAGTCTCTGCCTGCCAGCACGATGTCAGGCAAAGCATATTGAAGCTTTAACATCTCGAGGATGCCGTCCGAGTAATTCGGTTTGCCCATGGCGGTCAGCGTGTCGAGCATCGTCTGCGTCATCGTTTGCCCGTACACGGAAGCGACGGCTATTTGAATATCATCCGAATTATAGAAACCGTTCAAAGCGGCCGCGGTGTCTCCGGCAGTCAATTGGTAATAATCTTTGCCGACCCGGGCAATGTCGTTCAACCCAAAGCCCATTTGGCCCAAGAACGTAACCGCGCTTGCCAGCGTGTCGAATCCTTTGGACTTCAGCGAATCCACAATGCTCGTCCTTTGCGGCGTGCCGTATCCGTCAGCGACGGCAGCGACAACATCCGATTTCGAATAATACGATGTACCCAGCAGAGCATTTAACGCTTCTCCGGATGAGATGCCGTAGCCGTCCTTGGCAACCTTGACGCTGGTCGCCAGACTAAATGGAGCCTGATAGATGAAGGAGACCGCTCCCGCGTAAGTATTCGTTCCCGACGCCAGGAGAAGCTCATAGATAACCTTCTCCGCCGGAAGCTCGTAAGCAGCCGCAACCGCCGTTATGAGAACGTTCTTGGTGCCTCCCATGTTCCTCTGGCTGAACGCCCATGCCGTCTGGCCAACCGTCCAGTCGAACCGGTCTTTGAACAAGGCGGCAAGCTCCTGAATGCCGAACCCTTCGTAGCGCAAGTAGTCCAGCGCGCCGTCCGCGGCCGTAATTCCCGCCGATTCCAGCATTTCCGCCATCGTTGCGGAGACATTCTGCCCGTATAGTTTAGCCAGAAGAGCTATGATCTCTTTTTTGTCGTTTGGATACTTCTTGACGAGAAGCGCCGATGCTTCTCCAGCGGTCAAGCCGTAGTAAGTTTTCAAGCTTCCCGCGATATCGGGCAACTTGTAGCCGGCATACGACAGGAACTCGATCCCGCTCTCCGGCGTCGTCAGCGAAGCCGACTTCAGAAGCTGGCCAATCGAAACTTGCTGCTGGGAATACAGGGATTGAAGCACGCGAATCGTGTCTTTGAGCTGAATGACGCCGTAATAACGATAGGCGATCGTGATCATGGCCTCCATCACTTCATCCTGCGAGAATCCGGCATTGATAAGAATCGGTCCGATCGTGCCGGCATCGCGATAGCCCGGATAACGGGCGAGAATCGTGTTCATGATGGAGGTCGCCGTTCCCCCTTGCTGACGAAGGGTCTGAACCCATAATTGAATCGCATTGCCTCCGTAAGCCCATGCGACGGCCCGGCCGATATCTTCGTTATCCTCGTTCGCCTTGGCAACCAGCGTTGCTATCGCATCGGCGGAGCCAAGCCCGTATACCTCGCGAAGGACAAGCGCGCGATCCTTCAGCGGGTAAGGCGCGAGCCGAACAACCGCATCCGGGGCCGTAACGGCTATGCTCTTCAAATAAGCGGCAACGTCGCTGGCTGCGATTCCGTTCCTGCTGAAGGCCGCGATCCAATTATTCAGTCCCAAGCGATCGAACTCCGCCGCTATATCCTCGAAGGCATACCCCGAATTTTTCAGGGCCGACAAGACATACGGACTAGCAGCGTTCTTGTCGCGCCCGTACTGCGAGTTGTTCAGTTCGAAGTTCGCGTCTACCACGTCCCGAAGGCTGTACGCGCTGGACATGCTCATTGCGGCGGTAATGTCTTGAATCGTAAGCCCCGGGAACAAGTAGAGCGAATCCCGGACCGCCGTTACCGCCGAACATGGGCAGCCGAACTTCGAGAATCCGCCTGACCCTTCCAGGTCCATAAAATCTTTAAGCGTTAAACCTAACTGATCTTTAAGAGCCTTAGCGATATCTACTTTGTTCCAATAATTACTTGATGCCGCAGCCAGGGTAACGGCATCCAGCGTAACGCTGCCGTCTTGGGCGAATACCGTCTTCAGAGCCGAGATTGCTTCGGCGGCCGAAGCAGGACGGCTATAATAGCTCAGCACGACCTCCATGGCGTCTTTCAATCCAAACGCCGCATTGCTCCGAAGCTTGGCATCGTATACGCTTTGCAGGGCATCGACGGTCGACACGCCTGCCAGCCTAAACTGCCTGTACACTTCAAAGTGGTTGACCCCGCTGCTCATAAAGTAGAACATCAGCTCCGAAGGATCGTAACCTCCCGCCAGCATGTACTTGTAAATGTTGCCGCGCGTGCCGTTGTTCAAGCTCGCATCCATGGCGCCGGCCGCCGTTGCGACGTCCGCGTCGAATTGCTGCCGCAGCAAGGCGGCGCGCTGCTCGTAGGTATATCCGTTTCCTGCGAATTCCGCAAGAATACTGCTTAATGCTGCTCCCGAGGACAACCAAACGTCCTTGACGAGCTGGGTAATCTCCGTATCCGTGCTACCCCTGCTCTTCATTACGCTAATCATTACCCCGGCACCGTCGGCAGCCGAATGAACGGCTCCTCCAACTTCCTTGGCGGGGTACCCTCTCTCCAGAAGCCCCGAAACGATCGCTTCGCGAGGATACTCGTTGCGCAGAATCGCATAAGAATCGGTTGCGCTGAACCCGGCCCCGAGGAAGACGTCCAAAGCTTGGCTATCGTTCTCGTAGCTGTATAATTGCGCTAGAGCGGCCCCAACCGCCGAAGCGCTGAACCCGGCTCCGGACAGCAGCTTGGCATTGGTTACCGCATCCTCGCCATATAGAGATTGTGCGACTGCAGCGATATCGTTTACCGCCAGTCCGCCTTCCGCCATCGCTTGAACCGTGTGTGGGACATCAAGCGCGTAAGCGGATTTTATGCCGGCCGCGATTTCGCTTGGTTTATAGGCAGCGGTCTTCATTAACGCGGCTGATGCGCCGCTAGTCTCGTTGAAGACGGAGCCCAGAATCTGCGCGGCATCGTTTGCGGTTGTCCCGGCTTTCTTGAGGGCGAGTGCCGCGTTCCGGCTTGAGAGGCCCATCCGCTGCAGAACCGGCCCGTATTCGAGTGCCGAATATCCCGCTGCGCTCCATTCGGCGACAGCCGTGGCGCCGTCAAAGCCGTAAGGATATACGGTGCGGTAGACGTCGTATACCGTCGACGCATCCGCATTCATCGAATGGAGCAGCTCGGCAACCTGGACGCCTTCCAAACGGTATTCTTTTATGACCGCCCGGTAGAGAACAACGCTCTTGAACCCGCCTTCCATAAGCTTGCGGGCCGCCTCGGACGAAGTCAGACCGTATTGACCGTGAAGCACTTGCGCCGGATACGATGCCGGGTATTCGAGATCTTCCCTGTATGCATAGCTTTGAATCATTCCCATCATTGTCGTGACATTCGTCACTGCGATTTCCTCGAAAGGCGCCATATAGGTCAGATTGACGCCATACACCCGATTCACGCTGCTGGAAGCTACCGTCACGGTCGAATTTGCATCGATTACCTTGCCATCCCAAGTCAGCACGATTTGTCTCTTATCGGTACCAAGGACGGACAGGATGTTGCTCTGCCATTGCGAATTGATCTTGACCGAGAACACCGATCTCCACTCCGTGGAGGACAGCTGCTTGTCGAAGGTAAGCGTAATGCTCTTGCCGTCAACGCTTGTTACCGCCGTTGCCACCCGCGGAGGAGAGCTTGCATTGTTAACCGCCAGGTCGCCCCCGAACTCATAGCCGGGCTTGCTAAGTTTTAGCGTAAACGCCTTATTATAGGACAGGGCCGCTTCGATTACATACGTGAGGCCTTCGTCTACAGCGGTAACCTTGCCTGCGTAGTCGCTCCCGTTGGCGGAGGAGATCAGCTTCACATCGAGGCCGGCAACCGGCTTCGACAGGCTAATCGTCAATCCGCCTTCATTCATGGAGACGATCTTAGCGCTGACCTGATAAGGAATATACACATTTGCCGCCGCGCCGAAATGGTACGTGTACTTGTTAATGCGCAGCGAGTACGTCTTGCCCTGCGCCAGTGCCGCCCTAATCGTGAACGTTCCGGCCTTTTCCCCCGGAACAACGGCGCTAACTCGAACCGCATCGCCATCCGAGGTCGAAAGCTCGATATCCGAAGGCGCAAGCTGAATGTCCGTCCTGCTTGTCTCAATCGAGATTCCGCTGTCGGAGACGCCCGTTACCTTGCTGGTTGCCTCGATCGGCATTACGAATTTAACCGGAACCTCAAACGCGCGGTCCGTTCCCTCGATCGTAAGCGTGTATTCGACGCCGTAAGCGAGTGCGGCCTGTGCCTGGTAACGGGTATTATTGGAGTTCGACTGGGCAACCCATCTCACCGGATTAACCGTGCCGTCCCCCGAAACCAGCGATGTTTCCATACTCTGAAGATTCGGGACCGGCTCGCTGAAGGCCGCATCGAAGCCCGTAGTCCCGATACCCGAGAGAGCGACTGTAATCATAGTCTGCGGTTTAATCTCGAAAGGTGAACCGAAGTCGACGGTTGACGATGAAAGCGCAAGAGTATAAGTCTCCCCGACGGTCAGCCCAACGTTCGCCTTGTACGTCAGCCCATTGTCGGAAGTCGTCAGGGATTGGATAACAACCGGGTTGCCATGGCTGCCGTCCTTGAGCGAAAGATTGGCTGCCGTCAACTGGTTGACCGCATGATCAAAGCTCAACGTGAAGCCCGTCTGCATGGCATTCCGGGCGGTGACGGTCACCGGCTCCTTCATATAGAAAGCTTGTCCGGCACCAAAGTCATACCCGTCGGCGGCAATACTCAAGCTATACGTATGTCCGTAAGGCAAGTCCGCCTTCAAAACATAATCCGAACCGTCGTCAATCGGCACAGCCGAGTCGACCGGAATGTTTTTCCCCCGCTCGTCGATCAGCTTAAAGCTGCTTTGAGACAACGGAATCGCCATGTTGCCAAAGTTAACGGTGAGGCCATCCGTCGATACTTCTTCATAGGCGACGGTAACGGGAATCGGCACTTTCGCCGACGCGGACATACCGAATTCAAAGCCTGTAGCCGACGCCGTAACCGAATACGTCAAGCCGGGCGTAAGTTCGGCACGGATTCGGTAGGCCTTGCCGTCGTTAAATTCCTCGACTCCTTGAATAGGGATAGCCTGATGGGAATTGTCGCGAAGCGAGAAGTTCCCCGCAGCCAGGCCTGCGATTCCGGGGTTTAACAGGATCGTTATTCCCGACTCGCCGATCTCCGCCGCTTCGATCGTTACGGCTTTTGCCAGTTTAGCGGTAAGCTTCTCCCGGCCGAAGTCGTAGCCCGCATGGTTCAGAGCTATTGTGTACGTACCGCCGCCAATGAACGATCCCGTTAACCGATAGGATTGCCCTCCGTCGTAAGAGGATGCGGAAGTCAACGCAAGCGTCTGCCCGTCGCCATTCTTGACGACAAAGTCCTTGGTCTGAAGCCCCGGGACGGAAGGGTTAACGCCAATATCTACGTAGTTGGCTCCCGTTCTCAGTACGATTGGTCTAACGATTGTCGGAACCAGAATTTGAACGGCTCCGCCGAAATCATACCCGTTCCTGGACGGAAGCACCGTAACGGTCTCGGAGCCCCAGAAGCTGGATTCGATTCGGTAGGTGAGGCCCCCGTCCTCGGTTGTTGCGTTGAGTACGGGAATAGGTGCCTTTTGTCCGTATCGCCTAATCGTAAAGTCGCTTGGCTTCAGATCGGGCACGGCTTGGTCAAAGCTCAAGGTGAACGCGTTATTGTTGCCGCTCTCCATACCCTCGAACGTCGTTTTGACGCTTCTGACGGACAACGGAATTCCCCCGCCGAAGTCGTATCCGATCTTATTGAACCGGAGCGTATAATTTTTGCCCGCTTCCAGCGCCGCATCCAGGTAGAAGGAGAGTCCTCCGTCCGAAGAGTAGAAGGAACGAATGTTGACCTCTTGTCCGCTCTCGTCTACGAGTCCGATGTCGCCCGCGTACAAGTAAACCGGCTTGTCGAAAATCAAACGGAATCCCTTCAGCGTTAGTTCGTCGACCGATACCCCGTTCGTGTTGAGCGAAATGGACTGGTTGGACGCGAACTTGAACCTGTACGGCCCTTTGTCCGCAATCGCGACCTTATAGTTCTTGCCGCTTGCGAGCGGTACCTTTGCATAATACGTCCAGCCGGAATCCGCCGTCTGCAAGGAGGTAACCGCCGCCGTACCGCCCTGGTCGTCCGTCACCGTAAAGTCGGAAGGCTCAAGTCCTTCTACGCCCGGCCACAGAAGCAGCTTGAATCCGTTCTGGGAGGCGAATACGAAGGCTGACACTTCGATCTTGAAGCCTACGGCAAGCGGAGCAAACGTATATTCGGGATGAGTCACTTTAAGCGTATACGTCTGATTGATATCAAATGCGCCCGTCAAAACATAGAAGGCGGTTGAGCTGTCATTTTGCGTGACCGTAATGGCAACCTTTTGCCCCTTGCTGTCGAAAAGCTCGAATTGATCCGCCGTTAATCCGGTAACGCCGGCATCGATAATGATTTGCGTTTCCGTCGTGCTATACAGCTTAAGCGTCCTGTCCGAAGGAATCGTAAACGAGATTGGAGAGGCCAGCTTGTATTCCTCTCTCGCCAGATTCAGCGTGTAATCATTGCCCGGATACAAACCGTTAAAGGTGACCTGATAGCTGAACCCGCCATCCGTTGTCTTCAGCCAGTAATAATCCGTCGGATATTCGACCCCGCCCTTGGCTATGCGAAGCTGCAGCAATTGCAGATCCGGAACCTTGGAGCTGAACGTGACCTTCATGCCTCCCGCCGAAATAGCGCTGAGCGTTGCGGTCACCGTCTTCGTCACCGCAAACGGCACCGGATCGACGCTCATTTTCAAATCGTTTGGCTTGTATTGAAGGGTATACGTTTTTCCTTCCGTCAGCTTGCCTGCGATTGTATAGGTCAACCCGCCGTCATTCGTCGCGACGGATGACATCGTATAGGTCTCGCCCGAGCTGCTCTTGACGATAAAGTTCGCCTTTGTGAGTCCGGCTGCCGGCGTCTCGAAGCTGACCTTCAAGCCCGACGAAGCCGCCTCGGTTACGGATAGCAGTCCCGGCAGCGTGAAGCTGACCGGCTCCATGGCATAGCTATCGTGGTTGAGGCGGATCGTATACGTCACGCCCGGCTTGAGACCGTTGTTAGGCACGCGGATCTCATAGCTTGCCCCGCTGTCCGATGACTCGAAGTAGTTGGGCATGATAACTTGCCCGTCAGGATCCGTGATGGACAAGCCCAAGTAGTTCTCGACCTCCGGGAACGCCGGACTGAAACGAAGAATGAGACGCCCGTTGTTCTTCACGTCCGTTACGGTACCTTTGACCACCGGCTTGACGCGGAAAGCGATCGCCGAATCAAAGACGACGTAATCCTTCTGCAATGAGAGCGTGTAGTTTGTATTGGCGGCAAGAGTTGCGCTGACGCGATAAGAAAGGCCGTTATCGTTGGTCGTCAGTTTAATGCCGCTGATCTTGTTGGTTTGCTCGTCCCGCAGATCGAGATTTGCCGGAAGCAGACCGGCAACGCCGTTCTCGAATGTCAGGTCGAAACCCGTCGCCGACACGTTAGACACCGTTGCGGCTCCGGCGTTGATTGTATCGCCAACCTGGAAGCCGACGCCTTCTTCCGGCAAGTGGCCGTTCAGCTTCAGGTTGTAATGCCCTGCCGGCAGATTCGCGATTAACCGGTACGAGCCGCCTTGATCGTCCGTAACCGCCGATGCGATGCCCACCTGTTCGCCCGTATCGATATTCGTCAGACTGAAGCTGCTCGCGTTCAGATTATCGACCTGATAATTCAACTTCGCCGTAAGGCCGCCGTTCGATATCTGATCGACGGACAGCGTCGCGACCGCCGGAACGCTGATATAGAAGCCGTTCGAATCCAGATCGGCATCGACGTGGAGGAAGTAATCGCCCGGCGACAGATCCGCCTTGATCTCATACGTTCCTCCTTGATCTTCCGTCCTTACCGACTGAATCGTCACCGGTTCGCCGGAGGTTTTCGTCAGATGGAACCCGTATGTCGTATTGATCAGCACGGAAGGCACGAGCGCCAGCGTAAAGCCGGAGGTTGTTACGTTCGAGACGTCGCTTTGGCTGTAGACGTGTATCTTCTTCGGCGCGCCGAAATCGTAGCCGTCCGCATGGACGGACACCGTATAATCATTGCCGCCGGAACCGCCGAAGGAAACGATATACATCCGATAAGTAGTGTCGTACTTCGCGTCGAGAATCGGGACGTCGTTGCCCGCCGAATCCTGGGCCGAGAAGTTGTCCGCGGTCAAACCGGATACATTCGGGTTCAGGCCGGCCATGAACTGGGTTGGAAGATGTCCGGCTCCCCACACGTTAAGGGTTGGGTTAATGAGCGTTGCCGGCTCTCCAAAGTCGTAGCCGCCAGCCGCGATCGCAAGCTTGAACGGCCCTCCCGAGTTAAGCCCCGACGTGGCAAGCTTGTACGTTCTTCCTTCATCCTCCGTTGCGATAGAATCAAGGAGGATCTTCGTGCCCGCTAGACTCGTCACCGCGAACGCATCCACCGTTAAATGGGGTACCGGCTGCTCAAAGTGCACCACCAGCCCCGTATAACCGCCCGAATAACCTTCGAAGGTCGTGTATTTTCCGATGGCGATCGCTTCCGGTACATGAATCGTGCCTTCATCATACTTTGCCTCATCCGTCTCAAACCGGTAGGCATAGATGCCCGCCTTTGACAGATCGGCCGTAATCATGGCGGACTTCGCATTTGCGGCCAGCTGGAAGCTCCCGACGGCTACAGGCGTTCCGCTTGGATCCGTCAGCGAGAACTGGTCGGGCGTCAGCCCGTACACCGGACTCGCGAACGTGAGCTTGAAACCCCCGTGCGTCACCAAGCCGACCGTCGTTGGAATCTCGACGGGCTCCACCTCAACTTCAGCTGGCTGGTTGAACGCGTAGCCTTCTTTGTTCAAGGACAGGGAATACGCCTTGTTCTTGGCGAGACTTGCCCATACTTCGTATTGCTTGCCAACAACGACGGCGCTAAGCATATCGATGCTAACCGCTTGGTTGTCTTGATCGACCAGGTTAAGGTTGAGCGCATCCAGATTGGATACCGCCTTGTCCATCGTCAGAAGGAATCCGCTCACGGAAGCATTGCTTACCGTCGCCGACACGACCACCTTCTCTTCCCCTTGCAGCGAGAAGGTTTGCGCGGCGCCAAAGCTGTAGCCCTGCTTCCCGATGACAAGCGTGTAGACATATCCCGCTTCAAGCTCCGCGGAGACGGCATACGTTCTGCCTTCGTCACTCGTCACAGCATCCGAGATCGCAATGGCCTCGCCGCCTTCCTTCGTCAGCGAGAAGTTGTCCGCAGTCATATCCGCAACGGGCGCTCCGAACGATACCGTAAAGCCGGATGCCGCGATTGCGCCTACGCTAGCCTCCACCGGAATGGTTCCGGAATCCGTAACGGGTACAAACACGGTTGCCGGATCGCCAAAGCTATAGCCCAATTGGCGTAGAGAAAGCGAGTATGTCGCCCCCTCTTCCAGCAAAGCCGACACGGCATACGTTAGCCCTCCATCCGCCGTTTGCGCCTCTGCAACGTCCACAGGTCCGCCCGTTCCGCTCTTCGTCAGCGAGAAGTTGTCCGCGGTCATTCCCGGCACAGCCCCGCTTAACGAGACGGTAAAGCCGGATGCGCTTATTCCGCTGACGGATGCCGTTACCAATTCCGGAGTCGATTCCGGAACGGTAAACTTTATGTCATCGCCAAAGCTGTACCCCGTAAGCGTCAGACGCACCGTGTACGTCTCGCCCTCCCGCAAGCCCGCCGCGACCCGGAACGTGCTGCCTCCCGTCAAGGTGACGGCCGAGGCGATGGCTGCTTTGGCGCCGGATGAATCCGTCACCCCGATGCCGGATGCGGTCAATCCCGGCACGGCCGGATTGAGGAGCAGGCGGAAACCGCTGGCGGTTGCATCCGTCGCTTCCGCGGTCACGCTTATTGTCGAAGGCGTCTCGCCGCCACCGCCGATTGGTACGCCTCCGCCGCCGGAACCGCCGGCTCGGTCTGTTGTCTCAATCATCCTTGGTGCCGTCTCGAATAAGACGTCCGGCGCGTCGACAAGCGCCTTCGCGATCCCGCCTTTGCCCTTAACGCTGGCGGTACCGTGAAGCTCCATGTTCTCTACCTGCACGCCGGCGTTTAACGTGATCGTCGAAGAGCCGCCTTCCTTGCTTACCATTAAGCTCTTGACGGTGCCCGAAGACACGATAACGCTGACTTCGCCGGCTAATTCGACTTTTGTGAACTTGCCGCTAAGCAGCACTTCTCCCGCCGCCGTAATCGTAATGCCCCCTATCCCGCCGTTTGATTCGACGGAAGCATTCGACTTTACGTCCATCTGCTCGACGACCGTCGTTCCGGAGACGACTACGCGAACCTTGCCGTCCTTCTTCTCGATTACGACGGTTCCAAGCTCGGAATCGTCCAGATGCACGCTATTTACTCCGCCTCCGCGAATAAACGTGCTTCCGCTTACCTTCACATGATCGAGGAAGGCTTCACCTTCTCCTACACCTTCCCCAATGGTCAGGTTCCCCTTGACCGCAAGGTTGCGAAGCGTAACTCCCGGCACGTCGACGACGAGATCTCCGGCGACGGTAAAGGTACCGGCTTCCGGTCCGTACGTTCCCGCCTCCGACAAATTAAGTGCTGCCGGAACGATACCTCCCGATTCGCCGACACTGGACTGCTGGCGAATCCGATTCAGCATGATGACAGCTTCGGCCCGCGTCATCTGCTGAGCCGGGCGAACCGTCCGATCGGAGAAGCCTTGAATATAACCATGCTCGATTAACGCCTCAAACGAGGCTTGGCCGTAACCGGGAATACTTCCATGATCCTTGTAAGCATCAAGCGAATGGACCCCGTCCCGTTCAACAACGGGAACAATCTTCGCCAGCATCACCGCCGCTTCCACCCGCGAGAGCGGTTGGACAGGCCGGAATGTCCCGTCGGGGAACCCGTTGATATAGCCGGCTTGAACGGCCGCCTGCACCTCGGAAGAGTACCATGCGTTGCCGGGGACATCCGAGAATGCCGTATTGCCTACCCCTTTATACGCGAGCAGCCGGTTCGCCAGGGCGACAAACTCTATGCGCGTAATAACCTGGTCCGGTCGGAGAGTGCCGTCCGGAAAGCCGTTAATTAACCCCAGGCGCTGCCATTCGGCCAGTTCTTCCTCCGCCCAATGCCCGGAAATATCCGTGGCGGTTGCACCGGGCAATGCAGCCGGAAGCGCCCCCGCTGCCGATGCGGAGCTGCCAAGTCCAGGCTGGATTAGACCAGCGATCTGACTGGCTATGAGCACTACCGCGAGCGCGGTTTTTATTTTGGATCCGAATTTCCTTATTCCCATGTTGCAATCCCCTTTCTCTGCACTACCCTTAACCTTGCTCTATGACCGGACTGCCGCAGGCAGACAGATATCGAGCTTTCAGTCTCTAGTCTATTAGGCCCGAATAAAAGATTAATGAAAGAAAGGGACAAAAAAAGACAAAAACCGCGCAGCCGCAAGGCTTTCCGGTTTTTGTCCTTATTCAAAAAAATTATTTTTCCTGCCCGGATATTTCCTTTACAAGAGAATCGTACAGAAACAGCAGCTCCTTGGAAGGCTTGATGCCAAGCTCCTTGCCCAATATCTTGACGTAATCGGTATAATGCGAGGTCAGCCCCTTCTTATCGCCTTCCATCCCGCACTTCTTCATGAGCAGGGCGACCGGCTTCTCGTCAAGCGGATTGCGGTCCCGGAGCTTCAGGAGCAGCTTGGATGCCCCCGCCGTATCCCCGATCTCCAGGAGAACCTGGGCCGCCTCTTGTACAAAAGACGAATAACGCGCGGCCAATTGCTCTGTCTCGTGGATCGCCCAAACGTAGGATTTGCTGCCGAACAGGTCTCCTGTGTAAAGCCTCTCCGCTTTCCTCGCTTCCTCCATATTCCGGGCATCCAGTTTCCCCAGCTCGCCTAGCCGGTATTCAAACGTCTCGTAATCGATGACGGCCCCATCCAGTTCAAGCGCATAGCCGTCGTTCTCCGAACGCACCGCTTCTCTCAATCCGATAGGCTCCAGCGACTTGCGAAGCTGATAGACGGTCGTATTCAGATACTTCTCGGCGTTCGAACCGGTCATTCCCGCGAAAATATCCGCCAGCAGCCGGTGACGGGAAATCCGTTTGCCGCTGTTCAGCAGCAGATAGGCGAACAGCTCCGCGCTTTTGCTGGAGATCCATTTCACTCGTCCCTTATCGTTTCGGACGGAGAAATCCCCAAGCGCCGTGATGATGACAGGAATCGCGTTTACCCGGGCGGACGGCTCCGACGCAGGCGTCAGCTGTGCCGGCTTACGGCTTGACAGCGCCCGGCTAACCGTTCGCCCAAGCCGTTCCTGGGTAACCGGCTTCACCAAATAATCGAGCACCGACAGCTCGAAAGCCTCCAGCGCAAAGTCTTTATGGGAGGTGACAAAAACGACTTGCGTCTTCCTTCCCTTATCCCCCAGCTTGGATGCGATCGCAAGCCCGGATCCGCCCGGCATGGAAATATCCAAAAACGCCAGGTCGATATCCTCGTTCGCGTCCAGGAACGCCTCCGCCTCCTTCGCGTTCGAGAAGGAGCCGACAATGGTCAGCTCCGAGTACTTCTCCAGCATCTTTCTCATAATGAGATGCATAACCGGCTCATCGTCAACCAATACCGCTTTCATTTATCGTCACCGCCATTCTTTCTCTGTCTGCGTTATTCGCACTTTCCTCATGGCTTGCGAAGCCCGGCAGCGTGAAGGAGAAAGTCGTTCCTTCCCCAACCCTGCTCTCGAACCATAGGCTTCCGCCGTGCATGCGGAGAAACTCCCGGGTCAGCACGAGACCAAAACGCATCTCGCCGCCGTCCTCTCCGCTTGCGAAGCCCGGTTCCTTGAAGAACAGCTCATCCCGCCTAAGCAGCATCACCGTTTCTTCATCGATTCCGCTGCCGTTATCCTTCACGTATACGGTCACCTTATCCCTTTCCAAAGCCGCGCCAATCTCGATTCGCCCGCCGATACCGGTGTGCTTGACGGCGTTAGCCAGCAGATTGCGGAAGATCAGGTCCAGCATCTCCTTATCGGCGGATACCGCCAACTTCTCGTCAATCCGCTCTTCAATCCGTATCTGCTTCATCGCTGCCCTTGCGCCGGACAGCGATAAGGCTTGCCGAACGACCTGCTGCAGGTTCCAGTTAAGCGGACGGAAAGCGATTCTGCCGTTCTGGCTGCGGTACCAATCCAAGAGATTGTCGACAAGATCAAACGTTTCCCGAACCTGCTTCTTAATCTCGGGCAAGACCTCGTTCTTCGTCAGGTCCGGCTCGATAGCCTCGGACTCGAGAAGCTCCGTCAAGCTGACGAGAAGGGCAATCGGATCGCGAATATCGTGAGCCATCACCGTAAACAGCTTATCCTTGAAGGCATTGAGCTGCGTAAGCCTCTCCGACTTCTCGCGCAGCCGATCCTCGTTCTCCTTAAGCTCCGTCACGTCGCTAAGCATGATCATTTTCCCTATGGGAGCGGCTCCGGTATCGTAGATGTAGGTCAAGCTGCAAATATAATGCCGGGTCCGCCCGTTCAGCATTCGCTCCAGCGGAAATCGCGCATCCAGGCAATCAGTCTCTTCCAGCCTGCCAAGCAGCGCCGGAGTCGCCCCGAGCAGCTCGCGTGCCGGTACGCTAGCTCCGTCCATGCCGGATAGCTCGGGGTACACCTCCGTTGCCGCTCCGTTGCGGCTTACGATCTGATTCTCGTAATCCAGCAGGATGACGCCGTCCCGAATCGTGTCGAACATCTTTGCGTAAGCGAGCGGCGTCAGCCGTAGCAGCCGGAAACGGTATATCCCCCATGCATAGACAAGGCCGGACAATGCGAAGCCGAGAGGCGTGAAGTCGATCTCTTTGTTAAACATATAGGCAATATTGAAAAGGATAGGTCCCGCCGCTCCAACGACGAGGATAACGATCTGCTTGCGGACGATAGGAACGGCGCGAAGGTACATGGGGATAAAGAGCAGGATGCCAAACAGAAGGATCGTATAGTTATAGACGGCATGAACGGAATACCACGGGCCTTTGACCGTGTTGTATACGGGTACCGAGCCGTCTAAGTTTGGGTAAAATTGCCGGTAAACGAGATGATGCCAGTCGTTCGTCTGGTACAGCAGGTAAGTGGCCGCCGGGATGAGAAATACCGCAAGCGCCGCCTGTTTCCGATGCCGCGCCGCAAAGCCCGTGAACTGGAAGACGATCAGCAGCCAGAACCCGGAGACGAACGGGATGCCCAAATATTCAAGCTGATAGCTCAGCTTCACGTTCATTAAATCTTCGCTTAGAATTTCGAAGGCGTAGCCAATTGCATAAAAGGAAGCCGCGACCATCATGCAGATCATCGTTCGCGCCGCCGGCATATGCCTCCGTTGATAGGAGAGCACTGCAACAAACAGCATAAGCGCCGTTGCCACGCAGAGCAAAACCGACATCCATTGTCTTGTATCCACTTGGCCACCCCTCTCTCCTCTATCTTTCGACAGGATATCATTCGACAAATTCCGCCTAAATCCTTTTGGATTCGCTTCATTGCTCTTTTCGGCTATCTGCACGCAAAAAAAAGCCTCCTATCTTCGCAGATAAAAGGCTTCCGTATGTTCGATATCCGTATAATTAAAAGAATGGTCGGGATGACACGATTTGAACATGCGACCCCCTGGTCCCAAACCAGGTGCTCTACCAAGCTGAGCTACATCCCGTGGAGCGGAAGACGGGAATCGAACCCGCGACCCTCGCCTTGGCAAGGCGATGCTCTACCGCTGAGCCACTTCCGCGTATGGTGCGGTCAAGAGGACTCGAACCTCCACGTCATTGCTGACACTAGAACCTGAATCTAGCGCGTCTGCCAATTCCGCCATGACCGCATTTTTCTAACGCGTAATGAAGATTATATCCCATCATTCGGGGTTATGCAACAGTTATTTTTCATAGGCTTCACGGCTCCCTTCAACGGCAAAAAAGGCCCCCGGGACAGCCGTATCGCCTGTCTGCGGGGCACCTTTTTAAGCGGCTATACAGCCTTTGTTACTTGTAGATCGTAAAGATCAAATCGCGATTGCCGCTGTTCTCCGTCGTCCAGGTAGCCCCTCCGTTCGTCGACAGCCGCTCGAGCCCGCCTGCATACGGATTGCTGTCGCTGTAAGCGAAACCGTATTTGTTGTTAGTCGAGTTGTCGTCAAGCGTCTGCGGAGAGCGGAGAATAAGCCCGTACTTCTTCGTGGTGTCCAGCCCCGTCAGACGCGGATATACCGCGTAAGGCGTCGCTGCTCCCGGAATATTGTTCGGATTCAGCGAAGCGCTGAACAGCTTTTGCACCGGATTGTTGTTCGCGTCGAGCTGAACAATATCCAAATAATAGTTATCCTCCGGTACCTTGTTCACATAGCTTTCGTACAAGTAGACATCCAGTCTCGGCAGGCTCGGCTGGGTTAGCGTAAACGTCTGCATCCTTTGAATGCCCGCGCGAATGTCCGAGTACGCGGAGTACGAGGCATTGCTGTTGTCCTGATCGATAACGTAACCCGTATTGCCGCTGACGTTATAGGCTTCGATCTCGTTTATGGACGGAATAAACCTAGCTTTATTTATATACAGCCGGATTTTGGACGTATTTACGGTAGGAAAGTCGAACACCCGCCGGTCGCCGATCGTGAAGCCCTTCGTCAGGTTCACATAGCTCGAGCCGTTCCAGTATTGCAGGGCGTACGTATCGATCTGGAAGTTCTGGCTGCCGTAAGCGTACTCGTTCACGACAACCCGGTTAACGCTAGTGGCGGAACCAAAGTCAACCTCGATCCACTGGTTGTTGGCCGTGCCGCTCTCCCCGCTCCACCTCGTCGCTTGGCTGCCGTCCGTCACCTTGGAAGCCTCATAACCAGCTTGCGCGGACCAGGTTGACGACGCGGTCGCAGCCTTGCCGGAGGCAAGATTCGCGGTAGCCGTCGGCCATGCGCTGGATTGCGCGGAGACGCGCACGATAACCGATTCGCCCGGCTTCAGCGTGCGGCTGTAGCTGCCGGAGTATGTGCCAAGCTTCGTTTTGCTGTATAGCTCGGTCAGCGTATAGGTCGTACTCGAGCTGAGACCGAGATCGCTGAACGCAACCGATGCATTCTGCGAATTGTTCATATCCCAGTTGGATAGCCCAACGTATTTGTCGCCGTTCGCCGCCGTCAAGTAGACCGCGGTCGGAGGATGTTCGAGCTTATGGTAGAAGTTCGTCATCGACACCGGACGGGCCGCCTTGCCGGCCTTCACCAGATTAAGCAGATCGGAGTTGAACAGCGTCTTCATCCGGTCCTCCGATATAAACGGCACGTTGTCGCCGATAAGGAGATGGCCGCCTCCCATGATAATGGCCGTGGACAGCAGCGTTCCTTCGTTCAGCGTTACCTTATTGAAGCCGTCGATCACGCTTTCCGGGAAGAGCATGTCGGGGTCGTTGTACGAATACAACGTACCGTTCGTCCACCAGGAAGCTGCCGTGTTAAGCGCCTGGCGCTCGATGCCGGGATACGATTCCAGTCCGATTGTCGTATCGACGCCCGTTCTGCGTCCATGCGCGTAACCCGATGGCAGCAGCGGTGCTATCGATTCGTTGATATAAATGGCCTGAGGCGCTGCGAGCAAGGTATCCCGCATGACCTGCATGCCGATCCGGTAGGCTTCCATCCCGTTCTTCGTGGAATCGTAGAAGCTGCCTTCATACATGCCGAGGTCGATAAAGTCGAGCTTGACGTAATCAAAGCCCGGATCGATATGCTGCGTCTGCATGATCCACCGCAAGTAAGCTTGACCGCCGGGATGAGTGGCATCCACGATGTACGTATTAATGTACGACTTGATCGGATTGCCGGAAGCATCCTTAAGCGCAATGTCGCCAAACGTATACGAAGTTGTCGGCACCGTATCCGTCAGGGGATCAAAGATTGCAAACGGAGCGGAATATGTACCGGCCTTCATCCCTTTGCTGTGCACGTAATCGGCGAAGTCCTTCAGATTCTGCACCGGCGTCTTGCTAGGCACGCCCTTATAGCAGCAGTCGAGATTCATATAGTTGTATCCAAGCGACTTCAGATGGGTGTAGAAGTAATCCGTTGTCGGAAGCATCGCATCCGCCGTGCCGTAAGCGTAATACGCGTACCATGTGTTAAAGCCGATCGGCACATCGCCGGTCCAATTCAGCTTTGGCTCGCCAACGGCGTAAGCTTGGCCAAACGTCTCCAGTCCGTCGCGGTAGTCCGTGAAATAACCGAGGAAGAACTTATCGCTCTGCACGGATGTACCGCTTTTTTTCCCGCCGGCGTTGTAGACCGAAAATCCGGTAAGCGGACCGTTTGCCGTGCTGGCCGGGGCCAGGTATTGCATGCTCTTCCACGTCTTTGTCGTAGCCGCACCGGCGACGACGCCCTTCTTGCTTGCATTGTCGAACATGGCCGCAACCCAGTAGCTCTTGCCGTTGAACGCCGACCATGTTTCGCCCGCACCGTAAGGACGGTCGTCGCCGTTCTGGCTGTTGCCGAAATCGTTGACCTGCGCTACGCCAAAATCGTAGTTGTTCGTATAAGGAGTCGTATAAATGCGCTTGTCGCTGCCGGTGCCGATGTCGAGATTGCTCGCCGCGATTGGTTCAAGGAAGTCGATGGTTTGCGAAGTCCCTTTGCTAACCGTCATATCCGAGAGGATATAGGAACGGTTCTCGTACATGGTGATACGCAGCGTTATCGTGGATCCCGAAGCAAGCGCGTTCGTAATCGTCAGCAGCTTGCCGCTTGTGCCATAACCGTCGTTACCGGTTGTCGTCCAGCTTGCGGTCCGGGTCGCCGAATCGGTCGACTTGTATCTGGTTGAGCTTCCGCTGATCGCATAGTCGGAGTAAAAATCGCTGATGAGTGTTGTGCTGCCTTCCTTGAACGTGCCTTTACCCGTGGACAGGTCATACGCAACGGTAATCGTCCCGTTGGTAGCGTTTACAATATTGCCCGTCTGAGAGATCGACACGGGTGCCGCATACGTCGTACGGGTGCCGACAGGCAGCAATACCGACAGGAGCAGCGAGAGAAGCAGCATAACCTTCATGCCATTCTTTCTCATTATTTTCCCTCCTAATGAGTGGTGATGAGCAGACAACCCTGCTCTCGCCACCCATTGTACGACAGTCGCCAAACCAAAATAATCCAATTTTTTGTGTGATCGATGTCCGCTTTTTTGCTTAGCCGATTCTCAGCTTCGTTGCGCGTCAGCCTTTGATCGCCCCGGCGGCAATTCCTTTGATAATGAAACGCTGCATGAATAGGAAGAAGACGATAATCGGGATAAGCCCCATTACCGCATACGCGAACGCAAGGTTCAAATCGCTGCTGTACTGCCCGAAGAAGAAGTACTGCTGCAGCGGTATCGTCCGGAAGTCTTTGTTCTGCAGGTAGAGTAACGGCAGCAAGAAGTCGTTCCAGATATAGAGCGCGTTCAGCACAAGCACCGTTGCGGTCACGGGCTTCAGCAGCGGCATAACGATACGGATGAAAATACCCGGCGTAGAGCAGCCGTCAATGCGGGCGGCCTCTTCTATCTCGCGGGAGATGCCCCGCACGAAGCCGGTAAAGAACAGAACCCCGGACTGAACGCCGAATCCGCCGTAGATCACGACGATTCCCCAGTAATTGTTCAGCATATCAAGCGATTTGCCCAGCTGGTAGAGCGGAAGCATCGTTACTTGGAAAGGCACCATCATACCCGAAAGAAACAACAGGAAAAAGAAGTTGTACAGCGGCTTGTTGCCGCGCGCAATCGCGTACCCGCTCAAGGCGGAAATAACCAGGATAAGCAGTACCGAAAGGGCAGTGATGATTACGCTGTTCAGAAACGCGGTCGGGTACTTTGACGTATCCCAGGCATGGTAGAAGTTAGCTAAATCCAGGGATGACGGCAGTGCGTAAAAGGAATCAAAGGTCTGCTTCGCCGATTTGAGCGCCATAAGCACGGCGACGTAGAGCGGAAACAGAAACACGGCGGCAACCGCCGCAACGGCAATAAACACAAGCAATCGCGTGCTTCTCATTACATCTCCACCTCCCGCTTTCTGAATATCGTCACTTGCACGACCGTTACGATGACCAGAATAACAAAGAAGATCATTGATAGCGCCATGCCGTACCCTGCTTTAAACGAGGAGAACGCGTTTTTATAAATAAACGTCGAGATAACCTCGGTAGCAAAGCCCGGCCCGCCGTTTGTCGTAACAAGCACGAGATCGAATACTTTCAGCGAACCGGTCAGGACGAGCAGCATGTTAATCGTCACCGACGGCGCAAGCAGCGGCAGCGTAACGTTGCGGAATACCCGGAGCGGCCCTGCTCCGTCGATGCGCGCGCTTTCCGACAACTCGGCCGGAATACCCTGTAGGCCAGCAATATAGATGATCATCGGCGCGCCAATACCCTGCCAGACGGCGATGATGATGAGACCGTACAGCGCGCGATCGGGATTGCCCAACGGACTGGTTACGTCCATCCCGAGATGGGCGAGCAGCCTCGGAAACCCTTGGCTGTAGTTATAGCTCCAGATGAAGCCGGCGAGTATAACCGAAATAACGCTTGGCAAAAAGAAAATCGTGCGGAACAAATTCCGCAGCGGCAAGTAGCTGTCGAGCAGCAGCGCAAACAGAAGAGCAACAAGATTGACGAGCAGCGTAAGAATGATCGCATATTTGAACGTGTTGCCAAGAACCGTCCACAGATCGGCGTCCTGGAGCGCATTCACGTAATTGTCCCAGCCAATATAAGTCAACTTGCGGGAAATGCCGTCCCAGTTCGTGAACGAATAACGTATCCCCGTTACGAAAGGTAAGATAACGGCGAACGTGAACAACAGCACGCCCGGAACAAGGAACAGAATGTACCACATCTCGCGTCGAATCGTTTTTTTCAAGACTTCCATCAGCTTTCTCTCCTTTCCGAAAGGAACGGCATAGGCTGTACCTATGCCGTTCGCGTCGCCAGTCCTCTATTATTTATGGTTTTTGGCAACCCAATCGTCGAGATCCTTAATGATGTCGTCTGCCGTTGCCTTGTTGAAAAATACTTTTTGCACATATTGGGAGAACTGCGTCGTCCAGTCAATCGTTGTTGTAATATACACTTGCGAGTTGTACAACTGACCGTTATCGAAGTAAGGCTTCAACTCCGAGACGGCGGGAGCGATATCTGCCGAAGCTCCTTTTACGTAAGTCAACGTCTTCACGTTCTCTACCCATGTATTTGCCGCAGGGACGCTAGCCAAGTAAGCAAGGAATTTCATGGCGGCTTCCTTATGCTCGGACTTGCTGTTCACCGCTACTGATGCATCCGGGTTGAACTCCAGCTTGTTAAGAGCCGGATCATTGCTGAACGGATACGGGAAGTAACCCATGCCGGTTGCGAACAGCTCCGGATTTTTCTTCTCGATGTCCGGCAGCGGCCAAGTGCCCATGTACATCATGGCGGCTTCTTCACGGGCGAACATGTCGACAGCACCGTTGTAATCAACGCCCAGCTGGTCTTTGTTGCCGTATTTGAACATGTCGAGTGCATGTTGAATCGTCGTCTTCGTTGCCGGGTTATCAGCGAATTTCGCTTCACCCTTCTCCAGCTTGTCGAAGAAGTCGGTCTGCTTGTCAACGAGCACCGTGTTGCTCGGGAAGTCGCGGCTCAGCCACATGCCAAGCGGCCAGCCGTCTTTCCAGCCAAGCGCAAACGGCGTTTTGCCCGAGTCTTTGATTTTTTGCGCCGCCGCGATAAGCGCATCGTAGGTCGTTGGAATCTCGATACCGAGATCGGCGAAAATTTTCTTGTTATAAAAAACGGCGATTGGTCCCGCGTTCAGCGGCATGATGTAGTTACGGCCGTCCGTCGCTTGCTCGGCGAGCACGCCCGGATCGAAGGTTTTCATAAATTCCTGGTCGGTCAAGTCTTCCAGGTAACCGCCGTCCTTGTACAGCTTGGTCGTGCTGCCCGCGTTTAAGGTAAATACGTCGACGATATCGCCGCTGGCGAGCTTTGTCTTCAGCAGCGTAGCGTAGTCGTCGAACTTGACCGGCTGTACGTCCACTTTGATATTCGGATTTTCCGCTTCGAACTGCTCGACGATTTTGTTAATGCCGTCCGTCGCGTCACTCTTGAAATGCATGAACGAGATCGTAACCGGTTCGGTATCTTCCGTTGCCGGCGCGCTCGCCGATTCCGTTGCCGAGTTGGCGGGCGCCGAAGCCGTATTGGCCGGGCTTGCGGCATTATTGCCGTTATTTCCGCCACAAGCGCTCAGCAGCGCGGTCATCATGGCAACGCTGAGACCAAGGCCGAGTTTCTTGTTCATATTCATATCCCCTTTGTCTGATGTTCTCGGATCGAGCGTTCTCGTTCGTCCTGATGCTCAGTTTACTGATTGTTCGCGTCTGCAGGAATAAAATAAATTGGAGATGCGATGTTCAATTTTTTGCAGGCTGGGATACGGACAACGGCAACTCCCGGAATTCCGATGGAGTCTGTCCGGTAAATTTCTTGAATACCTGGCTAAAATACCTCTGATTCTCGTAACCGACCAGCTCGGCGATATCGCTTACTTTGCGGTCGGATTCGCGGAGCAGCTCGCACGCCTTCTCCATTCGCTTTCGCGTTACGTATTCAATGAAATTTACCCCGGTTGCGGCTTTGAATTGCCGGCTCAAGTAGCTCGGGTCCATGTGATAGCGGGTTGCCATGTCGATCAGGCCAACATCTTCAAAATAATGCCCGTCCAAATACGCCACAATCTCGCTCATGGGATTAGACGCATCACTCGAAGAAGCCCTTGCGCGTATATGCGCTTCTATCGCCGCCGACAGCTCCGCCACGTAGGCGTGAAGCGCGGAGAGCGTCATTACGCTATCGATCGCGCGTTGATCAGCCAGCAGCGGACTAGCCGTCGTAATAGCCGGCCACTCGCTTCCGGCGGCAGCGCCAAGCTTGCGCAGCTCCTTCTGCGCGCTCCGAATGGTCAGCGATTCCGACATCTCCGCTTTGCGCGCAAACTCGCCAAGCATTCTGCGAACCGAAGCCGTTTGTCCGCCGACGATCGCTTGCTGCAGCAGCTTCGCGTCGAATCCGCCGAGCATCTCGCCACGCTCATGAGGCGTACCGGCAGACATTACGGAGAACTCGGTTCCTCGCAGCGTGCTGCCGTACAGACGTTCGCTCGCTTCCTCAAAAGCCTCCGGCAATTGGTCCAGTCGTTCGCGCGGATCGCTTAATCCAACAACGGCATAGAGCTGCAGCATACGGCTCGTTGTCTCATGGAAGGGCAGCAGCATTTCCCGCACGGTCCCGCCGTCCATAGACGGCTCTGACAGCAGCAGGCAAAGACGCTGACGGTCGTCCGATTTGAATACGTATAGCGGCGCGCCGCTCGTCAATTCGTTCATCATATTTTCGATACTAAACATAAGCAGATCCGCATTGCCGTTGAACTTGGTTTCCGCGAGCTCGCGAAATCGTCGAAGCATGCAGACGGCAAGCCGGTAGCGGCCTGTAGCCGGACTCGTGAGAAGCTCCGCTGCTTGGGAGACGATATCGGCGTTGCCCACTATTCGCCGTCCCGTCACGTTTTGCAGAAACGTCTCGGTACGCAGCTTGCGCATTTCGTTTGCGAATTGCTGGCGCTGCTCGACGCTCATATGGCTGCGGCTGGCCTGTATAGCCTTGACCATCGCATCCTTCAGATCTGCATGCGACACCGGCTTAAGCACGTATTCGCATGCCTGGTAGGCGACAGCCGCCTTCATATATTCGAATTGCGAATGACCGCTGATCACGACAACCTTAATATGGTTGTAACGGTGATACAATTGCTCGAGGAACTGCTGGCCGTTCATGACCGGCATATTCATATCCGTTACGATGATATGGGGCTTGCTAACCGGGATGAGCTCAAGCGCTTCCGCTCCGTTTCGGGCTTCCGCGACAACCTCGACATCCAGCTGCAGCTCATCTATCATTTTGCCAACCGATTTGCGCCCCCACGGCTCGTCATCAACGACCATTACCTTAAACATGAGATTCTCCCCGCTTTCTGCATGGAATTCGGATACGAATAACCGTCCCTTCGCCCAGCTTGCTGTCCAATTCGAGGCCATACGAATCGCCGTATGCAAGCCGTATGCGTTCGTGAACGTTTTTTAACCCAATCGAGACCCCCGAGAATACTTCCATCGACTTCTTCTCCATGTCGTTGCGCAGCACCGCCAGCTTGTCTGGGGCTATACCCGGACCGTTGTCGCTGACGGATAATACAATTGTTCCTTCATCCGTTTCAGCCTTGACTCGAATGAGCAGCTGCCCGTCATCCGGACCGCCAAGTGCGTGTATGACGGCATTCTCTATAATCGGCTGCATAACGAAACGAATCGTGGAGGCCTCCATTAACGATTCCGGCACGTCAAATTCCATGCGCAGCGACTCCTCGAACCGAAACTGCTGGATATACAAATAGTTGCCGACATGCGCCAGCTCCTGCCGAACCGTGGACTCCGTATTTCCCTCATAGAAGCTGTAGCGGAACAAGTCGCCAAGAGAACGGCACATCTCCGGAATCTCATAATCCCCGATCAGTACGGCCTTACCGCCTATCGTTTGCAGCGTATTGTACAAAAAGTGCGGGTTAATCTGCATTTGCAGAGCAAGCAGCTGAGCTTCTTTGTTCCGAAGCTGCATCTGGTAACGCTGCTCGATCAGCTCCCGTATTTTTTCTGTCATGAAGTTGAAGCTTCGGGTCAGCTCGGATATATCATCCCGATAACGATACGGCTGTGACAGCGTGACGTGGAAGTTGCCGTTGCGCACCTTTTTCATCGCCTGGCCAAGTCGTTTAATAGGTCGGGTCAAATATTGCTGGGCAAAAAGCGACAGCAGCGAGATACACACTACGGCAAACACCACTGCCCCAATGGCGATTAAGAGTGTATTGTTGCGATGGCGAGCCAGCTCTTCGTTCGGATAGATAATGGTCAGCGTCGAGTTGCCGTTATCCAGATAGGAAGTGCTGACAAGCAGATCCTGGCGCTGTTCGAATCGAAGCTCCTTCGGTTTATTTTTCATCCGTATATCCGGTGCATCAAATGTAGGCACGATACCATCGTATTTGTCGCTCGTATGGTAGAAGGTCTCGCCCCTGGAGTTACGCAGCACGATTACATTCGGAGATTGATTATTTGCCTCAATGACTTTAGTAAGCTCCTTCATCTGAATGTAAAAGACAAGCGTGCCGATTTTACTATGGTAGAACGGATCGTATATCGTAATGGCAAATACGAAAAAGTCCTGCTTAAACGAAGAATCCCTGTAGGAAAAGGAGAGTGAGTTCTGAAACGGCAAATCGAGCATGTCCTCGTAATGGGGGATGCTCTCGTTAAGAGGGATAGCATCATAACTGGCAGCTCTCGACCAAAATTCCTTTAGCTTATTGTCCTTGCCAAAAATCATGATTTTAATGACGTTATCCTTGTTCTTATTGGAGACAAGCGCATAGTAGCTCTTCAGCGACTCGCCAAGAGCAAAGAAATCCTCGTCATTCACGTTACGGCCGTGCTCCATCAAATTCATGACACGGGGGAAGCCGTACACCTGCAGGGCTGAAGATGACAGGTCGCGGAAATATTGATTCAAGTAGCCGGCCACATACTGCGCATTCTGGCTGGTACTGCGGTACATCGTGCGTTCCAGCGATTTCGTGCTTGATTCGTAAAAGAGATAAGACAGCACAAGCATCGGAACGAGTGACGTGATCACGCTGCTCCATACAATCTTTGTCCGGATACTCCGGTTGACGAATAGCCACTTCATTAACTTCATGGCTGCGGACCTTTCTGACTCTTAACCACCGGAAAGACGGAAACATCTATTACTCCAAATATCCGAATCCTCTCTTCCATCCGTAATACTTGGCCAACTTGTGTAGAGCTAGTCCAACCGATCATGCTACCCCTCGCTTTTTATAATGAAATCGATGCCATATGGTGATGATGCATTATACCGTCTGGGCCGAATACCTGCAATTCAATTTATCGTTAATTCCATGTTCAATTTTTTGACTGATATAACTGTTCAAAAATTGAACTTCTCATCGATTAAGCGCTTACAATTTGCGAGGAAAAATTATTTGCATCCTATCCGAAGCAGCTCAACATCCATTTCGAGAAAAACAAAAAGAGCCTTGCTTAGCAAGGCTCCGTAATTTCAAATCGTATGGTGCGGTTGATGGGACTTGAACCCATACGCCCGGTGGGCACTACCCCCTCAAGATAGCGTGTCTGCCGTTCCACCACAACCGCGAAAAGCAAGGTAAAGTGAGCCATGAAGGACTCGAACCTTCGACACCCTGATTAAAAGTCAGGTGCTCTACCAACTGAGCTAATGGCTCTCAAAGAAAAAATGGTGGAGGGTGATGGATTCGAACCACCGAACCGTTAGGAAGAGATTTACAGTCTCCCGCGTTTGGCCACTTCGCTAACCCTCCGTAAAAATGGTGCCGGCGATAGGAGTCGAACCCACGACCTACTGATTACAAGTCAGTTGCTCTACCAACTGAGCTACACCGGCATATTAACTTTTCCAACCATCTAACATGGTGGCTCGGGACGGAATCGAACCGCCGACACGAGGATTTTCAGTCCTCTGCTCTACCAACTGAGCTACCGAGCCTGATGTTTGATTAAATGGCGGAGCTGACGGGATTCGAACCCGCGGTCTCCTGCGTGACAGGCAGGCATGTTAGGCCTCTACACCACAGCTCCACATCGAATTCTCGGTACAAACCGAAGATAAAGTTTTGGTTGCGGGGGCAGGATTTGAACCTGCGGCCTTCGGGTTATGAGCCCGACGAGCTACCGAGCTGCTCCACCCCGCGTCATTGTAAAACATATATGGTGGAGGCTGAGGGGATCGAACCCCCGACCCTCTGCTTGTAAGGCAGATGCTCTCCCAGCTGAGCTAAGCCTCCATACTGTATAACCCCGGGGTCCCCGAAAAATAATCGGAATAACCTACGAAGCGCTGCTTCACTTTTTGGGGTAAAATTGGTGACCCGTAGGGGATTCGAACCCCTGTTACCTCCGTGAAAGGGAGGTGTCTTAACCCCTTGACCAACGGGCCGTATCAAAATAAAAGTTTTATGGCAGAGAGGAAGGGATTCGAACCCTCGAGACCCGGTTAGAGCCTACACGATTTCCAATCGTGCTCCTTCGACCACTCGGACACCTCTCTATATGGCTCCCCGAACAGGACTCGAACCTGTGACAACTCGATTAACAGTCGAGTGCTCTACCAACTGAGCTATCAGGGAACATTAAGAAAAAAGGCAAAGCCCAATAAAAAACCCACTTCATGGTGGGTGTTTATTTATGCTATAAACATAAAACACCGTAAGTAACTGAATATGATTCACACAAAACATTAGCTGGTTTATGTTTACGAAGTTAATACTTCATAAAGTTTGTAGGATAAGCCCTCGACCGATTAGTATTCGTCAGCTCCACACATTGCTGTGCTTCCACCCCGAACCTATCAACCTCGTCGTCTTCAAGGGGTCTTACTAATTGGGAAATCTCATCTTGAGGGGGGCTTCACGCTTAGATGCTTTCAGCGCTTATCCCGTCCGTACTTGGCTACCCAGCGGTGCTCCTGGCGGAACAACTGGTACACCAGCGGTACGTCCATCCCGGTCCTCTCGTACTAAGGACAGCTCCTCTCAAATTTCCTGCGCCCGCGACAGATAGGGACCGAACTGTCTCACGACGTTCTGAACCCAGCTCGCGTACCGCTTTAATGGGCGAACAGCCCAACCCTTGGGACCTACTTCAGCCCCAGGATGCGATGAGCCGACATCGAGGTGCCAAACCTCCCCGTCGATGTGGACTCTTGGGGGAGATAAGCCTGTTATCCCCAGGGT